>NZ_JBSFSX010000011.1:0-256245 GCF_053590035.1 Nonomuraea sp. NPDC003214 | reverse complement strand
GATCTGGCACAACGACAAGACCGGTCAGCCCATCGCCCGCTCACTGACCGCCTACGACCACTGATCCCAACCCCTTGGAATCAATCATCTAGGCGACGTCGGGCCGGGTCATCAGCGGTGATCGCACGTGCACCTCAAGGCTAGGGCCGGTCAGGGGGACGATGTTCCACGCCGCCACCGCCGTCCGCGCGACAGCGTCCACCACCAGCCTGACCCGGTGCGGCGTGGTGATGACGTAGAGCTCGGCGACGAACGTGTCGCCCTGCCAGGCGGCGGACGCCACGACGGGACGGCCGAGCGGCGCGCTCTCCCGCCACCCGCCGTGACCGGCCTCGACGACGAGGGACGCCCCGAGCCGCAGGAGCCACCCGCCGTCCACCGGGTCGGCCGCCACCGTGATCCCCTCGGGCAGCGGCGACCCTTCGGCGCAGGCGTCGAGCCGCGCCTCGACCGGACGCCCCGGCTCGGCGGCCCCCGGCACCGGCGCGAACGACAGCCCCCGCAGCCGCTCGGCCAGCTCCTCGTCGTCCCCGGCGCTGTCGGCCCGGTCCAGGCCGGGCAGCAGGCACTCCCAGATCGCGTCGAGCACGCCCTGCTCCTGGTGGTGGGCGCCGGTCAGCACGACCACCAGATCGTGCGACGGGGCGACCACGAACTGCTGCCCGAAGGAGCCGACGCCGTGGAAGCCGTGCGGCGACGTCCAGAACTGGTAGCCGTAACCGTCCAGGAAATCGGCGTTCCCCGGCATGTCCTCGGGCGGGAGCGGGTCGGCGTGCCGCCTGGTGGCGAGCTCGATCCAGGCGGCGGGCACGAGCCGCCGGTCCCCCCGGACGCCGCCGCGCAGCAGCAGCTCGGCGAAGGCGGCGACGGCCTCGGTGGTCAGGTGCAGGCCGTGGAAGCCGAACGCGGCGCCGCTCGCCACCCGGTCCCACTCGGCGTGATCGACGCCCATCGGCTCGAACAGGCGCTCGTCGAGCAGCTCCGGCAGGCCGAGGCCGGTGACCCGCTCGACCATCCGGGCCAGCACGTACGTGGTCGCGTTGTCGTAGGTGTGCCGGGTCCCCTCGAGGTCGGTGAACGGGATGCGCAGGAAGCCCTTCACCAGGTCGCCCGGTTCGAGCCGCCAGGCCTCGCCGAGGCTGTCCGTGCGGTATCCGGCCGTCATGGACAGCAGGTGGTGGACGGTGAGGCGGCGCGCCTGCGCCGACACGCCCGCCGGGACGTGGTCGGGCAGCACGTCCACCACCCGATCGTCGAGCGAGAGCAGCCCGTCGGCGATCGCGAGCCCCACGGCGACCGAGGTGAACGACTTGGTCACCGAGTAGAGGAGGTGCGGGCGCCCGGCCGAGTAGGGCGCCCACCAGCCTTCGGCGACGACGTGACCGTGGCGGACGACCATGATCGAGTGGCACTCGACGGACCGCTCCTCGAGCCGGTCCAGCAGCGCGGCGACGGCGCGGGACGACACCCCCGAGGCGGCCGGCGTCGAGCGCGGCAGCAGGGCGCGGTGAGAAGGCATCCCGGCACCGTAACAAAGCCACCGGAACCGCCCCACCGGTTTAAGGGCGGGCCCGGACCCGGGCGCGATGATCGCGCCGAGGCCGCGCCCGCCCGGCGTGCCTGCGTCCGGCCCGTAGCATGGGGGGCGTGCGGACGTTCATGCACGGGCCGGCGGCGTGGGGGGTCGAGAGCCCGCGGCGGCCCAGCCGGGTGGCCGGCGTCACCATGGCCGGGTTCCGCGTCCGTGACCTGGACACGCTCCGGATGGTGCCGCACCCGGCCGTGACGGTGGTCCTGGACTTCGGCGCCGGCTCGCCCGTCCTCGACGGCGCCCCCGGGCGCGGTCGGGGCGGCAGCATCGTCGCCGGGCCCGGCCTCGGGGCCGCGGGCGCGGTCCGGGTGCGCGGGGAGAACGTCGCGTGCGTCCAGGTGCGCCTGTCCCCGGTGGTCGCGGGCGCGGTCCTGGGCGTCTCCCCGGCCGAGCTCGACGGCGCCGTCGTGCCGCTGGACGACCTGTGGGGCGCGGAGGCGTCACGCATCCGCGAGCGGCTGGGCGGGGCCGCCTCGTGGCAGGAACGCTTCGCGCTGACGGACGAGCTGCTCGCCCGCCGCGACGGGGCCGGGCCGCCCGTGGACCCGGAGGTCGCCTGGGCCTGGCACCGGATCGCCGCCGGCCACGGGCGGGCCCGGGTCGACGGGCTCGCGGCCGAGGTCGGGTGGAGCCGCAAGCGGCTCTGGTCCCGGTTCCGGTCGCAGCTCGGGCTGCCGCCCAAGCAGGCGGCGAAGCTGGTCCGCTTCGACCACGCCGCCCACCGCCTGGTCGCGGGGGAGAGCCCGGCCCTGGTCGCGGCCGACGCCGGCTACGTCGACCAGTCCCACCTGCACCGCGACGTCCTCGCCTACACCGGGGCCACCCCCGCGACCGTGGCCGGCGAGGCGTTCCTGGCCGTGGACGACCTCGCCTGGCCGGGCCACGCGGCGCCCCGGCCGCCCGCGCTCACCCGGGCGGCACGGCGAGGCCCGCCGGGTCGAGCGGGGTCTTGAGCCACTTCCGCTCGCGCGCCAGGTCCGCCGGCCGCCGCAGCTCCTCCAGGTCCGGACGCCCAGCCTGATCCTCGGGGCGGCCGGCTCGGTGATGCGGATGTAGTGCGGCAGGATCGCCGCGACCTGCCCGGGGTCCTCCGCGGTCAGGCGGTGCGCCCGGGCGAGCGCGCGCGGAACGCGGCCGGCGTGGCCGGGTTGCGCCGCACCCAGTCGTCGCCGGCCATCCACCCGGCCCCGTGCAGCCCCCCGAACGCCGCGTAGCCCCCGAAAGGTTGGCACCGGACCCCGGACCCGGTTCGACACCCAGATGTCGGCTGCCGTTCACGAGGGGCGGCCATCGGCCGGAAACCAAGATCGGATAGCCTCCAGAAGTCAAGATCACTTCTGAAGGGACGAAGCATTGCCCCAGGCATGGAAGCTCAGGCTGGCCACTCTCGGCGCGGCGTTCGCGCTGCCGCTGGCGGTGATCGCGGTCCCCGCCCAGGCGGCGGAGCCGGCGCCGCTGCTCACGCCGGGCGAGCCGCAGGCCGGAGCCGAGGACCGCTACATCGTGGTCATGAAGCCCGAGAAGGCACGCTCGCGCGACTTACGCTCCTCGCTGGAACGTGACACCGTGGTGAACGGCGGCCGGGTCACCCGCCGCTACGGCAAGGCGCTGGCCGGGTTCGCGGCCGTCCTGCCCGGCAAGGCGCTGGCCGCGGTACGGGCGCACGCGGCCGTCGCCTACGTCGAGCGCGACTCCGTCATCACCGGCAGCACCGTGCAGCCCAACCCGCCGAGCTGGGGCCTCGACCGCGTCGACCAGCGCGCCCTGCCGCTCGACAACAGCTACACCTACAGCGCCACCGGCGCGGGCGTCACCGCGTTCATCGTCGACAGCGGCATCCGCACCACGCACACCGAGTTCGGCGGGCGGGCGTCCTTCGGCGCCAACTTCGTCGCCGACGGCACCACCGAGGACTGCCACGGCCACGGCACGCACGTCGCGGGCACGGTCGGCGGCGCCACGTACGGCGTGGCCAAGGCCGTCAACCTGGTGGCGGTGCGCGTGCTCAACTGCAGCAACAGCGGCCTGACCAGCGACCTGGTCGCCGCGATGGACTGGGTCGCGGCCAACCACCCGCCGCGCTCGGTGGCCAACTTCAGCCTCCAGGGCTACGGCACGGCCAGCAACGACGCCGCCGAAGGGCTGATCGACTCGGGCGTGCAGACCGTGTTCATCGCCAACAACTACAACACCGACGCCTGCACCAACGCGCCGCGCTCGCCGCGCGGGGTCGTGGTCGGCGCGACGACCATCCTGGACGAGAAGGCGAGCTTCTCCTCCTTCGGGCCGTGCGTGGACGTGTTCGCGCCCGGCACGGCGATCACCTCCTCGGTCAGCACCAGCGACACCGCCTCGGGCGCCTGGTCGGGCACGTCCATGGCCGCCCCGCACGTCACCGGCTGGATCGCCCGCCACCTCCAGGAGAACCCCGCCGCCACGATGGCCGACAGCAAGGCGGCCATCATCAGCAGCTCCACCAAGGACGTGCTGACCGGCATCGGCGAGGGCTCGCCCAACCGGCTGCTGTACGCCGCCCCCGGCCCCGCGCCGGACGACACGGTCGCGCCCAGCACGCCCGGCACCCCGGTCGCGAGCGGCCTGACCGCGCGCGGCGTCACGCTCACCTGGACGGCCTCCACCGACAACGTCGGCGTCGCCGGGTACGACCTCTACACCGGCGCGGGCCAGCCCGTCGGCTCCTACACCGGCACCGTCGCCCAGCTCGGCGACCTCGCCCCGGACACCACCTACACCTACTACGTCCGGGCCCGGGACGCGGCGGGCAACCTGTCGGCCCCGTCCGGCACCGTCACCGTCACCACCCCGCCCGACGCGGCGGCCGGCTCCTGCAAGGTGACCTACCGCATCACCTCGCAGTGGGACAACCAGTTCAACGCCGAGGTGACCTTCACCAACACCGGCCAGACCGCGGTCGACGGCTGGACCATCGGCTGGTCCTACCCGGCCGGCCAGCAGGTGATCAGCGGCTGGAACGCCACCTTCGCCCAGACCGGCACCGCCGTCACCGCGGCGAGCCTCGACTGGAACCGTGGCGTGGCGCCCGGCGCGTCGGTCTCGGCCGGGTTCAGCGGCAGCCACACCGGGTCCAACCCGGCGCCGGCGGCCTTCACCGTCAACGGCTCGCCCTGCACCACGAGCTGACGCGGACCGCGCGGAGGCGGAGGCGTGCCCCCGCCTCCGCGCGGCACCCCACTTCACGGGGCCCACGCCGGGCTGAAAGGGTGAGGGCGCTCCCGGGCCGCCGGAGGCTCAGGCCGTCTTGGCGGCGGCCCTGTCACGGGTCGCCCACAGGTAGACGAGCGCGCCGGCGAACAGCACGATCGAGGTCCACTGGTTGATCCGCAGTCCCAGGAGCGTCACCGCGTGGTCGACCCCGCCCACCGGGTCGATGCGCAGCCCCTCGATCCAGAACCGCCCGAGCGTGTAACCCGCCACGTAGAGGGCGAACAGCCGCCCCGGGCGCGGCGCGAACCGCCTGCCGGCGTAGAGGAGGGCGAAGCCGAGCGCCAGGCTCCACAGCGACTCGTACAGGAACGTCGGGTGGTAGAGCACGCCGGGCTCGCCGCCGTGTGCCCGATCGATCTCCAGGCCCCACGGCAGCGTGGTCGGCGAGCCGTACAGCTCCTGGTTGAACCAGTTGCCCCAGCGCGCGATCGCCTGCCCGAACGCGGTGCCGGGCGCGACCGTGTCGGCCACCTCGCCGAGGGACAGCCCCCGGCGGCGGCAGGCCAGCCACACGCCCACGCCGCCCAGCGCGACCGCGCCCCAGATGCTGAGCCCGCCCTCCCAGATGAACAGCGCCTGGTAGGGCTCCTTGATCGCGCGCTCGCCGAAGTACGTCTGCCAGTCGGTGATGACGTGGTAGAGGCGCGCGCCGACCAGGCCGAAGATCACCCCGGGGAACGCGATGTCGCCGATGACGCCCTTCTCGCCGCCCCGGGCGCGCCAGCGCCGCTCGCTCAGCCAGATGCCGAACGCGATCGCGACGATGAAGCACAGCGCGTACGCCCGGATCGGGAGGAATCCGAGATGCCAGACCGCTTCGGGAGGACTGGGGATCGAGGCGAGGGCCATGCGGGTGAGGCTAGCCCACGCGGGGCTGTCAGACGCGGGGCTGTCACACGCGGGGCCGCCTCAGGCAGGCCCGCTTGACGCGCGGTTCACGGTGCGCGGCAGCAGCGCGAGCAGCGCCACCAGGACGAGGGCGGCCGGCGCACCCCAGAACAGCACCTCCGGGACGGCGGCGGCGGTCGCCGACGGACCAGGGGGCCGCCCCTGGAGCTCGCGGGCCAGGACGCTGCCGAAGACGGACACGCCCAGCGACAACCCCAGCCCGCGGACCGACACCACGGCCGACGTGGTCGCGGCCAGGTCCGCCGGAGCGGCCGCGTTCTGCGCGACGACCACGAGGTTCTGCATCAGCAGCCCGAAGCCGACGCCCAGCACGCCGAGGACCACGGCCAGCAGCACGTACGGAGTGCCGGGCCCGAGCAGGCTCAGCAGCCCGAACCCCGCCGCCGCGATCAGCGCGCCGGCGAGCAGATACGGCCGGAACCGGCCGCTCGCCCCGATCCGGGCCCCGGCCAGCGAGGAGACCGCCATGAACGTCAGCACGTACGGGTTCAGCGCCAGCCCCGCCTGCGTCGCGCCCATCCCGTACGCGGCCTGCAGGTACGTCGGCAGGTAGACGGTCGAGCCGCCGAGCAGCGCGCCGAGCAGCGCGGTCGCGGGCAGCGCGACCCGCAGCACAGGATCGGCGAACAGCCGGGGCGGCAGCAGCGGGTCGGCCGCGCGACGCTCCCGCCACACGAACAGCGCGCCCAGCGCCACCACGGCCGCCGCCAGCGCGAGGATCACGCCGGAGTCCCACGCGTACGCGCGGCCGCCCCACTCGGCCACCAGCAGCAGGCTCACCATCGCGCCGGCGACCAGCACGGCCCCGGCCAGGTCGACGCGGCCGTTCCCGCCGATCCTGGGCAGCCGCAGCGCGAACGCGGCCAGCGCGACGGCGAGCAGGCCGAGCGGCAGGTTGACGTAGAAGATCCACCGCCAGCCCCACGCGTCCGTGATAGCGCCGCCCGCGAGCGGGCCGCCCACGCTGGCCAGCGCGAAGACGCCGCCGGTGAAGCCCTGGACCCGGCTGCGCAGCCGGGCCGGGTACAGCTCCGACAGCGCGATCGTCGGCAGCACGAACAGCGCCCCCGCCCCGACGCCCTGGAACGTCCTGGCGGCGATCAGCTCGGGCATCGTCCGCGCCAGCCCGCACAGCGCCGACCCCGTGACGAAGATCGCGACCCCGGTCACGAACACCGCGCGGCGGCCGAACCGGTCGCTGAGCCGCCCGTACAGCGCGCCCGTCGCGGTCGAGGTCAGCACGTACGCGGTGACGATCCAGCCGATCGCGTCCAGGCCGCCCAGGTCGGCCGCGATGTCGGGCAGCGCGACCGCCACCACGGTCTGGTCCAGGATCGACAGCAGCATGCCGATGAGCAGCCCGGCGGTGGCGAGCGGCACGTTGCCGCCGCGCGTCACCGCCGGGGCGACGTCCGCGCGCGTCATCGCCCGGCCCCCGCGAACGGGTTCGGCAGCCCGAAGTCGGCGCTCAGCAGGTCCTGGTCGAGCACCGCCGCGGCCACGGTGCCGCTTGCCGCGGCGGCGATCACCGCGGCCATGGGCACCGGCACGCCGGCCCGGCGGGCCATGTCGCCCGCGGCGTACACGCCGGGCACGCTGGTCTGCCCGAACTCGTTCACCTCCACGCACCCGTCGGCGAAGGCCGCGCAGCCCAGGCGGGCGGCCAGGCCGGAGCGCTGGCGCGGCACGTTGACGACGAACACCGCGTCCCGCTCCACCGGCGGCCCGGAGGCGAACGTGATCCGCTCCAGCCGCCCGCCGTCGCCCTCCAGGCGGGTGACGGCCTCCTCGCGGACGCCGACGCCGTGCCCTTCCAGCGTGGCCCGCGCCCGCGGGTCGAGCGGCCGGCCGTCGGCGCACAGGACGACGCCGGCGGCGAAGCGGCTGAGCTGCAGCGCCAGCCGGACGCGGGACGGGTCGGCGCCGAGCACGGCGACCCGCCTGCCGGTGCACTCGTAGCCGTGACAGTAGGGGCAGTGGAAGGCGGAGCGCCCCCACAGCTCCCGCACGCCGGGCGGGCCGGGAAGCTCGTCGGCCAGCCCGGTCGCCAGCAGCAGCCGCCGCCCCTCCACCGTGTCGCCGCCGGACAGCTCCAGCCGGAACCCCTCGCCGTCCCGCGCGCCGACCTCGGCGACCGTCCCGGTCCTGGCCCGCACCGACGGGTAAGCGGCCAGCTCCTCGCGGCCCAGCTTGCGCAGCTCGCCGGGCGGCGTGCCGTCCCGGGTCAGGAAGTTGTGCACGTTCGGGGCGGCGGCGTTGCGGCCCTCCCCGGCGTCGAGCAGCAGCGCCGATCGGTGCACCCGCCCCAGGGCCAGCGCTGCGGACATCCCGGCCGGGCCCCCGCCGACGATGACGACGTCGAACATCTCTTGCCTCCCTAGCAGTGATCGCTTGGCGTGAGGCAAGTGTGCAAGTTAATGTCAACATGAAGTCAAGCGCCCGGAGGAATGGGACCCGGCGGCCTTGCACCCCAGGCATAAGCTGTTGCCCATGACGCAAGAGGACGAGGATCTCGACCACCTGGTGCGCACCCGCATCCGCGCGCTGCGGGTCGCGCAGGGCTGGTCCCTGGAGGAGCTGGCCACCCGCGCCCGGATGAGCCAGTCCTCGCTGAGCCGCATCGAGAACGGCCGCCGCCGCCTCGCGCTGGACCAGCTCGTCACCCTCGCCCGCGCCCTGGACACCTCCCTCGACCAGCTCGTCGAGACCGCCGCCGACGACGTCGTCACCAGCCCGACGATCGACGCCGCCCACGGCCTGATGCGCTGGCCCGTCAAGGGCGACCCCGGCATGACCGTGATGCGCCGGCGCATCACCGAGCCGCCGCCCGCCAGCCCGGCCCGCATGCGCGCCCACCCGGGCCGCGAATGGCTGGTCGTCCTGTCCGGCACGGCCGTCCTCATGCTGGGCCACCGCCGCCTGCGCCTGGAGGCCAACCAGGCCGCCGAGTTCCCCACGATGACGCCGCACGCCATCGGCGCCGAGGGCGGACCGTGCGAGATCCTGGGCATCTTCGACCGTGACGCCCAGCGCGGCCACCACCGCGAGGGCGGCGACCGGCGGGACGACGTCCCCGCGTGAGGAGGATCCGGTGCTGACCGTTCGCGGCGTGTCGTACCTGGTGGACGACGCGCCCCCCGGCGAGGTCGGGCGGGACCTGCGGGTGATCCGCGAGGAGCTGCACTGCACGGCGGTGATGCTGATCGGCACCGACGAGGAGCGCCTGATCCGCGCCGCCGGACAGGCGCTGGACGCCGGTCTGGAGATCTGGGTCCGGCCGCATCTGCGCGACCGTCCCCGGCCCGAGGTGCTGGCGCACCTGGAACGGGTGGCCACGGCGGCCGAACGCCTGCGCGCCGCGCATCCCGATCGGGTGACCCTGCTGGTGGGCAGCGAGTTCTCCCACACCGCCCCGGGGATCGTGCCGCTGCCCTGGTCCTACCTGCGGCTGCTGGCGATCCTGCGGGCCCGCCGCCTGCTGCGCCGCCGCATCACCCGGAAGCTGGACGCCTTCCTGGACCGGGCGGCGCGGTGCGCGCGGCAGGTCTTCCACGGCCCGCTGAGCTACGCGGCCGCCGCCTGGGAGCAGGTCGACTGGTCCCGCTTCGACGTGGCCGGGGTCAGCCTCTACCGCTCGGGCGACGACCACGCGGGCTACGAACGGCGCCTGCGGTCACTGGTGCGCGACCAGGCCCGGCCGGTGGTCGTCACCGAGTTCGGCTGTGGCGCGTTCACCGGGGCCGACCTGCGCGGGGCGGCCTCGTTCCGCATCGTCCGCTGGTTCGCCGAGCAGCCCGAGATCCGGGGCGACCACCCACGCGACGAGCGCACGCAGGCGGCCTACCTCGGCGAGCTGATCGGCCTGTACGACGACGCCGGCGTGCACGGGTGCTTCGTGTTCACCTTCGCCATGCGGGGCTTCCCGCACCGCGACGACCCGAGGCTCGACCTGGACAAGGCCGGGTTCGGCATCGTGAAGGTGGCGGACGGCGACGACCCCGCCTGGACGCCCAAGGCGGCCTTCCACGAGGTGGCGCACCGCTACCGTTCCCTGTTACGGGAGAACCGGGCGAACAGGAAGAAGTAGAGCCGGATGTACTGCCCGACGAGGATGCCGTTGATGATGGTGCCCTCGCGGATGAAGTGCGGCGCCCCGAGGAAGATCAGCCCGATCGCCGCCGAGGTGACCAGCAGCGTGCAGTCGAAGGCCGTCTTGATGTTGCCCCACTTCCAGCCCGTCCGCTTGAAGATCGTGTTGACGAACATGTCGATCGGCATGAGCACCAGGTTGGCGCGGATCATCAGGAACAGGCCGAATGCGAGCGTCGCGTCCGCGAACACCAGGAGCGCGAACCGGCCGGCGTACGGCTCGACCACGATCCAGTCCGTCAGCATCAGGTTCAGGTCCAGGAACGAGGCCAGGGCCAGGGCCGGGATCAGCGACAGGAAGCTCCTGGCCTTGAAGTCCTTCGGCATGACCAGGTACGTCAGCCCGAGCATGACGAGTTCGAGCAGGAAGTTGAACGTGCCCTGGCTGATCGGCGGCAGCACCAGGGTCATCGTGCGGGTGAGGCTGCTCTGCGGCGAGATGCCGATGCCCGCCCTGATGGCCAGGCTGACGCCGAGCGTCAGCACGTAGATCCCGGCGGCGTAGGTGATCCAGCGCCGCACCAGGCTTCCGGTGTCAGCGACCCCGGCATCGTGTTCGTTCTGTAGCACAGTCTCTCCTCGGCTACGTGTCAGGTGACCGGCACCCGCTGACACTCGGTCGGATACGGAAACGCTGTCGTCAGACCATGAAGCCGAAGCGGTCCAGCGAGATGAACAGGGTCAGGAGCTTGTTGACGACCGGCTCGCCCTCGTTGCGGTGGCCCAGCTTCTCCAGGGCGGCGTCGATCGAGCGGGTGGCGTCCACCAGCTCGGGCAGGTTCATGTCGGCCATGACACCGTAGATGTCCAGCGGCAGCGAGGCCCGCACCTGCCCGTCCTCGGTGACGACGCAGCCGCCGACGTAGGCGTCGAGCCGTTCGAGGTTGGCGCACATCTCGCCGCTGTCGGCGCCGACGACCACGAAGTACGGGAAGGGGGCCGGCCAGAACGTGGAGACGGCGCCGCGCTCGATCGAGACGCCCTTGAACAGGCCGTTGACGATGTGGCGCGCCCCGTCGGCGTAGCGCTGCACGACCGAGATCCGGTTCAGCCGGACGCCGTCCACCTCGGGGACGACCGCGCCGTCCCGGAACGGGACCCACACCTCCTGGGCGAACTTGAGGTGGCCGCGCCCGTAGACGTCGAAGAGCAGGACCTTGGCCCGCTCGCCGTCGGCGGAGACCTCGATCGGCGTGAGGTCGAGCCGGTCAGGGGTCAGGCCGGTGAGGCCGGGCCTGGGCTGCTTCACCATGCCGGAGTAGTCGAGGCCGGCCCGCCTGAGGAGCTTGCGGTCCTGGGCCACCAGCTCGCCGCCCTTGAACACGTACCTCGGGTTGATCTTCGACAGGCTGTCGGTCAGCACGATGTCGGCGAAGCGGCCGGGGGCCAGCGAGCCGAACTCGTGGTCCATCCCGAAGGAGCGGGCGGCGTACAGGGTGCCCATCTTGATCGCCTGGATCGGCGGGACGCCCATCTCGACGGCCAGGGAGATCACCCAGTCGATGTGGCCCTTGGTCAGGACGCGGTCCACGGAGATGTTGTCCGCGCAGAGCTGGAAGTTCTCGGCGGGCCAGCGGCGCCTGACGATGGCGCGCAGCATCGTCCTGATCACCTCGGGGCTGCCCACGCCGAACTTGATCTGCGTGTGGAACCCGTACCGGACGCTCTTGTCGATGTCCTCCTCGTTCCAGACGTCGTGGTTGTTGTGGGCGCCGATCGCGGGCAGGTAGTTGAGCAGCATGTCCGGCAGCGCCGTCACCCCCCAGTGGGCGTTGACGAAGCCGCCGTTGGCGCGGCCCAGCGCGGCCTTGCGGAAGTCGTCGTCGTTGCCCGTCATGTACGACAGGTGGGCCAGCTCGCCCAGGCCGATCACCGGGTCCATCCGCAGCATGGCGGCGGTGACGTCGACCGACGTCTTCTTGCCCGGCGCGAAGGCGTAGATCCGGTAAGGCAGCTTCTCGTGGTCCTTGAACAGGGCCTGGGCGGCCTCGATCGCCTCGTCGCCGGCGGCGCTGGCGAAGTCCAGCGTCTCGGCGAAGATCGTCGTGGTGCCGCTGGGCACGATCGCCTCGCCGAACGCCGCCGGGTGGGCGAGCTGGGCGTCGAAGTGGAGGTGCGCGTCGATCAGGCCGGGGATCGCGTACAGGCCCTGGCCGTCGAAGACCTCCCGCACCCGCACGACCGACTCGTCCGGGTCGAGCGCGATGATGCGCTGGTCGTGGACGAGGATCGAGCCCTGGTGGACGGCCTCGCCGTGCACGTCCAGGACGTTGAGGTCGCGCAGCAGCAGATCCGCCTCCCGCTCGCCCCGCAGAATGTCGAAGATCATCCGGACGTGGTCGTAGTGGGCCGGCAGGTCGGCCGTCTTGTCGTGGGGCATGCGTTTCCTCACTTCATCGCCGCTCTTGTCGCGTTGAGGACATGAAAGGGCACGCCACCGTTGCTGACAAGCAGCCGTTTTCGCACGGACTGTACGCTTTTTGCGTACAGTCGGGACGAGGAGGCCCCATGCTCCATTCACGCCTGCTGCAGTACCTCGACGAGGTCGCGCGGCACGGCTCCATCCGGGCGGCCGCGGCGAGGCTCCACATCGCCCCGTCGGCGATCAACCGGCAGATCCTGGTCCTCGAACAGGAGCTCGGCGAGACGCTGTTCGAGCGGCTGCCGCGCGGCATGCGGCTCACCCCCGCCGGCGAGGTCCTGCTGGCGCACGTGCGGCGGACCATGCAGGAGTACCGCGAGGCCGTGACCGAGATCCGCGACCTGCACGCGCTCCCGAGCGGCGACGTGGTGATCGCCACGATGACCGGCCTGGCCAGCGGCATCGTCTCCGCCGCGACCGTCAGCTTCTACGCCCGCCATCCCGCCGTGCGCATCTCGATCCGGGCGCTGTCCACCCACGACATCCTGCGCGCCATGGTGGACAGCGAGGCCGACCTCGCGCTCGGCTTCAACATCCCCGCCTCCCCGCAGCTGGAGACCTGCTGGCAGCTCGACACCCGGCTCGGCGCGGTCGTCGCGCCGCAGCACCCGCTCGCCCGCCGCGAGTCGATCCCGCTGGCCGACTGCGCGGACCACCCGCTCGTCTTCGCGGACCGGTCGATGCTCATCCACGGCATCATCGCCGACACCTTCGCCGAGGCCGGGCTCAGGATCGAGCCCGCCTTCCACACGAACTCGATCGAGACGATGAAACGGCTCGCCGCCTCGGGGGCGGCCGTCGCGTTCCTCAGCCGGTTCGACATCGCCGAGGAGCAGCAGAACGGCAGCCTGGCCTACCGGCCGGTCCGGGACCGCGCCTTCAGCAACAACATCCTCTCCCTCGTCCGGCGCGGGAAGCACGGCCACGGCCCGGCGGCGCTGCTGTTCGCGGAGGAGATCGTGGCGACCCTGGAGTCGGTCGTCTCCTCGGCGGGCTGACCCGGCCGGGCACGACGCGCCGACGCGGGCATGGGGGCTGCCCGCCCGCCCGTTCGTCGGCTACGGTCGGGAAACGCATGCCGAGTGCCGCCCAGTGCCGCCTGTGCCGCCTCGTGCCGCCCGCCGTGGCCGTTCCCAGCCCGTTGGAACGTGCCACCAGACCCCCCGAAGCAAGGAACGGAGCCCCGACGTGACGAGCGAGCCACGCCCCATGACACGCGAGGACCGCAAGGTCCTCGCCAGCACCCTGGCCGGCACCACCATCGAGTGGTACGACTTCTTCATCTACGCCCAGGCCGCCGGCCTGGTGTTCGGCCCGCTGTTCCTGGCCCCGGTGAACGAGCAGGCTCCCGGCCTGGCCACGCTCATCTCGCTGGCCACGATCGGCATCAGCTTCCTGTTCCGGCCGCTCGGCGCGATCATCGCGGGCCGGTACGGCGACCGGCTGGGCCGCAAGCGCATGCTCGTGCTGACGCTGCTCATCATGGGCGGGGCCACCACCCTCATCGGCCTGCTGCCCACCTACGCCGACATCGGCGTGGCCGCGCCCATCGCCCTCATCCTGCTGCGCATCCTCCAGGGCTTCTCCGCGGGCGGCGAGTGGGGCGGCGCCGCCCTGCTGTCGGTGGAGCACGCGCCGCGCGAGCGCCGCGGCTGGTGGGGCGCCTTCCCGCAGGTCGGCGTGCCGATCGGGCTCATACTCGCGACCGGCGTGCTGTGGGTCATGAGCACGGTGACGACGCCGGAGCAGTTCCAGGCGTGGGGCTGGCGGGTGCCGTTCCTGCTCTCCCTCACGCTGATCGTCATCGGCTACCTGGTCCGCCGGGCCGTCGAGGAGAGCCCCGTCTTCCAGGAGCTCCAGCAGCGCACCAGGACCTCCTCCGCGCCGCTGCGCGACCTGTTCCGCCACAACAGCAGGAACGTGGTCCTCACCGCGCTGATCTTCGTGGCCAACAACGCCGCCGGATACCTCCTCATCGCCTACTTCATCAGCTACGGCACCACCACGCTGGGCCTGTCCCGGCCGTCCGTCCTGCTCGCCACCGTCGCCGGTTCCGTGGGCTGGCTCGGCTTCACGCTGTACGCCGGGGCGCTGTCCGACCGGATCGGCCGCGTGCGCACCTTCCAGATCGGGTACGCGCTCGTCTTCGTCTGGATGATCCCGCTCTTCCTGCTCATGGAGACCCGCAACATCTGGCTCTTCGCCACCGCGATCCTCGTCCTGACCCTCGGCCTCGGCCTGTCGTACGGGCCCATGTCGGCCATGTACGCCGAGATGTTCCCCGTCTCCGTCCGCTACTCCGGCGTCGCGATCGGCTACGCGCTCGGCGCGATCCTCGGCGGGGCCTTCGCGCCCACCATCGCCCAGGCCCTGGTGCAGAGCACGGGCACCACGATGTCCGTCGGCGCGTACATCATGGCGCTCTGCGTCGTCTCCCTCGTCGCCGTCACGGCGGTCAAGGAGCCGAAGGGCGCCGACCTGGGCCTGACCCGGCCGTCGGCGCCCTGACGCACGGCGGCGACCGCGCTCGATCGGGACGGCGGCGAGTGGCAAGATGATCGGAATGCCGATCGATTCCCACCTGCTCGCCATGTTCACGGTGACCACCGTCGTCGCTCTGATCACCCCGGGTCCCGACATGCTGTTCGTGCTGGGCTGCGGCGTGCGGGGCGGCGCCCGCGCCGGGCTGCTCGCCACGCTCGGAGTGATCACGGGTGACGCCCTGTACGTCGTCGCCGCGGCGGCCGGGCTCTCCGTGCTGCTGACGGCGTTCCCCGTCGTGTTCACGGTGCTGCGGCTGGCCGGGGCCGCGTACCTGATCCACCTCGGCGTCCAGATGTTCCGCACCCTCAGGAAGGGCTACGCCGACGACGCGCCCGGCGCCGGGATGACCGGCCGGAGCGCCTTCCTGAACGGCGTGGTGTCGTCGGCGGCCAACCCGCAGACGTTCACGTTCATGGTGGCCTTCCTGCCGCAGTTCATCGACCCGGGGGCGGGGCCGGTCTGGCTGCAGTTCGCCATCCTCGGCGCGATCCTGATCATCCTGGAGTTCCTGGCCGACGCGACGGTCGGCGTGCTGGCCGGGCGGATCGGCGGCTGGCTGCGCGCCCGGCAGGCGGTGCGCCGCCGCCTCGACGCGGCGACCGGCACCCTGTTCATCGGCCTGGGCGTCACCCTCGCGGCCCAGCGCTAGCCGCACGGCGGCCGGTGGGGCACGCCGGGGATGTGCCGCTCCCACTGCGCCCGGGTGATCGCCGGGTGCGCGCGCTCGCACACCCGGGCGGCAACCCGCCCGGCGTCGGTGCCCCACAGCCGCGCCGCGGCGTCGGCGCCGCCCGAGGCGAGCAGGCCGTCCGGGCCGTACGCCACCGTGTAGATCCGGTCGGTGTGGCCGCTCAGCACGGCCGGGACGCCGGGGCGGCGCGGGTCGTCGAGCTGCCACAGCCGCACCGTGCCGTCGAAGCTCGCCGTGGCGAGCGTCCGGCCGGCCGGGGCGAACGCGACGTCCGCGACGGCGTTGGAGTGCCCGGTCAGCGTGGCGAGCGGCTTCGGCCGGCGCGGGTCGGCGACGTCCCACAGCCGGGCCGTGCCGTCGAAGCCGGCGGACGCCAGCAGGTTCCGGCCGCCGAACGTCACGTCGTTGACGGCGTTGGCGTGACCGCCGAGCGTGGCCAGGGCGGCAGGCCGGCGCGGGTCGGCGACGTCCCACAGGCGGACGGTGCGGTCGGCCCCGGCGGTGGCCAGCGTCGTCCCGTCCGGGCCGAACGCCACCGAGTAGACCGTGTCCGCGTGAGCGGTCAGTGTGCCGAGCGCGGCAGGCCGGCGCGGGTCCGCGATGTCCCACAGGCGCACGGTGCGGTCGGCCCCGGCGGTGGCCAGCGTCGTGCCGCCCGGGGCGAACGCGACGGAGTAGACGTTGTCCGTATGGCCGCCCACCGTGGTCAGGTGGACGGGCCGGCGCGGGCCGGACACGTCCCACAGCCGCACGGTCCCGTCGAGGCTCGCCGTGGCGAGGGTCCGCCCGCCGGGCCCGAACGCCAGCCCGACGACGCCGTCCGCGTGCCCCGGCAGCGTGGCCACCCGGACGGGCCCGCCGGTGTCCCACAGCCGCACCGTCCGATGGCTCGCCGCGGCCAGCAGGCCGTCAGAGCCGAACGCCACCGCGTACACCGTTCCGCTGTTGCCCCCGAGCGCCGGGCCGGGGACGTCCCAGAGCCGGGCCGTGGCGTCCCTCCCGGCGGAGGCGAGCGTGCGGCCGTCCGGGCTGAAGGCCACCGCGAAGACCGTGTCGGCGTGCCCGCGCAGCGTGATCGGGTCACCGGCGTCGCGCGCGTCCGCGACGTCCCACAGCCGGACGGCGAAGTCGTAGCCGCCGGTGGCCAGCGTGCGCCCGTCCGGGCTGAACGCCGCCGCGGCGATCCCGCCGCCCTCCTCGGTCAGCGTGGCGAGCGGCTTCGGGCGGCTCGGGTCGGCGACGTCCCACAGGCGCAGCGTGTCGTCGAAGCTGCCGGTGGCCAGCGTGCGGCCGTCCGGGCTGAACGCCGCCGTCAGGACGGGCCCGGTGTGACCGCGGAGCGTGCCCAGCGGGACGGGACGGCGCGGGTCGCCGAGATCCCACAGGCGTATCGGACCGTCCGACCCGGCGGTGGCCAGCGTGCGCCCGCCGGGAGCGAGCGCCACGGCGGGTGAGGACTCCTGCTCGCCGTCCAGCGCGGTCAGGAGCTCCGGGGCGCCCGGATCGGTCACGTCCCACAGCCGCACCAGCCGGTCGTGGCCGGCGGTGACGAGCGTGCGCCCGCCGGAGCCGAACACCACCCGCCGGACGTCGCCGGTGTGCCCGGCCAGCGTGGCCACCTGCCGCGGACGCCCGGGGACGCTGACGTCCCACAGGCGGGCGAGATCGTCCTCCCCGCCGGTCGCCAGCATCCGCCCGTCCGGGCTGAACGCCGCCGACAGCACCCCCTCGGCACGGGAGCCGGCCGTGGCCAGGAGCGCGGGGCGGTGCGGGGCGGACAGGTCCCACAGCCGCAGCGTACGGTCGGTGCTCCCGGTGGCGAGCAGCCGCCCGTCCGGGCTGAACGCCGTGGCGTAGACCGCGTTCGTGTGGCCCGCCAGCCGGGTCGCGTACGGGCCGGCCAGGGCGCTGAGCAGGCTGCCGCGCGCCTCCGGGCCGGGGACGAGGCGGTAGGCGGCCAGGCTGAGCTGGGCGGCCAGCGCCGGATCGGTGGCGCGCAGAGCCCCGGTCTCGGCGCTCAGCTTCAGCGACAGCGCCTCGTCCCGCTGCTGGGTGGCCGTGCGCTGCGCCTGGAAGGCGAGGCCGGAGGCGCCGAGCGCGAGGACGAGCAGGACGGCCAGCGCCACGATCACCTGGCGCATGCGCCGGGCGCGGCGGCGCGCGTGCCGGGTGCTGGCGTCGAGGAAGGCCCGCACCTGCGGCGTCAGGCCCCGCCCCGCGGCCCACTCCTGGGCCGCCAGCAGGCGCGCCCCGCGGTAGAGGGCGTCGGGGTCGCGCCGGTCGCGCTGCCACGCGGCGGCGGTGGCGGCCAGCTCGCGCCCGGCGACCAGCCCCGCCCGGTCGGTGCCGAGCCATTCCCGCAGCGACGGCCAGGCCGTGAGCAGGGCCTCGTGGCTGATCTCGACGCTGTCGGCGCTCGCGGTGACGAGCCGCTGGGCGATGAACCGGTCGAGCACGTCCTCCGCCTCGTCCGGCCGGTCACCGCCGTGCCTGGCCAGCAGCTCGGCGGTGGCGACCCGGCGCCGGGTGTCGGCGGTGTCGGGGGCGACGTGCACCAGGTCGAGAAGCAGACGGCGCGCCGTCTCGCGCCCCGACGGCGACAGCGCGCCGTAGACCTGGTCCGCGCTGGCCGCCACGGCGCCGTCGAGGCCGCCGACCTCGTGGTATCCGGCGACCGTGAGCTTCCTGCCGTTCCCCTGCCGCCAGGCGGCGTGCAGGACGTGGGAGAGCAGCGGGAGGACCCCGGCGTCGTGCGCCGCCCGGTCCGCGCCCCTCGGGGCGACCTCCCGGACCAGGAGCTCGACGAGCCCGTCCTCGACGTCGATCCCGGCCAGGCGGGCCGGCTCGGTGATCGCCTCACGCAGCTCCGCCTCGGTCATGGGGCCGACGGCCAGCTGACCGTCCTGCACCGCGGCGACCAGCTCGGGGAAGCGCAGCAGCGGGGCGTAGAAGTCGGCCCGCAGCCCGATCACCACCAGCGCGCCGCCCGAGGCGGCGGCGCACAGCGCGGCGACGAACAGCCGCCGCTCCTCCTCGTCGGCGCAGAGAGTGAACACCTCCTCGAACTGGTCGACCACCAGGACGAGCGGCCCGCCGTACGCGGCGCAGCTCCCGGGGTCCGCCCGGATCGCCGCCGCGACTTCGCCCCCCAAGGCCCCGGTGACCGCCGTCAGCCGCGCGGCCAGCTCGTCGACCGGACGGGCGCCGGGCACGCACAGCGCCACCGGCCAGTCCCCGGAGCCGGGCAGCTCGCCCGCGCGCAGCGCCGCGATCAGGCCCGCGCGCAGCAGCGACGACTTGCCCGACCCGGACGGCCCCACGACGACCTGCACGCCGCCGCCCCGCTCCCGCAGCCGGCCCACGCGGGCGACCAGCCGGCAGGTCAGCTCGCGGCGGCCGAAGAACCACCGGGCGTCCGCGACCCCGAAGGACGCCAGCCCCCGGTACGGCTCCGGCCCGGCGGGGCGACGGCCCGGCGAACGCCGCGTCCTGCGCCAGGCGCCCAGCCACTCCTCCAGCGTCCGCGCGTCGGTGACCCCGCACGCCTGCAGCACCCGCGTGAGCAGGTCCCGCGACGCCGCCGACGGCAGCCCCCGGCCGGCGAACCAGTCGCCGACGGTGCTGTGCGCGCCGTGCCCGCCCGCCTTCGCCGCGACCTGCCGGACCGTCAGGCCCGCCTGCTCGCGGAGCAGGGAGAGCTCGCGCGCGAAGTCCCGCCGGTCGCGCACCCGCCCGGGATCGGGCGCGTCGGCTCCGGGTGTGCCGGCTCCGGGTGTGTCGGGTTCGGGCGTGTCGGCTCCGGACGTGTCGGGTTCGGGTGTGTCGGCTTCGCGGGCGGCGTCGGGGCCTTCTCGGGTCGGCACACCAGTACGTCGCCGCGAGGTGGCGGAGGGTTACAGGCCTGGTGTCCGATACGTCGTGTACGGCCTTGTACGGACAATTCCGCACTGCTTCCCAACCGCCCAGGACTCCGTGATCGTCGACTCGGCGGCGTCCGCCGAGGCGCCCCCGTGCGCGGACGCGCCTCCACCTCACGTTAGGAGCAGCCGTATGCGACCACCTCCAGGAGCCACCCGCACCCGGCGCCCGCGGGCGTCCGCCGTGCTCGCGGCCGTCCTGCTCGCGGCCGCCGCCCTGGCCGGCCTGTCGCCCGTCGCCCCCGCGGCACCGGCGCACGCCGACGCCGGCCAGGTGTGCCGGGTGACGTTCTCCGTCACCACGGGCGGGGACGGGCTGCGCGACGACTCCACCGAGACCGTGACCCTCGGCGGCCAGGCGTTCCTCTTCGAGGACTGGAACGGCGACGGCGCCGACGACACCCCGCCCGAGCGGTTCCACCTGGGCGGCACCGGTGACCTCGCGCACACCACGTTCACCTGGCACGCCCACCTGTCGCCGTGCGTGCCCGCCGACGCGCTGCTCGACGGCTTCACCTTCCACCACCTGAACACGGCGCCCGACTGGAGAGCGGACAACTGGGACCTGAAGGCCCTCAGGATCGTCGACCGCGACAGCGGCGCCGTCTACGCCGACCGCCCCGCCTCGGCCGAGCTGCTCCACCGCTTCTACAAGAACACCGACCAGACCTGGAACACCAGGGAGGGCCTGCCGGACGAGGACACCGACGGCGACGGCCTGACCGACCGCGTCGAGCTGCGGGGCATCCCGCGTCCCGACGGCACCCGCGACACCTGGCTGCCCGAGCACGGCGCCGACCCCTGCCGCAAGACGATCGCCGTGGAGATCGACTGGCTCGACGACGGCACGGACTCCGACCGGCCCACGCCCGGCGCCCTGGCGGAGGCGCGGCACATGTTCGACAGCGCGCCGGTCAGCCCCGCCGGGGACTGCCCGTACGGTCCCGTGTCCAGGACGGGCATCCAGTTACTGATCGACGAGTCGACCGCCATCGCGGTGACGCCGCAGGAGCGCAGGCGCTACCTGTTCGCCGAGGAGCCGGACGGGCGCACCGTCTTCGAGCACCACCGCGACGGCAACTTCCCCGCCGCCCGCCAGGGGTTCTTCTTCTACTCCCTGTGGGGCTACCAGTACAGCGACAACCACAGCGGCGGCCACTCGCACGCGGGCGGGAGACGTACCGACTTCATCGTCACGCTGGGATCGTGGGGCGACGTCACCGACCGCGAGCGGAGCGCGCTGTTCGTCCACGAGCTGGGGCACGCGCTCGGGCTCGCCCACGGCGGCGGCGACGGCGTCAATTACAAGCCGAACTACCTGTCCGTCATGAACTACGCCTACGGGCTCATCGGCGTGCCCGACTACAGCGCCTGGCAGGCGGCCGTCGGCAGCATGGGCGACGCCGACGCCGACGTCTGGAGCGACCGCGTCCGCGCGGTGAGCTCGATCGACTACTCGCGGGAGAAGCTCACGGACCTCCAGCAGTCGAAGCTGGTCGAGAGCAGAGGAGTCGGGGCCTCGACCGACCTGCTGGTCACCTGGCTCGACCCCCGCCTGGTCCAGCGGGTCGCCGACGCCTCCCGGGGGATCGACTGGGACTGGAGCTCCGGCGGCGCCGCCGACCCCGACCCGTCGCACGAGGTCGGCGTGAGCCTGCTGAGCTGGAGCCAGGTGTGCGTCGCCCCGGAGGACCCCGCCGGCACGCGGCCCGACCTGGACACCACGCCGCACGACCTCGACCGGCGCTACGGCAACCTGATCGTCACCGGGAACGACGACGAGTGCTCGACCATGGCGGAGCCCGGCGACACGCAGGTCCGCGACCCGGGCTTCCGCTACCCGGGCAAGGACGAGACGCTGAGCGGCTTCGACGACTGGGACGCCATCACCTTCCCCATCGGGGTGTCGCCCGACGCCGGCGCTCCCTCCCCGCAGCCGCAGGAGCCCGAGCTGACCGAGAAGGAGGGCAGGCGCCTCGTCGCCCGCCTCGTCGACGCGATGGTCGCCGCCGCCCCTGCGCCGTCGGCCACGCCCCGCTGGGGCTACGCGTACATGGACCAGGCGAGCGCGCCGCTGGGCGCGGACACGGCGCTGAACCCCGCCTACCAGTGGACCACCGGCAGGCTCGACCCCGCCACCGCGAGCCGGCGGGCGAGCGTGAGACGCACCGGGACCGGGGACTACGAGGTACGCCTGCCGGACGTCGCCTCGCGGACCGGCGTCGCCCACGCCACCGCCTACCGCACGCACTACCGGGGCCGCGTCTGCTCGGTGGCCGGTCAGCAGCCCGCCGGGCCCGACGAGGTGATCCGGGTGCGCTGCTTCGACCAGACCGGAGCCCCGGTGGACTGGTGGTTCACCGTGTTCTTCGCCGCGCCCGCCGCCGGTGACACCCCCTACGCCACCGTCCGCTACGACGCGCCGGGCGGCGCCGGCGACCTCGCCCCCGCGCGCAACGACGGCACGTTCAACTCGGCCGGCCTGGTCAACCACGTGCGCCACGAGGGGACCGGCCGCTACACGGCGGTGCTCAAGGGCGCGCCGTACGCCGCCGACAAGGGACACCTCCAGGTGGGCGCGTACGGGACGGGAACGCCCGCGCGCTGCCACGCGGAAGGCACCGCGCCCGCCGGGGACGGCCTGGAGGTGAGCGTCGGCTGCTACGCGATCGGCGCGGACGCCACGCCCCGCCGCATCGACTCCCCGTGGGTCCTGTCCTACACGCAGGACGCCGGGCTGCACCGGGACGCCTCGACGCCCGCCGCCTACGTCACGACCACGGGCGACCCGGAGAACCCCGGGATCGACACCCGCCGCTCCCACAGCACGAACGCCGAGACCCCGGCGGTCACCCGCCTCTCGGCAGGCTGGTACCGGATCGCGTACACGGGGATCGGTAAGCCGGGCGACAGCGCCCAGGTGTCGTCCCGGAGCGCGGGCCGCTACTGCCATCTCGGGAACGTCAACTCCCACAGCGCGCCCCCCGCGCTCCTGATGGACGTCTACTGTCACTCCGGGGCGGGCACCCTGGCCGACGCCCACTTCGGCGTCGCCTACCTCAGGGCGCCCTGACCGGGAGCCCCGCCCCACAGCCGCGCGCCGCGACGGAAGGAACGCGTGTTGACCAGTTCGGAAACGGCCGGCCCGCCCGCCCGGACCCGTGAGGCCGTGCTGTTCACCGGGCTCGGCCTCGTCGCGGACACGGCCGCCGTCGCGCAACTGGCGGTCAGCGGCTCGGTGACGGGCATCCTCGTCACCGGCCTGCTGGCGGCCCTGCTCGGGTTCGTCCTGCTGCTGCGGCGGCTCGGCAGCGCCCTGCGCATCGCCGACCTGCTGGTGGCCGTGCTGATCGTCGTCGGGGCCGGGACGGCGGGCGCCGCCTTCGACCGCCTCCTGACAGCGCCCGAAGCCTCGGCCGCCACCCCTGCCGCCATCCCCGCCTCCTCGGCCGGCGGTGAGGAGGTCACCGTCCCGGCGACCCCGTCACCCGCCACGACGGCGACCGGCGAAGGCCAGGTCACGCTCGCCGACAACGACTACCTCGACCTGGAGAGCGGCGTCGTCAGCGAGGTGAACGCCACCGCCGACATCGTCTACAACGCCCCGTACACCGACCTCTGGACCAAGGGGGGCGGCGAGCTGCGGATCACCCCCTTCGACGGGACCCCCACGAAGGCCGCGTGCGCGGCGCAACTCCAGCGCCGCCACTACGGCAGCGTCGACGCCGAGAAGGGCGCCTGGTACTGCCTGGAGACCACCGAGCGGAACGTCGCCGCGGTGCGGGTCACGGACGTCTCCCGGCCCGACGGCAGCGTCACCGTGTCCTACCTCGTCTGGAAGCCCTGACGCCGTCACGAGCCCAGGTCGTCCCACTCCTGGAGCAGGTGGGCCGTGGCCGCCGAGGGAGCCGTGAACGACCAGCGGCCCGGCGGCAGGCTCAGCGCGCACCCCCCGTCGGCCAGCCTGGTGACGGGCAGCTGCTCGCTCAGGCCCATGAGGAAGGTGCCGTTCACCGTCATCCCGTCCCACGTGCCGCGTACGGGCAGCACGGCGCGGGCGCTGACGCCCTCCGGGACGGCGAAGGTGAACTGGACCCCGTCGGGCCCGGCCCGCCAGCCCGACTCGACGGTCCCCGAGGCGCTCGCGTAGCGGGCGTGCGCCTGGCGCAGCAGCGGGACGGGGCCGGGGCGCAGCAGCAGCTCGCCGAAGCCGCCGCCCGTTCCGCGCGGGTCGTCGCCCAGGCCCGCCACGTGCCGGAACAGCCAGTCGCCCACGCAGCCGTAGGCGTAGTGGTTGAAGGAGTTCATCGCCGGCGTCTGCAGGCCGTGGCGGTGGTGCCAGGCGTCCCAGCGCTCCCACATGGTCGTCGCCCCGGCGCGGAGCTGGTAGCGCCAGGACGGGTAGCCCTCCTGGTTGAAGATCCGGCACGCCAGGTCGTGGTGTCCGGTCTCCGACAGCACCGGCAGCAGCAGCGGGGTGCCGACGAAGCCCGTCATCAGCCGGTGCCCGCCGGCGCGGACCAGCTCGGCCAGCGCCCGCGCCGACGCGGCCCGGTCCTCCGGCGCGACCAGGTCCCAGGCGAGGGCGATCGCGTAGCCGGTCTGCGTCTCGGTGCGCAGCCTCGGCCCGTCGAGGAAGGCCCGCCGGAACGCGCCGGACACGCGGGCGGACGCCTCGGCGTACTCCGCCGCGTGCGGCTCGCCGAGCACGCCGGCCGCGTGCGCGATCAGGCGCAGGCTGCGGGCGAGCGCGGCGGTGGCGATGAGGTTCCTGGGCGTCTCGACCGTGCCGGGGGCCAGCCAGTCGCCCAGCGCCCGGCCCGGCCGGACGCCGTCCTCGGCCTGCGCCAGGCAGTAGGCGGCCCAGCGCCGCATCGGGTCGTACGCGCGGCGCAGCGTGCGGTCGTCGCCGTAGCGCCGCCACAGCAGCCACGGCACCTCGACCAGCGCGTCCGACCACACGGGGGAGTCGTAGCCGTACTCCGGCAGCACCGGCGCGACGTGCGGGACCGCGCCGTCGGCCCGCTGCCCGTCGATCAGCGACGTCACCCAGCCGGACAGGAACGCCTGCGTGTGCCGCAGGAAGCTGAGCGTCGAGCCGAACACCGAGATGTCGGCCGTCCAGCCGGTCCGCTCGTCGCGCTGCGGGCAGTCGGTCGGCACGCTCACCAGGTTGCCGTCCGCCGACGCGCCGATGTTGGCGACGAGCTGCCGGACGGCCGGATCGCTCACGGTCAGCGAGCCGGTGACGGCCATCGCCGACGACAGCAGCACCGCCTCCAGGTCGTCCGGCGTCAGCGCGCCGGGAAAGCCGGTGATCTCCGCGTAGCGGAACCCGTGCAGCGTGAACGCGGGCTCGACCTCGTGCCGGCCGGGCCCGAGCAGGAACTCGTCGCACTGGTCCGCGGTGCGCAGGTTGTCGGTGTAGAGCCGCCCGGTCGCGGTCAGCTCCTCCCCGTGCCGCACCACGATCCGCACCGGGCCCGGCGCGTCGACGCGCAGCCGGACGCGCCCGACGACGTTGCGCCCGAAGTCGGCCACCTGGACGCCCGGCGCGGGCTCGGTCACGCACACGGCGGGCACCGTGCCGATCACCCGCACCGGGGGAGCGGGGTCGGCCTCCACGAGAACCTCCGGGACGGCCACCGGCTCAGCCGCCCCGCCCTGCGGGAACGGCGTCTGCACGGTTCCCGCCTGCGGGAACGGCGTCTGCACGGTTCCCGCCTGCGGGAACGGCGTCTGCACGGTTCCCGCCTGCGGGAACGGCGTCTGCACGGTCTCGCCCATGATCAGGTCGGCGCGCGGGCGGCCGAGGTCGTGCCGGGTCCAGGCCGCGTCCGTGGCGCACACCCGCCGGACCCCGGCGCCGTCCCGCACGAGCACCTGGGCGCTGACGGCCGGCCGGTCGCCGTAGCGGCCCGGCCCGCCGCCGGCCACGTGACCCGCGTACCAGCCGGGCGCCAGCCACAGCTCCAGCTCGTTCTCACCCGGCACGAGCAGCCGCGTGAGCTCCAGCAGCCGGTAGCGGACCCGGTGACCGTAGTCGGTCCAGCCGGGGGCCAGCTCCTCCTCGCCCAGCCGCGCCCCGTTGAGCAGCGCCCGGTAGACGCCCAGCGCGGTGGCGGCCAGCCAGACGCGCCCGGGCCGCGAGGTGAACGACCCGCGCAGGCTCACCGCCGCCCGCGGATCGCCCGCCAGCCACGGGGCGTCCCACCCGCCGCCCGCCCGCAGGCCCGTCGTGAACGCGCCGGCCGCGTGCCCGTCCACACTCCACGTGTACGGCGTCAGCGGCGCCAGCAGGTCGTCCGGCACGTCCACCAGGTGCGACCCGGCCGGGACGGACGACCGCCACACCTCGCGCCCTTCGGCGCGCACCGTCACGGCGGCCTCCTCGGCGAGCCGGGCGTTCCACGACAGTCGCGGCGACGGCTCGTCCACGCCCACGGGATCGGCCAGCCCGCACGTCAGGCCCGCCTGCGGGCCGGGCGGGACCGGACGGATGAGCGGCGCCTGCGCGCCCGAGACCTGCGCGCCGGGCGCCCCCGATTCCCCGTTCACGCATCGAGCCCGGTGGTGAAGGCGTTGTGCAGGCCGTCGACGTCGACGCCGGACAGGCTCGGCGCCATCACGTTGATCAGCAGCACGAAGCACGCGTCCTGCTCCGGGTACATCCACCACTGGCAGCCCGAGGCGCCGCCGTGCCCGTACAGCCGCCGTTCGAGCAGGCCGGGAGCCGAGTGGCGCAGGTTCCAGGTGAGGCCCCAGTCCTGCCCGGCGTTGACCGGGTCGGGCTGCAGCTTGACCAGGCCCGTCGTCTGCGGGGTCGTCATCGCGGCCAGGGTGGTCGGGTGGATCAGTGCGCGGTCGCCGCGCAGCAGCGCCCCGCCGAGCGCCAGCAGGTCCTCGGCGCGGGAGAACAGCGCCCCGGCCGGGTGGCGGAGCCGGACGAACGCGTCGAGGTCGAAGCCGGGCCCGAGCAGCTCGACGCCGTGGACCTCGGCCGGGTCGCAGGCCGGGTCGAACGTGATGCGCCCGCCGCCCGGCACCAGCGGGTTCAGGTCGGAGTCGACGACGCCGGCCACGTCGCGGCCGGTGACGTCGCGGATCATCTCCGCGATCCCGGCGAAGGCCAGGTTGGAGTAGTGGCTGAGCGTGCCCGCCTCGAACAGCGCCGGCGCGGTGACCAGGTGCTCCACCAGGTCGTCGGGGGTGAGCGTCTGCTCGGCGATGCCGGCGGTGTGGGTGAGCAGGTGCCACAGGGTCACGTCGGGCCGCGCGAAGGCCGGCAGCACGTCCCGCAGCGGGCGGCGCAGCGACAGCAGCCCGCGCTCGACCTGGCGCAGCGCGGCCAGCCCCACCAGCGGCTTGGTCACGGAGAAGAGCGCGAAGTGGTCGTCGGTCCTGGTCGCGCGGCCGTCGTGCGTGCCGAACGCCTCCAGCACCTGGATGCCGCCGGAGGTGGCGGCGCCGAACACCGCGCACGGCAGCCGCCCCCCGTCGATCTCGCGTCTGACCCAGTCGAGCGCGATGTCGTGCGTGGTCATCCCTTGAGAGCACCTTCCGTGAGACCGGCCAGGACGCGCTTCTGCGCGGCGACGTACACCGCCACGAGGGGCAGCGTGGTGAGCAGGACGTGGGCGAAGACGAGGTTCCAGTTCAGGCTCTGCAGGGTGCCGGAGGCGAACTGGAACAGGCTGAGCGGCAGCGTGGCGTTCGCGCTGCCCTGGAGCAGGAAGAGGGCGAAGAAGAAGTCGTTCCAGACGCTGATGACGAGGATCACGCCGCCGACGAACAGCACCGGCCGCAGCAGGGGCAGCAGGATGCGGACGAAGACCTGCGGGCGGGAGGCGCCGTCGATGGCGGCCGCGTGCTCCAGGTCGGGCGGGAACGCCCGGACGAACCCGGTCGCCAGGAAGACCACGATGCCCACGCGGCAGCCGGTCATCGTCAGCACGTAGCCGAGCGAGCCGCCGTCCAGCGACAGGGCGCGCAGCAGGTAGACGGTCGGGATGATCGACGGCGGCAGCAGGATCGACAGGCCCATGACGAAGTAGGCCGCCTGCAGCCACCGCGACCGGCTGCGCCCGAACGCCCAGGCCGCAGCCGCGCCGAGCAGCACCACGCCCGCCACGATCGGCACGCTCACCTTCAGGCTGTTGAGCAGCCCCGTCAGGTAGGCGCCCCGGTCGAGCACGATGCCGTAGTTCTCGGCGACCGCCCACGTGCGGGGCAGGCCGAGGCCCAGCTCGGCGGCCTCGCCCGCGGGCTTGAACGAGTTGACGACCACGAGCCACACGGGCACGATCACCCACGGGATCGAGAACAGCGTCAGCGCCGCGTACTTGAGCGCCTGCCTGAAGGCGGGCCTCATCCCGTCACCTCCCTGCGCCGCAGCCACCACACGAGCGGCACGGCGGTCGCGATCACCAGCAGCGTCACGGTGAAGCCCAGCGCGCTCGCGGTGCCGAAGAAGCCCTGACCCCACTGCTGGCGCATCACCACGTTCAGCGCCCGCGTGTGGTCGCCGGGCCCGCCGCCGGTGGTGGCGGCGATCACGTCGTACGCGCTCAGCGCGCCCACCAGCGTGACCGCCACGTTGAACGTCAGCGCCGGGGCGAGCATCGGGAACACCACCCGGCGGAACCGCGTCCACGCCCCGGCCCCGTCGACGGTCGCCGACTCCAGCAGCGACTTCGGGATCGAGTTGAGCCCCGCGATGTAGACGAGCGTGATCAGCCCGCTCCACTTCCACGCGTCGATGAACGCGACCACCACCAGCGCGGTGGCCGGCTCGCCCAGCCACGCCCACTCGATGCCGAGGAAGGAGTTGACCGCCCCGTCGGGGGCGAGCAGCCCGCGCCAGATGTAGCCGGCGGCCAGCGGCGAGATGAGCGTCGGCAGGAAGAACGCCGAGCGGAAGACGGTGTTGACCCGGCCGGTCCGCTGGAGGGCCAGCGCCAGCGAGAGGCTGACGGCGTTCTGGATGGCCATGCACAGGATCGCGTACAGCACGGTCACGGTGACCGCGTTGGCCAGCAGGTCCTGGTCGATCAGCGTGCGGACGTTGTCCAGCCCGTTCCAGGTGATCTCGGCGCGGAAGCTCGTCCACGAGGAGAACGCGAACCGGACGTTGAGCAGGAACGGGGCGACGAAGAAGACCGCGACCAGCACGATCGCGGGCAGCGCCCACGGCAGCCAGGCAGCCCTGGCCCGCGTCATGTCCCGCATCACCATCCGGGCAGCCCCGCCGCCTTGGCCGCCTGCTCGACCTGGCCCTGGAGCTGGGTGGCGGCCTTCTGCGGGTCCTTCTGACCGGCGATCAGCTCGGACATGAGCTGCGCCAGCCCGCCCATGCCGGGGATGTCGGAGTTGAAGGCGATGACCGCGCCGGTGTCGTACGCCTTCTTGACGTCCTGGAGCACGGACGGGACGCCCTGCGGGCCGGGCACGTCCTTGAGCACGGGGAAGGTCTTGGACGCGGCGATGTACTCGGCGTAGGCCGGGCCGGTCATGAAGCGCACGAAGTCGAGCGCCGCCTTCTCACGCGCCGGATCGCCGGTCTTGGGCAGGTAGAACGTGCCGATCGGGCCGGGCGCGTAGGTGACGAGCGGCTTGTCGCTCGACAGCCCGGCGAAGCCGACGGACTCGTCCACGGTCTTCTGGTCGCCGCCCGCCGCCGCGAGGAGCGCCGGGAGCATGTCGGAGTGCTGGGCGACCATGGCCGCCTTCCCGGTGACGAGGGCCTTCATCGAGTCCTCGAACTTGGCGGTGACGATGTCCTTGTTGAAGCAGCCGTCGGCCTGAAGCTTGGCGTAGGCGCTCAGCCCGGCGACGAACGGCGAGCCCGCGTCGGCCAGCGTGCTGGTGTGGCTCGCGATGGCCTTGCCGTACGCGTTGCCCTGGTTGGCGCCGGCCAGGTAGAGGATGGGCAGGATCTGCACCGGCCAGATCGACCCGCCCGACTCGAAGACCGGCGTGACCCCGGCGGCCTTGAGTTCGGTGCAGGCGGCGGACAGCTCGGCGAAGGTGGTGGGCGGGGTCAGCCCGGCCTCGGCGAAGACCTTCTTGTTGTAGTAGAGGCCGAACACCTGGGGGAAGCCGGTGATGGCGGCGTAGACCTTGCCGTTCACGGCCCCGGCGGCCTGGTAGAGGTCGCCGGACCTGGCGATGTACGCCTCGCCGGTCAGCTCGCGCAGGTTCTCGGCCGGGTTGAGGGCCAGCAGGCCGCTCACCGTCGCGTGATACTCCAGGATGTCCGGGCGCTCGCCGGTGGCCCACTTGGTCTGGGTGGTGTCCTCGAAGCCGTCGGACGGGATCGACACGAGCTCGATCGTGTGGCCGGACTGCTTCTCGAACTTCTCGTACATCTCCAGCAGCGCCGCCGGGTCCGCGCTGTTGTGCCAGAGGGTCAGCTTCACCTGACCGGTCCCCTCCGGGGCGGACGACCCGCAGCCGGAGACGGACAGGGCGAGGACGGCGCCGATCGCCGCGCCGAGCAGACGGGATGGTGCTCTCACGCCCGTGCTCCTGTTCACATAGGGGGGTTGGTTGTGTAGAACGTTCTCCATTGTTAGGGCACAAGATAATCGCCCGTCAAGAGGTAGACCTGAGCATCGATCCGAGTTAGCCTCCTCCATCAGAAAGATCGTGTAGTTCGTTCTACGAGAGAAAGGACGGCGTGTGCCGAGCGGACGGGTGACGATCGCCGACGTGGCCAGGCGGGCCGGAGTGTCCACGGCGGCCGTGTCCAAGGTGGTGCGCGGCGCCTACGGCGTGAGCGCGGAGATGCAGGCCAAGGTGTCGCAGGCCATCGACGAGCTGGGCTACCGCCCGCACGCCGCGGCCCGGGCCCTGCGCGGACGCACCTACACGCTCGGCGTCATGCTCTCCGACACCCGCAACCCGTTCTTCCCCGACATCATCGAGGGCGTCACCGGGCACCTGAGTGACACCCAGTACCAGGTGCTGCTCGGCCCCGGCGGAATCGAGCCCAGGACGCAGGCCAGGATGACCGACGCCATGATCGACCGGAGCATGGACGGGCTCATCCTGATCTCCCCGGTCATGACGGACGCCGAGCTCACCGCCATCGCGACGGCCGTCCCCGTCGTCGTGGTGGGCCGGCACGGCAGCTCCGCCGCCTACGGCGCGGTCGTCGACGACGACGTCATGGGGGCCAGGCTCGTGGTCGACCACCTGGTAGGGCTCGGGCACACCCGGATCGCGCACATCACCCACCTGGAGCGCGCCCGCGCCCAGGGGCTCCCGCACACGGTGCGCGCCGAGGGCTACCGCCAGGCGATGCGCGCCCACGGGCTGGCCGACGACGTGCTGGCCACCTCCTTCACCGAGGAGGGCGGCTACGAGGGCGCGCGGCAACTGCTCGCCCGCGCCGACCGGCCCACCGCGATCTTCGCCGGGGCCGACATCGCGGCGCTCGGCGTGCTGCGCGCCGCCGACGAGGCGGGCCTGTCGGTGCCGGAGGACCTGTCGGTCGCCGGCTACGACAACATCGGCATCGCCTCGCTCAAGCGCATCTCGCTCACCAGCGTCGACCAGGACGGGCAGGCCATCGGGGCGATCGCCGCGCAACTGCTCGTCGAACGCATCGAGGGCCGGACCCGGTCGGTGACCTCGTCGGTCTCGCCCACGCTGATCGTCCGGGGCACCACAGGCCCGCCCCGCCACTGAGAAAGCCCGGCCGCGCATCGGGGGACTGTCGCGGACCACGTATTAAAACGTTTCGTTGGAAGGACCCCCCGTGAGACGACTCGCCCTGCTCGCCCTTCTCCTCCCCCTGATCACACCAGCCCTGCCGGCCGCCGCCCAGGCGGCCACCCTGACCTGCCCCGTCCGCGTCGACCCCGCCGCGTTCGCCACCGAGGCCCGCCTGGGCGAGCTGGCCGAGCAGCAGGAGACGTTCGGCCCCAGGCCGACCGGCTCCACCGCGCACGCCGGCTACATCGACTGGCTGGAGGACGAGCTGGCGGCCGTCCCCGGCCTCCAGCTCTCCTCCCTGCCCTACGCCATCGACCGCTGGGACAGCCTCGGCGCCGCCCTGACCGTCGGCGGCACGCCGGTGCAGGTGGCCGCCCCCGTGCCGTTCTCCGCCGCCGCCGGCGTCACGGCGCCGCTCGTCCACCTGCCCGCCGGCACGGGCATCACCGCGGCCAACGCCGCCGGCAAGATCGTCGTCCGGGACCTGCCGTGGGCCAACGTGCCCAACCTGCTCTTCTATCCGCTCACCCTCGGCTACTCCATGTACGACCCCGGCCTCACGATCAACATGCTCGGCTCGGAGTCGATGGAGGCCCCGGCCGCGGCCGACGCCGACCTGAAGGCCGCCGCCGCCGCGGGCGCGCTGGGCGTGATCGAGATCAGCACGCTCCCGCACGCCCAGATCGAGGGCATGTACGCGCCCTACGAGGGCCTGCCGTACGGCGTGCCCGGCGTGTACGTCGGCGCCGACCAGGGCAAGCAGATCAAGGACGCGCTGGCCGCCGGGCAGCAGGTCCAGGCCGCGCTCACCGTGACCGCCGCCTGGACGCCGACGACCACCCGCACCCTGCTCGCGACGCTCCCCGGCGGCGCCGCGCAGAAGATCGTCGTCGAGAGCCACACCGACGGCATGAGCCCGGTGTGGGACAACGGCCCGCTCACCATGATCGAGATGGCCCGCTACCTGGCGTCGCTGCCGGTGGCGTGCCGCCCGCGCACGGTGCAGTTCGCCTTCGTCACCGGTCACCTCTACCAGCACCTGACCGGCCCGGACGTGCGCGAGGGCGGCGCGGGCCAGCTCGCCGCCCAGCTCGACGCCGAGTACGACCAGGGCGGGGTCTCCTCCGTCGTCGTCCTGGAGCACCTGGGCGCCCGCCGCTACGACGCGGTCGCCAGGCCGGGCGGCCTGCCGGGCCGCCAGCTCGTCGCCGACCCCGCGCTCACCGAGCTGCTGCTGGTCCCCGTCAGCGAGAGCACGCCGCTGCGCGAGCTGGTCAGGGGCCACATCGAGCACTGGGACGTACGGCGCACCGCGATCCTCAAGGGCCTGTCGGCGGCCGACCTCACCAAGGTGCCGCGCCACTGCTCCTTCGGCGGCGAGGGCACTCCGTACAACCAGCACCTGCTGCCCGTGATCGCGCCCATCGCGGCGCCGAAGACGCTGTTCTCGCCGAAGTTCGGGGCCGAGGCGATCGACCTGGCGGTCATGCGCAAGGCGTCGCTCGCCTTCACCGACGTCGTGCTCGACCTCGGCCCGATGGCGCAGTCCGCCGTCGCGGGCGACGTGACCGCCATGCGCCAGCAGCGCGCCTCCGGCACCCCCGGCTGCGCCTGACCACCGGCCGTCTATCCAACGGCACGCCCACCGGCACGGCCGCGCGGAGCCCGCGCACCGTGCCGGTGCTTCCCCCCACCCCAGGAGACGCCCGCGTCTCCGGACCACCCGTGAGGTGCCCATGAAGAACTTCACCCGTCGCCAGGCCCTGCGCGCAGGGACGCTCGGCCTCCTGCCGGCCGCGTTCCTGGCGTCGGCCGCCGAGAGCGCCGCAGCCTCCGACGCCGCCTCCGACACCGCCTCCGCCACCATCGAGTCGGCCTACCAGGCGACCGGCCCGTGGCCGGTCACCACCGGAACCTCCGGCGGCCACCGCCTGTACCACCCCGCAACCCTGGGCGCGGGCGGCGTCGCCCACCCGATCGTCACCTGGGGCAACGGCTCGTGGGCCACCCCCGACAACTACCCGGGACTGCTCAACCACCTCGCCTCGTGGGGCTTCGCGGTGATCGCCTCCACCGACACGACCACCGGCACCGGCGCCGAGATCCTGGCCGCCGCCCAGCACCTCGCCGGCCTCGGCGACGACCCCGCCAGCGTGTTCCACGGCAAGCTGGACGCCACGCGGGTCGCCGCCGCCGGCCACTCCCAGGGCGCGGGCGGCTCGATCAACGCGGCCAACGACTCCGCCGGGCTGATCACGACCGTCGTGCCGATCGCCGTGCCCGCGCAGTGGATGGCGAGCCCCGGGGACGAGTTCTCCGTCGCCGACCTGACCTGCCCGGCGCTCTTCCTCAGCGGCGCGAACGACTGGCTGATCTCCTCGGCCGCGACCGTGCGCGGCTACTACGACCAGGCCACCGCCGGGGCGGGCATGGCGCTGCTCAAGGGCGCGGGACACAACGACATCCAGAACACCGGCGGCGCCTTCCTCGGCTACGTGACCGCCTGGCTGCGCTACCGCCTCATGGGCGACACCCAGGCCCGAGGGGCGTTCGCCGGAGCCGCCCCCGAGCTGACGGCCAATGCCGCCTGGCAGAACCAGGCCCTCAAGAACCTCGTCTAGCTGGCCACCCGGCCACCCCGTGGTCTTCAATGAATGCACCGATCGGAGGTTTTGACATGTGGTCCTATTCGAGCGCGGTCGCGCCGGCCCCGCTGCTGGGCGAGACCATCGGCGACAACTTCGAACGGACCGTCCGGCGCTTCGGCGACCGCGAGGCCCTCGTCGACGTGCCCACCGGCCGCCGCTGGACGTACGCGGAGCTCGACGCCGACGTGAACCGGCTCGCCCGCGCGCTCCTGGCCGCCGGCATCGCCAAGGGTGACCGGGTCGGCATCTGGGCGCCCAACTGCGCCGAGTGGGTGATCGTCCAGTACGCCACCGCGAAGATCGGCGCGATCCTGGTCAACGTCAACCCCGCCTACCGCGCCCACGAGCTCGACTTCGTCGTCAGGCAGTCGGGGATGCGCCTGCTGTTCAGCGCGCGCACGCACAAGGGCAGCGACTACCGGGCGATGATCGAGGAGATCGGCTTCTCCGGCGTCGTCTACCTCGGCGAGCCCGGCCCGCTGGAGGCGCTCGCCCCCGAGGAGGCGCTGCGCGAGCGCATGGCCTCACTCAGCCCCGACGACCCGATCAACATCCAGTACACCTCGGGCACGACGGGCTTCCCCAAGGGCGCCACGCTCTCGCACCACAACATCCTCAACAACGGCTACTTCGTCGGCGAGGGCATCGGCTACACCGAGCACGACCGGGTCTGCCTGCCGGTGCCCTTCTACCACTGCTTCGGCATGGTGATGGGCAACCTGGGCGCCACCTCCCACGGCGCCTGCGTCGTCATCCCGGCACCCGGCTTCGACCCGGAGGCGACGCTGCGCGCCGTCCAGCAGGAACGGTGCACCTCCCTGTACGGGGTGCCGACCATGTTCATCGCCGAGCTCGCCCTCGCGGGGCGCTTCGACCTGTCCAGCCTGCGCACCGGCATCATGGCGGGCTCGCCCTGCCCCGTCGAGGTGATGAAGCGCGTCGTCACCGAGATGAACATGGCCGAGGTCGCCATCTGCTACGGCATGACCGAGACCTCGCCCGTCTCCACCATGACCAGGTCCGACGACGACCTGCGACGCCGCACCGAGACCGTCGGGCAGGTGATGCCGCACGTCGAGGTCAAGATCACGCACCCGGAGACCGGGCTGACCGTGCCGCGCGGCGAGCCGGGCGAGCTGTGCACGCGCGGCTACTCGGTGATGCTCGGCTACTGGAACGAGCCGGAGCTCACCGCCCAGGCCATCGACGCCGCCCGCTGGATGCACACCGGCGACCTGGCCACCATGGACGCCGACGGCTACGTCAACGTGGTCGGCCGGATCAAGGACATGGTCATCAGGGGAGGGGAGAACGTCTACCCGCGCGAGATCGAGGAGTTCCTCCACCATCATCCCGACATCGCGGACGTGCAGGTGATCGGCGTGCCCGACGAGAAGTACGGGGAGGAGCTGATGGCCTGGATCGTCATGCGCGCGGGGAGCGAGCCGCTGACCGCGGCGGCCGTGCGCGAGTTCTGCGCGGGCAGGCTCGCCCACTACAAGATCCCGCGCTACGTCCACGTCGTCGACGGCTTCCCGATGACGGTCACCGGCAAGATCCGCAAGGTCGAGATGCGGGAGGAGAGCGTCCGCCTGCTCGGCCTTACGTGATCTACAACGTAAAGGCCGTCGGCAGGAGCACCGTACCGATCCCGAGCAGACCACAGACGCCGAGGATGCGCAGCATCGGCCACTTCAGCACGAACGTCATGGCCAGCGCGGCGGCCGTGACGCCCAGGGCGACGGGGTCGACGGCGCCGAGCCGGGGGAGCTGCGCGCTGAACGGCCCCCACGCCCAGGCGAACGTCTCGCCGAACAGGGTGTGCTCGGCGAAGTACACCGCCAGATTGGCGATGACCCCGACCACCGAGGCGGTGATGCCGGTCAGCGCGGCGCTGATGGCCGCGTTGTGCCGCAGCCTCTCCACGTACGGCGCCCCGAGGAAGATGAACAGGAAGCACGGCACGAACGTCACCCACGTCGTCAGCAGCGCCCCCAGCAGCGCGCCCGCCCACGGCGTGAGCGCGCCGGGGTCGCGGTAGGCACCGAGGAAGGCCACGAACTGCACCACCATGATCAGCGGCCCCGGGGTGGTCTCGGCCAGTGCGAGCCCGCGGACCATCTCCGCCGGGGTCAGCCAGCCGTAGACCTCCACGGCCCGCTGGGCGACGAACGCCAGCACCGCGTAGGCGCCGCCGAAGGTGACCAGCGCGGTGCCGGAGAAGAACAACCCTTGCGTGGTGAACACGCTGTCGGTGCCGAGGAAGATCGCCACCGCCGCGACCGGCACCCACCAGACGACCAGACCGATCGCCAGGATCCTGGCGGCCGAGCGCCGGCTCGGCCGGGCATGGTGCAGGGCGTCGTCCGGGATCAGCGGCGCCGGTCCGCCGTCGCCGCCGTGCCCGTTGCCCGCGTCGAACACCTGCGGGGCCAGCCGGTGCGCCAGCCACCCGGCGAGGCCCGCGGCGGCCACCACGAGCGGGAACGGCACCCCGAACAGCGCGAGCGCGAGGAAGGCGGCCACGGCCAGGGCGACGAAGAAGGGATGGGTGAGCGAGCGCCTGGCGACCCGGATGACGGCCTGGGCCACGATGGCGAGCACGGCCGGGGCGATGCCCGCGAACAGCGCGGTCACCACCGTGGTGTCCTGCCACAGGACGTAGACCGCCGACAGTGCGAGCAGCGCCAGCATGCCGGGGAGCACGAACAGCGTCCCGGCCACCAGGCCGCCCCGGGTGCCGTTCAGCAGCCAGCCGACATAGATGGCGAGCTGCTGCGCCTCCGGGCCAGGCAGCAGCATGCAGTAGTTGAGGGCGTGGTTGAAGCGGCGCTGGCCGATCCAGCGCTTCTCCTCGACGAGTGTGCGCTGCATGACGGCGATCTGCCCGGCCGGGCCGCCGAACGTCTGCAGCGAGATGAGGAACCAGGCGCGCACGGCCTGCCGGAAGGGGATCACGTCCCGGGTCGCCTCGGTCGTCATGCCGGCTCCCGTCCCAGCAGCAGCGCCCGCCGGTGGAACTCGTACAGGCCGTCGAAGACCGGCCCGGTGACCTCCAGGACGCGCTCGTCGTCGCAGATCATGGACAGCCCGCGCAGGATCACGTCCACGCCGGGCGCCTCGGGGGCGTCGAAGCGGCCGTCGTCGAGGTCGGCCTCGTGCACGATCTCGGCCAGCTTCCACAGCACCGGGTCGTCGAGTTCGTAGCGGCGCAGGACGGTCTCGAAGCTGCAGTCGTCGCCGTGATGGGACAGCTCGGCCCCGCGCATGTCGAACGGCGTCGCGTCCGCAGGCGCCAGCGCCGGGTCGTCGACGAACACGAACTCCGGCTCGGGGTCGAGGTGCCGCCGGATCAGCCAGGCGCACGCCGCCCGGTCGATGTGCACGCCGGCGCGTGTGACCCACCTCATCGCGCACCCCCGCTCGTACGAGTGCCGGCCTCGGTGCCGGCCTCGGCCTCGGCCAGGGCCCGTACCGCTTGCTGGGCGGCCTCGCGCTCGGCGGGCGGGAAGTAGTCGCGCCTGCCGATCCTGCGCAGCTCGGCCTGCAGCCGTTTCAGGGCGCGGCTGCGCTCGCCCGCCCGTGACCCGGCCGCCGTCGCGGCCTGCTCGATCACCGCCCGGTACTCGGCCGCCCGCGCGGCGCGCATCTCGGCGGCGATCGCCTTCTCCTGCGCGGCGCTGCCGGCGGTGGCCAGCCACACGGTGGAGCTGCCGCCCATCTCGCCGATCTCCTCGGCGATCCAGTCGATCTGCTCCCGGGTCCGGGCGTCGGCGGGCAGTGCGACCAGCCCGTCACCCAGCCGGGCCACCCCGAGCCGGTCCAGCTTGCGCCAGATCGTGATCCGCAGCGTCGACGGCTGGCGCGGGATCCGGTACGCCAGCAACACCCACTGCTCGGCCATGCCTCACCTCCCGGTGCAACCATAGTTACAGTAACCACGGTTGCACAACGGTTGGCCGCCGGCGGAAGCGATCAGCCGGTCCAGGCCAGGAGAGCCCGTACGGCGGTGCGGATCGGCTCGCTCGGGGACTCGGGCACGCCGGTGGTGAGGGCGGTGAACAGGATGCCGAGCACGCTCATCTCCAGGAGCATGGCCTCGTCCTGGCCGATGTCGATCCCGGCGGCGCGGCACTGGCGGACGAGGAGGTCGCTCCGGCTGTGCAGGGCGTCGGTCAGCACGCGCCGCAGCCGGGGGTTCCTGGTGCTCTCCAGGTGCAGCTCGAACAGGGCGAGCGGGTCGTGCCGGTCGCTCAGCATCGTGGTCAGGACGCCGACCAGCGCCTCCTCCAGGTCGGCCGGCGAGATCGGCCGGACGGTGTAGGAGTCGACGCGTTCGCCGAGCCGGTGGGTGATGCGCTCGACGACCCCGTCGAGCAGCGCGTCGCGGGTGCGGAAGTAGCGCGAGGCGGTGCCGGCCGGCACGGCGGCGGCGGTGTCGACGGCTCGGTGGGTCAGCCCGCGTGACCCCTGCTCGGCCAGCACGGTGATGGCCGCGTCGGCCAGGTGGTCGCGGCGCTGGGGGTTAGGCGGTGGCATGGTTTCCTTCCCTGGTGGGGTGGCCGGCCGGACCGCACCATTTCACCAGAGCCGCTTCGACGCCGGTGTGGTCCCCGGCCCAGGCCACGTACCCGTCGGGGCGGATCAGCGTCGCCTCGGGCCTGGTGCTGGTCAGGGGCCTGGCGTGCCGGACGCGGGTGCGCCACGGGGCGGGGACGCCGTGGTCGGAGAGCAGGACGAAGGCGCCGGCGCGCAGCACCTCGTACAGGCGGCCCGCGTCCGTCGGGCCGTCGGCGGCGCGGCGGCCGGCCAGCGGGTGGGCGTCCGGCTCGCGGGGCGGGTAGGCGAACTCCAGGCCGGACAGCCTGCCGAGGATGCGGCGGCGGCCGGGCGTGGTGTGAAGCAGGGTCGCCATGACGCGCCGGTTGATCTCCAGGCGCGCTCGTGAGCCGCTGAGCACCAGCCCGGTGAGGTGGTCGGTCATGGCCAGGACGGCGGAGCCGACGGGGTGCCGCTCGGCGTGGTAGGTGTCGAGCAGCCAGGGCGGGGCCCAGCCGTGCAGGGTGGCGGCGAGCTTCCAGCCCAGGTTGGCGGCGTCCTGGATGCCGGTGTTCATGCCCTGGCCGCCGATGGGGGAGTTGACGTGGGCGGCGTCCCCGGCGAGGAACACGCGTCCTGATCGGTAGCTGCGGGCCTGGCGGCGTTCGGCGGTGAAGCGGGAGAACCAGCGCGGCTCGCTCATGCCGTAGTCGGTGCCGGCGATGTGGTGGAAGGCCTCGCGGATCCGGGCGAAGCCGGCGTCCTTCTCCTCTGCGCGCAGCCATGCGCCGACCCGGTACCAGCCGTCGCCGAAGGGGAGGGTCACCACCACGCCCTGCGTGCCGACCTGCGTGATGGGCGGCGGCTCGGCGGTGGGGATGCGGACGTCGGCCAGCAGCATGGGCAGGCTGTAGGCCGCGCCGGCGAAGCCCACGCCGGCCAGGTCGCGGACCGTGCTGTGGGCGCCGTCGGCGCCGATGACGTACCGGGCCTCCAGCTCGTCCCCGTCCTTGAGCGTCAGCCGTGCCGAGTCGGCGTCCTGGGTCAGGCCGGTCACCCGGGCGTCGCGGCGGATCCGTACGCCGAGCTCGTCGGCCCGGTCCTGAAGGAGCTTCTCGGTGCCGTTCTGGGGGACGAGCAGCAGCATCGGGTAGCGCGTGTCGAGCCGTCCGAAGTCGACCCGTGAGGCGTAGGCGGGGTGCACCGTGCGGAGCGGGTTCCCCGCCCGGACGAGGGCGTCGCCCAGGCCGCGGGCGTCGAGCAGTTCCAGGGCCCGGGCGTGCAGGCCGAAGGCGCGGGTGACGTTGGACGCGCTGCCGCGCTTGTCCAGGATCGTGCAGGACACGCCCGCCAGCGCGAGCTCGCAGGCGGCCATCAGCCCGGTGGGGCCGGCTCCCACGATGAGGACGTCGTGCATGACTCGACTCCATTCGCTACATTTGTATCGCTACATTTATAGCGCATAGCGTGCCGGTCGCGTCAACGCAGGCGTTCGAGCCTGGTCCAGCCCGTCCAGCCGCGCTGCCTCAGGAGCTCGATCAGCCGCCGCGCCGGCGGCACCGTCGCGAACGCCAGCGTGTCCATCAGCGCGGCGAGCGGCAGCTCGATGCCGGTGTCGTCGACGTAGTCCTCGCCGCGCTCGTCGGCCAGCCGCGTCAGGTAGGCGGCCAGCCTGTCCGCCAGCCCGGCCAGCAGGGGGTCGTCGTCGGCCCGGTCCAGCGCCTGGCTCAGCGTGAGGAGGAAGTCGACGAACTGCGGGTCGCCGAGCTGCTCCCGCTTGCGCGCCATCCACTCCGGCACCCGCCCCGGGGAGTGGGCCGCCAAGGGGATCCAGCCCTCGCGCTCGGCCTGGACGATCCGCTCGTCGACCCCGAGCTCCCGCAGCCGGTCCAGATACGCGACCACCTCCGGGGGCAGCACCAGCAGTTCCCCGGCGGCCAGGCGGGCGATCCGCTCGCGATGCCGCTGCCGCTCGCGGATCTCCGCCCGCAGCCTCCGGTCGATGTCCGCGATCGCCGCGGCGAACTCCTCCTCACCGGCCCGCAGCAGCTCCCGCACCCGCGCCAGCGGGACCCCGGCCTCGGCCAGGGTCCGGATCCTGATCAGCTCGACCACGGCGCCGCCGTCGTACCTGCGGTAGCCGGAGTGGTCCCGTTCCGGCTCGGGCAGCAGCCCCTTGGCGTGGTAGTGCCGCACCGCGCGGACCGTCACTCCCGCGTACGACGCCAGTTCGCCGATGGTCAGCATCAGAGCACTCTCCAAGAATCGCTTCAGAAGCTCGCCGTCGCCCTGCCGATGATCCGGGCGATCTCCTGGGCATGGGTGAAGACCAGCTGGTGGTCGGCGTCGAGCCAGGTCGTGGTGATGTGCGGGTACGCGCCGGCAAGCCGTTCGACGCCCGCCTGCCAGTTCCGGTTGAAGCCCGCCGCGGGTCCCTCGCCGTCGCCGCCGGCCATCGAGGTCGACATGATCATGGTGACGGGCCGGTCGATCTTCCCGTACCGGTCGAGGATCCCGGCCCGGATCACGTCGATCTCGAGGTTCACGTCGGCGATCTCCCGGGCGGTAAGCAGCACCTGGCGCGCGGTGCCCCGCAGGGCCTCCTGCTGGGCCGCCAGGCCCTCCCACATGGCGCGGAACTGCGGCAGCAGGGCCTCGGTGACGAACGGTTCCGGCACCGGGTTCGCCCCGTCGACGAGGACGAGCCCGGCGACGGCGCCGGGACGCTCGCAGGCGTAGTGCACGGCGAGGTCGGCGCCCAGCGAATAGCCCGCCAGCACGGGCGCCTCGGCCAGGCCGCGCCGTCCCAGCTCCGCCATCACCGCGTCGAGATCGCCGAGGAACGCCTCTAAGGAGTAGCGGCCGGCGGCGGAGGCGAGGCCGTGGCCGCGCAGGTCGAAGGTCACCACCTCGTGGTCGCGTCGCAGCAGCTCGGCCAGCTCGCGCAGGTCGGCCTGGGTGGAGTTCAGCCCGGGGCACAGGACCAGCGGCCGTCCCCGGCCCCCTTGGGACACCGGGATCGTGACGCCGTCGTTCTGGATGGTGAAGTGCCGCATGGTCGTGTCGTCTCTCTTCGCCCGCTTCTCATCGGTCATGCCACCATGCTGAAAGCTTGACCCAGCGTCAGGGGCAAACCGTCCCCCGGTCGGAGGGTGAGTTGCGGCCAGGATCCGGCCGGATCTGTTCGTACGGTGGCGGTATGGAGATCGCTGTTACTGCACCGGCCGGAAACGTCGGTCGTTTTCTGGTCGGGCATCTGGTCCGTGCCGGGGTCCGCCCCCGGCTGCTGAGCCGTCATCCTGAGCGGCTGCGCGCGGCCTGGGGTGACCTCGTCGACGCGCGTGAGGTCGATCTGCGGGACGCCGGGGCCGTGTCGCAGGCTACGCGGGGCGTGGACGCGCTGTTCCTGGTCGTGCCGCCGGATGACGGCGACGATCCGGTGGCCGCGTACGCCGAGGTGGGGGAGGTCGTGGCGGCCGCGGTGGCCGGCAACGGGGTGCCGCGTACGGTGCTGCAGAGCAGCGTGGGGGCGGAGCTGCGGGAGGGCGCCGGGGAGATCGACGGGCTGGCGCGGGTGGAGGAGACGCTGGACCGCGTCGTCGTGGGGGAGGCGGGTCTGGCCGTCACCCACCTGCGGTGCGGCTTCTTCTACAGCAATCTGCTGTACGAGCTCGACGGCATCCGGGCGGGGGAGGTGTCCGTGCTGCTGCCGACCGGTATGCCGTTCGCGTGGGTGGCTCCGGCGGACATCGCGGCGGTGGGCGCGTCGCTGCTGCTGAGCCGTGACTGGTCGGGGCGGCGGGTGCAGGCGGTGCACGGGCCGGGGGACCTGTCGTGGGAGGAGGCGGTGGCCGTGGTCGGGGAGGTCGTGGGGCGTACGGTCACGGTCCGCCGGGTGGCCGACGAGGACATGCGGGCGGCGCTGACGGGCGCGGGGCTGTCGCCGGCGCGGGTGGAGGCCGTGATGGGCATGTCGACCGGGTTGCGTGACGGCTTCGTGCCCGAGCAGCCGCGGACCGCGGTGACGACGACCGACACGACGCTCGGGGCGTGGGCGTGGGCCGAGCTGCGCCCCGCCCTCGGTCTGACCAGCTGAGCCGCGCCGTGCGAACTTCGCGGGGTCGTTGATCGTTGTCAGGGTGTGTCGAGCTCAGGGGGAACCTTGGTGGAGCAGGTCTTCGCGTATTTTCCGTTGCTGTTCGTGGCCTTCGGCGCGGTGATCGCGTGGGGGTCGGTCAGAGGGATCGTGAACGGCAGGCGGTTCGTGCGCGGGGCGCGGCGGGTGCCGGGCGTGGTCGCCGACGTGCGGACGACGTTCGCCGGGCGGGGTGAGCATCTGCGGGCGAGCCGGCGGCCGGTGCTGACGTTCACGACCGCGGAGGGGCGGGAGGTGACCACCGAGTCGTGGGCGGTGTCGGACCTGGGGGTCGGCCGGGAGGTCGAGGTCCTGTACGACCCGCAGGACCCGACGCACGCCGCGCCCGCCGGCGCCGTCGGCGGCGGCTACGGGGGCATCGTCCTCGGGCTCGTGGCGGCCGTCGCCGGTCTGGCGTTCTTCGCCGTCTTCTCCGAGTTCTTCAGCTCGTTCGGCGGCGGTGGTTTCTAGACCGGTGGTTTCTAGGCCGGTGGGTTCAGCCGAAGATGCTGAGCCGGGCCAGCTCGCGGCGGGAGGTCACGCCGAGCTTCGGGTAGGCCCGGTAGAGGTGGTGTTCGACGGTCCGACGGCTGAGGAACAGCCGGGCGGCGATCTCCCTGCTGGTGTGGCCCTCCGCGGCCAGCCGGGTGACCTGCAGCTCCTGCGGGGTCAGCCGGTCCAGGGGGTTGGGCGCGGCCGGCCGGGCGGGGGCGGCCGGGGCGCCGATGGCGCGCAGCTCGCCGCGGCTGCGTTCGGCCCAGGGGCGGGCGCGCAGCTCCTCGAAGATCCGCAGCGCCGTGGTGAGGTGCTCGCGCGCCTCGGCGGCGCGGCGGTCGCGGCGGAGCCGCTCGCCGTACAGCAGGGCGGTCCTGGCCCGCTCGAACGGCCTGCCGCCCTTGGCGTGCAGGGCCAGCGCGTCGGCGTACAGGTCGGGGGAGCCGGTGAGCAGGGCGCGGCAGCGCAGCGCGACGGCTTCGGCCCAGGGCTGTCGGCTCGCGTGGGCCCACGCCTCGAAGCGGCGCAGCGGCTCCTCGGCCCGTTCGGCGGCGCCGATCCGGACGGCGGCTTCGACGAGGTCCGGCATGGACGTGGTGAGCACGGTGACGTGGTGGCCCGGCCCGGTGTGGGCGGCTTCGAGCCGCCGCAGGGCGGCCTCGTCGCGGCCGAGGCCGAGGTCGAGGAGGCTGAGGGCGCAGGCCGCGGCCACGCGGCTGGTGTCGTTGGCGTCGGCGACGAGCTCGCGGCAGCGGGCTTCGTCGCCTTCGGCGGCGGCGATCCAGGCGAGCGCCACCTCGATCTCGTCGATGCGGCGGCGCAGGCCGGTGTCGCGGGCGATCGTGACGGCCTCGGCGGCGGCCGCGGCGGCGTCCTGGGGGCGGCCGGCCCGGAAGAGGGCGGTGCACCGGTTCTGCAGGACCTTCGGCAGGCGGCCGATGAGCCCCTGCCTGCGGTACTTCTCGATCTCGGCCGCGGTGAGCTCCAGGACGGCGTCGTCGTCGCCGAGCAGGGCGGCGGCGTAGATGGCGTGGATGCGCTCGGGGTCGCCGCCTGCCGAGAGGGTGCGCCGTACGTGGCGTTCGAGCCGGCGCACGCCGGCCGGGTAGTCCTGCTCGATGAGCAGCGCCATGCCGGTCGCCGTGTCGTCGGGCAGGCCGAGGGCGTCGAGGCGCGCGGCGGCGGTGTGGACGGTGGCGGGGTCGCCGGAGAACCAGCCGTAGCCCGCGGCGAGCCGGAGCATCTCGGCCGCGTGCTCCGGCTCGGCCCCGGTGGCGCCGTCGATGAGCAGGAGGGCCGCGTGGCCGGGGTTCTCGCGTTCGAAGGCGACCGTGGCGCGGACCCGGGCGACGCGGGCCCGGTGGGGGCCGTCGGCCGTCGTGGTGGCGGCGTCGGCCGCGAGGGTCTCGGCGTGGTCGGTGTCTCCCGCGGCGAGGGCCTGTTCGGCGGCTCGCGCCCGGCGTTCGGCGCGGCGGCGCGGGTCGGGGGTGAGCCGGGCGGCCCGCTCGTACAGGTGGGCGGCCGAGGCGTACGCGCCCCGGGCGTGCGCCCGGCTCGCGGCTGCGGCGAGGTCGGCGGCGGTCGGCTCGTGCGGCTCGGTGGTGGCGGCGGACAGGTGGCGTACGCGCAGGTCGGGGTCGTCGATCGCGGCGGCCAGGGCGGCGTGGACGGCGAGCCGGCGGCTGGGCGCGAGGGCGTGGTAGGCGGCGTTGCGGATCATCGGGTGGCGGAAGACGACCCGGTCCGTCGTGATGCAGATCAGCCCGGCGCGGTCGGCCTTGTCGAGGTCGCTCAGGCTCGCGCCGAGCGCTCGCCCGGCCGTGGCGAGAGTGGGCAGGTGGCCGCGGCCCTCGGCGGCGGCCACGGACAGCATGGTGCGGGTGCGCTGGGGGAGGCCGGCGATCTGCGCGTGGAACAGGCCGGTGAGCCGGTCGGGGACCGGCAGCGGGGCCGCGGGGTCCGGCTGAGGGGCGGGCGAGGCGGCGAACTCGACGAGCGCGAGGGGGTTGCCGCCCGATTCGGCGATGATCCGTTCCGCCAGGGCCGCCGGGAGGTTGCGCGCGGCGAGGACCCGCGCCGCGTCGGCGTCGCTCAGGCGTGACAGGTGGAGTTCGGCGAGGCCGGCGGCGTCGAAGGAGCCGGTGCGGGCCGAGAACACCATGACGACGCCCTCCGCGGCCAGGCGCCGGGCGGTGAACAGCAGCGCCTCCGTCGTGGCGCGGTCGACCCAGTGGGCGTCGTCGACGAGGCAGAGCACCGGCTGCCGGTCGGCGAGCTCGGTGAGGAGGGTGAGCACGGCCAGGGCGTTGAGGAAGCGGTCCACGCCGGTGGCGCCGCCGGTGCCCAGCACCGCGCGGAGCGCGTCGGCCTGGGGCCGGGGGAGGGCGGCGATGTGCTCCTGGACGGGCCACAGCAGCTGGACGAGGCCCGCGTACGCCAGGTCGGCCTCGCTCTCGACGCCGGTCACGCGCAGGATGCGGAAGCCGCGCGCGGCGGCGGCGGAGGCGGTCCAGTCGGCGAGCGCCGACTTGCCGATGCCGGCCTCGCCGCGGATCACCACGGCGCCGCTGCGCCTGCTCGCGGCGGCGGTCAGGAGCGCCTCGACGGCTTCCTGCTCGGCTGCCCGCCCGTACAGCACCGGCCCTCCGTCCGTAGGTGTGTCAGTACCCATACGTAACCCTGCCCGGCCAACCGCAATTCCGTAATTTTTACCGATTCGGGGGATGGGGTGTGGTTCCTACGGTCGGGATCATGACTGTCACGCAAAGCAGGCCGGGCCGGCTGGCCGGGCTGACCCTCGCCCTCCTGGCGTTCGCCAATCTGATCACGTCGCTGGACTTCACCATCATCTATGTCGCGCTCCCGCACATCGGGCAGGACGCGGGGTTCACCGCGCACGGCCTGCAGTGGGTGGTCAGCGCCTATGCCGTCTTCTACGGCGGGTTCCTGCTGCTGGGCGGGCGGCTGGCCGACCTGCTCGGGCGGCGCAGGACGCTGAACGCCGGATTGATCCTGTTCGGCGCGGCCTCGGTCCTCGGCGGCCTGGCCTCCTCCCCGGCGCCACTGATCGTCGCCCGGGTGTTGCAGGGGATCGGCGCGGCGCTCGTCTTCCCCGCCACGCTGTCGCTGGTGAACACCGTGTTCGCCGAGGGCAGGCAGCGCAACCGGGCGCTGATGTGGTGGGCGCTGGCCGGGGCCGGCGGGCTCAGCCTGGGCGCGCTGCTGGGCGGGCTGCTCACCCACGCCTTCGGCTGGCAGGCCGTGTTCTGGGTGAACCTCCCACTGGTGGGCGCCGCGCTGATCGGCGCGTTCACGCTGCTCGACGCCGACCGCCCGCAGGCGCGCGGCGCGTTCGACATCCCCGGGGCGATCACCGGGACGGCCGGGGCCACGCTGCTGGTGTTCGCCATCGCCCAGGCCGGTGAGGCCGGGCTCACCACGACGGTGGCCGTGGCGGGAGTGCTCGCCGTGCTGTCGCTGGCCGGGTTCGTGGCGATCGAGGCGCGCAGCCGCTCGCCGCTGATGCCGCTGCGCCTGCTGGCCAACCGCAACCTCAGTGCGGGCATCCTGGTGATCGTCCCCTTCGGGGCGGCCATGAACACGGTCATGTTCTTCCTCACGCTGTACTTCCAGGACGTGCTCGCCTACACCGCGCTCCAGGCCGGGCTGGCGTTCCTGGTGATGTCGCTGGTCATCGCCGCCGGGGACTTCTGCTCCGAGCGGCTCATGCACCGCTTCGGCACCCGTACGACGCTGATCGTCGGACTGCTCGCCGGGGTGGCCGGGAACGTCCTGCTCGCCGCCTCGATGGGGGCCCAGGCCGGCTTCGTCGCGCTGCTTCCCGGCGTGGTCGTCTACGGGCTGGGGATGGGCATCGTCTTCCCCGCCATGTTCGCCGCCACCGGCACGGGGGTGGCCGATCACGAGCAGGGCACGGCGAGCGGGATGGCGTCGACCGCCTTCCAGGTGGGCATCGCCACCGGCCTGGCGGTCCTGGTCGCGGTCTCGGCCGCGTGGGGGATGCCGGCCGCGGTGTACGCCGCCGCCGCCGGCACCGCGCTCGGCCTCTTCGCCGCCGTCGCCCTGCCCTCCCGCACGCCGTAGCCCGTCGGCCCGGACGGCCGCCGCGGACGTACCGGCCTCCTCGCCCCCGGCCCGGCCGTCACACGGGGGAGAGGGCCGGTTCGGCGGCCTCGTCGCGGTCGCCGGTACGCAGGTGGCGGCTGGCGAGCGCGGGCAGGATCGTGAGGATCGCCAGGACGGCCAGCACGACGCCCAGCACGATCGGGGCGCGGAGCCCGTGGCCGGGGATGAGCGCCGAGCCGATCGCGGAGCCGAGGACGACCCCGAGCGTGATGAACGAGGCGTGCACGGTGTTGACCAGCGGCGCGGTGCTGCCGGCTCGCTGCACCCGCACGGCCATCGCGGGGTTCATGGTCACGCCGGTCAGGCCGATGCCGAGCACGAACGCCACCGCCGCGGCCGGGACGTCGGTGAAGAGCGCCAGCCCCGCCAGGGAGACCGCGTTGAGCGCGGTGCCGGTCAGCAGCGTGGCGACGGTGCGCCGGTCGGCCAGCCGGCCGACGACCGCGTTGCCGATGAGCGTGGCGGCGCCGTAGGCGAGCAGGAGCAGCGGGACCGTGCCCTCGCCGAAGCCGGTGACCCGGGTCAGGACGGGGGTGAAGAAGCTGAACGCGGAGAACGTCGCGCCGATGATCAGCGTGCTGGAGACGATCGCCAGCAGGAACTGCGGCCGGCGCAGCACGGCGAGCTCGTCGCGCAGCGACGCCGGCGGAGCCGCCGCGGCGTCGGGCCGAGCGGGGTCGCGGACGTAGGCGACGGTGAGGATCGCGGCGATCACGGTGAGCGCCGAGATGGTCCAGAAGGCCGCCTGCCAGCCGAGCCGCCCGCCGACGAACGTCGCCAGGGGCAGCCCGAGCAGCGTGCCGAGCATGAGCCCGCTCATCGCCACGCCGACCGCCCGGCCGCGCATCCGCTCGCCGACCACGCGGGCGCACATCGACACGGCGATGCCGAAGAACGCCTGCGAGGCCACCCCGCTGACGACCCGCGCGACCACCATGACCGGGTACGAGGCCGCGAGCGCGGCCAGGACGTTGCCGGCGAGGAAGACGGCGATGACGACCAGCAGCGCGGTCCTCGGCGGGACGCGCAGCAGCGCCATCGTCAGGACCGGCCCGCCGACCGCCATCGCCGCGGCGAAGATCGTCACCAGGTAGCCGATCCGCTCGATGCCGGTGCCGAGTCCCTCGGCGAGCTGGGGCATGAGGCCGGCGACGGCGAACTCGCTGGTCACCATCGCGAAGATGCCGGCGGCCAGGACGTAGACGACCAGGGGAACCGTTCGGGCCATGTCATCGGGCTTTCTGTGATTGAGAATCCAAAATGAGGGCATGCGGAAGCGCCCCGCGGGCCGAGGCGGCGGGTCAGCCCAGGAGGGCGTGCAGCCCGGCCAGCGCGATCCGCCGCAGGGTCTCGGGGTCCGTGCCGGCCTGCGCGGTGACCCGCAGGCCGGAGATGACGGTGCTGACCAGCAGCGCGCCGTCGTCGGGGTCGACGCCGGGGGAGATGCTGCCGTCGAGCTGCCCGGCGCGGATCGCCTCGCCCACCAGGGCGCGCCGCTCGCGCAGATCGCGGTCGAGCAGGCGGGCGACGCGCTCGTCCCGCCCCCGCAGGCCGGGGTCCATGAAGCCGTGCACGACCATGCACCCGGCCGCGTGGCCCCTGGCGGCGGCGTCGTGCTCCTCGGCGACCACCACGTCGACGAGCCTGCGCAGCCGCTCGGCGCCGGTCGCGCCCTGGTCGGTGAGGATCGCGGCCTGCCGTGCGCCCGTCACCTCGACGTAGCGCTCCAGCGCGCGGACGTAGAGCTCGTCCTTGGAGACGAAGGTGTTGTAGAGGCTGCTGCGCCGCACGCCCGCCGCCTCGCACACCTGCTCGGTCGACGTGCCGGCGAACCCGTGCACCCGGAACTCGCCCGCCGCGGCGTCGAGCACCTTGACCTCGTCGAACATCCGTGGCCTGCCCATGACGGACACCCTAACACGTAATGGACTCTGAAATCCAAAACGGTTCAGGCGGGAGCGACGCCCTCGTAGTCGACCAGCAGGTGGCGCGGCCCGCGCAGCACGGCGCTCGGGCGGTACGGCGGCGGGTCGGCGACCAGGCGCGGCCCGCGCAGCCTGCGGACGAGCTCGGCCAGCACGATCTGCGCCTCCAGCCTGGCCAGCGGCGCGCCGAAGCAGTAGTGGACGCCGCCGCCGAAGCCCAGGTGCTCGTTGCGGGCACGGCACGGGTCGAAGCGGTCCGGGTCGGCCACGTGGCCGGGGTCGCGGCTGCCCGCCGCCAGGGCGAGCACGATCGGCGATCCGGCGGGAATCGTCGTGCCGGCGATCACGATGTCGTCCAGGGCGATCCGCGAGGACACCAGCTGCACCGGCGGCTCGTACCGCAGGAGCTCCTCCACGGCGGGGACGATGAGGCCGGGATCGGCGCGCAGGCGGTCGAGCAGGCCGGGATCGCGCAGGAAGGTGAGCATGCCGTTGGCGATGAGGTTGATCGTGGTCTCGTGGCCCGCGATGAGCAGCAGCACGGCGGTGGAGACGACCTCCTCGGGCGACATGCCGCCCTCGGACCCCCGGTAGGTGACGAACCCGGACAGCATGTCGTCGCCCGGCTGGCGGCGGCGCTGCTCGGCCAGCCCGCCGAGATAGCGCTCCAGGTCGCGCGCCACGGCCAGGCGTTCGCGCTCGCGCTCGGCGCGGTCCTCCTCGCCCGGTCCGAGCGTTTCCACGATCTGGTCGGCCCAGGCGTGGAACTGCGGCTCGTCCTCCTGCGGGACGCCCAGCAGCCGGCAGATCACCGCCACGGGCAGCGGGTAGGCGACCTCGTCCACGAGGTCGGCCCGCGTCTTGCCGGCGATGCCGTCGATCAGCTCCGTGGTGATGGCCAGCATCGCCGGCCGCAGCCCGTCCACGACGCCGGGGGAGTGCGGCGGCCCGAAGTGGCGCATGGCCAGCCGCCGCAGCCGGTCGTGCGCGGGCGGGTCCAGCCCGATGAACGAGATCGCGCCGTCCTCCTTCCCGCTCGCGCCCGGGTCCGCGTCCGGGCCGCCGAGGTTGCGGCGGTCGGAGCTGACCCTCGGGTCGTGCAGCAGCGCGACGATCTCGCGGTACGTGCTGACGACGTACGTGCCGTCGGGCTGGCGCGCGACCGGAGTGCGGCGCAGCTCGCCGAACAGCGGATAGGGGTCGGCGCGGCCCGAGGGGTCGAGGATCCGCTCGAAGGCGCTGGACGAGGTCGTGGTCATGTCTTCTCCTGCCGGGGCGATCAGCTCTGCGGCGCGTGCAGCAGCGAGGCGCGGCGCTCGGCCGGGTCGTGGCCGGTCACCACCACGGTGGCCCCCGCCGTGGCGACCAGCCGTTCGGGCACCCGCGCGGGCACCGGCCCGCCGTCGCCGTCCTGGTCGACGTGGCGGAACTCCGGCGGGAACGGCGCCGCCGACTCGATCAGCCGCTGGTAGAACTCCAGCCACAGCCCCTGGTCGAACGTCACCGCCGCGGTGACGCGGCCCCGGTAGCCGTAGACGGCGGCGAAGCGGCGCGCGGCGACAGAGCCCTGCGTGATGACGACCTCGTCGGCGAACGTCGGCACGCCGACCGACTTGATGTTGACGCCGAACTGGGTGGACCAGAACACCGGCACCGACAGGTGCGGCCACCGGTGCGCCTGGTCGCTGACCATGTTGTGGGCGGCGATCTCCGCCTGGGCGACCGCGTTGCCCCAGTGCTCCAGCGTCATGAACTGGTAGTCGTAGAGCGGGTGCGGGAAGCGGGCGATGTCGCCGGCGACGAACACGTCGTCGGTGACCAGGCCGTTGGTGTCCACGGCGCGGCAGCCCGCGTCGCAGGCCACCCCCCACACCCCGGCGGCCAGGCCGGAGTCGCGCAGCCACTCGACGTTGCGGATCGAGCCGAGCGCGACGACGGCCACGTCCGCCTCGACGGTGCTGCCGTCGGACAGGCGGGCCCCGCGCAACCGGCCCTGCCCGTCGCCTTCCAGCGCCGTCACCGTCGTGCCGCACCGCAGGTCCACGCCGTGCTCGCGCTGCAACGCGGCCGCCACGTCGCCGATCACGCCGCCGAGCGCGTTGACCAGCGGGGCGGGGCCGCGTTCGACGACCGTCACCGGCAGGTCCAGCTCGCGGCAGACGGAGGCGATCTCGCTGCCGGTGAACCCGGCGCCGAGCACGAGCACCCGGCCGGGCCGGGCGGCCAGCGCGGCGCGCAGCCGCTCGGCGTCGGCCGTGGTGCGCAGCGTGTAAACGCCCTCCAGCGCGGCCTCCGCCTCGTCCGGCCAGGGCCGGGCCCGGGTGCCCGTGGCCAGCAGCACCCGGTCGAAGCCGATCTCGCGGCCGTCGGCCAGCCGCACCTGCTTGCCGGCCACGTCGAGCCCGGCCGCCGGGGTGCCCCACAGCCATTCGGCGTCGACCTCGCGCAGGTGGGGCAGCATCGTGTGGCCGGGCGCGACCTGGCCGGTGAGCACCTGCTTGGACAGGGGCGGCCGGTCGTACGGCTCCTGCCGCTCGTCGCCGATCACCGTGAGCGAACCGGCGAACCCCTCCCGCCTGAGCACCCCCGCGGCCCTGGCCCCGGCCAGCGACGCGCCGACGATGACGATGCGGCCGTCGGTCATCTTCCGGCCGGACGGCCGGGACCGTCCCTGGGCGGCGTACGTCTCGGTCCAGTCGAGATGGATGGCCTGGACCGGGCAGGCGGCCGCCGCCCGCAGCACGTGCTCGCGCTGTTCGTCGCCGGGGTCGAGGTCGTACAGGAGCGCCTCTTCGCGCATGCTGAAGACGTCCGGCGCGAGGAAGGCGCACTGCCCGTATCCCTGGCAGCGCGTCAGGTCGACGACGACTCTCACAGGCACTCCCCGTTGAGCGGGCACGCGCCCCGCTCCTCGGTGGCGGCCCGGCCTGTGAGGGCCTACCCCGCCCCGCTCGGGCCGTAGCCCGCCCGGCCCCGTTCCTTCCCGTCTCTTTGCCGTCCCCGCCCCCGCCCCCGCCCGGGGATGATGGGGGCATGACACGCAGAAGCCCGTCACCCTCGCCCGTGGTCGTCGGGATCGCGGCGCTGGCGCTCGGCGTCGCCGGGGTGACGCTCTGGAGCGTCGCCACCCTCGCCGCCTACGTGCTCGGCGGGCAGGGTCTCGCCGTTCTGGCGCTGGTCCTCCTGGCTGCCGGGCTCGCGACCTTCGTGCTCGTCCGCGCCCGCAGGGCCGGGTAGAGGCGAGATCACCAGTTGGTGAAGGCGCCGTCGGGGGTGTGCCGCGCGCTCGACGGCGCCGACGCCGTCGTCCACCTCGCGGCGATCCCCACCCCCAAGCGGCAGCCGGCCGAGCACCCTCCACCCGCCGTACGTCCCGGTGGACGAGGAGCAGCCGTCACAGTCCGAGGACCCCTACGCGCTGTCGAAACAGGTCGACGAGCTGACCGCCCGGACGATGGCGCGGCGCTTCGGCATGTCGGTGGTCGTCCTGCGCCTGCCGTACGTCGGCGGCTTCGACGAGCGCCTGCTCGACTTCGCGCGAAGGTGCGAGCTGGACCCCGGCCTGCACGCGCCCGGCCTGTGGGCCTACCTGGAGACCCGTGACGCGGCGCGGGCGTGCCTGGCCGGCCTCGGCCCGGACGGCTTCCACGTCATCACCGTGGCCGCGCCGCAAACCCTGGTCTCCCACCCCACCGAGGAGCTGCTCCGCAGGTTCCACCCCACGGCCGAGCTCCGCCGCCGGCTGCCCGGGCGCACGGTCCCGCTGGACCTGACCAGGGCCGCCGCCGTCCTCGGCTTCGCCGCGGAGCTTCACGTGTGACGCCAGGCCGCCCTGCCGGAGGCGTAGCGGGAGAACACCTCCCGCACCTCCCGGGGCGAGCAGGCCGGGTGCGGACGGCCCGCGGGGATCAGCGGGACAGCCGGCGTAGGGCGATCTCGAACGGGCCCCGGTGGCCGATGCGGCGCATCCAGTCGGCCAGCACGATCGAGACCAGCCAGACCGCCACGCCGACGGCGATGACGGCGGCGGTGCCCAGGTCGCCGGCCAGGTCCAGCGTGAACGGGTAGAACAGGGCGACGAACACGACGGACTGGAAGAGGTAGAAGGTCAGCGAGCGCCGGCCGAGCGCCGCCAGCGCGGTCGTGACCGGGCCGTGGGCGCCGCCGATCCTGACGGCGGCCAGGGCGACGGCGGCGGCCAGGGCGATGCCGCCGGTGTGACCGGTGAACGTGTGCGCGATCGCGGGCAGCCAGGTCGCGTCCGTCTTCCAGACGCCCGCCGAGATCAGCGCCATCGGCAACCGGCCGGCGACGGCCAGGGCGAGGAAGGTGAAGGTGACGCGGCGGAGCAGGGCCACGTGCCGCTCGGGGTCGTCGAGGATCCGGCGCCTGGCGGCCCAGATGCCGATCGTGATGCCGGGCACCACGAGCAGGACCACCCCCGGAGCCTTCCCCGCCCACACCAGCAGGTGCAGGAGCACCTGGCTGGGGAAGTCGTCCTTCATCATCGACGGCAGCGTCTCGGGGTGGCCGGCGACCTCGGCGGCGTGCGCCCGGACGGTCTGCCAGGCCAGCAGGCCCGTCATGGGCACCAGGGAGATCGCCGAGGTCCAGAGCAGGACCGAGTCACGGGCCCGCATGATCGGCGCCATGATCAGCAGCGCCAGGCCGTAGGTGGAGACGATGTCGAGCGGCACCAGCAGCGTCGCGTGCAGGAAGCCGATGACCAGCAGCCAGAACCCCCGGCGGCGCAGCAGCTTGCGGACCGAGAGCCAGTCGTCGCCCTTGGCGAACCGGCCGGCGGCGAGCTGGCCGAGCCCGTAGCCGAACAGGAACACGAACATCGAGCGCGCCAGGTTGTCGGCGGCGAAGACCTTGAGGAACCGGCCGAAGGCGTTGAGCGCCGCCGGGCCGAGGTCGGCGTGGCTGATGAAGACCGGCGCGTGCGCCAGCGCGATCAGCAACAGCATGAAGCCGCGCGCCAGGTCCGGGGCGAGCGCGCGGGCTCGCGCCGGGGACGGCGCCCGCACGCTGCCCGAAGGGACGGTGGGCATGGGTCACTCCAGAGAGAGGGGAGGAAAGGGAACCGCGGCGTCGTCCGGCCGGCGGTCAGGCGTCCCAGGTGACGGGCAGGCTCTTGACGCCGTAGATGTCGGCGATCTCCGGGCGCAGGTCGACCTGTCCGGCGGGCACGGCCAGGCGCAGCGTGGGGAAGCGCTGGACCAGGGCCGGGAGCGCGACGCGCAGCTCGACCAGGTCGAGCCTGTGCGGGTCGGGGAAGCGCTCGGGGTCGCGGTTGGCGGTGCCGAGGGACAGGATGACCGTCGTCCCGGCCTTGATCGCGTGGCCGCCCAGCTCTACGTCCTCCAGCGCGACCCGCACGAACTGCTTGGCCACGCTGAGGTAGCGCAGCAGCTCCTCCACGGCGGGGCCGGCGAGCGCGGGGTCGGCGCGCAGCGCGGCGAGCTGCTCCGGGTGCTCCAGCAGCGCGAACGTGCCCAGGGCGAGCATGTTGGCGGTGGTGTCGAGCCCGGCGGCCAGCAGGATCAGGGCCATCCCGCGCACTTCCTCGTCGGTCAGGTCACTGTCGAGCAGGTCGCTGAGCACGTCGTCGGTGGGGTGGGCGCGCTTGGCGGCCACCAGGGCGGCGAGGTAGTCCTGGACGGCGGTGTAGGCCGCGATCAGGTCCTCGTCGCTGGTCTCCCCGTTCATGAACGTGTCGATGTCGTCCTGGAAGGAGCCGCGGTCCTCGTACGGGACCCCGAGCAACTCGCAGATCATGATCGCGGGGATGGGCTTGGCGAAGGCGGTCACCAGGTCGGCGGGCGGCCCGGCCTGCTCCATGGCGTCCAGGTGCTCGGCGGTGATCTGCTGTACCCGCTCGGTGAGCAGCCGCATCCGGCGGACGGTGAACCTGCCGACCAGCGGCTTGCGGTAGCGGCTGTGCCTCGGCTCGTCCATCAGCAGGAACTCGCCGGGCGGCGCGGGCGGGACCTCGATGTCGCCGTAGTCGATCGTCGGGTGGTGCTTCATGAGCTCCTTGCGGGAGCTGAAGCGCGGGTCGGCCAGGATCGAGCGGGCCAGGTCGTGGCCGGTGACCAGCAGGCCCTGGTGCCCGTCGGCGAAGGGCAGGCGGCTGATCGGGCTCTGCTCGCGCGCCTCGACGAGCTCCTGGGGCGGGTCGAAGGGGCAGCCGGGCCGGCGCTCGGTCGGCAGCGCCGGCAGGGCGTGTTCGGTCATGACGGCTCCTTCAGGAGATCTTGCGGCGGTAGGTGCGCATGGCGAAGCCGTAGGCGACGACGAGGATGCCGGCGCACCAGGCCAGGGCCACCCACAGGTCGGTGCCGACCGGCTGGCCGGCGAACAGGGCGCGGACGGCGTTGACGACGGAGGTGACCGGCTGGTTCTCGGCGAACCAGCGCACCGGTCCCGGCATGGTGTCGGTGGGCACGAACGCCGAGCTGAGGAACGGCAGGAAGATCAGCGGGTAGGAGAACGCGCTCGCGCCCTCCATCGTCCTGGCCGACAGGCCCGGGATGACGGCGATCCAGGTCAGCGCCAGCGTGAACAGGACCAGGATCCCGGCCACCGCCAGCCACGCCAGGACTCCCGCCCCCGAGCGGAAGCCCATCAGCAGGGCCACCAGCATCACGACCGCGAGTGAGATCAGGTTGGCGACCAGCGAGGTCAGCACGTGCGCCCACAGCACCGACGAGCGCGCGGTGGGCATCGACTGGAAGCGTTCGAAGATGCCGCCCTGCATGTCCATGAACAGCCGGTAGGCGGTGTAGGCGATGCCCGAGGCGACGGTGATGAGCAGGATGCCGGGCAGCATGTAGTTGACGTACGAGCCCGAGCCGGTCCTGATCGCGCCGCCGAACACGTACACGAACATCAGCATCATGGCGATCGGCATGATCGCGGTCGTGATGATGGTGTCGGGGCTGCGCGCGATGTGGCGCAGCGAGCGCCCCAGCAGGACGGCGGTGTCGCCGAAGAAGTGCTTGCTCATGGTCGTCCCCTTCAGGCTTTCGTGCCGACGAGGCTGAGGAAGACGTCCTCCAGGGTCGGCTGCTTCTCGACGTACTCGACCTTGGCGGGCGGGAGCAGCCGCTTGAGCTCCTCCAGGGTGCCGTTGACCAGGATGCGGCCCTCGTGCAGGATCGCGATCCGGTCGGCGAGTTGTTCGGCTTCGTCCAGGTACTGGGTGGTGAGCAGCACCGTGGTGCCGCCCGCGGCGAGCTCCCTGACGGCCTGCCACACCTCGATCCGCGCCTGCGGGTCGAGGCCGGTCGTCGGCTCGTCGAGGAAGATGACCGGCGGGTGGCCGATCAGGCTCATCGCGATGTCCAGGCGGCGGCGCATGCCGCCGGAGTAGGTGGCGACCCTGCGCCTGCCGGCGTCGGTCAGCGAGAACCGGGCGAGCAGGTCGTCGGCGATCCCGCCCGGGTCCTTGAGGTGACGCAGGCGGGCGACCAGCACGAGGTTCTCCCGCCCGGTGAGGATCTCGTCGACCGCGGCGAACTGTCCGGTGAGGCTGATCGACTCGCGGACGTCCGGCGCCTGCCTGGCGACGTCGAAGCCGTTGACGCGGGCCGTCCCGGCGTCGGCCTTGAGCAGCGTGGACAGGATCTTCACGGCGGTGGTCTTGCCCGCCCCGTTGGAGCCGAGCAGGGCGAAGATGCTGCCCCGCGCCACGGTGAAGTCCACGCCGCGCAGCACGTGCAGATCCTTGTACGACTTCTCCAGGCCCTGCACCTGGATCGCCTGAGTTTCCTGGGTCGTCATCGCGGGGTCCTGTCCTCCTGCGCGGCGCGCTCGACGGCGCCGGTGAAGCGGGCGCGCTCGCGGGCCCTGTACTGGCCGAGCGGGTAGTTGGCCATGAACGCCTCCACGAACTCCACCGGGTCCTGCCCGAAGATGTCGCGGATCGGGGTGCCGTCCGCCGCGGCCTGCTCGAACAGGTCGGCGAGGTCCTCGTACATCGTGATCGCGCCGGCGCCGTCCACCGGCCCGAAGTGCAGCAGGTAGCGCTCCAGCGCCTCGACCGCGGCGCGGTGGTTCGGGGGGAGCTGTTTGACGCGTGCCTTGTACTGCCGGTAGCGCTTCTTGTCCTCCAGTGACCCGGTGACGATCTCCAGGTACTGGAGGGCGCGGCTCTTCGGCTCGTCGGCCATGTCCGCCTGCCTCCTTCGTGAAGCCGTTCGACGACTACTCGGTGACGCTGACTACCGGTACAAAGTAACACTGACTACCGCTATCTAGCAACACCGAGTAGCTGGCACGCAGGAGCGGCATTTGGGGTGATTGATACGCTTGATGGCCACATAACCGAACAGATGGGGTGTCTCGCCTGATGCTCGAGTCGCTCGGTGACCACTGCGCCCACGTCCTCACGACCACCCCGTCCGCCTCGGTGTCCGTCGCCGTCGCCCGGGACGGCGCGCCGGTCCACGCCGAGGCGTTCGGCCTGGCGGACGTGGAGGAAGGTCGGCCCGCCACCACCGGCACCGCCTACCTGCTCGCCTCCATCACCAAGCCGATGATGGCCACCGCCGTGTGCCTGGCCGCGGAGGAAGGGCTGCTCGGCCTCGACGACCCGGTGGAGAAGCACCTGGACGGACTCCGGCTCACCCGGCCCCGGGATCACGGCGAGCCGACCGTGCGCGAGGTGCTCCAGCACCGGGCCGGGCTCGGCAGCCACTACGACTTCGCCTACGCGCCCGCCCAGAGCGTGACGGCGCGGCAGGCCGTCGAGCGCTACGGCACGCTGTACCGCGAGCCGGGCTCCGGCTTCGAGTACTCCAACCTCGGGTACGGCGTCCTGGACCTCGTCCTGCGGTCGGTCACCGGCCAGGACCCCGCCGGCTTCGTCAGGGATCGCGTCTTCACCCCCCTGGGGCTGCGGAGCTGCCACATCGGCCCGGAGTACCGGGGCCCCGCCCAGGAGGCGGCGCGGCACACCGCCGACGGCGGCCGCTACCCGGTCTGCGACACCAGCCACCGGGGCGCCACGCTGGCCTGGGCGACCGCCACCGACCTGGCGATGTTCGGGCTGTCCTGCGCGGACGCGCCCGGCGTGCTGGGCCGGGACTCGCGGGCGGCCATGCTGGACGCCCTGCCGATCGGCCCCGGGCTGGGATACGGGCTGGGCTGGTTCGTCTCGCGCCAGGGCGCTCACACCGTCGTGAGCCACAGCGGCAGCATGGGCGGCGTCGCCACGATGCTCGTGGTGGTGCCCGAGCTGCGGCTGGCCGCCTGCGTGCTCACCAACCGCACCGGCGTGGCCGTGCGCGAATCGGTGCTCGTCCATCTCATGGGCGAACTGGTGCCCGGATTCGCCCGGGCATCGCTGCCGCCGCCCGCTGACGCCCCGGCCCGCGAGATGACGGTCCCCGCAGGCGCCTGGGAAGGGCGTATCGACACCTACGAGGGCGGCGCCCCGCTCGTCCTGCGCGTGCGGGACGGGCAGGCGGAGGTCTCGCTGGACGGCGGCGAGCCGGTGGCGGGCGAGCTGGTCACCGCCACCCCGGAGTGGGACCTGCGCGCCCTGTTCGCGGCGCAGCTCCCCACGGCGGACGCGCGGGCCGACTCGCCGCTGCTCAACCTGGACCTGAACGAGCGGGACGGCGTGCTGACCGGCGCCGCCCGGGCGCTGAAGGACGGCGAGCAGGGCGGCCTGCTCGGCAACTTCCTCAGCCACTGGTGCGAACTGCGCCTCACAGGCAGCTAGGAACCGGACCGCACCCGATCCTCGGCACGTCCTTGACTACACACGTGTGTAGTATACGATCCGACCGTGTAGCCAGATGCACGGCGGAGTAGGAGGCTTGGTCATGGCGAGGGTGGAAGCGGACCCGGAGGACCTGACCGCGCGTGCCCGCATCCGCGACGCCGCGCTGCGGCAGTTCGGCGAGCTCGGGTTCGAACGGGCGACCATCCGCGGGATCGCCGAGGCGGCGGGCGTGTCCTCAGGGCTGGTACGCCACCACTTCGGCTCCAAGGAGGCGCTGCGCGAGGAGTGCGAGCAGTTCCTCGTCAAGTCGCTGCGCCGGCTCAACGACGAGACCCGCGCCGACCCGACGCCCCGGCAGGCGAACCCGGTCGCCGCCGCCCAGCAGATGTTCGGCGCGTACCAGCCCTACCTCGCCCGCGCCCTGGCCGAAGGGCGCGCCGCGGCCGTGTTCGACGAGATGGTGCGGATGGCCGAGGAATGGCTGGAGGAGGCCGACAAGGCCCGCCCCGACCCGCCCTTCGCCAGCCGGAAGGCCCGCGCCACCGTCGGCACCGCCATGAGCCTGGCCGTCCCCGTGCTGCACCAGCACATCTCCCGGGGGCTCGGCGTCGACCTCCACGGGCCCGAGGGCTCACACCTGCTCGCCCTGGTCCTGCTCGACCTCTACTCCCACCCCAGCCTCACCCCGGAGGCGGCGGCTTCGCTGCGCGACGCCCTCGAAAAGCTCCGGGACCCCTCACCCTGACGCGCGCGTACCCCGTAGGACCGCGCCGGAGGGATGGTCCGATCGCGCCCCGATCGGACCACCCCCCTGATCCACACCACCGGAGCACACCATGACCCCTGCCATCGAAACCTCCGGGCTCGTCAAGACCTTCGGGCCAGTACGCGCCCTCGACGGACTCGACCTATCCGTCGGCAGCGGCGAGATCCACGGCTTCCTCGGCCCCAACGGGGCAGGGAAGTCCACCACCATCCGCATCCTGCTGGGCCTCATGCGGGCCACCGCCGGGCGCGCCACGCTCCTGGGCGGCGACCCCTGGAGCGACGCCACCGCGCTGCACCGGCGGCTGGCGTACGTGCCCGGCGACGTGGAGCTGTGGCCGAACCTCACCGGCGGCGAGGCCATCGACCTGCTCGGCCGGCTGCGCGGCGGCCTCGACGCGAAGCGGCGCGACGAGCTGATCGCGGCCTTTCAGCTCGACCCCACCAAGAAGGGCCGCACCTACTCCAAGGGCAACCGGCAGAAGGTCGCCCTCGTGGCCGCCTTCGCCTCCGACGTGGAGCTGCTGATCCTGGACGAGCCGACCTCCGGGCTGGACCCGCTGATGGAGGCGGTCTTCCAGGAGATCGTCGCCGGCCTGAAGGACGCCGGGCGGACCGTGCTGCTGTCCAGCCACATCCTCGCCCAGGTCGAGAAGCTGGCCGACCGGGTCAGCATCATCAGGCAGGGCCGGATCGTCCAGGCCGGCACCCTGGCCGAGCTGCGGCACCTGACCCGCACCACCGTGGAGGCCGAGACCGCCGCCCCCGTCACCGGCCTGCCCGCCCTGCCCGGCGTGCACGACGCGACGGCCTCCGGCGCGCGGGTGCGCTTCAGCGTGGACGCCGAACACCTCGACGCCGCCGTCAAGCACCTGGGCGCGTTCGGCATCCGGGCGCTGACCAGCCATCCGCCGACGCTGGAGGAGCTCATGCTCCGTCATTATGGCAACGAGGGTCACTACGGCGACGAAGGCCACTACGGCGACGGGGCGGCGGCATGAGCGCGACCATGACCCGGGGCGGCGCGCTGACCGGCACCGGCATCCTGCTGGGGCTGGCCCTGCGCCGCGACCGGATCAAGCTCCCGGCCTGGACACTGATCACCGCCCTGTTCGTGCCCTACTTCGCCACCGTGGCGGCCAGGACCAACCCGACCCCCGAGGCCCTGCGCCGCACGATGGACATGATGGACGTGCCCATGCTGCGGCTGTTCACCGGCCCCTCGTACGGCACGGGCGACCTCACGGTCCAGCGCTACCTGATCGCGGTCTACTTCGTGGAGTTCCTGCTGGGCGCCGCGCTGATGAACATCCTGCTCATCACCCGCCACACCCGCGCCGAGGAGCAGAGCGGCCGGGCCGAGCTGGTCCGCGCCGCCGTCGTCGGACGGCACGCCCCGCTCACGGCCGCCCTGCTCCTCAGCGTCATCACCACCGCCGTGCTGGCCGGGCTCATGACCGTCACGGCGATCGGCGCGGGGCTGCCCGCCGGCAGCGCGCTGCTGTTCGCCGTGGCCACGGCCGCGACGGGGCTCGTCTTCGCCGGGGTGACCGCGGTGAGCGTGCAGCTGACCGAGCACGCGCGGGCCGCGGCCGGCATCGCCGGCGGGGTGCTGGGCGTCGCGTGGGTGATCCGGGGAGTGGGAGCCGTCCAGGACACCGAGGGCGGCGGGCTCACCTGGCTCTCCCCGCTGGGGTGGTCGCAGCTCACCCGTGTGCTGGCGGACGAGCGCTGGTGGCCGCTGGGCCTGTCCGCCGCGCTGACCGCGGTCCTCGTGACGGCCGCGTACGCGCTGGCGGCCCGGCGGGACCTCGGCGCCGGAGTGGTCGCCACGCGCCCCGGCCCGGCGTCGGCGCCCGGCTGGCTGCGCTCGCCGGCGGCGCTGTCCCTGCGCCTGCAGCGCTCCTCCATCCTGTGGTGGAGCGGCTCGCTGGTCGCCGGCGGCCTGGTCTTCGGCGCGCTCGCCGGGTCGATGCGCGACGGCCTCGCCACGGACTTCCTCGACGCCGGGCCCGACGTCCTGAGCGGCTACCTCAGCCTCATGGTGGTCGGCATGTCGTTCATCGTGGGGATCTTCGCCATCCTCGCGGTGACCAGGCTGCGGACGGAGGAGGTGCGCGGGCGGGCCGCCCCGCTGCTGACGACGCCGACCAGCCGATGGGCCTGGCTCGGCTCGTCCCTGCTGGTGACCGCCGCCGCGGCGGTGACGCTGCTGGCCCTGTCGGGCCTGGCCCTGGGGGCCGGCGCCGCGCTCTCGCTCGGCGACGGCGGCTACGTGGGGGAGCTCACCGGCGCGGTCCTCGCCCGCGCCCCCGAGATCCTGCTGCTCCTGGCGATCACGCTGGCGCTGTACGGGTTCGCGCCCGGGGCCGTCGCCGTGGCCTGGGCGGTGCTCGCCTACGGCGGGTTCGTCCGGTTCTGGGCGACGGATCTGCCGGCGGCGCTGAAGGCCCTGTCCCTGTTCGACCACATCCCGCGGATGCCGATCGAGGGCTTCACCCTCACCCCGCTGGTGACGCTCACCGTCCTCGCGGCCGGGGTGACCCTGCTCGGCCTGTACGGGTTCCGCCGCCGTGACCTGGACGGATAGCCGGCGTCAGCGGCCGTCGTAGCCGGCGAACATCGGCGGCAGCTGTTCCGGGGTGAGCGCGGTCGGGCCGAAGAGCCAGTCCACATGGCCGTAGTCGTAGGGGTCGCGGGCGCGGAGCACCTCGTTGCGCCACGTCCGCTTCTCCCCGTCGTGATGCCACAGCTCGCCCCAGGCGCGGGCGGTGGTCTGCACGCGGCGGCAGTGCCGGACGCGCACGGCGTTGTAGGCGGCCAGCGCGGCGTCCCAGCCGACCCCGGCCGCGGGGACCCTCTCCGCCCGGCCGCTCGCGTGCTCGGCCAGCACCCACGCGTCCTCGATCGCCATGACGGCGCCCTGGGCCAGGTACTGCAGCGGCGGGTGCGCCGCGTCACCGGTGAGGGCGATCCGGCCGCGGACCCAGTTCGCGAGGGGGTCGCGGTCGAACATCCGCCACCAGCGGTCGCGCCACATCAGCGGCAGACCGGCGCGCACCTGCTCGCACGTGCCGGTGAACGCCGCGTCGAGCTCGTCCGGCGTGCCCCAGTCGGCCTCTCCCGCCAGCGCCTTCGGCGACTCGAACACCGCGACCTGGTTGAACATCTCGCCGTTGCGCAGCGCGTACTGGACGAAATGGCACCGGGGGCCGACGTGGACGACCACGTCATCGGGCTGCGTCGGCAGGTGGGCGACCTCGGCGAAGGGCACGGCGCCGCGGTAGGCGACGTACGCCGAGTTGACGGGGGCGTCGTCGCTCATGATGCGGCGCGCCACCGAGTGCAGCCCGTCGGCGGCGAGCACGACCCGGCCGAACTCCCGCCCGCCGTCGTGAACGGCGAAGGCCCCTCCTCCGGCCTGCTCGTACCCCGTCACGGTGACGTCGTTGACGAGCTCCACCCCGGCCCGCCGGCAGGCGCGCAGCAGCGCGCCGTGCAGGTCGCTGCGATGGATCACCAGGTACGGGAAGCCGTAGCGTCGCTCGACGTCCCGCAGGTCGAGCACGGTGAGGACGTCGCCGTCGAGCGCGTCCCTCATGACGATGCTCCGGGGCAGCACGCCGAGGGACGTGACCTCGTCGAGCAGCCCCCAGTGGTGCAGGATGCGGGTGCAGTTGGGCGCGATCTGCAGCCCGGCGCCGACCTCGCCGAACTCGTGCGCCTGCTCCAGCAGCCGCACCCGCAGGCCCTTGCGGGTGAGCGCCAGGGCGTTGGCCAGCCCGCCGATGCCGCCGCCCACCACCACGACGTCGTGGCCCCGTACAGACATGACCGGTGATTGCCTTTCTCGACGCGTGCCGGACTAGAGCCAGCGAGGGAGCCTGGGCGCCGGGCCGCCGCCGGGGGCGGTGACGCCGTCCGACCGGCGGCCGGAGAGGTAGGCCGCCAGGCCGGCCAGGGTGCCGGTGACCCGGGCGGGCTCGCCGGAGCCGGGCACGGTCCACGTGCCGTCGTGGCCGGTGGCCGTCAGGACCAGCGCGGGCCCGGCGGCGGACCGCCCGGCGGTGATGTCGTCGATCAGGGCGGCGAGGAAATCGGCCGGCAGATCGTCGAACTCCACGCCCGCGCCCAGGTCGACGGCGTGCACCATGACCTCGCGGGCGCGCATCCAGGGGATCTCCCCGGCGGTCACCGTGCGGCCCTGGGCGGTGCGCACGTGCCGCTCCCACTGCGACCGGTCCAGCTCGGCGAGCCGCGCGTCCAGGGTCCGCGCGGCTCGCGCGAGCCAGGCGCGCAGCTCGGCGGCCGGCAACGCGGCGCCGGCCTCGATGGCGGCGTTCCGCCGCTCGGGGGAGGGGTACATCGGCCGCTCCTCGCCGGTGCGGGCCCAGTGCGCCAGGTTGACCAGCGCGTCGGCGTTGGCCGCCAGGTGCGCGAGCAGATGCTTGCCGCTCCAGCCGGGGAGCCGGGACGGCCCGTCGAGCCGATCGTCCGGCAGCGCGGCCAGCGCCCTGCCGAGGATCGCCCCGCCCTGCGCCGTCCACCGCAGGGCGTCGGCGCGGCTCCGGTACGCCGCCGTCATGCGACCGGCCCGGCGGTTGCGCCGGTGACGTGCTTCACGTGCTGGGTCCTTCCACGTCGGAGCGGTCCAGGCGCAGCGCCTCGAAGATCGGGCCGTCGCTGAACCGGAAGAGGTCGAGCGCGCCCGAGTCGGAGTCGGACGCCGAGGCTTCGGACCGCGCCGAGAACGGCGTCCAGGACGGCACGACGAACAGGTCGCCCCGGGTGACCGGCCACGACACGTCGCCGGCCGTGACCCGGCCGCTGCCGTCGAAGACCTGGTAGACCGAGGAGCCGGTCTCCCGGCGGGGCGTCGTCTCCGCGCCGCGCCGGATCCGGTGCATCTCGACCCGGATGGTCGGCAGCACGTCGCCGCCGGTGGTGGGGTTGACGTAGCGGACCGCCGCGTGACCGGGCTCGACCGTCGCCGCATGACCCTCGGCCTCCAGCGCGAGCTGGTCGGCCAGCGCCCGGTCGGTGTCGGCCCACCGGTAGGCCAGCAGCGGTGTGGCGGGCCGGGAGCCGGGGAACGCCACCGGGCGCAGGCCCGGATGCCCCCACAGCCGCTCCGACCGGGACCGCCGGGGGGTGGTGCGCTCGGCCGCGCCGATCCGGTCACGGCCGGGCTCGAAGAACTGGGACTCGGTCACGTACTGGAACGGGATGTCCAGCCCGTCGATCCACGCCATCGGCCGGTCGGCGGCGTTGTGGTGGGCGTGCCAGTTCCAGCCGGCCTGCGGCAGGAAGTCGCCGCGGCGCATGGGCACCGGATCGCCGCCGACGACCGTCCACACGCCCTCACCCTCGACGACGAAGCGGAACGCGTGCTGGGAGTGCCGGTGCTCCGGCGCGTCCTCGCCCGGCATCAGGTACTGGATCGCCGCCCACAGCGTCGGCGTCGCGAACGGCCGCCCGCCGAGCGCCGGGTTCGCCAGCGCGATCGCCCGCCGCTCCCCGCCCCGGCCGACCGGCACCAGGCGCCCCGAGCGCTCCGCCAGGGCCAGCAGGCTCTCCCACCGCCACAGGTGCGGGACCGCCTTCGACCGGGGGTGCGGCGGCATCAGGTCGCCGATCTCGGTCCACAGCGGGACCAGCAACTCCTTCTCGAAGCCGCGGTACAACTCCGCCAGCGCCGGCGTCGGCGACGGCTGGCCGGGGGAGTCCACCACGGACAGGCGAACCGGGGAGTCCGCTGTCTCGGTCATGTCAGCTCCTTGGTCGGTCGACGCGGACCCCAGCTTGTCCCGCGAGGTGCGAAGGAGAACAGCAGATTCTGCTGTGAAGAATCCGCCCGCCCCAGCGGCGATCCCGCAGGCGGGTCAGCGCTGCGCCATCTCGGCCGCTGCCTGGGCGGCCCCGTACGGGGTGACCGGAAACGCGCGGCCCTTGACCGGGGATGCCCCTCGTGGTTCAGTACCTGTCAATCGATCGATAGGGAAGCTGTTCATGGGGATTGCGGAGATCCAGCAGGTGGCGGTGAGCCTGTTCGCGCAGAAGGGGTATGCGGCGACCGGCATCCGGGAGCTCGGGCGCGCCGCGGGCATCACGTCGGCGACCCTGTACCACTACGCCGGGTCCAAGGAGGAGATCCTCACCGGCATCATGCGGGCGTGCCTGGAGGAGCTGCTGCGGTCGGCGCGCGAGGCGGTGGGCGGGTCGGCGGATCCGGCCGTGCGGCTGGCTCGTCTGGTGCGGGTGCATGTGGGATTGTGCGCGCTCAACCCGCTGACGGCGAAGGTGACCGACCAGGAGATCCGGGCGCTGACCGCCGATGACCACAGGCTGCTCGTCGGGCTCCGCGACGACTACGAGTCGATCTTCGCCGGGGTGATCGAGGACGGCATGAGCACGGGCGTCTTCCGGCTCGCGGATCAGCGTGTCGCCCGCCTGGCCCTGCTGGAGATGTGCAACGGCGTGGCCAACTGGTACCGGCCCGACGGCCGGCTGGGCGTCGCCGAGCTGCAGGACCAGTTCGTGGAGCTGGCCTGCCGTCTCATGGGGGCGCCGGTGCGGAGGCCGGGGGACCCCGGGGAGCTTCCGGCTCCCGTCCGGCTGGCGAGCGAGCCGGTCGCCGAGCGCGCGGAGGTGGCCGGGTGAGCGTCATCGACGCCCGGGTACGGCTCCCGCAGGAGCTCCGCCCGGCCACCGCGTACGCCGCCCCGCGCCAGCAGGTCGAGCAGTACGACAGGGTCCTGCAGCTGACGGACAAGATGAACGCTGGCCGCCTCGCCGATCTGCTGCAGGCCATGGACGACGAGGGCATCGGCCGGGCCGTCATGCACGCCGAGTCCGAGGGCGGCGAGCCGGCGGACGCGCTCAACGAGGCGCTGTGCCAGGTCATGGCCGACCATCCCGGCCGGTTCGCGGGCATCGGGTGCGTCGACGTCGCCGAGTCGCGGCCGACGCGGATCGCCCGGCAGACGGCCTCGATCGCCGGTCTCGGCCTGCTGGGGGTCACGGTGCAGCCGGCGTTCTTCGGGCTGGACATCGACGACCGCCGCCTGTATCCCCTGTACTCGCGGGCCGAGGAGCTGGGCCTGATCGTGGCGGTGCACACGGGCATCACCTACAGCCGGATGCACCCGCTGCGGCACGAGCGGCCGGAGCTGCTGGACCAGGTGGCCTGCGACTTCCCGGACCTGAAGCTGATCGCCTGCCACGCGGGCTGGCCGTGGGTGACCGAGTACTGCGCCGTGGCGCGCCGCCACCCGACGGTCTACCTGGAGTTCGGCGCGCTGGCGCCGCGATACGTCGCCAGGGCCGGGACCGGCTGGGATCCGTTGTTCGGCATGATGCGCAACGTCCTGCGTGATCAGGTGCTCTACGGCAGCGACTGGCCGATGATGGCTCCGGCCCGCGCCCTCGCCGAGTGGCGGGAGTCCGGGCTGCCGGACGCGGCGCTGCGGGCGCTCTTCCACGACAACGCCTCCCGCCTGTTCGGGTTCGGCGGGGCGGCCCGGTGACGGGCGGCGTCACGCTGTCCGCCATGCTCGGCCGGGCGGCGGCCGACACCCCTGACGGCGTCTTCCTCCGTACGCGTGAAGGAGATCTGACCTACCGCGAGACCGAGGAGCGGTCGGCCGGGCTCGCGGCGGCGTTCGCCCGGGCGGGAGTGGGCACGGGCGCCCGCGTCGCGCTGCTGATGGGCAACAGCCTCGACCAGGTCGTCGTCTGGTTCGCGCTGGCACGGCTGGGCGCGGTGCACGTGCCGCTCAACACCGCCCTGCTGGCCGAGCAGCTGACGCACGCGCTGCGGGTGGCCGGGGCGTCGGCGCTGGTCGCGGACGCCGAGTTCCTGCCGGTCGTCGCGCCGGTGCTCGATCGGCTGCCCGAGCTGAGGCGGGTCGTCGTCAACGGCCAGCCGGGCGAGTCCCGGTACGAGGACCTGGCCGCGTACCGGAACTGCCCGGACCGGGCTCCGCGGGCCGAGGTGGACGAGCTGGGCGCGGCCACCCTGCTGTTCACCTCCGGCACGACCGGCGTGTCCAAGGCGTGCGTGCTGTCGCACCGGTACCTCGCCAGGCAGGCGCAGCTCCATGCCGCGAACCTGGGCCTGCGCGGCGACGACGTCCTCTACTGCCCTTTCCCGCTGTTCCACATCGACGCGGCCACCCTGACCGTCGGGGCGGCCCTGGCCTGCCGTGGCACCGCCGCGCTCGGCCGCCGCTTCAGCGCCTCGCGGTTCTGGGACGACGTGCGCGACTTCGACGCGTCCGTGTTCAACTTCATGGGCGCGACGCTGACGATCCTCTGGAAGCGGCCACCCGGCGAGAGGGACCGCGACCACCGGGTCAGGCTGGCGTGGGGCGTGCCCATGCCCGCGTGGCACCGGGAGTGGGAGGAGCGGTTCGGCATCCCGCTCCGGCAGGTGTACGGGCTCACCGACGGAGGGGTGCCCGTCTACGACCCCGTCGAGGGCCCGCGCAGGCCCGGCACGTGCGGCCGGGTGATCCCGGAGTTCGACGTCCGGATCGTGGACGACGCCGGGCGCCCGCTGCCCAGGGGGCGGATCGGTCAGATCATCGTACGGGGCCGCGAGCCGGGGCTGGTGATGAACGGCTACCACGCGATGCCCGAGGCCACCGCGCGGGTCCTGAGGGACGGCTGGCTGTACACCGGCGACCTCGGCACGCTCGACGACGACGGCTACCTGACCTTCGAGGGCAGGCTCAGCGACTCCATCCGCCGCCGGGGCGAGAACATCTCCGCCTACGAGGTGGAACAGCTCCTCACCCGGCACCCGGCGGTCGTGGAGGCGGCGGCCGTCGGCGTGCCCAGCGAGCTGACGGAGGAGGACGTCAAGGCCGTCGTGGTCGTCCGGCCCGGCGCGAGCCTGACCGCCGAGGAGCTGCACCGGTTCTGCGTGGACACCGCGCCGGGCTTCATGGTGCCCCGCTACATCGAGCTCGTGCCGGCCCTGCCGAGGACGCCGACGCAGAAGGTCGAGAAGTTCCGCCTGCGCCAGGCCGGGATCACCCCGGCGACCTGGGACAGCCAGGCGCGGCCGGACCATGACCAGCACCCGGCAGGAGACTGAGCGATGTCCCGGATCCTGCGTCACGTCCCTCTGACGATGCGCGACGGCGTACGCCTCGACGCGAACGTCCACCTGCCCGGCGGCCACTCCGCCGCCAGGTCGCCGGTGATCGTGGCCGCGAACCCGTACGCCAAGGACGTGTGGTTCGGCCCGCGGACGGCCCCGCACCTGGAGAGGTTCACCCGGGCCGGGTACGCGGTCGCGGTGGTCGACTTCCGCGGGACCGGCGCCTCGGAAGGGGTCAAGCAGGACGCGTTCGAGCGGGTCGAGCAGGACGACATCCACGACGTCGTCGAGGAGCTCGCCGCACAGGAGTGGTGCGACGGGAGGGCCGCGGTCTGGGGCCTGTCCTACGGCGGCATCACGGCGCTGCGCGCGGCGGCCGGCGGGCCTTCGTCGCTGCGCGCGGTGGTGGCGATCGAGGGATCGACGGACCCCTACACCGACGAGGTGGCGCGCAGGGGCGCCGTCGGGCTGGCCATGATCATCGGCGAGTGGTCGGCGATGATGCTGGCGCTGACCGCCCTGCCGCCCGAATCGCCCTGGCTGCCCCGGTCGGCGTTCTCCGCGCGGCTCCGGGCGGCCAGGCCCTGGCACGAGGCGTGGGCGGAGCACCCGCACCGGGACCACTACTGGCGGGGCCGGGAGGTCGACCCCGCCGCCATCGAGGTGCCGACCCTCCTCTTCACCGGCTGGCGCGACACCAACGTCGCCGGCGCGTGGCGCGACTTCGCGGCGATCGGGGCGCCCCGCCGCATCGTCTGCGGGCCGTGGCTGCACGGCATGCCGGAAGGGCAGGAGCGGGCGCCGGTCGACTCCGTGGCGCTGGCCATCGCCTGGTTCGACGAGCACGTACGGGGCATCCGGCCCGAGGGCCCGCCGGCGCCGGTCGTGTCGGCGTACGTCATGGGCGCCGAGCGGTGGGAGTTCGCCGAGCGGTATCCGGCCGTGCCGCCCGTCGATCACGTCCTCCACCTCGCGGACGGCGCCCTGCGCACCGGCCCGCCCGCGACGCCGGGCCGGGTCTCCGTCCGCTTCGACGCGACGGTCGGAGTCGCCGCCGGGCTGGGGATGTCGGCGGCCCCCGGCGACCAGGCGCGGGACGCGGCCCGCTCCGCCGTCTTCACCTCCGAGGCGCTCGGCGCGAGCCTCGATCTCGCGGGGGAGCCGCGCGTCAGCCTCTCGCTGCTCGTCCCGCACCTCGACGTGGACGTGGCCGCCAACCTCAACGACCTCGCGCCGGACGGCCGCGCCACGCTGATCACCCGCGCGTTCCAGCGCCTGTCCAACCCGCCGCCCTACACCGGGACGCCCCGGCCCGCGGACGCCGGGCATCGGGCCGAGCTCGCCTTCGACCCCACCCGCTACCGGCTCCGGCCCGGGCATCGCCTCCAGCTGACGCTCAGCGCGGCGGCCTTCCCCGAGCACTGGCCGCACCTGTCCGGCAGCGGCTACGACGTGCTCGTCGGCCCGCCGCACGGCAGCGCGCTCCACCTGCCCGTGATCCCCACGGCCGACGAGACGCCCCCGTTCGAGCTGCCCGAGCCCGCCGCCGTGGAAGGCGGCGATCGGATGCTCGACCGGGTCGTGCCCGTGACCGTCGAGGAGAGCCCGGACGGCACGGAGGTCGTCGTGCGCGGCGGTCACCGGTCGGCAGGCCGCACGCTCGAGGGCGATCCCGTGGAGCTCCTGCACGCGTACGAGATCTCGGCACGCGCCCACGACCCCTCGGCGACGCGGCTCAGCACGCGGACCGACATCAGCGCGGGCACGGCCGGGAGCCTGCGGAGCGCCCACGCCACCTGCGAGATCAGCCCGTACGGGTCGGCCGCCACGTTGCGCGTCACCGGCGACGGCATCGACCACTCCGCCACCTGGGACACGCCGTCGCGAACGTGAGCGGAGGTCAGCACCGCTCCCTGTCACCGGCGAGGTGGACGATGTGGCGGCCCCGCAGCCGGTCGGCGTCGGTGTCGATGGCGATGTGCGTGATCTTCCCGTCGTGGACGGTGAACGTGATGACGGCCTTCGGGCGGCCACGATGCGACCAGACGGCCGCCGGGACGCCGTCGACCAGCGCGAGCCGGGCCGCCTGCGCCCGCCCGGCGAAGAACGCCGCGACCGCTTCGGCGCCGCGGATCTCGACGGCCACCGCCTCCGGATCGAGCAGCTCGACCAGCGCGGCGAAGTCCCCGCCCCGGGCCGCGGCCAGGAACGCCTCGACGACCTCCCGTTTCGCCGACCGGGCCGCGCCGGAGGCGTCCGCCGTTCCCCGCACCTGGCGCCGGGCCCGGCTGGCGAGCTGCCGGGCGGCGGCGGGGGAGCGGTCGATGACGGCGCCGATCTCGGCGAACGACACGGCGAAGACGTCGTGCAGCACGAACGCGAGCCGCTCGGCGGGAGTCAGCGTGTCCAGCACCACCATCAGCGCGACACCGACCGAGTCGGCCAGCAGCGTCTCGTCCTCCGGGGTGGCCCGGGCCGGGTGGCCGCTCGGCGGCGGCGCGGCCGGCTCGGGCGGCAGCGCCCCGGCCGGCTCCTCACGCCGGGCGCGGCGCGCTTCGAGCATGTTCAGGCAGACGCGGGCGACGATCGTGGTCAGCCACCCGCCCGGGTTCTCCACCTGGCCGGTGTCGGCGCGGCCGACCCGCAGCCACGCCTCCTGCACCGCGTCCTCGGCCTCGGCGGGGGAGCCGAGCATCCGGTAGGCGACCGCGTGCAAGCGGCTCTGGTGCTCGGCGAACCGTTCGCTCAGCCAGTCCTGCTCGACCATTCGTCACATTCCTCCGTCCGGGCCTGTCATACCGATTGACCGGCGGACAGCCGCCGATGTGACAGCCGAGCTCCCCTGGAAGGGGCGACCATGCCGAAACACCTGAAGACCGCCCTGTACTGGTTCATCGCCCTGCAGTTCGCGCTGGGCGCCGTGACCAAGTACTGGCCCGGAGACACGATCTTCGGTCCGGCGTACTCCGTGAAGTTCGCCGACTGGGGCTACCCGTCCTGGATGCGGTTCGTGGTCGGGGCCCTGGAGGGCGTCGCCGCCGTCCTGCTGGTGATCCCCCACCGGCGCACGCGCTTCCTGGGGGCCACGGTGCTGATGTTCGTGCTCACCGGGGCGGTGACCACCCACATCGTCAACCACGACCCGGCGGTGGAGAGCTGGGCCGCCCCCACCCACCTCGTCGTCATGGGCGTCATCGCGCTGGTCAACTGGCCCGCCCACTGGCGGGCGCCGGCTCCTCAGGCGGCGGGTCCGGCTCGTCGAGAAGCCGGAGATCGGACGGGGTGATCGTGGCGGAGGCCAGCAGCGCGATGATCAGGTTGTGGTTGAGCGTGTTGCCCAGCGGCGGCGGGATCTCCTCCTCCAGGAGTCCGGGCACGCGGGCGCTGAGCCGCTTGCGCGTCTGGGTGACGATGTGGGCCGCGCGCTTGGCGGTCCACCGCTCGCCGGGACGGACGCGGGCGAGTTCGTCGGCGACCTGGGCCCAGGTCAGCGGCTGCGGCCACGGCTCCGGCCGGAGATAGCGCTGACCCAGGCAGACCAGGACCAGGCGTTCGGCGGCGCTCAGGGGGTGTCCCGCCGGTTCGCGGGTGTCGGCCTCCTGGCGGGCCGGCGCGGCCGGAGCCGGCGGCCCCGCGACGACCCGCACCTCCAGCAGGTGCTCGCGTTCGGGGCCGACGACGAACAGCGGTGTGTACGCCACGGGCAACGTCACCCGGTGCCGGGTGAGCACCAGCCGCCCACCCGGCAGGCGGATGGGCAGGTTGCCGAGGTTGTGCAGCACCCACCGCCCGTCCTGGCGGCTGATGGACCCCTGCCGCCGGCTGACGTACGGGTCGTCGGGGCCGACGCAGACGTGGACGTCCGGCTCGCAGCGCCCGAACACCACCTCGAACCCGGCGTCGGGCGCGACCCGGATCCCGCCCTTGGCCCCCCGGACGTACAGCGTGCCGGGAACGGCCGGGGGGAGGTCCGCGGAGTCCCGCGGCAGGAGGTCCACCTTGCTCGCGGCCCCGCGCCTCGTCCCCGCCATGCCGCCGATCCTCCCCGCCCGCCCCGGGTGAGTCAACCGGGTCCTGACACCCGAACTACTCGTCAGTAAGCTTGTGGAAGATCTGCTGTCTGGCATCACAATGACGCATGGCCGACTTCACCCCGCTGCTGCCCGGTGACCCTGAGCGGATAGGCGGCCTGGATCTCCTCGGCCGGCTGGGCCAAGGGGGACAGGGCGTCGTCTACCTCGCCAGGACCCCGATGGACGTGCGCGTGGCCGTCAAGTGGCTGCATCCGGCCGAGGACGAGGAGAGCACCGAGCGCTTCCTGCGGGAGGCGGAGGTCGCCCGGCGGGTGGCGCCGTTCTGCACCGCGGCCGTCCTGAGCACGGGCGTCGAGCACGGGCGGCCGTACATCGTCAGCGAGTACGTCGAGGGCCGCTCGCTGGACCGGGTCGTCAGGGAGGACGGCCCGCTCACGGGCGGGGACCTGGAGCGGCTGGCCATCGGCACCGTCACCGCGCTCGCCGCCATCCACGAGGCCGGCGTCGTGCACCGGGACTTCAAGCCCGGCAACGTGATCATGGGTGTCGGCGGCCCCCGCGTGATCGACTTCGGCATCGCGCGCACGCTCGGCCCGGCCACCATGACCAGCAGCACGCAGATCGGGACGCCCGCGTACATGTCCCCCGAGCAGATCCTGGGCCGCGGCGTGGGGCCCGGGGCGGACATGTTCTCCTGGGGCTGCACGATGGTCTACGCCTCCTGCGGCCGGCCGCCGTTCGGCACCGACGGGACGCCCGCCGTGATGCACCGGGTGCTCAACACGCGGCCCGAGCCGGGGCTGCTCGACGGACGGCTGGGCGACCTGGTCCGCCAGTGCCTGGACAAGGAGCCGCAGAACCGGCCGACGGCCATCGACGTCATCACCCGCCTGGTGCGGAACCCGGAGCCGGGCGCCGACCCGCTCACGGAGGGGGCCAGGCAGGCGGCGCCGGACGCCGGGCCCACCAGGCCGTCGCGCACGCCGATGCTCGCCGCCGCCGGGGTGGTGCTCACCGTCGCGGCCGTGGCGGCCGCGCTGGTCGTGCCCGGCTGGCTCCGACCGGCCACACCGACCTCGCCGACCAAGCAGAGCACGCTGTCCACGCCGGCCGACGCCCGGAGCGCCGGGCCGGCTGCCGCGCCGTCGCGGGCCGCCCCCGCCAAGGTCCCGCTGCCCGGCGGCGCGATCACGCTGTACGAGAGCCCGTCCGACCCGATCACGCTGACCGCGTACGAGGTCGACGACGCCGACTACGCCAGGCAGTCGTTACGGGGCACGTTCGAGGCGTACCCGGACAACGTGGACTCGCTGGTCTCTCCCGACGGCCGCTATCTCGCCGGCCGGCCGGAGGACTACACCTCCGACGGCTACGACTCGATCCTCATCACCGACCGGCAGGCGGGCTCGAGCTTCCGGGTCAGGACCGTACGCGAACCGCTCGACACCAGCGTCCGCGCCTGGTCGAAGGACAGCTCGAAGATCCTCCTCAACCTCAACAGGAAGACCGAGGACAAACAGGGCAAGGACGTCTGGACCACCCTGGGCTTCGCCATCCTGGACGTGCCCCGGGCGCGGGTCCAGGTGGTCGAGGTGGCCGACGACTCCATCCGGGACGGCGACTTCGGCTGGGACGCCGAGGAGGACGGCGTGATCGCCGTCTCCGGGAAGGACGAGGCGCTGCGCTTCTTCGACGCCTCCGGCAACCGCACGCGCGACCTCCCCGGCGTCGGGCCGCTGGCGTCCGGCACCGTCGACGTCTTCTCGCCCTCGGGCCGGATGTTTGTGACCGACTGCCCCGGCAAGGACGACGGCGACCACTGCCTGTGGGACTCGCGGACCGGCAAGCGGCTGCGCACGTTCTCCTCCGACTGCGACAAGGTGCTCGGCTGGTACGACGAGGCGCACCTGTACTGCTGGGAGTACGACAACGGCGCCGAGGACGAGGTACGCGTGGTGGCCTTCGACGGCAAGCTGGTGCACCGGCTGCTGGAGTCGGCGGACAAGCTGGAGGTCGCCCCGTACTTCACGATCGACCCGCGCTGATCAGGATCTCGGGACCCCTCCCGGCGTGGTGGCGGTACAACCGTGGCATGCCTGCCGAAGGGAAGCCCATGCCCAGGATGATCGTCACCGCCCTGGCCCTCGCGTGCGCCGTGGTCATGGCGCCCGCGGTGACCGCCGCCCCCGCCGCCGCCACCGCCAAGCCCTCCTACCGCGGCTGCTACGACGGGAAGTGCAAGTTCACCTTCTCCGATCCCGTCAGCTTCCGCATCTCCAAGAAGCGTTACGGCTTCTCCAGGGTGTACGTGTCGAAGGAGTACGTCGGCGGCATCTTCAACACGGACATGGTCGTGGTGCGGGCGCCCGGCCTGACCGCCTCCCTGGGCGAGGGCGCCGAGGGAGATTTCCGCAGCAACGGCAAGAACGCCCTGTCCTTCCGCGTCCTGGCCATCACCAGCCAGGGAGCCACGATCCGCTTCACCGGGTGACCTTCCGGGCCCGGACGAGGAGCCGGCCGGCCAGCGCGACGGTCACGACGACGCCGGCGACGAGAAGGTCGGGGACCTGGCCGGCTCCTCGCAGGACGGCGCCTTCGAGCGCCGCCTGGTCGGTCGCGCCGAGGATGCCGGTCAGCTCGGTCGTACCGGCGGTGGTCAGCAGCAGGACGCCGACGGCGACGGTGAGCGCGCCCCCGACGATCCCCGTCCAGGTGTTGCGCCAGCGCCCGATCGTGACCTCACGCGGCCGGACGAGGCGCTTGACGAACGGGGCCCGTCCCCACAGCAGCGCGAGGACCAGCAGCGGCAGGGCCATCCCGGCGGCGAAGACCACCAGGACGAGCCCGCCGGCGAGCGCGTTGCCGGAGACCGCGGCGACGGTCAGCACGGCGCCCAGCAGCGGGCCCGCGCAGACCCCGGCCAGCCCGTAGACGGTGCCGAGCACGTACACCGCCGTGGTGGAGGTGCCCTCGGCGGCGGCGCCGCGGGACAGGAACGGGACCGGGACGTTCAGCAGCATCACCGCCCCGAGCGCGATCACCACGATCGAGGCGACGGTGACGAAGGTGAAGCGGTGCTCGTTCACGAACGCCCCGAGCGTCCCGGCGAGCACGCCGAGCGGGACGAGGGTGGTGATCAGCCCGAGGTAGAACACCCCGGTACGGGCGAGCAGGGCGCGCGGGCCGGCGAACGCGTAGGAGAAGAACGCCGGCAGCAGCATCGCCGAGCACGGGCTGAGCAGCGTCAGCACGCCGCCGAGGAACGCGCCGAGCAGGCCGATGTCCATGCCGGGCTACTTCGCCTGGTCCAGGGCCTGGTCGAGGAACCCCTGGAAGACCTCCGCCGGCTGCGCCCCGGACAGCGAGGTGTTGCCGGCGACGAAGAACGGCACGGCGGTGACGCCGAGCTGCTGCGCGGACTGCGTGCTCGCCCGCGCGGCGGCCCGGAGCGCGGGATCGTCGAGATCGGCGGTGAACCGCTTGATGTCGGGAACGCCCGCCTTCTTCGCCAGGCCGACGAGCGTGTCGCGGGGAAGGTCGGCGTGCCCCTTGTCGGGGGCGGCGGCGTAGACGGCCGTCACGAACTCCACGAACCTGTCCTGCCTGCCCGCCGCCCGGGCCGCGACGGCGGCGTTCTCGGACTGCTCGCCGAAGAACGTCACGTCATGGAACTCGATCCGCACCTTGCCGGTGTCGACGTACTTCCCGATCAGCGCCGGCAGGGTCTCGCGGCTGAACACCGCGCAGTACGGGCAGCGCAGGTCGAGCCACTCGGTCAGGACCACGGGGGCGTTCACGTCGCCGATCGCCATCGGGTCGCCGGCGTCCCGGCGGACGAACTCCAGCTCCTGGCCCCGGCCCGCCCCGTGGTCCCCCCGCTGGTCCGCCGTGGACGACGGGGACGCCGCAGGTGGCGCCGCGCCGGGGGAGCGCTGGGGGAGGAGCTGGGCGGTGACCACGATCGCGAGGAACACGACCACCGCGCTCAGCACGACGGTCCAGGTCGTGGAGCGGCGGCGCCTGGCCGCCATCGCGTCCGCTGAGCTCGATGCCGGGGAGTTCACAGGTCGGTCTTCCTTCTCCTCAAGTCGACTATCTCGCATAGTCGACTATGCACCATAGTCGACACAGGGCATGATGGACGCATGGAGTGGTCCCCGCGGATGACGGATCAGGCGCCGGCAGCCTCGGCCGGGGAGGCGGTCCGATGAACCCCGCCGCCCCCGGAGAGCCGCCCCGGCTGGGCGCGCTGGAGGCGCAGGTGATGGACGTGCTGTGGGATCACGGGCCGGCCACGATCCGGGGCATCATCGGCCGCCTCCCCGGCGAGCCCGCCTACACCACGATCGCCACCGTGCTGGCCAACCTGGACCGCAAGGACCTCGTCACCTCCCGCAAGCAGAACCACTCGACCCTGTACGCGGCCCGCGTCGCCCGCGAGGAGCACGTGGCGTCGGTGATGAACCACGCCCTCGGCACCAGCAAGGACCGCGCGGCCTCGATCCTGCACTTCGTGGAGAGCATCCCCGACAGCGACCTCGACCTGCTGCGCGAATATCTGCGGCGGCGCGACGACGGACACCGGTCATGACGGCCCGGATCCTGGCCGCGCTGCTGATCCTGGGACTGGTCCTCACCGCGGTGGCCGGCCCGTGGGCCCTGCGCCGCGCGTCGCCGGTGCTTGATGCGCCTGCCGAGACCGGCGATCGGGCTGCTCACCGGCGGCATCGTGGCCTGGGTGCTGGCGCTGCTCGCGCTCGGCCCGATGCTGGCCTGGGTCGTCTCCGGCCCCGACGTCCTGCCCAGCGGGGCGGCCCAGGTCTGCCGGCGCTGCCTGGCCGCCGCCAACCCGTTCACGGACATCCCGGTCGACACCGTCGTCCCGGTCGTGGCGCTGCTCGCGCTCCCCACGGCGGGCGCGCTGCTGCACGCCGTCTCGATCATCGTCGAGGCGCGGCGGCGGCACCGCGGCACCCTGCGCACCGCGCGACGGCTCCGGGCCCGCAGCGAGCCCCGCCGGCTGCACGGCCACGCGGTGCTCGTCGCCGACGACCCGCACCCGTTCGCGCTCACCCTGCCACGGCGCCACGGCGGCATCGTGATCTCCACGGGCGCGCTCGACGTCCTGGACCCCGGCGAGCTGGCGGCGGTCCTCGCGCACGAGCACGCCCACCTGCGCCAGCGCCACCACCTCATCACCGCGGTCGTCGCCACGCTGACCCGCAGGCTGCGGTGGGTGCCGCTGATCGCCGCCGCCGAGGCCGCGCTCGGCCACTACCTGGAGATCGCCGCCGACGACACCGCCCGCCGCCAGGCCGGGACGCCCGCCCTGGCCGGCGCGCTGCTCGCTCTCGGCCAGAACGGCCGGCCGCAGGGCGCGGCGCTGGCCGGGGCCCTGCACGCGCTCGGCCCCAACCGCATCCACCACCTGGTCCGGCCCCACACCGGTATGACCGGCGCGATCGCCGCCGTGGCCACCGCCTGCTGCCTGACCGCGCTCACCCTGCTGGCCGCCGCCGTTCACGTGCCGTACGTGCTGGCCGTGCTCACCGGATGCGCCTGAGCCGATGCCTGGCTACTGACCTCGCCGGGCGAACTCGTCGGGCGTCGTTCCGCCGGGGAAGCGGGTGACGAAGTCGAGCACCCCCACCCAGGCCGGCCGGACGGCGATGCGGACCATGGTGGTGCCGGGCCGGTCGACCGCGGCGACGTTCGCCGCGCCCTGCTCCTCGCCGGCGTAGCGGCGCTGGGCGGCGGCGTACTCCTCGACGATGCCCTCGACCTCGGTGACCTCGGCGTTCCCCCGGACGAGGAGCGCCGAGGGCGGGGTGGTGGCGGCGTCGACGGTGATGGCGATGCCGGGACGCACTGGGCGACGTCGGTCTCCAGCAGGCGGAGGTCGCCCTGCGGCAACGCCGCCTCGGCGAGGCGGGTCATCGGGCGACGACCCGGTCGAGGTTGTCCAGGCACAGGTCCCAGCCCTCGCGGAGCTCGGCCGCCGCCTGCGGGTCGGGCAGGCCCGTGTGGGTCAGCACGACCGAGGTGAGGCCGTCCCGCTCGGTGATCTCCAGGTCGCAGCGCGATCCGGTGCCCGCCTCGCCCTCCTCGCCGTGCCAGATCCAGGCCAGGCGGGCGGGGCGTTCGACGACGGTGTAGACGCCGGTGGCGGTGTACTCGACGCCGTCGGTGTCGCGCATGACGACGCGCAGCCGCCCGCCGACGCGCAGGTCCACCTCGGCCTCGGAGGTCCCCCAGTCGGGGCCGGCGTGCCACCACTTCCTGATCACTTCGGGGTTCGTCCAGGCGTCGAACAGGGTGTCCGCCGGGGCCCGGTAGGTGCGTTCGATGCGGACGGCGGTCGACTGCGAGGTCGTTTCGATCATGGGTGTCTGCTCCTTGTCAGCCAGGTGTTCCTCGACGGCCTCGAACATCCGCTCCCAGAGGGCGCGCTGGCGGTCGACCCAGGTGACGGCGTCGACGAGCGCGGCCGGGTTCAGGGCCAGCCGGTGCGTACGGCCGACGACCTTGCGGACGACGACCCCGGCCTCTTCGAGGATCTTCAGGTGCTTGGTGATCGCCGGTTTGGAGACGCCCAGGTCCGAGGTCACCTCGCCGACGGTCGCGGGGCCGTCGCCCAGCCGTTCGATCATCCTGCGCCGGATCGGATGTGCCACAGCCCTGAACGGATCGTTCACCATGTGGCTAACAGTACACCCTTTAGTTAACGGTGTCAGCGGGTCTCCGCGATCAGGTGGACGATGCCGGCCGGGTTCTTGATCCAGTGGGTCCGGGAGTCGAGGTTCTCCAGGGGCTCGACCTCGTCGCACGGGTGGACACCGATGCCGGCCAGCTCGCTCACGGCCGCGTCCAGGTCGTCGGTGTGGAGCTGCAGCCACAGGTCGGGCCGGCTGTAGTTGTCGACGCAGTCGAGCCACAGCGTGTTGGGGCCGAACCGCACGGAATGGGTGCGCGAGACGGTCGGGGCGTAGGAGACGTCGTCCTCCTTGACGTCGAAGCCCAGGGTGTCGCGGTAGAAGGCCACGGTGGCCTCGTACTGCGCCTTGGGGATCTTCATGGCGATGTTGAGGCCGGCGGTGAACGTCGGAGCGGTCATGGTCGTGTGTCTCCTCGGTTCGTCTCGGTGGCGTCCAGGGCGTCTTCCAACGCGGCCAGGCGGTCGTCCCATCTGTGGGCGAGCCTGGCCAGCCAGGTCTGGGCGGTGCGGATGGCGGCTGGTTCCAGCCGGTAGGGATGGCGGCGGCCGGCCGGGCCGGCGGAGCTGATCAGCCCCGCTTCGGCGAGCTGGCCGAGGTGCTTGGCGACCGCCTGGCGGCTGATCGGCAGCCGCCGCGCCAGGTCGGTGACGGTCGCGGGCCCGGCGCGGGCGAGCTCGTCCAGCAGTGCCCGCCGTGTGGGGTCGGTGAGCGCCGCGAACACCGCGAGTGCCTGGCTCTCCACGTCACCCGGCGGCATCGAGGTAGATCCCCAGCTCGGCGAGTTCGGCGTCCCACCCCTGGCTGTTGGCCGCGCGGGCGGAGCGGCCCACGTCGGCGGCGGCCTGGGCGAACCCGCTCTCCACCAGGCGCAGCCGCGTGCCCTCCGGCACCGGCTCCAGGGTGAACTCCACCAGCGTCCGGGCCGCGTCGTCCTCGGGCAGGTCCTCGATCGCCCACCTGAAGGCGAAACGGCGCGGCGGGTCGACCACCGCGACGGTGGCGACGGATTCCTGGCCGAGGTCGTCCCAGCGGAAGAACGCGCGCCCGCCGGGCCGCAGGTCGATCTCCGCCACCGAGCCGAACCACCGCGAGAGCCCTTCCGCGGTGGTCAGTGCGGCCCAGACCCGCTCGACGGGGTGCCGGAGCACCACCACCCGTTCGATCGCGTCCGCGTCCATGCCCACCTCCTTCGCAACCTGTAGGTTGCCATCCATGGGCAACCTACAGGTTGCGACAGGGGTCCCGCAAACCCCGTCAACCGGTCAGCGCGGACAGGACGGGTCCCAGGTCCCAGTAGGCGCGCAGCGAGACGATCCGCCCGTCGCCGTCGACGCGGTAGACGAAGACGCCGTCGTAGCCGACGCGGGCGCCGGTGGCGAAGCGGGCCGAGACCGAGGCCACGACCGCCGCCTCGGCCCCGGCCGGGTGCACCGCGGCGACCTCGAACCGCACCTGGTTGGGGGCGACGGTGAGCTCCCAGAAGCGTTCGAGGGCGGCCCGGCCGCGCAGGCCGGCTCCGTGGGGGTCCAGCGGCGAGCCGCCGACCGGGTCGTGGAGCACGGCGTCCGGCGCGTAGCAGGCGAGCCAGGCGTCCCGGTCGCCGGCGCCGATCGCGCTCATCGCGGTGAGCGCGGCGACGGCCGCCGGGTGGTTGGTGTCCATCGGGGTGCCTCCTCGGGGGCCACTGCTTGACGCGTGTCAAGCTAGGTCTACGCTTGACACATGTCAAGCACGCGCTCGCGCATCCTGGAGACCGCCCAGCGGCTCGTCACCGAACAGGGCCCCCAGGTCTCGATGGCCGAGGTGGCCCGCGCGGCAGGGATCTCCCGGCAGGCGCTCTACCTCCACTTCGGCTCCCGGGCCAGCCTGCTCGTGGCCGTCGTGCGGAACATGGACGCGCGCAGCGGCATCCGCTCACGCTGCGAGGAGGCCCTGACCGGGCCGGAACCCGTCGAGGCGTTCCGCGCCTTCCTGCGCGTCTGGCTGGGCTACGCGGCGACGATCCACCCGGTGGCCTCGGTGCTGCTGGCCTCCCGCCGCGACGACCCCGACGCCGCCGCGGCCTGGAACGACCGGATGGGCGAGCTCCACGAGGGCTTCCTCACCGCCGCCCGCGGGCTGCGGGCCGCCGGGCGGCTGCGGCCCGGCCTGACCCCGGACCTCGCCGCCGACCTGGCCTGGGCGATGACCTCGATCCCCGTCTGGGAGCAGCTGACGGCCGACCGGGGCAGGAGCGCCGCCGACGCCGAGGAGCACCTGATCGGCGCCGTGACCGCCGCCCTCACCGGCGACCCGCCGGCATGATCCGGCCGAGCGCCCCGAAACTCACCTGGAAGGGTTCCCGGCGACCGGGCAATCACCAGTGTCCCGACATTCCAGGTGAGAGAGACCATGCATGACCACGTTCCTCGACGGAGAGGTCGCCGATCCCGAGCGATTCGCCGTCCTCTTCGATGCCCATTACGAGGAGATCCGCCGCTACATCGGCCGTCGGCTCGATCCCGACGTCGCCGAGGACCTGGCGGCCGAGACCTTCCTGATCGCCTTCCGCCGGCGTGACAGCTTCGACGCCGCCAAAGGCGGCATCAGACCCTGGCTGTACGGGGTCGCCACCAAGCTCATCGGCCGGCACCGGCGTGCCGAGCTGCGGCGATACCGGGCGCTGGCCAGATCGGGGCCGCTCGTGGCCGACGACGGCCATGACCAGCGGGTGGTGGACCAGGTCACCGCGCGGGTGACCGTACAGAACCTGTCCGCCGCGCTCGCGGGGTTGTCGCGCGGTGAGCGGGACGTGGTGCTGCTCGTCGCCTACGGCGAGCTGACCTACGACGAGGTGGCGGCGGCGCTCGGCGTCGCCTACGGCACCGTCGCCTCCCGGCTCAGCCGGGCCAGGACCAAGCTTCGTGACGCGTTGGGAGTTGAGGTGTGATGAAGGAGTTCCAGCTCATCGACGAGGTGATGCCGCACCTGCCGCCCGCCGACCACGCGACGGCGATGGCCGCGCGCGCCCGGGTGCTGGGCGGTGCCCGGCGGCGGCGGCCGGTCTGGCCCAGGGTGGCGCTCGCGGCGGTCGCGGTCAGCGCGGTGATCGCCGGGGGCTTCGTGGCCGTGCCCCTCCTGGGCGGGACGGGCGTGCGGACGGCAACCGTGCCTGCCGCGGACGCCGCGGACGCGGTGCTCGACGCGGCGGCCGGCCGGCTGGCCGCCCAGCCCCCGGGAACCGGGGCGTGGTGGCGGCGGGAGATGGTGCGGGTGTCGCGGGTGCGGACCGCGGCCTACACCGTGGAGCAGCGGGCCAGGGACGTGCTGTGGGCGAGCCGGGACCGGAAGGTCGGCTACCGGCACCAGCGCGGCCCCGTCTCCGCCGAACCGCTCACGCCCGCCGACCGGCAGGCGTGGAAGGCCGCGGGCTCGCCCGACCTGTGCGACGACTGCCTGCCGGGAAAGATCTACATCACCCCGCTGAAGCTGACGACGACGCCCGCGACGCGGCTGCCCGCCGAACCCGAGGCGCTCAAGGCCGAGATCCTGCGGGCCACCGACGGGCGGGCCCCGGAGGCGTGGCTGTGGGGGGCGAGCGCATGGCTCCTTCTCGACGCCGAGACCACCCCTGCCACCAGGGCCGCGCTCTACCGGGTGCTCGCCGGCCTGCCGGGTGTGCGGGTGGAGGACGGCGTCACCGACCTCGACGGCCGCACCGGGGTCGCGCTGACGTACGGCGAGGCGTCTGCCCGTCAGCAGATCGTCATCGACCGGGACAGCGGGCGGCTCCTCGCCATCCAGGAGAGTGACGGGTCCTCGGCCTATCTGGTCAAGCGGCTGGGCTGGACCGACGACCCGGCCCCGAAGGAGTCGACCTTCTTGTGACGCCGGCCCGCCCGGCGAGGATCACGTACGGTGCCGCGCGTCGGCCAGCAGGTCGCGCGCGGTCACGATCAGCCCCTGCATGGCGTGGTCGAACGCCTCGTCCACCGTCATGAGCGGCGCGGCTGCGACCGCCTCGCGAAGGTGCGGGACGGCCAGGCCGGGGTGGGCGCGCAGCCAGGAGGGCGGGGCGGGAGTGTGGTGCATGACCGGCTCGCCCTGGTCCTGGCGGTGGTCCACGAGCAGGACGAACGCGAACACCCGCATCGTCAGATCGTGGTGCACGATCTGCGCCTGAGTGACGCTCAGCCCGATGGCCCGCAGCATGCCCAGGAAGGCGTCGGTGTGGACGAGGCGGTTCGGGTGGATCGCCACGTCGCCGAGGTCCTCGTCCAACGACACCAGCAAGGCACGCGGGTAGCGCCGGTAGACCGCGCGCAGGGCGGCGCCGTACTCCCGGATGCTGCGTTCCCACTGCTCAGGGTCCGGCCGCGGGGCCGGCCACTGCTCGATGAACAGGGCGACCGCGCGGGCCACGAGCTCGTCGCGGTCCTCGGCGTAGTTGTACAGGGCCCGGACCGTCACGCCGAGATGCTCGGCGAGCAGTCGCATGGTCACCGCGCGGAACCCGTGCACGCCCGCGAGGTCGAGCATCGTCTGGGCGATGAGGTCCTTGGTGAGCGTCGGCCGGCCCTTGCGCGTCAGCGGCCTGCGGCGGCGGCGCGGGCCGTCGGCGGGACCGGTCCGGTCCGGTCCGGCTGTGTCGGGATCTTCGGGCACCGTCCGAGCATAACAACGTTGAACTTCACACAGTGTTGACTTTAAGCCGGGGCATGCATCACGATCACTTAGGTGAGCCTTACCAATCCCCAGCTCCCTGGCCGGGCGACGGCCGTTCGCGGCCGCGCGATCCTCGGCCTCGTCATCGCCGGCACCGCACTGGTCGTCATCGACATGACGATCGTGACCATCGGCCTGCCCGCGATCCAGGCGGACTTCGGCACGACACTCGCCGGCGTCCAATGGCTGATCGTCGGCTACATGATCACCATGGGCGCGGTGACCCAGGTCGCCGGCAGCCTGTCCGATCGCATCGGCCGGCGTCGCATGTACCTGCTCGGCATTGCCCTGTTCACCCTCGCCTCGCTCGCCTGCGGCGCCGCGCCCACCCCGGTGGTGCTCGACCTCGCCCGCGCCCTTCAGGGAATCGGCGGCGCGGTCCTGATGGTGAACTCCCTGCCCCTGCTGTCGGACCACCTGGACGGGGAACGCCGCAACCTGGCCATCTCCACCTGGGGGAGTGCCGCGACCGCCGCCGGCCTGATCGCCCCGCTCCTGGGCGGCACCCTCGTCGACGCCTTCGGCTGGCGCGCGATCTTCCTGATCAATGTCCCCATCGGCGTGGCCGCGTTGCTGCTCTGCCTGCGCGTCCTCCCGGCCGACGCCTCCGGCCGGTCCGCCGCGCACGGCCGGATCGACTGGGCGGGCGCCGCACTGCTGATCGCCGCGCTCGCCGTGGGCGACCTCGCGCTGCTCCGCGGCGAGGAGCAGGGCTGGGCGTCGGCGGCGACACTGACCCAGCTCGTGATCGCGGCCGTCCTGCTCGCCGCGTTCCTCCTGCTCCAGTCCAGGTCCGGCGCCGCCACCCTGGACCTCGCGCTGTTCCGCAAGCCCGCCTTCACCGGGGCCGCCGCGGCGGTCTTCATCTCACGCGTGCTGTCCATCGGCGGCACGGTCTACTTCGTGCAGTACTTCCAGGAGGCGCTGCACCTGAGCCCCACGCAGAGCGGCCTGCTGCTGGCGCCCGTCTTCCTGGCCCAGATGGCGGCCGGTCTGCTCGGCGGCAAACTCCTGAGCTGGTTCGCTCCCGGGCACGTCATCGCCGCCGGCTACCTCTGCAAGGCGGTCAGCGCCACGTGGCTGGCCCTGGCCCTCACCCCGGCCTCCTCGCCGTGGCTGCTGACCATCCCCCTGCTCGTCTGGGGGGTCGGCGGCGGCATCGCCGGTGCGCCGGTGATGGCCGTCGCCATGAACGTCACCGACAGGCAGCGCGCCGGCATGGTCTCCGGCACGATCACCAGCCTGGCCTCCATCGGCGCCGGGATCGGCACCGCCGTGCTCGGCGCCGTCTACACCACCCGCATCGCCGGCCTCACCGCCGGACCGCGCGAGGCCGCCGTCGCCTCCGGCGCGTCGGCGGTGCTCTACGGTTGCGCGGGCCTGGCCATCATCACGATGGTGCTGGTCCTGGCCCTCATCCCTCGGCGCGGGCGAGCATGAGGACCGGATCAGCCGGCGGCGTCAGGACTGCGGAGGAACCGCAGGACGCGCTCGGCCACCGCCCGGGCCGTCTTCCTCTCCGGCCCGAAATGGTCCAGGCCGGGCAGGGTCTCCAGCTCGGCGCGGGGAAGGGTGTCGTCTCCGCCGTCCGTCCCCCGGTGGAGGTAGTGATGACCGATTCGGTGCCGTTGCGCCCGCCTGTCCTGGTCCGCCACTTCGACACGATCGCCGACGCCGGGCTCGCCGCCGGCACCGTGGTCCTGTTCGTCGCCGTCGCGCTGGGCACCGGCGTGGCCTCGCCCTGGCAGCCGTGGCCCGGTGTGATCCCGGTGGCGCTGGCCCTCGGCGGCCTGCTGTTCCTGCGCCGCCGTCGGCCGATGACCGTGCTGTTGCTGTCGATCGCGGTGCTGGTGTTCTACCACGCCGGTGAATGGTCCCCCGCCGGGTGGATCTGGCCGCTGTCGGTCGCGTACGTGACCGCCGCCGCCACCCCGCACGTCCGCTGGGTCGCCGGCATCGGCGCCGCCCAGCTCGCCTACTCCGCCGTCGACGCCTGGTGGATGGTCGAGCGGAACCTGGAGCGCTACCTGATCCACACCGTCGGGGAGGCCGCCCTCCTGGCCCTGCTCATCACCGGCGGCATCGCCTGCGCCGCCACCCGCCGCTGGCGCGCCCACCGGCCGGAGCGGCCCTGACCTGCCGTCGCTCGTCGCCGACCTGATGGATGTCTCGTCAGCCGATCAGGTTGTACGCCGCCGCCACGCTCAGGTAGGCCAGCGCGGCCAGGGCGACGACGCTGTGGTGCGCCCGTCCGGCCAGGGTCCACCAGCCCTTGCGCCAGGCGAGCGCGACCGTGACCACCTGGGCGGCGGTCGCGACCGCGGCCAGGACGGGCAGGGTGGTGATGGCCGTGAACAGCGGGCTGCCGCCGAGGAAGAAGTCGGCCTGGTTGGCGTCGAAGTCGGCGACCATCGCCGCGAGCGAGCCGGCCGAGGCCGTGACGAGCGCCGCGGTGAGCCAGCCCGGCAGCCCGGCCGGCCGGGGCGCGGGCGCGGGGGAGCGGCGGCGTGCCCGCCGGACGGCGAAGGCGACGGGCCAGCCCACCGCCGACAGCACCAGGACGGTCAGGCTGACGCCGAGCAGGCCGAGATGCAGCGAGGGTGACTGGTACCAGGCGAGCCGTTCCAGCGGCCCGGCCGGGTTCTCGGTGGCGAGCAGCCCGTCCGCGCCGAACCGGATCGTCCGGTAGCCGTTCTTCTCGCGGAACAGGCCGGGCGCGATCTGCGTCCACTGCCGGGTCTCCGGCGCCCCGAGCGCGGTCGCGCCGGTGGTCGTCAGCGTTCCGTCCGCGGCGGCGGTCACGGTCGTGACGTTGGTGAGCGAGCTGATCTTGCCGAGGTCGGTCATGTCGGCCGCCAGCGCGGTGCGGTACGAACCGGCGTACCCGGCCGGGTCGGGCAGCGGGCCGGCGGGCTCCGCCGCGGGGGCCGGGGCGGCGGCGAAGCGGTCGGCGAAGGCGTTGACCAGCGCCCACGCGGAGTCGGGGCCGCCCTTGCCGGTGCCGTTGTAGGAGGCGTAGATGCCGATGTCACGGTCGGGGACGAGCGCGAGGACGGCGAAGTAGCCGGGGATGTTGGCCCGGTGCACGAGCAGGCGGCGGCCGTTCCTGGTGTGCTCCTGGAAGCCGTACGCCATGCCGGAGGTTCCTTCGGCGTTGCCGAACTGCCGGGTGTGCATCAGGCGCGCGGTCTCCGGCTTGAGGATCTTCCCGCCGTCGTCCAGGTGGGCCAGCATGAAGGCGGCCATGTCGGTCGCGGTGGAACGGAACCCGGCGCCGTGCGGCGGCATGTGCCCGTACTTGGCTCCCGTGGCCCTGACCTGGCGGTCGCCGCTCAGCCGGTAGCCGGGCGCGAGGGCGCGGCCGATGGGGCCGGGCTCCGGCTGGGCCAGGGTGGAGCGCGTCATGCCCAGCGGGGCGAAGATGTTCCGCTGGACGTACTCGTGGAAGGGCATGCCCGAGCGGAGCTCGACCAGGTGGCCGGCCAGGCCCATGCCGTAGTTGGAGTACACCGCGCGGGTGCCGGGCGGGCGGATGCGGCGGGGCTGGTGGCCGGCGAGGTGCTCGCCGAGCCGGTGCACGTCCTGCGCGGTGGCCGCGCCGGTGCCGAAGTCGCCGCCGGCGAAGCCCGCGCTGTGGGTGAGCAGGTGGGCCGTGGTGACCGGCTTGCCCGGGTAGGCGTCCTCGATCTTGAAGTCCGTGAGGTACTCGTTGACGTCGGCGTCCAGGTCGATGCGGCCCCGTTCGACGAGCTGCATGACGGCGGTGGCGGTGATCAGCTTGGCCACCGAGGCGGGGGCGAAGACGGTCTCGGCGGCGTCCACGGGACGGCGCGTCTCCACCTCGGCCACGCCGTAGCCCTGGGCGAAGACCTGGCGGCCCCCGGCCACCACGGTGACGGCCGCGCCGGGAATCCGGTGTTCGGCCAGCTGCCGGGTGACGAACGTGTCGGCGAAGTCCCGTACGGACTGCGCCGGGCTCTCGGCGGCGGCAGGGGCGGTGACGCTCAGGAACGAGACGGCGGCGCCCAGTGCGCACACCAGGGCACGCCGACGGGATGGTTTGCGTTCGAGCAGCATGAGCTGCTCTCCTTTCCTAGGGAACACGTACGCGTCAAGGCACGCCGTTCAGGCGTGGTCGTGCGGTTTCCGCTGTCCGGGGGCGAGTTGCCGCTCGCTCCCGGACCTCGTTCACAGGTGGTTCAGTCGACGCTGCGCAGGATCCGCTCCACCGCCGTGACCCTCTCGGTCAGCTCCGCGAGCCTGGTCTGCACCTGGTCCTGCTTCTGTACGGCCTGCTCGGCGAGCTCCCGGTACCTGGCCATTTCGGCCGCCAGGACGTCCGTGCGATGCCGTTCGAAGCGGAAGTAGAACGCCAGGCAGGCCGTGATGCTCCCGAACAGGATCAGCATGACCGCGATGGGGATCACGATGGAACCGACGTCGATCACTGCGGGGTCTCCTGCACGTGGTGGGGTCCTTCCTCGTCGTCCGCGCGGAGGGCCGCGAGGACGGTGCCGATGTTCAGGGTGAGCTCGAAGGGCAGCAGCCGGAGGTACTTCATCGCCTTGCCGTCGGCCGACAGCTCCAGCTGCCCTTCGACCAGCCGGGCCTTCTCCAGCCGCTCCAGGTGCATGTAGAGCAGCGGGCGGGACACGCCGACGCGGCGCGCCAGCTCGCTGACGTGCACCCGCTCTCCGGCGAGCTCGGCCAGGATGCGCAGCCGCACCGGGTGCCCGAACGCGGCCAGCAGCTGGAGCAACTCTTCACTGGTCAGCATGCCGTCCTTAGTGCGCGCCGGTTTTCACCTGTTAGTTGAGTCTGACAGGTGGAAGATGGAGCGTCAAACGTTGCGCTCGGTCATGCACTCCGGGCACCGGCGAGCGCCGAGGCGTGGCGGGCGTCAGGCGTCGAAGCGGCGCCGGGCGGACTCGATGTGCCCGAAGTGCTCGTGGGTCCAGCCGCAGAGCAGGTCCACCGTGGCGCGCAGCGCCTGGCCGGGCCCGGTGAGCGTGTACTCGACCCGCGGCGGCACCGTCGGATACACCTTCCGCTCGGCCAGGCCGTTGCGCTCCAGCATGCGCAGGTTCTGCGTGAGCATCTTGTGGCTGATGCCCTCGACCTCGGTCCGCAGTTCGCTGAACCGCAGGGTGCGCTCGCCGAGGGCTTCGATGATCAGCAACGCCCACTTGTTGGCGACGTCCGAGAAGATCTCCCGCGCCAGGGAGTCGGCGCGCCGCAGATCCGCATCGTCGGACAGGTTGCTGAGCTCTTTGGTCACCATCAGGTTCCCCAGTCACTGAAAAGTGCGTTCTTCCATGTCAGCGCACACTCTCCTACAGTTCCTGAGTAACCGCAAGAAACTATCGATGGAGAAGATTGTGGCTGTGACGCTCATCAACCCTGAAGGACACGTCCGCGTGCCGCTCTACCACCACGTCGCGGTGGCGACCGGGAGCAGGCACGTCCACCTCGCCGGTCAGGTGGCCTGGGACGAGAACGGCGAGCTGGTCGCGCCCGGCGACCTGGCCGGGCAGGTCGCCCAGGTCTACCGCAACGTCGCCAAGGGGCTCGGCGCGGCGGGGGCGACGTTCCACGACGTCGTCCGTTTCACCTGGTACGCCGCGGGCTGGAAGAGGGAGATGTACGACGCCTTCAACGCGGGCGTCGAGCAGGCGGCGCGCGAGTTCGACCTCGCCACGCCGCCGGCCGCGCTGATCGGCGTCGACATCCTCTTCGAGCCCGGCATCCTCGTCGAGGCCGAGGTCACCGCGATCGTCGACTGAGCCGCGTCGCGCCTGCGACTCCGGGAGACCGGCTACCAGGTGACCGGCAGCCGGTGCGCCCCGTAGATGCTCATGTCCGTACGCATCGGGACCTCCTCGGCGGGCACCGCCAGCCGCAGCCCCGGGAAGCGCCGGAACAGGGCGGGGAAGGCGACGCGCATCTCGATCCTGGCGAGCTGCTGGCCGAGGCACTGGTGGATGCCGTGCCCGAAGGTCAGGTGGCCCGCGGTGGGGGGCCGGGTGACGTCGAAGGTCTCCGGGTCGGCGAACCGCTCGGGGTCGCGGTTGGCCGCCGGCACCGAGATGGTGACCACCTGACCCTTCCTGATCGTCCGGCCGGCGATCTCGACGTCCTCGAGGGCGGCCCTGAGCGGTCCGAGGTGCGTGACGGCCAGGTAGCGGAGCAGCTCCTCGACGGCGCCCTCGATCAGGTGCGGCCGCGACCGCAGGGCCGCGAGCTGTCCCGGGTCGCTCAGCAGGGCGAAGGTGCCGAGCCCGAGCATGTTGGCCGTGGTCTCGTGCCCGGCGACCAGGAGCAGGAGCCCCGCTCCCGCGATCTCCTCAGGAGAGAGGTCACTGCCGGTCACGAGGCCGCTGAGCAGGTCGTCAGCCGGTTCCGCCCGCTTGCGCGCCACCAGCTCGTACAGGTAGCCCATCATCGACGCCGTCGCCGCGCCGACCTCCTCCTTGGTCGACCCGACCCGCAGCGCGGTCGCGGAGTCGCGCTGGAAGCGCTCCCTGTCGGCGTACGGCACGCCGAGCAGCTCGCAGATCACCAGCGAGGGGATCGGCAGGGCGAACTCCTGGACCAGATCCGCGGGAGCGCCGCCTCGCTCCATGGCGTCCAGGGTCTCCTCGGTGATCTGCTCGATCCGTGGCTCCAGCTGCCGCATCCTGCGAACGGTGAACTCCGCGGCCAGCTGCTTCCTGAAGCGGGAGTGATCGGGCGGATCCATCTGCATGAAGAAGCCGGGCGGCTGGGCGAAGTTCTCCGGCTCGAGTCCCTCCCAGCGGATCGGCCAGTGCAGGTTCTCCAGCAGGCTGCTGAAACGCGAATCCGTCAGCACCGCCCTGGCCGCCGAGAAGCCGGTCACCAGCCAGCCCTGGTGACCGTCGGGATAGCGCAGAGGGCGGACGGGCGCCTCCTCCCGCCAGCGCCCGAGCACCTCGGGAGGGTCGAACGGCGAAGGGCGCTCGGTGGGAAAGGTGACAGGGGCCGGCGAAGCCTCGGACATGGGCAGCTCCCTCATTGAGCCTCTATGGATGTAGAGACTCTACGTCAGTAGAGGTCCGCCCGGACAGCCGGCCCTCAGGAAAGGAACGCGGCGCGGTCGGCGGCGGGCAGCCATTGGCGTCCGGGGTCGAACGGGCGGAACCGGTCCCTGACGAAGCGGGCGAGCGACGTCAGCAGCGGATGGTCGTCGTGCCGCCGGCGGAGCAGCGAACAGGGATACACGGGGACCGGGTCGACCACCGGGATCTGCACGGTGCGCGCATGGCTGGGCAGGCGGCACCACTCGCCGACGAGGCCGACGCGCTCGCCCGAGGCGATCCCCTCGACGTAGTACTCCCAGCCGAAGTCGGGGCCCGAGTCGTCGATGTGGACGCCGAACTCGGCGCCGAACAGGTTCCAGAAGTCTGCCCACTCGCTGCCGGCGGCGTTGCCCGGCATCCACACGGTCATGCCCGCCAGCCGCCCCGTCTCCACCTGCGGCAGAGCGGCCAGGGGATGGTCGCGGCACACCAGCAGGTGCGCCTGCTCCAGGTAGGCGGGGCTGGACACCAGGTCGTCGTCCAGCGGCCCGCAGGCCCGGGCGAAGGCCGCGTCCACGGATCCGTTCGCCAGCGAGTCGCGCGCGGAGCGCAGCCCGTTGGAGGTGACGATGTCGATCTCGGCGTCCGCGGTGACCTGGTGGAAGGCGCGGATCACGTCGATGGAGGCCAGCCGGGTGTCCAGGACGTCGACGCGCAGGGTCCGCCGCCGGTTGCGCAGCATCTCGGCCGCCTGGTCGGCCAGGCCGACGAGGGCGCGGGCGTGGTTGAGGAACGCCCGGCCGTCCTGGGTGGGCTCGGCGCCGACGCGCGTGCGGGACAGCAGCCGTACGCCGAGGTCCGTCTCCAGCTTCGCGATGCGTTTGGAGACGGCCTGCTGGCTGATGCCGAGCGTGGCGGCGGCCTCGCTGAAGTAGCGCTCGTCGGTGACGGCGACGAAGGCACGGACCGCCGCGAGGTCCAGATCAACTGGCTGTACCACCGTCGGTTGTGGGCGGGCGGCGTGTCGGTTGTTGGACAACCCGGCTTCCTCTCGGGTCGAATGCGGGGTCTTCGCCGCAGCCTACAACCAGGGGGAGTGGATACCGATGCGGTCCTTCGTGCATCTCCACGTGCACACCGAGTACAGCATGCTCGACGGCGCGGCCAAGGTCGGCCTGCTGATGGAGGAGGTGGCGCGGCTCGGCATGCCGGCCGTGGCGATGAGCGACCACGGCAACGTGCACGGGGCGTACGAGTTCCACCAGAAGGCGCGCAAGGCGGGCATCAAGCCGATCATCGGCATCGAGGCGTACGTCGCCCCCGCCTCCAGGCACCACCGCAAGCCGGTGTACTACAGCGACGACCTCTCGCTGCGCCGTTCCGACGACGAGACCGGCGAGGGCGGGGACGTCTCCGGGCGCGGCCTGTACACGCACATGACGATGTGGGCGGCCGGCGCTCAGGGCCTGCGCAACCTGTTCCGGTTGCAGTCCCGGGCCTGGCTCGAAGGACACGTCCAGAAATATCCGCGCATGGATGACGAACTGCTCGCCGAGCACGGCCAGGACCTCATCGCCACGACCGGCTGCCCCTCCGGCGAGGTGCAGACCCGGCTCCGGCTCGGCCAGTACGACCAGGCCGTCGCGGCCGCCGCCCGCTACCGCGACATCTTCGGCCCGGACAACTACTTCCTGGAGCTGATGGACCACGGCCTCGCCATCGAGCGCCGGGTCCGCGACGACCTGCTGAGGCTCGGCAAGGAGCTCGACCTGCCGCCCCTGGCCACCAACGACTCCCACTACGTCACGCAGAACCAGGCCCAGGCCCACGACGCGCTGCTGTGCGTCGGCACCGGCAAGCGGCTCGCCGACACCGACCGCTTCCGCTTCAGCGGCAGCGGCTACTACGTCAAGCCCGCCGAGGAGATGCGCGCGTCGTGGGACGCCGAGGTGCCGGGCGCCTGCGACAACACGCTGCTGGTGGCCGAGCGGGTCGGCGACTACGGGGAGGTGTTCGCGCACCGCGACCTGACGCCGCGCTTCCCCGTACCGGAAGGCGAGAGCGAGTCGAGCTGGCTGCGCAAGGAGACGCTGGAGGGGGCGCGCCGCCGCTACGGCGGCCAGCCGTCGCAGGAGGTGCTGGACCGGATCGACTACGAGCTGTCGGTCATCGACGCGATGGGGTTCCCCGGCTACTTCCTGGTCGTCGCCGACATCTGCCGGTACGCCCGCGAGCACGGCATCGGCCTGGGCCCCGGCCGGGGCTCGGCCACCGGCTCGATGGTCGCCTACTGCACCGGCATCACCCAGCTGGACCCGATCGAGCACAAACTGATCTTCGAACGCTTCCTCAACCCCGAGCGCGTCTCCATGCCGGACGTCGACCTCGACTTCGACGACCGCCGGCGGGACGAGATGATCGACTACGTCACCCGCAGGTACGGCGAGGACCGGGTCTGCCAGATCGTCACGTTCGGCACCATCAAGGCCAAGGCCGCCATCAAGGACTCGTGCCGGGTGCTGGGCCTGCCGTACGCGCTCGGCGACCGCATCACCAAGGCCTTCCCGGCGGCGGACGGCGGCAAGGAGATCCCGCTGGCCGCCATCCACGACCCCGGCCACCCCCGCTACGGCGAGGCCGCCGAGCTGCGCCAGATGTACGAGCAGGACCCCGACGTCACCAGGGTGATCGACGCCGCCACCGGCATCGAGGGCCTGACCCGGGGGACCGGCATCCACGCCGCCGGCGTGATCCTCTCCAGCGAGCCGCTCATCGACGTGATCCCCCTGGTCAAGCCGAAGACGGACGGGCCCGTCATCACCGGCTTCCCCTTCACCCAGGCCGAGGAGATGGGCCTGCTGAAGATGGACTTCCTCGGCCTGCGCAACCTCACCGTCATCGGCGACGCCATCGCGAACGTCCGCGCCAACAAGGGCGTCGAGCTCGACGTCCTGGAGATCCCGCTCGACGACGCCGCGACGTACGAGCTGCTGGCCCGTGGCGACACGCTCGGCGTCTTCCAGCTCGACAGCGGCGGCATGCGGGTGCTGCTGAAGCTGATGCAGCCGACCACGTTCACCGACATCGCCGCGGTGAACGCGCTGTACCGGCCCGGCCCGATGGAGATGAACGCCCACACCAACTACGCGCTGCGCAAGACCGGCAGGCAACCGGTCGAGCCGATCCACCCCGAGCTGGAGGAGGCGCTGGAGCCCATCCTCGGCGACACGTACCACCTGGTGGTCTTCCAGGAGCAGGTGATGGCCATCGCCCAGCAGCTCGCCGGCTACTCACTGGGCGCCGCCGACATGCTGCGCCGGGCCATGGGCAAGAAGAAGAAGGAGGTCCTGGACGCCGAATGGGACCGCTTCTCGGCGGGCATGCGCGGGCGGGGCTTCTCCGAGGAGGCCGTCAAGGCGGTGTGGGACGTCCTGGTGCCGTTCAGCGGCTACGGCTTCAACAAGTCGCACACCGCCGGCTACGGCCTCGTCTCCTACTGGACCGCCTACCTCAAGGCCAACCACCCGTGTGAATACCTGGCGGCGCTGCTCACCTCCGTCGGCGACGACAAGGACAAGATGGCCGTCTACCTGGCCGACTGCCGCCGCGCGGGTATCAAGGTCCTGCCCCCGGACGTCAACGCCAGCCGGCAGGACTTCGCCGCGGTCGGCGCCGACATCCGCTTCGGCCTGGGAGCCGTCCGCAACGTGGGCACGGGCGTCGTGGACGCGATCGTCACCGCCCGGGAGGCCAAGGGGCACTACACCGACTTCAACGACTTCCTCACCAAGGTCCCCGCCGTCGTCTGCAACAAGCGCGTCATCGAGTCCCTGGCCAAGGCCGGCGCCTTCGACAGCCTGGGCCATCACCGCCAGGCCCTCGTCGCGGTGCACGAGCAGGCCGTCGACGCGGTCGTCGACCTCAAGCGCAACGAGGCCCACGGTCAGGACTCGCTGTTCGGCGAGCCCGGCCGGAGCAGCGCGTTCTCGACCGCGATCCCGGAGGGCGAGTGGGACCGCGCCACCCTGCTCGCCTTCGAACGCGAGATGCTCGGCCTGTACGTCAGCAGCCATCCGCTCGACGGCGCCGAACACGTCCTCGACGCCAACCGCGACACCACCATCGCCGAGCTGCAGGCCTCCGGCCGGCAGGACGCGCCCGTCCGCATCAGCGGCATCGTCTCCGGCCTGCAACGCAAGATCACCAAACAGGGCAGCCCCTGGGCAATCGTCACCCTTGAGGACCATGACGCCGCCGTCGAGTGCCTCGTCTTCCCCAAGACCTACACCCTGTACGGCGAAGCGCTGGCCGAGGACCGGGTGATCTCCGTACGGGGCCGGGTCAACGTCCGTGACGAGACGCTGAGCGTGTACGGCGAGGAGATCAAGGTCCTCGACGTGTCACACGCGAACGCCGAGCCGCCCGTGGTGCTCTCGATCCAGGAGAGCCGCCTGAACGCGCGCGTCGTCTCGGAGCTCAAGCACATCCTGTCCGCCCACCCCGGCCGCGCCCCCGTCCACGTCCGCCTGCACCGCCAGGGCGCCAAAGGGCTGCTGCTGAACCTGCAGCCCTTCCGGGTCGCCCCGGAGCCGGCCTTCTACAGCGACGTCAAGGCCCTGCTCGGCCCAGGAGCGATCTGGCAGGGCTGACCCACCGGCTCCGCGACGCGTGGCGCTTCGGCGGTCACGTCCAGCTGGTGCTCGTCAGGACGTGGCCGTCGCACGCCAGCAGGGCCCGCGAGACGCGGCCGTGAAGGTTGTTGCCGATCTTCGTGTAGGCGTAGGTGACGCCCGGGTCGACGGTCTCCGAGACCCAGCCGTCGGCGCGGGCGGCGCCGGAGTTGGAGCGTTCCAGGACGGCGGCGCAGTTGGTGCGGGAGTTCTCGATCCGGGCGAACGAGCCGCACCGGTCGGAGTAGAAGTACTTCAGGGCCATGCCGCCGGCGGTCCTGGTCGGCCCGACCTGCCGGAAGGTGCCGGCGCAGCCGCCGACGGTCGGGTACTGGCCCTCGAACCCGTAGGCGCCGTAGTTGCCGCCCGAGAACGACGCGGCGTCGGCGGTGAGCGGGGTGAGCGCCAGCAGCGCGGCGGCGCCCGAGGCGGTCAGCAGGGTCTGGAACGATCGGCGCATGCGAACCTCTTTCGTCAGCGGGCTGGGCGGCCATCGCGTGATGCGCACGTCAAACCGATGGCCGCAGACATCAGTGTGACGCCCGCACAGCCGCTGACCAGGCAGATCGAGACCGGGGACTCCTACTTGTCGCGCCGTCGGCCTCGTTCCAGGAGAGCGAGGGCGGTCTCGGCGGCGGCGAGGTCCTGCGGGCCGATGCCGATGAGCTTGGCTTGAGCGGAGTCCTCATCCGGGCAGGGTGTCCAGGGTTCCCCGGGCCACCGCGGTCACGTGCCCGCCGACGCGGACGTTGTGCAGGTCTTCGGGCCGGCCCTGCGGCAGGACGGTGAGCAGGCTCGGCCGGCCGGTGAAGCGCCCTTGCCGCAGCACGAACTCCGCCTCGGCCGGGACGAGGCGGTGCCTGGCCAGATAGGCGCCGACGCAGCCTGCGGCGCTGCCGGTCGCGACGTCCTCCAGGACGCCGTCGTTGCTCCAGTGGCGGCCTTCGAGGGCCTCGACGTCGACCAGGTACGCGAACTGCGCGCCATGACGGGCGAGCAGATCCGCGAAGTCGTCGCGGACGATCCTCGCCCCGGCCAGACCTCCCACCACCGGGACGACGAGGTAGCGCAGCCCGGTGGAGACGACCTCCAGGGGAAGGTCGGCGAGCGCGGTCTCCGGCAGGCGCAGGGCCGTGGCGATCTCCCGCCTGCCCCCGGCCGGCACGGTCGCGAGGAACTCCGGCCTGCCCTGGTCCACCGCGGCGTGGTGCCCGGCGGCCGTACGGTGGGTGGTCACCACGACGGTCCTGTGGCGCAGGCGCAACCGCCACCGCCGCGGGCCGGGATCACCGTCGCGCTCGTGCAGGACGGCGGCCGCCCCGAGGACGGGGTGCCCGGCGAAGTCCAGCTCCTCGAACAGGTCGAACACCCGGGCCCGGACCTCTCCGGCCTCGCCTGGCTCGCTCAGGAAGATCGTCTCGAAGTGCCGGAGCTCCTGGGTGATCGCGAGCATCTGGGCGCCGGACAGGCCCGGGTGTCCGGGAAAGACGGCAAGGCTGTTGCCGGTGTACGCCTTGGCGGCGAACACGTCGACATGGCGGTAGCTCAGCGGCATCGGGGTTCCCGGGGTCGGCGCGAGGGCGGGTGGTCACCTCGACGCTAGGCGGGGACGGCCTGCCCGGTCATGGTCCAATCCCGTTAAAGTGGCCCACATGACTGGCCTGGTGCGGCGCGTACCGGCGTCGCACTTCCCGCGACTGCTCGGTGACTGGCGCGCCGGCGACGGGCCGCTCGCCGAGCGGCTGGCCGTGGCCGTGGAGAAGGCCGTCCAGGACGGCCGGCTGCCGCTGGGGGTGCGGATGCCCGCCGAACGCCTGCTCGCCGGCGAGCTCGGGCTGGCGAGGGGCACCGTGGCCGCGTGCTACCACCTCCTGCGGGCCGCCCAGCTGATCACCACCCGGACCGGCTCCGGCAGCACCACCTGCCTGCCGCCCCGGCTGCACGACCGTCTGTCGCCGTGGGCCAGTGACCGAGGCCAGGCCGGCCGGGACGGCGCGGAGCTCGACCTGACCAGAGCGGAGCCCGCCGCGCCGTTCGACGAGCTCCTCCAGGCGGTGCACGCGGCGGCCGACGCCCTGCCCGCCGTCCTGCTGTACGACAGCGCCGGCGGCGTCGGGCCGTCAGCGCTGCACACCGCCATCGCCGACGCCCACACCGCCCAGGGGTTCGCGACCCGCGCCGGGAACGTGCTGCTCACCAGCGGCGCCGACGCCGCGCTGAGCCTGCTCGGCGCGGCCTTCCTGCGCCCGAACAGCAGGGTCGTGGTGGACTCTCCCACCTATCCCGGTGCGCTCGCCGTGTTCCGCTCCACCGGCGCCAGGCTCGTCGCGCAGCCCCTCGGCTCCGGCGGCTGGGACATTCCGGCCCTCGACCACACCCTCCAGGCGGCCCGGCCGTCCCTCGTCTACCTGATCCCGGACTTCCACAACCCCACCGGCCTGCTGATGAGCGAGGACGAGCGCGGTGAGCTCCGGCGCCGCCTGCGCCGCCATGACACGATGGTCGTCTTCGACGAGACCATGCGGGAGCTCGACCTGCGCGAGCGCGCCGCCCCGCCGCCTCGCGCCGTCACGCGGGCCGACGATCGCGGCGTCGTCCACGTGGGCTCCCTGAGCAAGTCCCTGTGGCCGGGCCTGCGGGTGGGATGGATCCGCGCCCACCCCGACGTCGTCCGCCGCCTGGCGGCGCTCCCTCTCGCGGCCGCCCTCGCCCCCTCACCGTTCGACCGGCTCCTCGCGACCCGGCTGATGGAACGCCAGGAGACGATCGTCGATCGCCGGCGCGCCCAGCTGCGCGCCCAGCGCGACCATCTGGTCTCCCGCCTGTCCGCGCTGCCGTGGTGCCGCTTCCGGACGCCGCAGGGCGGCCTGTCGCTGTGGCTCGAACTCCTCGACGCCGACTCCAGCCGGCTGGCCGCCCTCGCGGCCACCCGCAACCTCTTCCTCACCCCGGGCTTTCACTTCTCGCCCGACGGCGCCCTGGGCCACTACCTGCGGCTTCCCTTCACCCTCCCGCCGGAGGCGCTCGACGCCGCCGTAGACAGGCTCATCGAGACCCACGCCGCCCTGTACGAGCCGGGCACGCGGTGAACGGCCCGGTCACGCCAGGACCGACACGAGGATCACCGTCATGACGACGGCGAGCACGACCCCGGCGACGGTGAACGCGATCCGATAGGGATGACGCTCGGGCCAGGTCACCAGGCCCGGGTACGTCCTGGCCAGCTCGGCGGCGTCGACCGGGCGATCAGGGCCGCCGCACGGCACGCCGAGCGCGTTCACCAGCCGGTCGATGTCCGCACGCGCGTAGCCGCCGGCGGGCACCCGCAGGAGCAGGCTGCGGTCGGCGTCGAGCACGAACAGGGTGTCGCCGGGCGACCCCCGCGGCGCGACGAGGGTCGCCCGCACCACCTCCGCGACGCGCGACCGTGACCGGCGCCGCTGGTAGAACAGTCCCCGCAGGACGATCTCCCGCGACGTCAGGACGATCCGGGCCCGGACGAAGGCGCAGATCCCCAGGAGGATCGGCACGGCGAAGAAGGCGCCCACGATCGGGGCGAACACCGCCGGGGCGTCGCCGGCCAGGACGGCGGCGACGATGAGCACGGCGGCCACCAGTGCGGCGGCCAGGAAGATCGCCCCCTTCCTGGCATCGGGCCGCAGAACGAGCTCACCGTTTGTCTCTCGCACGCCAAGATCCCCCTTTTGCTCTCCTTCCCTAACTTGCCTCACCAGGAGCGATGCTCCGGCCATGCGGGGTTCAGGGGGTGACGGGGATGTTCGTCAGCCCGGAGACGGCGTTGGTGACGGTGTTGGAGGAGTGCACCACGTTGGGGCGGGCCCGGCATTTCGAGGTGGACGTGATCTTGATGGCGTAGGCGCCCACGCCGCCCAGGTCGGAGCGGTTCCCCCGCCACACGTTGCCGCAGCCGTTGGCGAACGACGGGCTGGTCGCCGGGTTGTGGGTCTCGTAACCGTTGGCGAGGACGCCGGGCGAGGAGAAGGTGCCGGTGTTCCCTTCGATCAGATAGCCGATGCCCTTCACGTCGATCCAGGAGTCGGCCGAGTTCTGCCCCGACAGGCCCCGGCCGTCGAAGGTGTTGCCCCGGATGACGCCGTCGTGGGTGCCCTCCTTGACGTCGACGTGCTCGGCGGCGACGCCGGGCCCCAGGACGTTGTCCAGCACCTGCACCCGGTCGCTGCGGTCCACGCCGCCGGAGTTGCCGTGGCAGGACCAGTTCGAACTGGCCGAGCCGATGTAGACGGCTTCGCCGTACCCGGGCTTGACCGAGCCGGTGTTGTCGATACGGGAGTTCATGACGACCCCGTCGGAGGACGACCGGCGGAAGTGCACGGCCTCCTCCTCGATGTGATGAACGTGGACGCCGTCGATGGTCACGTGCCGGGAGTCGTCGAGGACGATTCCCTTCTTGGAGTCCTTGACGGTGAAGCCGGTCAGCCTCCAGTGGGGCGCGCCGTAGAGCCACAGGCCGTAGCCGGAGTCCCAGCCGTTGCCGGGGACGGGGCACGCGGGCGCCTGTCCCGACGGGCCGTCGTTGACCAGGACGGCGGTGGCGGGCCCGGTCAGCGTGATCGGCGCGGACGCGGTGCCGTCGCGCTCGGTCACGAAGGCGCCCCGGTACTCGCCGGGCGCCAGCCGGATCGTCTGCCCCGGCTGAGCGCCCGCCAGCGCGGCGACCAGCCCGGCGGAGGTGGAGACGTCCACGGTCGTGACGGTGGCCGAAGCGCAGACAGGCTGCGCGGCCAGGGTGAGCGCGGTGACGCCGGCCGCCACGAGCAGACGGCGACGAGCGGGTTCGTACACCACAGGTAGCATCGACGCTCCTGACATGGGGGGTGTCGGGGGAGTCATTAGGAGAGTTTCCTAACTTAACGCGGAGCGTAAGCGGGAAGGCACCCGTCTGCAAGCCCTCGGTGCAGACGTCCCATCTGATTCAGGCCACAGGTTAGGAACCCTTATTAAGTCGCACGGCATCGGGAACCCGGTGACGCCCTTCGGGAGACAGCACGGTGAAACACCCACTCACGAAGGAGAGGCGTTGAGCGCTGAGACGGTCGAGATCGACGACGGAGAGCTGATCCGTCGTTCGGCGCACGACCCAGAGCAGTTCGCCGCGCTGTTCGATCGCTACGCCAAGCAGATCCATCTGTACGCGGCCCGGCGGCTCGGCACACAGGCTGCCGACGACATCGTGGCCGAGACGTTCCTGGCGGCCTTCCGCAGGCGCGGCACGTACGACACGTCGTGCGCGCTGGCCAGGCCGTGGCTGTACGGGATCGCCACGACGTTGATCGCCAGGCACCGGCGGCAGGAGGAACGGCTGCTGCGGGCGCTGAGCCGCACCGGCGTGGACCCGCTGCCCGAGGCGCTGGCCGACACCGTGACGCGCCGGGTGACGGCGCAGGGCAGGGAGCGTGAGCTGGCGGGGGCGCTGGCGTCGTTGCCCCGTGGGCATCGGGACGTGCTGCTGCTGGTGGCGTGGGAGGACATGTCGTACGAGGAGGTGGCGCGAGCGCTGGACATCTCGGTGGGGACCGTACGGTCACGCCTGCACCGCGCGCGGAAGAAGGCCAGGCACGTACTCGGGGACGAGGAGCTGTGATGAACGTGATCAAGGAGTTCCGCCGGAACACCCCGGCGATGACCGACGAAGCCGCGGCCGCGGCCAGGACGCGGCTGATGACGGCGATCCACGAGCCGGAGGTCGCGGCGAAGCCGGCCGCGTCCCGCACGAGAAGGTTCGGCTGGCGGATCGCGGTGGCGGCGGCTCTGGCCCTCGTCGTCGGCGGGACCGTCGTGACGCTCAGGGACGAGCCGGGCATGGCACCGGTGGCCAGCGTGACCGAGCTGGGCGAGCGCGCCGCCCGTGCGGCCGAGAACGATCCGATGCCCGCGCCGGGCCCCGGACAGTGGCTCTACACCAAGGAACTGCAGCTGACCGGGGTCGAAGGGGACGTCGACCGAGACCAGCGTGACACCTGGGAACGGTGGACGAGCGTGGACGGCAAGCGGTCGGCCTGGTACCAGGGCGGCAAGCTGATGTTCCAAGGCAGCGCGATCTTCAACCCGGCTGAGCTGGCCGAACCGCCTGTCACCCCGCCGGGGGTGATCGCCAGGATCAAGGCGGCCATCCTCGACGAGGACCGCCGGGGGCCGCAGGAGCTGAACGGCCACGTCCCGCCGGTGATGCTCTTCATGGAGATCAACCAGCTCATCTCCCAGCAGTGGCTCGCCCCCGAGGTGCGGGCCGCGCTTTTCCGCGCGCTGCCCACGATCAAGGGCATCACGGTGACCCAGGATGTGCCCGTCGCCGACGGACGGCGAGGCGTCGCGTTCAGCATCACCGAGGCCGAGGCGCGGAGCTATCTCGTCCTGGACCCGCAGACCTTCCGGTATTTGGGCACCAACTCGACGCGGCTGCAGGATCGGACCTACGAGTGGGCCGATGGCAGTAAGGAGACCTTCAAGGCGGGCACGGTGGGCCTGACGGCGCAGCTGGAAGCCACGATCGTGGACCAGCCCGGCCGCCGCTCCTGACCACGGCGGCATCCCGGGCCGCACGCGGGCCCGGCCGCCGGGCTACCGTCGAGGCATGACCCACGACATCGCCCCCGGCCTGGGCTGGGTGCCTTCCTCCTGCACCCTGCCCAGCGCCGAGCAGCCGCTTCGCGTGGCCGAGTTCGACGCCTTGTTCGCCGACGCGGTGCGGGGCGTGGCACGGCCGGAGCGCACCCGGCTGCGCCTGGAGCTCGTCCTCAGCCCGGACAACGCCGCCCGGGCCGCCGAACTGGCGGCCCGGGAGAACGGCTGCTGCTCCTTCTTCACCTTCGGCCTCTCCATCGCCGCCGGCAGCCTGACGCTGGACGTGGCGGTGCCGCCAGAGCACGTCGACGTGCTGGACGCGCTCCAGGCCCGCGTGGGCACCGTGGCCCCGCTCTGAGCCCGGACGGCTGCCCGACCTGGTCGCCCAGCGGGCAGCCGGTGGCTGGCCGTCGATCTCGCTCGCGTATCCGGCGGTGCCGTGCGCAGCAGTCCATGCCGCAACCGGGCAGGCACGGGCTGCTGCGGCACCGGTCAAAGGACTGTCCGGGTCAGCCGTTCAGCTGGGCGATCGCTCGCACGGCTTCCTGGTCGTCGGACTGGAGGCGGCCGGCCCAGCCGGCGTTCTCGAGCGGGTAGTGGTTCATCAGGATCAGGGTCTCGTCGGTGTTGGCGAGGCCCTGGTACGCCTCGGCGATCGCGGCATGGATCCTCTCGGTCATGCTCCGCTTGGCGTCCAGGCTGGACAGCTCCGGGGCCTCGAGGAAGCACAACGGCCGGATCGGCTCGGCGGCGATCCGGCCGTCCTGGGCCACCTGGTCGGGCGCGTACTCGCGGAGCCAGATCCGCACGTCGGGGATGCGGTAGGCGGCGTCGATCGCCTCGGTGATCTGCTTCATCATCTTCTGCTTGGCGTCGGCTCGAACCCCGGTGGGGGCTTCGATGATGAACTGCGGCATGTCCGTTCTCCTCTTTCGGTGACCGTGTGGTTGGACCGTACAACTAGTTGATTGGAAAAAACAACTAGAGAGGTAAGTTTCAGAACTACGGCTGCTAGACTCGGGGCATGGCGGGCAAGCGGAAGTACGACGACGGATGCGCGGTGTCGCACGGGCTCGACCTGATCGGGGAGCGGTGGACGCTGCTGGTGGTGCGCGAGCTGCTTCTCGGCCCCAAACGCTTCACCGACCTGCGCACCGGCCTGCCGGGCGTCAGCCCGGACGTGCTCACCCAGCGACTCCGCGAGCTGGCCGAGGCCGGCATCGTGCAGCGGCGCAAGCTGCCCGCCCCGGCCGGCTCCTGGGTGTACGACCTGACCGAATGGGGCATGCAGCTCGAACCGATCGTCCGGCACCTGGGCCGCTGGGCCAGCCGCTCGCCGAGGCTCCGGCACGACGCCGCGATCGGCGTCGACTCGCTGGTCCTGTCCTTCAGGGCGCTGTTCGCCCCGGAAGCCGCGGCCGGGCTCGACGCCGTCATCGCCCTCCACATGGGCGAGCAGCGCTTCCGCGTCGAGATCGCCGGCGGCCGGCTCGACGCCGCCCGCGGGGAGCCGGAGCACGCGGACGTGGTCATCGGCGCCGATCCCGCCACGCTGACCGCGCTGCTGCACGAGGGCCTGCCCGTCGCCGACGCGCTGAAGGCCGGCGACCTGGTGATCGACGGCCCCCTGGACCTGGCCGAACGGTTCCTCGGCCTCTTCCCGCTCCCCGAGCCGGCCCCGCTCCCCGGCCCTCAGTGATCACGTGCGGGTGACCGCCCCGCGCGGAGCGCGTGGCAGGATCGCGGCCATGTCCCTGCGTGTTCCCCGACTCCGGATCGGCTCGGCCGAGATCATCGCCCTGGCCGACGCCGAAGGCCCGTTCTTCTCCCCGCGCGCCGAGGCCTTCCCCGAGGCCACGGCCGCCCAGTGGGCCGAGGCCGACCGCTACGACCCGGGCGCGGTCGACGCCGAGGGCCGCTGGCGGCTCCAGTTCCGCGCGTACGCCATCCGCGGGGACGAGGGCCTCACCGTCGTGGACGCCGGGATCGGCCCGGCGGACAGCCCGGCCGGCTCGTGGGCGCCCGTGCCCGGCAGGCTCCCCGATTCACTCGCGGCCGCGGGCCTCGACCCGGCCGAGGTCGACACCGTGGTGCTCACGCATCTGCACACCGACCACGTCGGGTGGGCGGTCGTGACCGAGGCGGCCGTCCCGCCGGCGGACGGCGCGCCCGCGCCCGGCGGCCGTCGCCCCTACTTCCCGAATGCCGACTACCTGCTCCAGCGGGCCGAGTTCGAGGCCCTGGACGCGCTCAACCCACAGCTTCGCGAGACCCTGACCGACCCGCTGGAGGCGGCCGGCCGGCTCCGGCTTCTCGACGGGGACACGCGGCTGCGCGCCGGGCGCATCGTCGCGACGCCCGGTCACACGCCGGGGCACCAGAGCGTGGTGGTGGACGACGGCCGCGAGCTGGTGCTCGTCACCGGCGACCTCCTGGTGCACGCGCTCCAGGTGCTCCACCCCGAGCTCGCCTACGCGCACGAGCTCGACCCCGGGGCGGCCAGGCGGTCAAGGAAGCGAATGCTCGACCGCGCACCCGCCACCACGCTGCACCTGGCGACACCGCACCTGACGGAGCCGTTCGTCGCGGTGTGACCCCGGCCGGCTCCGGTGCTCAAGCGACCGCGAACTCCGGTCATTGGCGCGGGACGTCGATGCCCGCCGCGCGTAGTTTCGCCTCGACCAGCGCGTTCAACCGGGCGATGCCCGGCGCTTCGTCCTCCCGGTGGTGGTTGACCAGGCCGTAGCGGGCGGCGGCGTCGGACCGGCTCCGGGACGCGGGCGGCGGCGCCAGCAGCGCGCGGTCGGCCAGCAGCCTGTCGGCCAGCGCGGACGCCAGCTCCTCGATCCGCGGGTCGCCGGGATCCCAGGACATCGCATCGACGCCGCGCTTGGTCAGCTCGACGAGCTCGGGATCGTCAAGCGAGTGTTCGAGCCGGGTCAGGAAGCTCTCGAAGATCTCCGGGACGAGTGCCCGGGCCAGCAGCAGGGCCTCCCGCTGGGCGGCCACGTAGTCAGGGCCGAAGCCGAGTTCGGCGAGCCGCTCCAGGACCGCGCAGGCCCGGTCGGGCAGCAGGGCCCGGTCACCGTGGGCGAGCCGGTGCAGCGTGTCGCGGCGCGCGGTCAGCTCCTCGATCCGCTGGGTGAGCCGCCGCTCGACGTGGTGCAGCGACGCGGCGAACTCCTCGGGGCCGGAGTCGAGCAGGTCACCGATCTCGGCCAGCGGCACACCGGCCTCGGCCAGCGTCCGGACCTGGACCAGCCGCAGCAGGTCGGTCGACCGGTAGCGCCGGTAGCCCGACCCGTCCCGCTCCGGCTCCGCGACCAGGCCGAGCCGGTGATAGTGCCGCACGGTCTTGATCGTGACGCCCACGAACGCCGCCGCCTGACCGATCGTGAGCCCGTCTGCCATCGGCACAGCGTACCGGCGGCCCTCGCGTCCACGGGTGACGCGACCGGGTTGACGTTGACCTAAGGGCAGGGTGCACGCTCCCCGCAAGGCCCCTCGGAAGGGCGTACACCAGGAGGTTCACGATGGGACAGAGCAACAGCGGCTTCTCCGACGCGGGGCTGCGCAGACTGCGCGAGGTGCTGGCGCGCCATGTCGAGTCCGGGAAGATTCCCGGGCTGGTCGCCCTCGTCAGCAGGGGAGACCGGACCCACGTCGAAGCGCTCGGGACGATGCGGCACGACGGCGGCGCGCCGATGCGCCGGGACACGATCTTCCGGATGGCGTCGGTGTCCAAGCCGGTCACGATGGCCGCGGCGATGGTCCTGCTCGACGAGTGCCGCCTGCGGCCGGACGACCCGGTCGACGAGTGGCTGCCCGAGCTCGCCGGCCGGAAGGTGCTGAAGCGTCCCGACGGGCCGCTGGACGACACCGTGCCGGCCGACCGGCCGATCATCGTACGGGACCTGCTCACCTCGACGCTCGGGCTCGGCATGGACTTCGAGCTGCTGAACGCCCCGATCAGGGCCGCGCTCTTCGAGGCGACCGACTACGGCGTGGCGTCCGGACCGGCGCCGGATCCGGACGAGTGGATGCGCCGCCTGGGCGAGCTGCCCCTGTCGTACCAGCCCGGGCAGCGGTGGCAGTACGACCTCAGCCACGAGGTGCTCTGCGTGCTCGTGGCGAGGGTCACCGGCCGGCCGTTCGGGACGTTCCTGCGCGAACGCGTCCTCGACCCGCTGGGCATGACCGACACCGGCCACCACGTGCCCGCCGCCAAGATCGACCGGCTGCCGCCCCTGTACGGGCCCGACCCGCGAACCGGGGAGTTCCTCGTGTGGGACGAGGCCGAGGGCGGACGGGTCAGCCGGCCCCCGGTGTTCGAGGGCTGCGCGCTGGTCTCCACCGTCGACGACTTCCACGCCTTCTTCCGCATGCTGCTGAACCACGGCGTGCACCAGGGACGGCGGATCCTGTCCCGGCCCGCCGTCGAGCTGATGACCACCAACTGCCTCACGCCCGGGCAGCAGGCCGCCCGCGACACCATGTACCGGAACATCGCGCACCTGTCGGCCGGGCTCGCGCTGCACGGCGGCTGGGGCTACGGCATGGCGGTGCGCACCCGCCGGAGCGACTACGCTCCCGTCGGCCAGTTCGGCTGGGACGGCGGAACCGGCACCACCGTCCACGCCGACCCGGCCAACCAGCTCACGGGCATCCTGCTCACCCAGACCGGGATGTCCACCCCGGCCCCGGCGCGGCTGTTCCACGACTTCTGGACCACCCTCTACCAGGCCCTCGACGGCTGAATGCCGGGGCGCCGGCTACGGTCTGACCAGGATGGCGTTGCCCAGGGAGCGTTGTCCCGTGGCGTCGGAGGGCCGGTTGACGATGCCCGCTCCGGACGTGGCGAGCACGCTGGAGCCGCCGCCGTCGAGGTTCATCGCCTCCACCGCGCCGAGCCGCTTCATCAGCTCGGCCGCCTGCGCGATGCCGAGCCCTTCGCTGTATCCGGCCCGCCTGCCGTCGACGACCACGAGCATCAGGCGCCCGCGGTCGTCCATGCCGATCATGGATCGCGGGTTGGCGCGCAGTGTCCAGTTGTAGGTGAACGTCTGGTCGGCGCCCTCCCGGATCAGCCCGTCGGCGCCGGCGTTGACGGAGATCCTGCCGTCACGGACGAGGGTGGGCCCGACCTGCAGGATCGTGGTGTCGGGGGTGAGGGGTACGCGGTGGCCACTGCTGTCCTCGACGCGCTCGGTGACGGTCAGCTTGCTTCCCGGGGCGGCGTGGCCGAGCAGCCAGGCGGCGCTGTCGCCGATGGCCTGGACGACCGATCCGCCGGCCGGGACGGCGGCGCCGCGCGTGGTGTTGACCGCGAGCACGGTGCCGTCGGCGTCGAGCACGGCCTCGGCGCCCTCGCCCGTGGGTGGCACGCCCCATTCGGGGGTGAAGAGCACCAGTTCGCTGGAGTCGGTGCACCTGAGGTCGTGCTGGGGCTTCTCGGTGGGCTGGTCGCCGCCGACGCCGCCGCAGTTCCACACCTCGCCGGGCAGCCGGTTGACGCCGTCGACCTCGGCCGTCGCCCCGCCCGCGCGCAGCGTCACGCGCGCGGTGAACGCGTCGACGTCGACCCGGCGGCCGCCGTGCGTGATCTTGATGCCGCCGCGGCCCTGGGTGGCGGAGCCGATGAGCTTGCCGTTCTTGACGTACAGGCCGCCGGGCGCCCGGTTATAGAACCACTGGGCGTTGATCCCGGCGGCGGCGCCGGTCGCGGCCATGAGGTCGGTCAGCGTCTCGGGGCCGTTGAGCGCCTGCCCGAACTCGGTGTCCACAGTGCCGCGGAACTCGCGGAAGTCGACGCGCAGCACGTGCACCTTCTGGGGCGCGTTCGCGTCGGCGCCGTCCTGCGCGGTGTAGCGGGTGCCGCCGGCGAAGCCCGCGGCCCTGATGCGGGTCAGCTCGGCGGACGCCTCGCCGCTGGTGGCGTAGCGGCCCACCCGTACGGTCCACCCGAGGACGTCCGCCGGGCGGTCGGCGAAGTCCGGGAGGTCGACCCGCTCGACGCGGGGGGTGAAGCCCTTCTCGCGCAGGGCGGCGGCGATCCGGTCGGCGATCTGCCTCGGTCCGAGCGCGGTGCCCGCCGTGGCGGCGGGGCCGTCGAGGGTCGCGGGCAGGTAGACGTGGACCGTCCAGTGGTCGTCGGCGTCCTGGGCGCCCAGCGAGAGCGTGGTCAGGCTGACGCCCGGGGGCAGGCCGGGCGGGGTCGCTCCGGCCGTGGCGGGCAGCAGCACGGTCAAGGCCGCTACCAGGGACGTTAAGGCTGTGCTGGGCATGTGCGTCCTTCGTTCTCGTGGCCGGCCCGGCGGAGACCCGTGTCTTGACGGCGCATCGAGCGGCTCCTATTCTTCAGGGTCAATTAATAAATGACCCTGAAAAAAAGAGCAACCCTCCGCACCCCACCGACCCAAGGACCCCCTCATGAGGAATCTGCTTCGGCTCGCGGCGGCCGCACTCACCGCCCTGCCGCTGACCGCGTGCGCCGCCGCCGGGAGCGACGGCCCCGTCGCGCTCACCTGGTGGCAGGGCCCGAACGCCGAGACGCCCACGCGGGAAGCCGTGGCCGCCTGCACGCGCGACGGCAAGTACACGATCAAGGTCGAGACCCTCCCCGAAGGCTCCGACAAGCAGCGCGAGCAGCTCGTCCGGCGGCTGTCGGCCAAGGACCGGGCGGTCAACCTCATCACCATGGACGTCGTGTGGACGGCCGAGTTCGCCGAGGCAGGCTGGATCCTGCCGCTGCCCGGCGCCACCGCCAAGGCCGTCACCGACGGCACGCTCGACGGCGCTCTCAAGTCCGCCACGTGGAAGGGCGAACTCTACGCGGCGCCGCTGCTGTCGGGCTCGCAGCTGCTCTGGTACCGCAAGTCGCGAGCCGCGCAGGCGGGCATCGACCCGGCCAAGGGCGAGCTGACCTGGGAACAGCTTCTGGCGGCGGCCGGCCGCCTGCCCGAGGGCGAGCGCGGGGTGGCCACGCCCGGCAACCGCTACGAGGGGTACACGGTCTTCGTCAACGCGCTCGTCGCCTCGGCGGGCGGGCAGGTCGTCGACGCCGAGGGCCGTCCCGGACTCGACGGCGACGCCGGGCGGGCCGCCGCCACCGTCATCGGCTCCCTGGCCACCGGCCCGGCGGCACTGAAGGGCCTGAGCACGCTCGACGAGGAGACCATGCGCGCCGCCTTCGAGCAGGGCGAGGCGTCGTTCATGACGAACTGGGGCTACGTCTACGCCGCGGCCGCCGAGCGCGCCGCGAAGGAGCCCGCGTTCAAGAAGGTCTTCGACGACTACGGCTGGGCCCGCTACCCGAGGGTCGCCGCCGACCGGCCCAGCGCCCCGCCGCTCGGCGGCTCCAACCTCGCCATCGGCGCCGGCACGCCGGAGGACCAGCGCGAGAGCGCCTACGCGGCCATCGCCTGCCTGACCTCCGCGCAGTCGCAGAAGGGCTTCATGATGGGCGCCGGCATCCCCGCCGCCCGCGCGTCGGTCTACGACGACGCCGAGGTACGCGCCGCGTTCCCGTTCGCCGACGTCATGCGGGACTCGATCGCCGAGGCGGAGCCCCGTCCGATGGTGCGCAAGTACAACGCCCTGTCGACCGCGATCCAGACCGCCTTCCACCCGCCCGCGTCGGTGACCCCTGACACCGCGGCCAAGGCCCATGCGGCCGTCGCCGAGGCCGTGGGACAGTGAACCGGATCCGCACCGAGCGGCGGCTGGGCTGGCTCATGGCCGGCCCGGCGCTGCTCCTCATGACGGCGGTGACGGTGGTGCCCGTCCTGCGGACCGTCGCGCTGTCGCTGGAGAGCTACTCCCTGAGCGCCCCCGGCGAGCGCGCGTTCGCGGGGCTCGGCAACTACCGCGAGATCCTCACCAGCGGTGACTGGTGGCGCGACCTGTCCTCGACGGTCATCCTGACGGTCACCAGCGTGGGCATCGAGTTCGTGCTCGGCTTCGCCCTGGCGCTGGCCATGCACAAGGTCCTGTGGGGCAGGCAGCTGCTGCGCACCGTCGTGCTCGTGCCGTACGCCGTGCTCACCGTGGTGTCGGCGTTCGCCTTCCGCTTCGCCTTCCAGCCGTCGGTGGGCTTCGTGGGCGGCGACTTCAACTGGCTCGGCGAGACCTGGTCGGCGTACACGGTGATCGTGCTGACCGAGGTGTGGAAGACGACGCCGTTCATGGCGCTCATGCTGCTGGCCGGGCTCGTCACGGTGCCCGGCGAGGTCCACGAGGCGGCCAAGGTCGACGGCGCCGGCGCCTGGCAGCGCCTGTGGCGGGTGACGATCCCGGCCATCCGATCGGCGATCATGGTGGCGCTGCTCTTCCGCACGCTCGACGCGTTCCGGATCTTCGACACCGTCTACATCCAGACGCAGGGCGCCGTCGGCACCGAGACCCTGTCGTTCCTGAGCTACCGCTTTCTGATCAGGGACCTGGAGGTCGGCCTCGGCTCGGCCGTCTCGGTGCTGCTGTTCGTCTGCGTGGCGATGATCGCGGCCGGATTCGTCAGAGCGTTCAGAGGTGAATCATGAAACGGCGCATCGCGGACATCCTGGTCACCCTGACCGTCGCGGTCTGGACCCTGGCCCCGATCGCCTGGGTCGTGAGCCTGTCGCTGAAGCCCGCCACCCTGCAGAACGACGGCCGCTTCCTGCCCGCCTCGCCGACGCTCGACAACTACACCGGGCTGTTCACCAAGCCGGTGTTCACCAGCGCGCTGGGCAATTCCGTGGGCATCTCGCTCATCGCCACGACCGTCTCGGTGATCGTCGCCATCTTCGCGGCCTACGCGATCGCGCGGCTGGCCTTCCGCGGCAGCGGGCTGGTGCTCGGCACGGCCCTGTGCCTGACGATGTTCCCGGCGATCGCGCTGGTCGGGCCGCTGTTCACGCTGTGGACCGAGCTCGGCCTGTTCGACACCTGGCTCGGCCTCATCATCCCGTACGTCTCCTTCTCGCTGCCGCTGGCGATCTGGCTGCTGACCTCCTTCTTCCGCACCATCCCGCGCGCGCTGGAGGAGTCGGCGCAGGTCGACGGCGCCACCCGGCTCCAGGCGCTGGTCCGGGTCGTCCTGCCCGCGGCCGTGCCCGGCGTGGTCACCACGTTCCTGCTCACCTTCCTGGGCTGCTGGGGCGAGTTCCTGTTCGCGATCTCGCTCACCTCGACCGAGGCCTCGCGCACGGTCCCCGCCGCGCTGGCCTTCTTCACCGGTGACTCGGAGTTCCAGCAGCCGTACGGCGCCATCGCCGCGGCCGCCCTGATGGTGACGGTGCCGGTGGTCGTCCTCGTCCTGCTCGCCCAACGCCGCATCGTCGCCGGACTCACCTCCGGCGCCGTGAAGGGGTGACACCATGCCTCACGCCGGAACCCACCGTCTGCCCGAGAGAGTGCTGCCATGACGTCTTCCGCGACCGCTCCCCTGCTGCGCCGGCTGAACGCCGAGAAGGCGCTGGCCGTCCTGCGGGAGGTCGACACGATCCGCCTCGCCGAGCTGGCCGACGCCTCGGGCCTGTCCAGGCCCACGGTCGACGCGGTGATCGAGGATCTGCGCAGGATCGGGCTGATCGCCGAGACCGAGGACGCCACCGCCGGCCGCCGCGGCCGTCCCGCCAGGCTCGTCCGGCTGCGGGCGGAACGGGGCTACGTCGTCGGCATCGACATCGGCGTGCACAAGTGCGTCGTCTCGGTGGCCGACCTGCGCGGCGCCGTCCTGGCCACCGAGGTCCGGCAGCTCGGGCAGGAACTCGGCCGCAAGGCCCGGCTCGACGGTGTTCGGAGGACCGTACGAGCCGCGCTGAAGCCCGCCGGGGTCGACCGGTCCGCCGTCCTGGCGGTGTGCACGGCCACGCCCGGCGTCGTCGACCCCCGAACCGGGGTGGTGCTGGCCTGCGACGTGCTGCCCGACTGGAAGGGCCTCAACCTCAGGACCGAGCTGGGCCGCTCGTTCGGCGCGCCGGTCCTGGCCGACAACGACGCCAACCTCGCCGTGGTGGGGGAGCGCTGGCGCGGCGTGGCCGCCGCGAGCGAGGACGTCATCTACGTGCTGGCCGGCGAACGGCTGGGCGCGGGCATTGTCTCGGGCGGCCAGGTCTTCCGCGGCCACGACGGGGGCGCCGGTGAAATGGCCTTCCTCAGCCTGCTGGAGCACACCCCGGGAGCCGAGGGCATCGGCGCGCTGGCCAGCCATGTCGGCAAGGAGGTCGTGGCCAGGCTGCGCGAGCACGGCGAGCCGCCGGCCGGCCAGGCCGAGGGGCTGACGGGCGACGCCGCGCTCCTGATGGCCGCCGCCCGCGACGGCGACGAGGAGGCCCAGCAGGTCCTCGAGCAGATCCTGGCCCGCATCGCCAGGGCGGTCGGCACGCTGGCCCTGCTCCTGAACCCTGAGCTGATCGTCATCGGAGGCGGCGTGGCGGCCGCCGGAGAGCAGATCGCCGAGCCGATCCGCCGCAGGCTGCCGCAGATGACCTCGCTCCCGCCCCGGCTGGAGGTGTCGTCGCTCGGAGACCGGGCCGTCACCGCCGGGGCCCTGCGCACCGCTCTGGACGTCGTCGAAAGTTCCCTGCTGGACAACCTGAATGGCTGAGAAGAGAAGCATGTCACCTGTGTCGCTGGCCATCGTCGGAGCCGGGGACCGCGGCAGCGGATATGCCCGGTGGGCGCTGGAGCACCCTGACCAGGCCCGGATCGTGGCCGTCGCCGACCCGGCCGAGGAACGGGCCCAGGCCCTGGCCCGCCCGAGCGGCGCCCGGGTCTTCCCCGATTGGCGGCAGCTGGCCGAGGCGGGCCGGATCGCCGACGCCGTCGTGATCGCCACCCAGGACTCCGACCACGCGGACCCGGCCCGGACCTTCGCCGGGCTCGGCTGCCACCTGCTCGTCGAGAAGCCGCTGGCGCCGACCGAGGCCGAGTGCCGCGCCATCGTCTCGGCCGTCCAGCGGACGGGGGTGATCTTCGCCGTCTGTCACGTGCTGCGGTACGCGCCGTACACCGACACCGTGCGATCCGTGCTGAGCTCGGGCCGGATCGGCGAGATCGTCTCCGTCCAGCACCTCGAACCCGTGGGCTTCTGGCACCAGGCGCACTCCTACGTGCGCGGCAACTGGCGCAGGTCCGACCAGGCCAGCTTCATGCTGCTGGCCAAGTCGTCGCACGACCTCGACTGGCTCCAGTACGTGGTCGGCCGCCCGGTCCGGCGGGTGTCGAGCTTCGGCGGGCTCAAGCACTTCCGCCCGGAGAACCGCCCCGAGGGAGCGGCCTCACGCTGCCTCGACTGCGCGGTCGAGCCCGGCTGCCCGTACTCCGCGACGCGCCTGTACTTCGGACGGCTGCGCGAGGGGCGGCACGGCTGGCCGCTGAGCGTCGTCACACCCACCTTCACCGAGGAGGCCCTCACCGGCGCCCTCCGGCACGGGCCGTACGGCAGGTGCGTCTACGACTGCGACAACGACGTCGTCGACCACCAGGTCGTCGCCCTGGAGTTCGACGGGGGAGCCACCGGCACGTTCACCATGACCGGCTTCAACACCGGCGGGCATCGCCGTACCAGGATCTTCGGCACCCACGGCGAGCTGTCGTGCGACGGCCGGAGCGTCGTCGTCGAGGACTTCCGCACCGGCGACTCCACGACCATCGCCGTCACGCCGACCGGCGACCCCACGGCGGGCGGCGGCCACGCGGGCGGCGACGAGCGGCTCATGGAGGCGTTCGTCCGCGCCGTCGCCACCGGCGACCGCGGCCTGATCCGCTCGGGCCCCGCCGAATCGCTCGCCTCCCACCTGGCCGTCTTCGCCGCCGAACGGGCCAGGCTCACCGACCGGGTCATCACCGTGGAGTGAGGCCGGAACCGCGACAGGAAGGAGCTCGCCCCATGCGAGCAGCGCTCAGAACGGTCCTTTCCGCCCTCATCTGTTTAGCCCCGCTGCTCGCCCCGGGGCCCGCCCGCGCGGACGCGCCCGACGCCGGGAACTGGCCGCGCCCGCGGTTCATCAGCTACAACGTCTGCGGCGGCGCGAGCCACTGCCCGCCGATCTACGAGGACTCCGCGATCGCGTGGCGGGACGTGGTCGTGCGCGCCCTGGACACCTGGGACGCCGACCTCGTGATGCTCCAGGAGGTCTGTTACGGGCAGTGGACCCTGCTGCGTGACCACCTGCGCGGCCGTACGGGCGAGCCCCGGTACGACTCGGTGTGGGCGGCGGCCCTGCCGTCCGCCCCCGGCTGCTCGCGCTGGGGCGACGACCTGCGCTTCGGCCTGGTGATCTTCGCCAAGGGCGGGACCGGGACGATCGACAACGGCTCCCGCGTCGTCCACCCGCTGCCCGAGGCGCGCGACGTCGAGAACCGGATCCTGCTGTGCGCCCGCGCCACCGTCACCGGCCGCCAGGTCCGGGCCTGCAACACCCACATCGACCCCGACGACGCGACCGCCAGGCTCCAGGTGGAGCGCGTGGCGACCCTGACCGAGGGGTACGCGGCCCAGGGCGAGCCGGTGGTGCTGGGCGGCGACTTCAACGTGCTCCCGACGGACGACACCCTTGACCCGCTGTACGGCCACACCGGCGGGCACGGCGTGTTCCAGGAGGTCGACGAGAACGACAAGGAGCACTTCGGGTCAGCGTGCGCGCAGACCCGGGACCGCTGCAGGAGCGGTGAGGCGACGGCGAAGCTGCCGTGCTCGCCCCACGTCAGCGAGCCCGGGAAGATCGATTACGTCTTCCTCAGCCACTACTGGTTCACGACCGTCCGCGGCGACGCGGCGGCGTGCACGCCGGGCATGTCGGACCACCACCTGCTGCGCGGCGCGGCGGCCTGGGAACACTGACCGGCCCTTGCCCGTGGCCTCGTCCGGACATACGATCAGGACAGTCGTACAGGACGACTGCCCTGATCGGAGGAAGCCATGACATCCCCGGCGGCCGAGCGCGGACGCGACGTGCGGAAACGCCTGCTGAACGCGGCGGTGGAGCTCATCCCCGAGCGCGGCTGGGCGGCGGTGAGCACCCGGATCCTCGCCGAGCGCGCCGGGGTGACGCCGAGCGTGGTGCACTACCACTTCCCCTCGCTGCCGAGCCTGCTGCGCGAGGCCGCGACCGGCCGGATGAGGGAGCTGCTGGCCGGGCTGAACGAGCTGCTCGAAGGCGCCCGGTCGCCCGGCGACGCGATCGGGACGATGCTCGCGTCGGCCGAGGAGTACACCGGCGCCGACGCGAGCTCGCTGCTGTTCGTCGAGGCGTACCTGGCGAGCACCCGCGACGACGAGCTGCGCGGGCGGATCGCCGAGCTGGTCGCCGAGTTCCGGCAGCGGTTCGGCGGCTGGCTGGAGCGGCACGGGGTGCCCGCCCCGTTCGAGACGGCCGCCGTCCTGGCGGCCTCCGTGGACGGCCTCCTGCTGCACCGTGGCCTGGGCCTGAAGGCGGACGATCTCTCGGCGGTGCTCCGCAGGCTCGTCCCCGCGCCGGTCGAGGAGGGATGACGTGCGAACGGTGATCTGCGGGGCCGGGATCAGCGGCCTGGCCCTGGCCCACCGGCTCGCCGCCCTGGGCGGCGAGGTCGTGGTGGTCGAGCGCGCCCCCGGGCCCCGCCCGCAGGGATACATGATCGACTTCTTCGGCCCCGGGCTGGAGGCGGCCGAGGCGATGGGCCTGCTGCCCGCGCTGGAACGAGCGGCCTACCACTACGACGAGGGGCGGCTGGTCGACCGGGACGGCCGCCGCCGCGCCACGCTCCGGACCAAGAGCTTCTCGCGCGGCCCGCTGCTGAGCCTGCTGCGCCCCGACCTCGAAGCCGTCCTGGCCGACGCCCTTCCGGCCTGCGTCGACCTGCGTTACGGCACGGCGCTGACCGGCGTGGCGAACCGCCCGGGCGGCGTGACGGTGACGCTGGCCGACGGCGGTGTCCTGGACGCCGATCTGCTCGTGGGCGCCGACGGGATCCACTCGACCGTCCGCCGGCTGGCCTTCGGGCCGGAGGACCGCTACCTGCGCTACCTCGGCCTGCACACGGCGGCGTTCGTCTTCGACGCGCCGGACGTGCACGCCGCCGTCAGGCACGCGTTCTGCCTCACCGACTCCGCCGACCGGCAGATGGGCTTCTACGCGCTCCGCGACGGCCGGGTCGCCGCGTTCACGGTGCACCGCAGCGCCGACCCCGCGACTCCGGACGACCCCCGGGCGGCCGTCCGGCGGGCCTACGCCGGCCTGGGCTGGGTGACGCCGCGCGCGCTGGAGCGGTGCCCGCCGGCCGAGGAGATCTACTACGACCAGGTCGCGCAGATCGAGGTCCCGGAGTGGAGCACCGGCCGGGTCGTCCTGGTCGGGGACGCCGCCCACGCCGTGTCGCTGATCGCCGGGCAGGGCGCGTCGCTCGGGCTCGCCGGCGCCTTCCTGCTCGCCGACCGGCTCGCGCACGAGCCGGAGATCGAGCGGGCCACGGCCGGGTTCGAGCGGCTGTGGCGGCCCGTGGTCGAGGACAAGCAGCGCAACGCCCGGTCGATGGCCCGCTGGTTCCTGCCCTCCTCACCGGCCGACCTGCGGGTCCGGCGCCTGATGCTCCGGCTGAGCCGGGTGCCCCTCGTCATGGGCTACGTCAGCTCGGTCCTCGCGGGCAGGGACACCAGGCTCGCCGACGTCATGAGCCATTCCCCGGCCTGAGGCGTGGGAGGGGGTCATGCTCGGATCGTCAGCGCCAGTGGAGATCTCCGATCAGCGCCGACTCCGCGCCCCCGTCGGCGAAGATGACCTGGCCGGTGACGAAGCGGTTGTCCGCGCCGGCGAGCCAGCAGATGAGCTCGCCGACCCACTCCGGCCGCCCGGGGAAGCCGCCGAACGGTTGCGGCGCCGCGGCTTCCACGGCGGTGCGCACGTCCTCGCTCGCGAGGATCCAGGAGGCCGCGGGCGTGTCGACGACGCCGGGCGCGACGGCGTTCAGGGCGATGCCGGCTCCCGCCCATGCGGGGGTCGGGGCGGCCTTGCGCACCCAGCGGTTCAGCGCGCGCTTGGCGATGCCGTAGGCGCCCGCAGTGCCGCCGCCGGACGGGGCCGCGGCGGCGTAGGCGACGGCCGCGGCTTCGTCGCCGTCGAGACACGCCTGCACCACGCGCTCGTCCGCGGGCGCCAGCGAGGAGGTCGACGACACGGCCACGGCGCGGGGCGCCTCGCTCCGCGCCAGCAGCGGCCGGAGCCCTTCGAGCGTCGCCACCGCGCCGAAGTAGTTCGTCTCCAGGAGCCCCGTCCTGCCGCCCCCGGCGACGGCGAGCACCGCGTCGACGGGCTCGCGCTCGGTCACCTGGCCGACCAGCGACCGGCGGCCCTCGGGCGTGGACAGGTCGGCCTCGATGTCGGCGTCGGCGAGGTCGCAACCGATGACCTCGGCGCCGCGCTCGCGGAGCATCGCTGCGGTCACCGCGCCGATGCCCGAGGCCGAGCCGGTCACCACGTACCGCCGTCCCGCGATCCCTGCACAGGTCATTGCCACTCCTCGTGTGTCGTAGGCGTCATGCGGTCGTGCCGCGGTCGAAGAGTTCGACGAGTTCATCGGCGCACGGCTCGGGGGCGAGCCCGGCGGCGAGGGGCGGAGCCGTGCTGTCGATCGAGGCCCGCAGCGCCGCCGCCATGACCTGCGGATCGAACGGGCGGAAGGCGCCGCTGCGCTGCCCTTCGGCGAACAGGCCGGCCAGCCGGTTCTGCGATGCGACGTGGTGATGCTCCCAGGCGCCTGCGCCGCCGTTGAGGAGGATCTGCTGGAGCGCCCGCATCTGCGGCGAATGGCTCGCGATGTACGCCACGTTCGCCCGGATGACGGTGGCGAGCTGTTCGCGGGCGCCGGTCACGCCGTCAAGGGCGGCCCGCATGCAGGCCTCGGAGTCGGCGACGACGTGATCGGCGACGGCCGCGAACAGCTCGTCCTTGCTGGAGAAGTGGTACGTGATCAGCCGCTTGCTGCTGAGCCCGGCCTCCTTGCAGATGGCCTCGAACGTGGCGGCCTGGTAGCCGCCCTCGGCCAGGAGCGTGATCGCGGCACGGGTGATCTGCTTCCTGCGAGCCGCGGTCGCCTCGTGATGGGTGGTCATGGTTGACCGTGTTTGTTATCCATGCGGATAACGTTATCCGAGCGGATAACATCCGGCAACCGTCTGCCGGTGCCGGCCGAGCCGCGTCACCGGGCGGTCTCGCACGCCGGGGCCGTCACCGGTCCCGGGCTCCCGCGCCCGGCCGTCCTGACCGCGATCCACCCGGTGAGCGCCAGCGCGAGCACGGCGGGGACGAGCGCCCAGGCCGCGAGGTCGGCCGGGCCGGTGCCGGCGGTGAGAAGCCCGCCGCCGAGCGCCGCGCCGGCCGCGGAACCCAGGTACATCGCCGCCATCTGGAAAGCGATGATCGGCATCGCCTGCGCGGGCCGGTCCGCCGTGAGCGCCTGCTGGAGCGTCGGCACACTGGCCCAGCCGGCCGCGCCCCAGACCGCCGCGGCGGCCAGCCAGGCCACGGGCGAGGCCGAGAGCCAAGCCGCGGCGAAGCTCAGCGCCAGCAAGGCCGGCATCGCGACCAGCAGCGGCTTGGGGCCGTAGCGGTCGAGCGGCCTGCCGATCAGCGCGGACCCGGTGACGCCGCCGATGCCCCACGCCCACACCAGGGCGAAGCCCCACGCGCCCAAGCCGCGGTCCTCCGCCATCGGCAGCAGGTACGTGTAGAGCCCCAGGCTCGCGACGCCGAGCAGGAAGGCGGCCACGACGCCGGCGCTGGTCCGCCCCGCGCGCAGGACCTTGAACACGGGCTCGCCGGACGCCGCGTCGAGCCGCGGGAGCGTCCTCGCGCGCAAGGCGAGAGCCGCCATGCTGACCACGCCGATGAGCACCACCAGGGCCATGGTCCAGCGCCAGCCGGCGCCCTGGCCGATGAGCATCCCGACCGGCACGCCCGCCACGGTGCCCGTGGACAGCCCGAAGGTCACCATGGCCATGGCGCGGCCCCGCTCATGGCCGGCGACCATCGCGGCGGCCGTCGCCGTCGCCACCGCGGTGAGGATGCCCGCGCCCGCACCCGCGACGACGCGCGAGGCCAGGAACACCTCGATCCCCGGAGCGACCGTCGTGACGAGGTTCCCCAGGTTGAACACCCCGAGCGCGATCAGCATGGCCCGCGCCGTGCTGCCCCGGGTCAGGCGCCCCGACAGCAGCGGCCCGGCAACGGCGTAGGCGGCGGTGAACGCGGTGACACCCAGACCGATCATCGCCACCGTGGCCCCCAGCGAGCCGGCGATGGACGGAAGCACCCCGGCCAGGACGTAGGCGTCGATCCCGAGCGCGACGGCGGCGGCGACAAGCGGCCAGACGCGGCGGATCATGCGTCATCGTCCTCGTAGCCGGCGAGCACGGTGCCGAGCAGGCCGGGGAACCGGGCTTCGAGATCCTCGTCCCGGAGCCGGATCATGCACTTGCGGCCCTCGGCGCGTACGAACACGACCCCGGACTCGCGCAGCAGGCTCGTGTGATGGGTCAGCGTTGAGCGCGGCAGGTCCGGGCCGAGGTCGATGCTGTCGACCTCGCCCCGCTCCGCGAGCATCCGCACCATGTTCAGCCGCAGCGGCTCGCTCAGGGCGAAGAGCACGCGCGGGATCGCGATCTCGTCGATCGCCGGGTGCTCGTAGGTCCGTGGAGGCATGGGGCGGCCCCTATCGTTCGAAAATAGTCGCACAATGATTGTGCGGGAATTCTCGCACGATCGGCCTGCGCCCGGCAAACCGCCCCTACCTTGCGGAGGATTCGCTCCTCGTCGAGGCGGCGGCCGAAGCTCATGACCTCTCCTGGCCGGTGTGCCTGTGATCCGTAGTTGGCGGCTGTGAACGACAGGTGGCGGACGTTGGTTGTTGCAACGTCACCTTGATCGACTCTGGTAGCGCTGGCCGATCGTGCTGGGGCAACTCAGGTCGGTGAGAGCGGTCCCGCGCCGCTGTCGCATCGTGCCCCGAGATCGGTGGCGTACTGGTTCAAGCGGTGGCGGAGGACGAGCGATCCTGTCGGCTCACACCGCGCCACCGGAACCGCTCCCAGATCCCGGATCGCGCACACCGCCTCGACACCCGAAGTCCGCCAAGCACCCGTCCACCGCCGGGCCCGGTCGGGCCGCAACCCAACGCCAGACGGCCACGCTCCGCCTCGCCGACCCCGAAGGCCAGAAACAACTCATCCAGCCCACAGCGATCCGACCGCACCAACCCCGAGTCGCGCAGAGTCACTGGCAAAGCACAGCATGTCGTGCAGAAATCGGCGGCCCCTACGCTGTCGATGATTCCGAGCCGAGATCAATTGGCGGCGTATAGGTGATTGTGCAGAGGCAAGCACGTGCAGATGTGCAGAGTCTGGCGCAGCGATTGGCTGGAGCGTCGCCGCGCCCTGAGGGCGTGGACCGGGGCGGCGGCATGCGAACGGTCAGGATCGGGCCGGACCCAGCCGCCGGGTGAGGAACTGCTCAAATGTCAGCAGTTCCGGATGCCGTCGGCGCAGGTCCGAGATGTCGGCCCGGTAGCCCTCTTCGGCGAACCATTCGAACATGCGCTCATCTATCGGCAGCGCCTCGAACCTGGTCGGAGTGCCGGTGACACGCTCATAGGTCTCCGCGACTTCGGGGAAGGTGAGCTCGTCGCCGGCTAGTTCGACCTGCCGGCCGATGAACTGTCCGGGGTTGTCGAAGGCATCGGCGGCGAAGATCCCGATGTCGTCGGTGGCGATGAGCTGCATCGGCTTGTCCGGCTTGACCGGCAGTGCCAGGAGTCGCTCGCCGTCGGCGTTGGCGTAGTGCAGGAGATTGTTCATGAAGAACACCGGCCGCAGGATGGTGGCGGGCACGCCGAGGGCCAGGATGTGCCGCTCGATCTCGGCCTTGCTTTCGAAGTGATCGATGCCGGTCTCGCGTTCGGCGCCGCCCACGGAACTGTAGACCAGGTGGGCGACGCCGCTGCTGTGGGCGATGTCGGCCACGGTCTTGCCTTGGCGTACCTCGGCGGCCAAGGTCTCGGGCTCGTAGGCCAGCGCCTGGACGCTGAACACGCCGTGTACGCCGCTCATCGCCTCGCGCAGGGAGTCGGGGTTGTCGAACTCGCCCTGAACCAGCTCCGCGCCCTGCTCGCGCAGCGCTTGCGCTGCGGGCTTGCGCGGATCACGGACGAGCGCGCGGACGGTCCAGCCGCGGGCCCGCAGTTGGCGGGCGGTGGCTCCGCCCTGGTTGCCGGTGGCACCGGTGACGAGAACAACTCGGGAAGCAGACATGGTCAGGTAACCGCCTCTTACTCGGAGCGTTTTGCTCCGAGTAATGTAGCCCGGAGCGGAACGCTCCGCAATCGGTATCCTGGATCCATGTCCGACCCCGTGACTCGCCGCAAACGAGGCCCGCAGGCCTTGGCGGCCCGCAACGACCAGGCGCTGATCGAGGCCGCCCGCCACGTGTTCACCACTCAGGGCTTCGACGCGCCTGTATCAGCCGTCGCCGAGCATGCGGGCGTGGGCATGGGCAGCCTCTACCGCCGCTACCGCACCAAGGAAGAACTCCTCCAACGGTTGTGCGTCGACTCGATGGAACGCGTCGCGGCCGCTGCCCAGGGCGGCCTGGCTCACGAGGACCCCTGGCAGGGACTGGCCCACTACATCCAGCAATGCGTGGCCTTCGGCTTCGGTATCCTGGCCCCGCTGGCCGGCGCCATCGACGTCACGCCCGAGATGCAGCAGGCCAACCAGCGAGCCCAGCACTTGGCCGACGAACTCACCGCCCGTGCCCACCGCGCCGGAGTACTCCGAACCGACGTAACCACCATGGACATCTCCCTGCTCATCGGCCAGTTCAGCCGCACCACCCCAGCTCCGCCCGGACGAGCCGAGGAAGAGATCCGCTCCCGGCTGCTGGCCATCGCCCTGGACGGCTTGAAGGCCCACAACACCGGCCCGCTGCCCGGCGAACCATCCAGTGTGCAGCACTACCAGACCCTCTGGGACGCCAGACGAACACAGCCCTGATGACGGCATGCCCGCCACGGCGAGCGTTCCCCGATCACAACACCCGCACGGCCGCCGACCGGTCCGACAGGCCCTACCAATTGATCTTCCGGGTATCGCCGACCACGCGCATCACCCTGCGCGTTTGCCCGTACTGCCTATGTACGTCTGCCTGTGCGCCGACATCAACGTCCGCCACCTGTCGTTCACAACCGCCAACTACGGATTACAGGCACAGCCGGACCGCCGGAGGATTCGGCGGCCCGGGGTCAGGTCCAGGCCATGACCAGCTGCGTGTGGCGCTTGCGGAAGATGCGGCCGACAGCGGGGGCGGGCAGGACGGCGCTCGCAGGGTGGAGGGTGAAAACAGGGCCCGGGTGGTCCCGCCGGGAGCGGTCCCACGTCCGTACGTGATCGTGCAGGTGCCAGGCGAGCCCGGCGCCGTCGCGGCCGTAGCCGCAGGCGCCGAACTCCCAGCGTGACGTGCCGGTCCTGTCGCTGGACGGCTCGCGGAGCGTGAGGTAGGCGAAGCTGTCGTGGGTGATCAGCGCGGGGCAGTACCAGCGCATGGCCGGTTGGATGAGGCCGCAGTCGCGGTCGGGGTCCTGCCAGAACATGCCGAACCGCTCGTCGCTGGTGGCGATCCACAGGTGCATCGAATCGAAGGGCTGCCCAGCGGCGACGCTGACGCCGGTCCACAGCTCGGTGCGGTCGCCGTCCAGCGCCTGGTCGAGCTCGGCGGCGTCGAGTGCGGGGCCGCTTTCCAGGGTCAGCCTGACGGCGCCGCCGGCCAGGACGGGTTCCTGATCGGGCAGCTTGCCGGCGCCCTGGCAGGGGACGAAACCGCAGACCTTCGGGTTGAGCCCGAGGAAGTGATCTCCCTCGCGGACGAAGGTGAACGAGCGGCTGATGGTGGAGAAGCGCAGCGGGACGATCATCCGGCCGCCCGGGGCGAGCAGATGCGTCCACGGGACATCCCAGACGCCGACGGTGACGATGATCGCGTCGAAGCCGCCGCTGGGAGTGTGCCGCTCGGCGGCATGTTCGGCGTCGCCCAGGACGACCCGCACCCGGTCATGGCCGGTGCGGGCCAGGAAGCGGCCGGCGCGCTCGGTGACGAAGGGGTCGATGTCGATGGTGACGACCAGCCCGTCGGGTCCGACGATCTCGGCGATCAGGGCCGCGTTGTAGCCGCCGGAGCCGATCTCCAGGACACGCGCGCCCGGGCGGAGCTGGGCCGCTTCGAGCATGTCGGCCTGCAACCAGGGCGCGCTGATCGAGCTCGTGGCTCTGCCGTTGCGATCGCGCTTGGTGACGACGACGTCGTGGACCGAATAGATCATGCCGAGCGGCGCCTCCGGAGCGAACCGCTCACGCGGCACAGTGGCGAAGGCCGCTTCGACCTCGGGGGAGCGGATCCAGGCGCCTTGCTTGAGCTCGGCGACCATGTCGGCTCGCAGGCGATCGGCGGACTGCGACGGCGGAGGGTCGGTGGCCACCGCAGCGAGAATAGTCAGGGGCAACGGTCCGTGCCGGGGATTCGCGGGATGGGCGCCGGGGGCGGTTCGGTCAGGTGCCGGGTGTGTGGTCGAGTGCGGCTGCGTAGGCGTCCTGCATGCGCGCTGTGATGGTGGGGCCGTCCGGTGCGGGCTTGTGGCGCGCCTCGGGTCCGAGGTGGGCTTCGCGGAGTTCGTCCATGAACGCCTCCAGGGCCGACGGGCCGCCGGCGGCGAGGACCTGCCCGCGGGCCGCGTACTCCTCGGCGACCGGGAGGTGCCGCGTTCCCCAGGCGCCGAGCTGGGCGAAGACGGGCACCAGCTGGATCGCCGGCTCGGTCAGGCTGTAGATGACCTTCTGCTTGTGCGACGGGTCCTCGGCCTTGGTGAGCAGCCCGTGCTCGACGAGCACGGCGAGCCGGTCGGCGAGGATGTTGGAGGAGATCCGCTCCGGGCCGTTGAGCAGTTCACGGAAGTGCCGGGCGCCGGTGTAGATCACGTCGCGCAGGACCAGCAAGGTCCACCGGTCGCCGAAGATCTCCAGCGACAGGTTGATCGGACACCTCGACCGCGTGTCTTTCCGCACCACACCCACCTTGGAACTGGTTGCATGTTCGTATCAGTGTGGCCTAGGTTGGGCCGCATAGCAAGTTGCAAAACGAGAGCAGTCTGAGGAGGCTCAGATGTCGCTGGACAATCTGCCCGAGGTGGTTTCGCGCGAGGAGTGGCTCGCCGCCCGCAAGGAGCTCCTGGCCAAGGAGAAGGAGCTCACCCGGGCCCGTGACCAGGTCAACGCCGAGCGCCGCCGGTTGCCGATGGTCCGGGTGGACAAGCCGTACACGTTCGACGGACCGGACGGGAAGGTGAGCCTGCTCGACCTGTTCGAAGGCCGGAGCCAGCTGCTGATCTACCACGTCATGTTCGCTCCCGACGCCGACGCGGCCTGCCCGGCCTGCTCGTTCTGGATCGACAACGTGGGCCGCCTCACCCACCTGCACGCCCGCGGCACGACGCTGGCGGCCGTCTCGCGAGCGCCGCTGGACAAGCTCCAGCGCTACAAGCGCCGAATGGGCTGGACGCTCCCGTGGTACTCGTCGTTCGGCAGCGACTTCAACTACGACTTCCACGTCAGCTTCGACGCCTCGATCACGCCCGTCGAATGGAACTACCAGGACTACGACCAGCTCGTGCGGGCGAACCCGGGCTGGGAGGGGTACACGGGCGAGGAGATGGGCGTGAGCGCCTTCCTGCGCCGCGACGGGGACATCTTCCACACCTATTCGTGCTACGGGCGCGGCATCGACCTGCTCAACGGCACGTACAACTGGCTCGACCTCACCGCGCTCGGCCGTCAGGAGGACTGGGAGCAGCCGCCCGGCCGCGCCGACGGCCCGGCCATGAGCTGGCTGCACCGCCACGACGAGTACGACCCGGCCGCCATCGGCGGGGCGCACGGCCCACGGTGACCACGGCGACCCCACGACCGCCGCGCGGGTGCCGTGCCGCGCGGATCCTCCACCGAGAAAGGCGCACATGAGTACCCCGCAAGCGACGCCGAGCCGGGGCGGAACGAACCTCGTGCTGGCCACGCTGTTCTTCGGCGTGTTCGCCCTGGGCTGTGCCGAACTGCTCGTGGTCGGCCTGCTCGAACCGATCGCCGCCGACCTCGGCGTCTCCATTCCCGCGGCCGGCGCCCTGGTGACCTCCTACGCGCTGGGCCTGGCGATCGGCGGCCCGATCCTGACCGCGCTGACGATCCGGCTGGACAGGCGTGCCGTGCTCGCCGGCGCGCTCGTCCTGTTCGCCCTGGCCAACCTGGCCCCGGTGCTGATCACCGACTACGCCCTCTTCGTCGTGGCGCGCGGTGTCGACGGCGCGGCGCAGGGGCTGTTCGTCGCCGTCGCGTTCGGGGTCGGCACCTCGATCGCCCCGCCGGAGCGCGCGGGCCGGGCGATCTCCGTGATCATCTCGGGCGTCGCCGTCTCGGCCGCCCTGGGGCTGCCGCTGGGCACGGCGATCGGCCAGACGCTCGGCTGGCGCGGCTCGTTCACCGCGATCATCGTGCTCAGCGTGATCGTGCTGATCGCCACCCTGGCGCTGGTTCCGTCCGTGCCCGGCAGCGGCAGCGGCTCCGCCGGCCAGGCCAGGTACGCCCTCGCCCCGCGGGTGCTCGCCGTGCTGGGACTGAACCTGGTGGTGTTCACCTCGCTGTACGCGGCGCTGACCTACATCGTGCCGTTCCTGCGGGACGTCACGGGCGTCCCCGCCGCGATGGTCAGCGTGTACCTGTTCGTCTACGGCCTGGCCACGGCCGTGGGTTCCTTCTCCGGCGGCTGGTTCGCCGACAGGAACGCCGCCCGCACCCTGGTCGTCGGCACCACCGGCATGGCGGCCGCCCTGCTGATGCTCCACCTCGTCGGCGGCAACCCGATCCTGGTGGCGCTGACGATGCTGCTCTGGGGCCTGTTCGCCTTCGTCATGGTGCCCTCGCTCCAGCTCCGCGTGGTGAGCCTGGCCGGTCCCGGCGGCGAGCTGGCGCAGGCGCTGCCCGCCTCCGCGATCAACCTCGGCGTCGCCCTGGGCCCGATCGCCGGCGGCATCGCGCTCAGCAGCAGCGCCTCCGCCCCGGTGATCACCGGCCTGGCCATCGCGCTGGTCGGCATCGCGGCCTCCGTGGCCACCGGCTACCTCAAACCACCCCCGGCCACGACGACCGCTCCGACCGCTTAGACCCGCGTTGCCATGCCGCTGCGCCGCTTGACATCCTCATCACGGTGATCGAAGCCCATCGCCCCGTCAGAGCCACCGTGGCCATCCCCGTCACCGTGCGCGACCTGCTTCCCCGCGATCTACCGACATGCGCATGGTCGGGGTCGGCCGGCCACCTGCGCCTCGTGGAGCGGGAGTTGGCGCGCGCCGCGCAGGGAGAGGTGGACTACCTGGCGGTATGCACCCCCGTGGACCTGCCGGTGGCCATCGGCGGCGTCGACTACCGGCTCAGCGAAGGGGCCGGGACCCTGTGGCAGCTCGCCGTGCTCCCGGCGCTGCAGTCCCGTGGTCTGGGAACGTTGCTGATCCAGGCCGCCGAACAGCGCATCGGTGACCGGGGCCTGCGCAGGGCGGAACTCGCCGTCGAGGAGGACAATCCTCGAGCTCGCGCCCTGTACGAACGCCTGGGCTATGTCGCCTATGGCCGCAAGCCGGAGGCCTGGGACGAGGAAGCGCCGGACGGCTCGGTCCATCGCCATGAGACCACGTGCGTTCTCATGCGCAAGGATCTCTGATCTCCGGGAGGCGCCGGTCCCCGGCCGACACGGCGCCTGTCCCCGGTCAGCGGGGGCTGGTTACGGGGCCGGCGAGGTCGAGGGCGGTCGTCACGAAGGCCTTGACCCGGGAGGTGGCCGCGTTCGTGCGCCAGGCCGGCCCCCACTCCAGGGCCGGGCCGTCGTGGACCGGGACGTACGCCACGTCGGGCCGCGCGTAGTAGCGGACCCCCGCCGCGCCGCAGGGAAAGACGCCCTTGCCCGCGCTGCCAGGGTCAGGACCTCCTGGAAGGTGCCGGCTGTCGGGCCTTCCGGTATGGCCATGCCCGAGGGCGTGGTGTGCAGGTGGCGGGCGGCGCGCAGGTAGGCGGGGATCGACGGCGGGACCTGGATGACCTTGTCCCGTGTCAGGTCCTCGACCGAGACGGCCGCACGGCGGGCGAACGGATGGCGTGCCGGCACGGCGAGCACCATCGGCTCGGTGAACAGCACCGGCCCCTGCGTCAGCCCCTCCTCCTCGATGGGGAAGCAGATCAGCATCACGTCGACCTGCCCGTCGAGCAGCGGGTCGAGGGCGGTGCCGATCTGGACCTCCCTGACGTGGACCGCGCAGTCGGGGTGCCGCTCGCGGAACCGTTCGGCCGCCGCGAGCGCGATCTGCCCCGTGGCCGCGGTGAGGAACCCGACCGTCAGCGAGCCGGTGATGCCGCGTGCCGCCTCGATGACCGTCGCGACCGTGGACTGGATCTGGGCGTACGCGGGCCCGAGCCCGTCAAGGAGTTGCGCGCCGATGGGCGTCAGCCGTACCTGCCGGGTGGACCGCTCGAAGAGCGGGACGCCGATGCGGCGCTCCAGTTTCTGGATGGTCTGGGTGACGTGGGCGCGCGAGACGAGCAGGCGGTCGGCGGTGCGGCCGAAGTGGAGTTCCTGGGCGAGGGTCAGGAACGTCTCGATCTCGCTGCGTTCCAGGGCCATCCACGCCTCCACCGCGACTGTTCACACTGACTGACCGATTATTGCGGCATTGGGCGTTTTTCCGGAATTAGCCGTGCGTCAGAGTCGGAACCACCGAACAACCGACCATGGAGCACAACCTATGTCTCTCGACCACCGCATCGCCGTCGTCACCGGAGCCTCCAGCGGCATCGGCGCCGCAACCGCCCGCCTCCTGGCCGCCCGAGGGGCCAAGGTGGCGCTCCTGGCCCGCCGCCTCGACCGGCTCGACGCGCTCGCCCAGGAGATCAAGTCCGCCGGGGGAGAGGCGCTGGCCGTCGCCGCCGACATCACCGATCCCGCCACGCTCGCCGCCGCCGCCGCACGGATCGGCGCCACGTACGGCACCGCCGACCTCGTCGTGAGCAACGCCGGCGTGATGCTGCCCTCGGCCATCCAGGCCCGCAACACCGCGGACTGGCGGCGCGAGGTCGCCGTCAACGTCAGCGGCGTCCTCAACGTCGTCGACGCCTTCCTCCCCGGCCTCCTCGACGCCGCGGGAGCCGGACGCCCGGCCGACCTGATCACCATGTCCTCGATGACCTCGCACGTCGTCTTCCCCTACATGGCCGTGTACAACGCGACCAAGGCCGCCGTCAGCCACCTGTCGAGGACCATGCGCACCGAGCTCGGCCCCCAGGGCGTACGGGTCAGCGTGGTGGAGCCCGCCATGACCGCCACCGAACTCCAGGGACACGTCACCGACGAGGGCGTCAACGCCTGGGTCGCCCAGGCCCGCGAGGCGTTCGCCTGGCTCGACCCGCACGACGTCGCCGAGGTGGTCGCCTTCACCGCCTCGCGTCCCGCGCACGTCAACCTATCGCAGGTCGTCGTCTACCCCACCCGGCAGGCCTGACGCGATCCTGCCCGGCGAAGGCCCCGTCCGCCCCGGCTGATCGACGTGACCGGGGGAGCGGTCGCCTCTACGCCGAGGACCCGGGGCCGGGCGCCGCCAGAGTTCGCAGGACGCAGAACTCGTTGCCCTCGGGGTCGGCCATGACCACCCAGCCCTGGCCCACGTCCCTCTTGACGGCGCCGAGGCCGAGCAGCCTGGCCACCTCGTCGCCGGTGCTCCGGTCGATCGGACTCACGTCGAGGTGAAGCCGGTTCTTCACGGTCCTGCCCTCGGGCACCTGGATGAACTGCAGCGTGGGCGGCATCTGGCGGGTCAGCACCTCCTCGACGGTCGGCTCCCAGGAGCCGATCTCGACCTTGCCCTCCCTCCGGTCGATCACCGTGAAGTCCAGGACCTCGCACCAGAAGGCCGCGAGTCTCTCCGGATCGTGGCAGTCGATGGTCAGCTCGGTGAATCTGCTGGTCATGTCTCTCCTCAGGTCTCAGGGCGTGCCGAACCAGGCGGACAGTGCCTCACGCAGCGAGGGCGCCGCGCTGTCCTCGGGTTCGTCGACGGTGGCGGCCCAGGCGATGTGGCCGTCCGGGCGGATGAGCAGGGCGTCGGCCGGCCGGTCACCGGTCTTGGCGGTGTGGACGCCGACGCGCGGCTGCCAGTCCCCGGCGGTCTCGCGCAGGTCCCGGCGGCCGGCGAGGTCGAGGAGGACGGGCCGGGCCGGGCGCATGAGCTCCGCCACGCTCGTCAGGCCCCGCTCGGTGTGCAGGGTGAGGTCGGGGGCGAAGGCGCCGGTCAGCGGGTGGCGGCCGGCGCCGGGCATCGGGTAGCGGATGTCGGAGCCGGCGACGAGGGCGCCCATGCGGCGCAGCGGCTGCTCGTCGGCGAGCAGTTCCCGTACGACCTCCCGCAGCGCTTCGGCGGCCGGGTCGTGCCCGCGCCGCAACGCCACCTGGGCCCGGGTGTGGAGCATGGTGCGGGCGCCGGCGAGGTGACGTTCGCCGTGGTAGGTGTCCAGCAGGCCGGCCGGGGCCCAGCCGCGCAGGTCGGCGGCCAGCTTCCAGGCGAGGTTGACCGCGTCCAGCATGCCGGCGTTGAGCGCCACGCCGGTGGCCGGGAACAGGTGCGCCGCGTCCCCGGCCAGCAGGATCCGCCCCTCGCGGTAGCGGTCGGCCTGCCGCGCCTTGAACGTGAACCGCGACAGCCGGACCGCCTCGGCCACGGGCAGGTCCACGCCGAGCACGCGGCGGAGGCTGTCCTGGAGCTCGGTGACGGTCATCGGGGTGTCGTCGTCGTACTCGACGCTCTCGTCCTCGACGGTGTAGAGCGAGACGGCCTGGGAGCCAGGCGAGGCCCCGATGCCGAAGAGCCCATGATCCGTCCGGGTGAAACCCGGGTGGATGACGCCGAAGCCGGGGACGTCGAGGCCGCCGTCCCCGCGCACGGTGACCGTGCCGGGCAGGGTGACCTGGGCCAGCCGGTTGACCTCCGGGTACGTGGTGCCGGGGAAGCCGATGCCGGCCCAGGCGCGGACCCGGCTGCGCGCGCCGTCGCAGCCCACCACGTACCGGGCCCTGACCTGGTACGGCCCGTCCGGGCCGCGGACGTCCACGGTGACGGCGGCCTCGTCCTGGCTCATCCCGGTCACCTCGTGCCCGCGGCGCAGGTCGACGCCAAGCTCGCCGGCCACCTCGCCGAGCAGGCGCTCGAGGTGCTGTTGCGGGAGCGGCAGCGCGCGCATCGGGGGATCGGCCAGCTCGGTGAAGTCCAGGTGCACGCCGCCGAACGGGAAACGGGGAGCCGGGACGGGGCCGGTGCAGGCGGCTTCGAAGCGTTCCAGCAGGCCCCGGTAGCGCAGCAGTTCGAGGATCTGGCCGCCGAGGCCGCCGGCCTTGGGGGTGTCGCGGCGCCGCGGCTGCCGCTCCAGCACCAGCGGCCGCACCCCGGCCAGGCGCAGCTCGGCGGCCAGCATGAGACCGGTCGGCCCGGCACCCACGACGACCACCTCAGCGTCCCCTGACGGATCGTCCTCCGCGAGCCGGGCGGCATGGTGTTGCTCTGTCATCCCTGACCTTTCGATTCGTCGCGTGACACGTATCCTTGAGCCGCACCAGATCCCGGGCGGGCCACCGTGGTGCGGTCGAGCCCTTCCGGCAGGCAGGCCCGGCCGTCCCGGAGGATCGCGTACCCGCCCGGGCGCAGGCGCGGGGCGCGTTCCACCACGGTCGGGGTGAACCCGTGATGGCGCGGGCCCGGCCCACGCGCCCCCTCGACCAGGCGATTTCGTACGAATCGAGGATCAAGTACGGTGAACACCCGGAACAACGACGAACATCGGAAGATCACCTTCAGTGGGAGTGAACGGAGCAGGTCAGGCGTGGAGCTGCGTGACATCGAGATCTTCCTGACCCTGGCCGAAGAGCTGCATTTCGGCCGCACCGCCGCCCGGCTATGCCTGTCGCCCGCTCGCGTGACCCAGGCGATCCAGAAGCAGGAACGGCAGGTCGGCGCCCAGCTGTTCGAGCGCACCAGCCGCACGGTCCGGCTGACGCAGGTCGGGCGGCAGCTCCGCGACGACCTCAGGCCCCTCTACGCCGGGCTGAAGGAGAGCGTGGAGCGCGCCCAGCTCGCCGGCCAGGGCATCACCGGCACGCTGCGCGTCGGCATGCTTCCCCTCAACGCCTACGACCTGCGCCCGTACTGGGACGTCTTCCGCCTCCGCCACCCGCGATGGCAGCTGCGCATCCACAAGACCCAGCTGGGCGAAGCCTTTCCCGCGCTGCGAAGGGGAGACATCGACGTCCTGGTGACCTGGCTCCCCGTCGACGAACCCGACCTCACCGTGGGGCCGGTCCTGTTCGCCGAGCAACGCGTGCTGGCCGTCGCCGTCGACCACCAGCTCGCCCCGCGCGCGTCGGTCTCCCTGGAGATGGTCTCCGACTTCCAGCACCCGAACGCCGACAACGGCCCCGGCTACTGGTACGACGCCTACGCCCCGCGCCTGACCCGGCGGGGCCGCCAGATCGAGCGCGGCCCCGTGGTGCGGGACGCGGAGGAGGCCATGACCCTCGCCAGCATGGACGGGCTCGTCGTGCTCTTCCCCGCCCACGTCACCCGCTACTGGGCGCGACCGGACATCACGTACCTGCCGGTCACAGATCTGGAGCCGCTGCCGTATGCCCTGGTGTGGCGCAGCGAGGCCGAGAGCGAGCCCGTCCGGGCCCTGGCCGGGATCATCCGCGACCTGGGCCCCCTCCCGCCGGTCCCGGCATGATCCGGCACCTCCTGATCGCCGGGCTGTTACCCCTCAGCGTGCCCGCCCAAGCCCCGTCGCTCCACGTGATGACCTGGAACCTCTGCGCGGGCACGAACAGCAACTGCCCCCTCTTCCGCCGCACCACCGCCGAGCTGGCCTGGCACGTCGCCGTGCTGGCGACCAAGGCGGACGTGATCTTCCTCCAGGAGTTCTGCACGGGCGCGGACGGCGACCTGAAGCGGGAGCTGGAGGCGCGTACCGGCAGGGCGTGGAGCGTCAAGTCGGCCGGGCTGGCCCGCCCCGACGGCTCCCCGTACCAGTGCCACCCGGACCGGAACGGCAGGCCGCGCGGGACGCAGAGCGTCACCCTGGCCGTGGCCGAGCGGAACGCCCGCTTCGGCGTGCACGCGCTGACCTCGCCGCCGTGGAGTGCCCGGAGGTACGCGGTCTGTACGGCCGACCGGGCGTGGTGCACCGCGCACTTCTCGTCCGGCGCGCACTACGACGACAAGCAGAAGGGCGCGCCCTACCGGCACAAGCAGCTCCGCGAGCTGTTCGAGCTCGGCCGGGGCGTCGTCGGCGGCGACCTCAACCTGGTGCCGCGCGATGCCGCCACCGCCTACAGAGGCCGCGACGAGTGCGACCCGCGCAAGCGGTGGACCTACGTCACCCGCAAGCGGAAGATCGACTACGTGTTCGCCGGCGACGGCCGCATGCGCCGGTGCTTCGTCGACTACGCCAGGAAGGGCTGGTCGGACCACGTGCCGCTGCACGCGTGGGTGGCACGGTAGTCACCGGTCCTAGGGGTGATCGGGGAGGCGCTCAGCATGACGGCGAACCCGTGGGGATCCGAGCGCGTACGACAGGGCCACGCCGAAGCAGAGGGACAGCGAGATGCCCAGGAGGAGGTCGGTCAGGGCCGCGGCGAACCCCATGCCGATGGCCAGGCCGCAGGAGAGACCGAGGATCCAGTTGGGGGAGTTCTTCGTGTTCGTCATGGCTCATATCCTTCCGCGGGGGCCGCGGCCGGAGTAGAGGCGTAGATCATCGGCACCGTATGACATCTGTCAGCCGAAGGCGCGGAGGAAGGTGTCGGTGGCGGCGCGGGCGAGCTCCCGCAGGTCCGTGTCGGCGATCTGCCGGGTGCCCATGTGGGAGCGCGCCTCCAGTGGCCCGATGAGCAGGGCCAGGAAGTGCTCGGCGGCCTGGTCGGGGTCGGTGGCGCGGAGGCGGCCGGCGAGGATGAGCCGCGCCAGCCGGTCGGCGAGGGCCTGGCTGAGACGGTGCGGACCGCTCTCGACGGCGAGGTCGAGGATGTCGGGGAAGTGGGTGAGCTCCGCGTACAGCAGCCGCCGCAGTGCGCAGGAGCGGTCGTCGGCGTGCAGGCGCACCAGGTGGTGGCCGACCTCCTCAAGGGTGGCGCGAAGGTCGGGGCCGGGCTCGGCGAGAGGTCGCAGCGCGGCCAGCCGCTGGTCCAGCACGCTCTCGGCCGCGGCCTGGATCGCGTGCCGGAAGAGGGTCGCCTTGTCCGTGAGGTGGTTGTAGACCGTGGGTTTGGCCACCCCGGCCTCGTCGGCGATCTCCTGCACGCAGGCCTGGGCGTAGCCCTGACGGGCGAACACGGTGAAGGCGCCGTCGAGGATGGCCTGCCGTTTGTCGATGCGTCCGCGCGTGGTGACCATGCCTCGATTGTACTCCTGAGTTCAACCGCATGAACGTACGGGTTGCGATGGACGCGTCAGATAACTACTTTGAACCCGTGAGTTCAATTTCTGCTCCCGACCGACGCCTGGACCGGCCCCTCCTGGCGCTGATCGGTGTCGTCCTGCTCGGCGGCCTGCTGGGCATCCTCAGCAGCACGATGGCCGCGGTCGCCACCAACACGCTGGCGAGCGCCCTGGACGCCTCGCTCGCCACGGTCGGCTGGGCCTCCACCGGCTTCCTGCTCGCCGTCACCGCCACCATCCCCTTCACCACCTGGGCGGTCGACCGCTACGGCGGACGGCGGCTGTGGCTCGCGGGCCTGGCGGTGTTCGTCGCCGGATCGCTGGCGGCCGGGCTCGCCTGGAACGCCGGCAGCCTGATCGCCTTCCGCACCCTCCAGGGCGTCGGCGCCGGGATCCTCGACCCGCTCGTGCTGATCCTGCTGGCCCGCGCGGCCGGGCCGGCGCGCGCCGGGCGCGTCATGGGCCTGATGGGCGTGGTGCTGTCACTCGGCCCGGTCCTCGGGCCGATCGCGGGCGGCGCCGTGCTGGGCGGCCTGTCGTGGCGGTGGATGTTCCTGCTCAGCGTGCCCCTCGGCCTGATCGCCTACCTGCTGGCCGCCCGCGTGCTGCCCGCCGACCCGCCGCCCGGGCGGCGCCCGGCGGTCCGGCTCGACGTCCTGGGGCTGGCCCTGCTCGCGCCGGGCTTCGCCGCGCTCGTCCTGGCGCTGTCGCAGACGGCCGAGCACGCGGCGTTCACCGTCTGGCAGGCGCTGCTGCCGCTGGCCGCGGGCATCGTCCTCATCACCTGCTACGTGCTGCGCGCGCTCCGCTCCCGCCGCACGCCACCGCTGATCGACGTACGCCTGTTCACCAGCCGGGGATTCACCGCCGGGGTCACCATCATGGGACTCGGCGGGCTGGCCAACTTCGCCACCCTGTTCGCGCTCCCGCTGTACCACCAGCAGGCGCACGGCCACGGAGTGCTCGCCGCCGGGCTGCTGATGGCGCCGGCCGGCCTGGGAGGAGCGATCGCCATGCCGCTCGCGGGCCGGCTGTCCGACCGGATCGGCGCCCGGAGCCTGGCCGCCGCCGGCGCGCTCGTGGCCGGGCTCAGCGCGCTGTCCTTCACCCGGATCGACGCCGCCACCGGCCAGGCGTGGCCGGTGCTGGCGGCCCTGACCATCGGCCTCGGCATGGGCTGCTTCAGCGCGCCGACGATGGGCTCGCTGTACCGGACCCTGCCCGGACCGCTCGTCGCGCAGGGCAGCTCGGTCCTCTACATGCTCAACCAGCTCGGCGCCGCACTCGGCATCGCCCTGGTCACCCTCGTCCTGCAGACCTCCGGCGACGTGATCACCGGCTTCCACAGCCTCTTCTGGCTCGTCAGCGCGCTTATCGCGGCCGTGCTCGCCGCGACCCTGCTGCTGCCCGGCCACGATCCCGCCCCCACCGCCCACCCGGAACCCGTCACCCCAGCGAAGGCGTCCTCATGACCAGCACCCCGAAGACCATCGTGATCAGCGGCGGCACCGACGGCATGGGCCGCGCCCTGGCCGCCGCCTACCTGGAACGAGGCGACACCGTCGTGGTCATCGGCCGCGACGCCGCCAAGGCGGCCGCACTCCCCGGAGCCCACGTCATCGCCGCGGACCTGAGCCTGGTCAGCGAGAACAGGCGAGTCCTCGAAGAGATCGACGCCCGCCACCCCGCCGTGGACGCGCTGGTGCTGTGCGCCCGCTACTTCCGGTCGACCCGGTTCGTCACCGCCGAGGGCGTCGAGGGCGTCTTCGCCCTGGAGTACCTGAGCCGGTTCATCCTCAGCCACGGCCTGACCGCGCGAGCCGCCGCCCCGCGCGTGATCGTCAACGTCTCCGGGCCCGGCGTCCCGATCGGCCGCATCCACTGGGACGACCTCATGCTCGAACGCGGCTACGACGGGATGGCCGCCCAGATGCAGGCGGGCCGGGCCAACGACCTGCTCGCGGTCGCCTACGCCGCCCGCCACGCGACCGGCGGCGCCCGGTACGTGCTGATCAATCCCGGCCCGGTGGCCTCCAGCTTCGCCGGGGAGTACGACCCGCCCATCGCCGCCCAGGTCGCCCAGCTCAAAAGGCACGGCCGGCCGGTCGGCGACGGCATCCAGCCGATCATCGCCCGCGTCGACGCCCCGCCGGCGGCGCCGGTGACCGCGTTCGCGCGCTTCGACCCCATCAGCCTGGACGGCCCCGCCTTCGACCACCACGCCGCGGCCCGGCTGCACGACCTGACCCGTCGCCTGCTGGCCTCCCTGGAGACCTGACCCCGAGGAGGTCTGCCAGCTCTTCTGGGACCCGCACACCCGGCGCGACGAAGCCGAGCGCGCTCTGACGGGCCCGCCGGAGGCCGAGACCCATGCCGATTAGGCTTCCGCGCCGCGCCCGTCTGTACGTGTGAGACCGACTCACAGGAGGCTGACACGATGCGGAAACTGATCTTCGGCATGAACCTGAGCCTGGACGGCTACATCGCCGCGACCGGCGACGACATCGGCTGGAGCGGGCCGCCGAGCGACGAGCTGTTCCAGTTCTGGCTCGACCACGAGCGGGCCAACGACCTGGTGCTGTACGGGCGCAAGCTGTGGGAGACGATGAGCGCCGCCTGGCCGACCGGCGACCAGCAGCCCGACGCCACCCCGGCGCGGATCGAGTACGCGCGGAACTGGCGGGACACGCCGAAGGTGGTGTTCTCCTCGACGATCGACAAGGTCGACTGGAACACCCGCCTGGTCACCGGCGACGCGGTCACCGAGATCGCCCGGCTCAGGGCCGAGGACGGCGGCCAGATGGGCATCGGCGGCGCGACGCTCGCCGGGGCGGCCATGCGGGCCGGGCTCATCGACGAGTACGTCCTGGTCACCTACCCGGTCCTGGTGGGCGGCGGCACGCCGTTCTTCACGGCGCTGGACAGCTGGGTGAACCTGAACCTGGTGGAGACCCGGACGTACCCCGGCGGCGTGACGCTGACCCGGTACGAGACGAGGCGATGAGCACGGGCCGGATCCTCGGCCCGTGAACGGTGTGTGCTGGGCCCGCGTCCTATGACAGCGCCGGGGGCAGGCCCAGCCACGGCTTGCCGGTGGCGTCGAATCCGGTGAGCTCGGCGATCTTCCCGTCGACGACGCGCAGGACCGCGATGGCGAACAAGCGGTGCTCCGGGTCGCCGGGGGCGCGCAGGTACAGCGCGGCGGCAGGCATGCGGTTGACCGTCGTGGCGATGCCGCGCCAGTCGTCGTGGCCGCGCAGGAAGAGCCCGCTGGAGACCCAGCCGTCCACCGCCTCCTTGGCCGACCTGACCACGGTGCCCGGGTCGGGCAGCATCGCGAAGCGCAGGTCGTCACGGAGCAGCGACGTCAGCCCGTCCAGGTCGTTGCGCTCATGGGCGTCCAGGTACGACCTCACCACGCCGCGCTCGTCGTCCGACAGCTCGTGGGTGGCGGGGCTCCGCCAGTCGAGGCGGCGGCCGGGCAGCCGCTCGCGCATCGTCACGCGGGCCCGCTGCAGCGCGCTGGTCACCGACGCGACGGTCACCCCGAGGGCGCCGGCGGCCTCCGACGCCGGCCGGCCGAGGACGTCGCGCAGGATGAACACCGCCCGCTGCCGCGGCGGCAGGTGCTGGACGGCGACGATGAACGCCAGCTCGATCGTCTCCCGCGCCACCACCGCTTCCTGCGGGTCCTCCGGGAGCATCCGGTCCGGGTACGGCTGCAGGCACAGCACCTCGGAGTCGGGGTCCGGCAGCTCGGACGGCACGGGCACGCGGGCGTTGCGCCTGTCGAGGAAGTCGAGGCAGGCGTTCGTCGCGATCCGGTACAGCCAGGTCCGCAGCGCGGCGTCGCCCTTGAACGACTCCCGCTTGCGCCACGCCCGCAGGAACGTCTCCTGCGTCAGGTCCTGGGCGTCCTCGTAGTTCGCGAGCATCCGGTAGCAGTGCACCTGCAGCTCACGCCGGTGGCGCTCCGTGACATGGGCGAACCGTGTCGTGTCGCCTGAGCGGGCCGCCGCGATGAACGCGGCCTCGTCGGCGCCCAGCGGTCTGGCGTCGGTCATGGTCGTCAATCCTTCCACCGGTGCGATAGGGGCTACCAGGACTGACGACGTGGCGGCGGATTCCTGATCGGTCGCCGTCCGCCGGGCCCTCGCCTAGCCGGAGCGCTCGCCGGCGCGCGCCGAGCGGGTCGCGTGCAACGAGGCCAGGAGCCGCAGCCGGTCGGCGTCGGCGCTGCCCGGCTCGGCGGTGTAGACCAGCATGACCGGGCCGGGGCTGCCGGGCAGCGGGTAGGTGTCCCAGTCCAGGACGATGTCGCCGACCTCCGGGACCCGGAAGGTCTTGGCGCCGCTGACCGACTCGCGCACGTCGTGCCGGACCCACAGCCGCCGGAACTCGGCGCTGCGGATGCTCAGCTCACCGACGATCGCGGTGGCGCGCGGATGGGTGGGGTCGGTGGCGACGGCGGCGCGCATCATGCCGATGTAGTCCAGGGCCTGCCGCTCCCAGTCGGGGCAGCTCCGCCCGCCGGTCAGCGTGTCGTCGAACATCAGCAGGAGCATGTTGAGCCGGTCGCGCGGGCAGTCGCCCGGGTCGCCGAGCAGCGCCTGGGCCATCGGGTTCCAGTCGAGCAGGTCGAGGTGCCGGCCGAGCACGACCGCCGGGGTGTCCATCACCCGCAGCAGCCGCCGGGTGCTGTCCGGCACCCTTTCCGGCCCCCGGTCCACCCGCGCGGGCGCGGGCCGGCGGGCGGCGCGGGCCAGGGTGAACAGGTGCCGGCGCTCCTCGTCGGCGAGGCCGAGCGCCCCGGCCAGCGCGTCCAGGACGTCGTCGGACGGGCGCACCTCGCGGCCCTGCTCCATCCGCTGGTAGTAGTCGGTGCTCAACCCGGCCAGCAGGGCCAGCTCCTCGCGCCGCAGCCCGGTGACCTTGCGGCGTCCGCCCGGCTCCAGGCCCACGTCGTACGGACTCAGCCGGTTGCGGCGGGCCCGCAGGAAGTCCCCGAGCTCACGGGCGTACAGGTTGGTCATGCCGCAAGTCTGCCGCCTGACCGGCCACCCAAGGTAGGTCCCGCGGTCCTAGGCAACCGGGAACGACGGAGGCGGCCCGCGTCGCCCCTAACGTCGGCGGTCGACCGCACCGAGCCTGACGTCGGCGGTCGACCGCACCGAGACCTCCAGGAGCAGCAGATGACCGGATGGACCGCTGATCGCATCCCCGACCAGCACGGCCGGATCGCCGTCGTGACCGGCGCCAACTCGGGCCTCGGCCTGGTCACCGCCACCGAGCTGGCCCGCCGCGGCGCCCGTGTCGTGCTCGCCGTCCGTAACACCGCCGCCGGCCAGGAGGCCGCCCGCCGCATCGGCGGCGACGTCGAGGTGCGCGAGCTGGACCTGGCCCGCCTCGACTCGGTACGCGCGTTCGCCGCGAAGCTGGCCGCCGACCACCCGGCGATCGACCTGCTGGTCAACAACGCCGGCGTGGTGCTGCTCGGCCCGCGCCGTACCACCGCCGACGGCTTCGAGCTGCACCTCGGCACCAACATGCTGGGCCACTTCGCGCTGACCGGCCTGCTCCTCGGCAACCTGGCCGCGGCCGGAAGGCCGCGGGTGGTCAGCCTCAGCTCGATCACCCACAGGAACGCCCACCTCGACCTCGACGACCTGATGTTCGAACGTGACTATCGAGCCGCTCCCGCCTACGGCCGGTCCAAGCTCGCCACCACGATCTTCGCCGTCGAGCTGGACCGCCGCCTGCGCGCCGCCGGATCGCCGATCATCAGCACGCTGGCCCACCCCGGCCTGACCCGCACCAACCTCACTCCGCGCGCCTGGGAGCACCGCGGCCGGCTCGGGCAGGTGATCGCGCGGCTCGGCCTGGTGGTCACCCAGCCGGTGGAACGCGGCGCGCTGCCGCAACTGCGCGCCGCGACCGACCCCGGGGTGCGGGGCGGCCAGTTCTTCGGGCCGTCCGGGCCCTGGGAGACCCGCGGCCCGGTCGCCGAGGCCCGGCTCAGCCGCGAGGCGGCCGATCCGGCCGTCGGCAGGTGGCTCTGGGAGGCGGCCGGGCGGCTGACGGGTGTCACGTACCTCTGAACCAGCCGATACGCGGGCGAATGCGCCCCGCGAGGCCGGGGCGTCGTGGGGGACGGTCAGGGCCGGATGCCGTCGAGGGCGAGGCGGAGCAGGCGGAGTGCCGCCGGCGGATCGCCCTCGGTGGCCTGGGCGACCGCCTCCACCAGGGCGAGCAGGTCGTCCGGGGAGACTCCGGGGCGGACGCCGGCTGCGGCGAGGGCGTGATCCGTCAGCGTCACGGTCGCCTCGCGCATGACGGCGTGGCAGGTGTCGCCGGCCGACGGGCCGGCGCCCGCCCCGGCGGCCAGCGAAGCGGGCAGGCCGCGGGTGTTCACGGCGGAGATCGTCAGCTCTTCCAGCCAGGTCACGAGTCCCGTCCGGGGGTCGCCGGCGGCCAGCTCGCGGGCGCGCAGGCGAAGCCGCTCGACCTCGTCGCGGAAGACCTCCTCGAGCAGCGCCTGGCGGGAGGCGAAGTGCCGGTGCAGGGTCGCGGAGCCCACACCGGCCTCACGGGCGATCTCCTCCAGGGAGACCTGCGCCCCCTCGCGGGCGACGAGAGCCGCGGCCGTCGCGACGAGCCGCTCGTGGTTGCGCTGCCAGTCCGATCGCTGCGGCGTGGCCTTGGGGTTCGCCATGAGGACACCCTTTCATCTGGACAACCGGAGGGCCACCCCATATGTTGGATTGCGAAGTGGGGTGCCACCCCATATCGCTCTCTGGAGGAGTGCCGTGCCTGAATCGTCATCGTTCGTGCTGGTCACCGGAGCGACCGGCAAGCAAGGAGGCGCCGTGGCCCGCGCGCTGCTTCGCGACGGCGTCCCCGTTCACGCCCTGGTGCGGGACCCCGGCTCCGAGCGTGCCACCGCCCTCGGCGCTCTGGGCGCCGTCCTCGTGCGCGGTGACCTCGACGACGTCGCCTCGCTGGAAGCGGCGCTCGACGGCGCCCGCGCCGTGTTCTCGGTGCAGACCTATGATCCCGCCGACCCGATGGGTGACGCCGAGGTCCGGCACGGGCGCAACCTCGTCGAGGCCGCCCGGGCGGCGGGTGCCGAGCACGTGGTGCACACCTCGGTGTCGGGCGCGGGCACCGTCGACGTCGAACGCTTCGACGAGCGGCGCTGGGGCGCGCACATGCGGCACTACTTGCGCAGCAAGGCCGCGGTCGAGGATCTCGTACGCGGCGCGGGCTTCCCCCGGTGGACGATCCTGCGCCCGGCCACGTTCATGGAGAACTTCGTCCGGCCGTCGTCCTATTTCGCGGACCTGACCTCGGACCGGCTCCTCGTCGGGGTCGATCCCGACGTCCCGCTTCCCTTCGTCGCGGTCGGCGACATCGGGGCGGCCGCCGCCGCGGCGTTCGCGGAACCCGGGCGGTTTCACGGCGTCGAACTCGAACTCGCCGGTGACGTGCTGAGCTTCCGCACCGCCGCCCGGGTCTTGTCCGAGGCCCTCGACACCACGATCGAGCTTCCGGCCGGCCCGGAGCAGGCCCTCGCGGACGGCCTGGCGACCGGGCTCTTCCAGGCGCAGCAGTACATGAGCGCACATCCCGCACCGGCGCGCCCTGAGTTCGCCGCCGGCCTGGGGATTCCGCTGACCGGCTTCCACCAGTGGGCGCGGTCCGTCATCGCGGCAGGAGCCTGACCGCAATCGTCCCTAGCCTCCGGGCATGGAGATGACCGAGCAAGGTCCCGAACCCCGGGGCGAGAACACTGTCAACGGATTCGTCGTCGTCGACGGAGCCGAATCCTTCATCGACTTCCTCGTCGCGGTCTTCGACGCGACGGAGCGGAAGGAGGCCCGCACCCCTGACTTCCACGCCGCGGACGGAACGCTGATCCACGCCGAAGTCAAGATCGGCAACTCGTTGATCATGGTCGCTGACCGCAAGGCCGACTGGCCGTTCACCCCGGCCCTGACCCAGGTGTACGTCGCCGACCCCGAGGAGACGCTGCGCAGAGCGGTCGCACGCGGCGCGACCGTCGTCACGCCGGTTTCCCCCTTCTACGGCGGATACGGCATCGCCCGGTTCCTCGACCCCTGGCACAACCTGTGGTGGCTGTTCTTCCCGGCGGCGGAGACCGGCCCGGCGGACGGGGAGGAGCCGAGCTGGGAGGAGCCCGCCGAACCCGGCCCCGTGTACGCGACGCTGCTCGAGGCGATGGCCACGCTGGCCGCTCCAGCGCGAGCCGGCCGGCGTTCGTCGGCGGGGGAGTGACCTTGTAGGGTCGCCGGGGGCGCATCACGGGTGAAGGGGAAGAACCGGCGTGAACGTGGGTGTCGTCGGTCAGGCGGCCGGGCTGTTCGCCATCACGAACGTCGACGACCTCGTGATCCTGGCGTTGTTCTTCGCCCGGGGCGCCGGGAGCCCGGGTGCGGCGGCGCGGGTGGTGGCCGGCCAGTATCTCGGGTTCCTGGGCATCCTGGTCGTGGCCGTGATCGCGGCCTTCGGCGCCGCCCTTCTGCCCGAGCCGGTGCTGCCGTATCTGGGTCTGCTGCCGCTGCTCCTGGGCCTGAAGGCGGCCTGGCAGGCGTGGCGGAGCCACCGCGACGGCGAGGACGAGGGGCCCGGGGAGGCGCCGGCCGGCGGGCCGAGGGCATGGGAGGTGGCCGCGGTCACCTTCGCCAACGGCGGCGACAACATCGGCGTGTACGTGCCGGTGTTCACCACCGCCGGGGCCGGCTCGACGACCGTCCACATCGTCGTGTTCCTGGCCCTGGTCGCCGTATGGTGTGCCGCCGGCCGGCTCTTCGCCACCCGGCCGGTCGTCGCCCGGACGCTGAGCCGGTGGGGTCACGTACTGCTGCCGCTCGTGCTGTCAGGCATCGGCGTGGCGATCCTCGTCGAGGGCGGCGCCTTCGGCCTGTAGGTCCCGCGCGCCGCCGTCCCATGGCCCGTCGAGCCGGGTGAGGAGGTCGTCGAGGGCCTGGCCGAGGGCATGGGCGTTGGCCGGGGTGAACCAGGTGGTGCGGACGCGTTCGTTGCTGCCGTTCGGGGTCTCGTGGTCGGCCGCGAGCTGGCTCAGGGAGCGGGTCCGGTCGCTCAGGGAGCGGCCGACGCCCTGGAAGAGGCCGCGCACGTAGCTGTCGGCGTCCTCGGGGGCGATGCCGTGGCCGGTGGCCCACGACGCGATCGTGGCGAGGTAGGAGTAGTGGGCGGTCAGCGTTCCCGTCAGTGCGGAGAAGACGTTGAAGGCCGCCTCGTCCTCGACCGGGAGCACCCCGCCCAGCCGCGCGAACAGGTCGTCGACGACCGGGTGCGCGGGGTGCGTCACGGTGACGGAACGGCGCTCGCGGACGGCGGGCAGGGGGATGGCCCGTACCAGCGGGGCGCCGGTGGCCAGTGTCCGGCGCAGGTCGTCGTTGCCGACCCCGGCCATCACGTTGACCACGACCCTGTCGTCGCCCACGGTCAGGCCGGCCAGCGCTTCGTGCCGATCGTCGCGGCGCACGGCGATGATCACGATGTCGGAGCGGTCCAGTACCTCCTGGTTGCCCGCGCACACCCGTACGCTCTCGTAGCGCCCGGACAGCTCGGCGGCCGTGCGAGCTCCCCGAGGGGAGAGGAACACCTCGGGAGCGTCGCCGGCCCCCTCGCACAGGCCCGTCACGATCGCCCGGCCGATCTCACCCACCCCGATGACGCCGACGCGCCTCATCGTGCCTCCTTCTTCCGTACGGGTCAGCGGCGGACACTGAAACCGGCATGACCCTGCTCCTGTTCGTCGGAGGCATCCGGACCCGGCCGACGCTAGTCGAACCCCCGATCGAACCGATGGAGAATTTCCGCCCCGCAACGCAAGAATCTTGCGCGCTGAACCGAGGCCGGGCGAGGCGCGCAGACCGGCACCGGCCGGGCCGGCACGCCGCGGGACGTCGCCGACGACATCCAGGACGCCTGGCCGCGGGAGCTGCCCGGCATCCCGGGGGAGTCGATCGGCATCGTCACCCGGGCGGAGCGGGCGGTCAAGGCCGGGCTGGTCGCCCACCTCCCGCGTACGTCCGTGCCGCTTCCCGTCAGGCCAGGGGGAGTTCTGTCATGGCGTCCGCCAGCTGCCCGGCAGTGTCTCCGGCGGCCCACACGTGCCCGTCGGGGCGCATCAGCACGGCGGCCGTGGGCCAGGGCAGCTCGGTCTCGTACAGCTGGAGGTCCGCGCTCACGGCAAGGTCCTTCAGCGCCGGGGTGGCTTCCTGGGCCAGCAGCACCGGGCGGCCCTCGCGCAGCAGGCGCAGCTGCTCGCGGGTGGCCGGGAGGCGCCGCCCTGCCAGAGGATGGGCGCCCGGGTAGCGGACGTCCAGCGCGGTCAGCGTGCCGGCCAGCTCGGCCGCCACGCCGGGATGGGCGCGCAGCAGGTCCGCCATGAACCGGCGCAGGGGCAGGCCGTCCTCGGTGGTGGCGGTGATCAGGGCGGTCTGGGCCTTGGTGTGTTCGACCAGGGACTCGCCGACGGGATGGCGTTCCTGGTGGTAGGTGTCCAGCAGGGACGCCTCCGCCCGGCCCCGCTGGACCGCGGCCAGCTTCCAGCCCAGGTTCATCGCGTCCTGCAGGCCCACGTTCAGCCCGACGCCGCCCGCCGGGAAGTGCATGTGCGCGGCGTCGCCCGCCAGGAACACCCGGCCCTTCCGGTACTGCGCCGCGAGCCGGGTGGCGTTGCCGAAGCGGGACAGCCACACGGGGGAGTGCATGCCGAAGTCCGTGCCCGCGATCCGCTGCGTCGTCTCCCGCAGGGACTCCAGGGTCGGGGTGAAGGTTGACGGGGCGTACCCGGTGACGCGGTAGCGCCCGCCGGGGATCGGGGCCACGATCAGCGCGCCGTGCTCGTTGTGCCAGGTGCCCGGCCGCCGCTCCGGCGGGTCGGCCAGCTCGACGTCGCCGAGGAAGCCGAAGATGGTCGAGTCGGTGCCGGGGAAGCCGATGCCCGCCGCCTGGCGTACGGTGCTGCCCGCGCCGTCCGCCCCGACCACGTGGTCCGCGGTGATCTCGTACGCGCCAGCGGGCCCGCTGACCCGCAGCGTCACGCCCTGTTCGTCCTGGCTCAGCCCGGTCACCCGGTGCCCGCGCCGGATCACCACTCCGAGGGCCAGGGCGTGCTGTTCGAGCAGTTCCTCGGTGCGCAGCTGCGGGTGCGCGAGCATGAACGGGAACGGCGTGGCCAGCTCCCGGAACTCCAGGCGGGCGGGCAGCATGCCGAAGTGCCCGTCCGGCACGGGCAGCCCGCCGTCGAGGAAGGCCTGTTCCTGCCCGCGCATCGCCAGCACCTCGATCGTGCGCGGGTGGATGGCCAGCGCCTTGGAGTGCGGGCTGCGCTGCTCGGCCCGTTCCAGGACCAGCGGTCGCCCGCCGCCCAGGGCCAGCTCCGCAGCCGTCCACAGCCCGACCGGGCCCGCGCCGACCACGACGGTGTCATGTGCGTTCACAGTGATCACTCTCCGTTGCGTTGAGGTGTGGCGCGGGCGTGGTCGTGGATCGGGGTGACCGCCCCGCACGTGTCACATACTGGTAGTGCGGTTACAGCCGAATGAGAGGGAAACGAGATGGCGTCAGCGCGACAGATCGCCGGTCCGTGCCAGGCGTGGCCGGAGGACAGCGCCTTCATCCGTGAGGTGCTCGACCGCATCGGCGACAAGTGGACGGTGCTGACCATCGGCACCCTGAACGCCGGCCCGCTGCGCTATTCCGACCTGCAGGCGAGCATCCCGGGAATATCCCAGCGGATGCTGACCCAGACGCTCAAGCATCTCGAGCGCGACGGCCTGATCACCCGGACCGCGTACGCCGAGGTCCCGCCGCGAGTGGAGTACGAGCTGACGAAGCTGGGCCGGTCGCTGATCGACGCGGTGACGGCGATGGCCGGCTGGGCCGCCACCCATCACGGCGAGATCGCCCGCAACCGGGCCGCCAGCGAGCTCATCGGAGTCGGCCGGGGCAGATCCGGCCGGCTCCGCGACGCCTGATGTGGCATCAAGGGGGCCATTTCCTCACCTCACTCGTAGTGCGTAACACCATCATGAGTGAGTAAGAGAGGGCCTACAAAAGGCACTTCCACGTGCGTGGCACCGCCCCCAGGCGCCACGCCTCTCGTCTGCAGGTGAACCAGATGGATCAGCGGCGCACCTGATAACGCAGGTGAAGCACCCGGTTGCCCTGGATCACCACGTCGGGATCCTCCAGCAGGTGCTGCGCGTGGACCGACCCGAAATAGCGCTTGCCGGACCCGAACACCACCGGCACGACGTCCATGCGCACCTCGTCGACCAGCCCCGCGGCGAGCACCTGGCCACCGACGTCGCCGGCGGCGACCTCGATCACGCGGTCGCCCGCGAGCTCCTGCGCCTTGGCCATGGCCGCCTCGACGCCGTCGGCGAAGTGGAACGGCGCCCCGGGGTCCCAGTCCTCGGGCTGCGGCCGGTGCGTCACGACGACCACGTGGTCGATGCCGCTCGGCGGCTTTCCGTCCCAGCCGTCCGTCAGGTCGAAGACGTGGCGGCCGACGATCGTGACCCCGATCCGGTCCCAGTACGCCCTGGTGTAGTCATAGGACGTCTGCGACACCTTCAGCTCACCGCTCTCGTCCAACGGGACGTCACCGCTGGTCAACCAGTCGAACAGCGGTCCGGGCAGGTCGTTCTCGTCCGCGATGAAACCGTCCGCCGACACCGAGCTGTACATGACCACCTTGCCCACAGGGCCCCTCCTCCATTTTGGGTGCCCTCAAATTAGCGTGCCGTGCGCTGCCGCTCTTGTAAGAAATCAATCGGCCGGCAGCGGCCAGCCGTCGAGCGCGTGGCCGGGATGCTCGCGCAGGAACCGCCGCCGGACCTCGACGTACCGGGTCGGCGTGAGCCCGGTGAACGCCCGGAACTCGTGGCCGAAGTGGGCCTGGTCGAAGTAGCCTGCGCCACCGGCGAGCTCGCCCCAGTCGATCGGTCCGGCGGGGTCGATCGCGAACACGGTGGCGGTGAAACGGTGGGTGCGGGCCAGCCGCTTCGGCGTGACGCCGACGACCTCCTTGAACCGCTGCGCCAGATGCGTGCTGCTGACCCCGGCCGCCGCGCTCAGGTCGCCGATCGCCACCGCCCCGCCGGCCGCCGCGATGACGCTGCTCGCGTGGCGGACCAGCCCCAGGCCGGTGGTCTCGCGCAGCCGTCGCGTCAGCTCCTGTTCGAGCAGCGTCAGCATCTCGTCCGGGCCGTCCGCCGTGGCCAGCCGGTCCCGCAGCTCGGCGACGGCGGGCCGGCCCCAGACTTGCTCCACCGTCACCGGCCGGTCGCACAGCTCGGCCGCGGGCATCGGCAGGAACGGCGCCAGCCCCCACGGCTTGAAGTGCACGCCGACGGACCGGGTCCGCAGCGGGTAGCCGAACTCCAGCGCGCGGGTGGGCATGGTGACCACGCAGCCGTCGGCGTACGCGCCCGTCTCGAGGTCGGCGCCGGCGCGGATGCGGAACGGCGCCCCGAGGTTGACGATGAGCAGCGCCGCCGGCATCGGGGGCAGCGTCAGCCGGGCGTACGGCGACGCGCCCTCCAGGTAGTAGAGGTCGTCGATCAGCCTGTCCAGCGGCGGACGCGGCACTCTGGACACGTACTCCACGCCCACAGTATCGCCGACGCCGTCCGACCGGGCGCGATGAGTTCCGCCGCCGGGAACGGTCCGCCCCATGACCCTTGGAGGACGGGCCGGAACCACCGGGCCGCGCGGTAACCAGAGGAGGACCCTCAAGGGCAAGGTCTTCAGCCACATGACGATGTCGCTGGACGCGCGCCGGGCCTCGCTCAGGTCACTTCCTCCAGTTCTCGCCCGGCGCCCGGCCCGGGGAGGGCTTGCCGACGAGGGTGATGGGGGCGAAGAAGCAGCTCCTGCCGATCGCCATGCACAGCGTCACGAGCGCCTTCTCGTCGTAGTGCGCGGACGCCCTGGCGAACAGCTCGTCCGGGACGCGCTCGCCGGACGGGTTCGGGGTGAGAATGGCGTCCACCAGCTCCAGTGCGACCAGCTCCGCGCCGGTGAAGTAGTGGGGCGCGTCCTGCCAGCTCGCCACGGCGGTGATGCGCTCCTCCGGCTCCCCTTCCTCGCGCAGCTGGCCTGACTGCACGACCGTGTGGTACGTGCTGCCGATGAGCTGGCCGATCCGGAGCTGGGCCAGCAGGATGGTGGCCCGCGGGACCGAGCCGTTCTCGGCGGCCCTGGTCATTCCTCCGGCGATCGCCCCCAGTTCGGGCACGAACGTGCTCGGGTCGGAGAGACGCGATTCGGGACCGCTCCGCGCGGTCGTGGCGTGTTCGGTCATGACAAGGTCGTCCTCTCGGCTATGGGGGTTTCCGGATCTACCACTGGCCGGGCCGGTAGGTGCCGGGGGCGGGCTGCGCGGTGATGATGTTCATGCGGTTGAAGGCGTTCATCACGGCGATGTGCGCCACCAGGGCGGCGAGCTGGTCCTCGTCGTAGTGCCTGGACGCCTCCGCCCACGTCTCGTCGCTGACGCCCCCAGCGGCGTCGGCGACGCGGGTGCCCTCTTCCGCGAGTGCCAGGGCGGCCCGCTCGGCGTCCGTGTAGACCGGAGCTTCCCGCCAGACCGGGACCAGGTTGATCCGCAGCGAGGTCTCTCCCGCGTGCTCGGCGTCCTTGGTGTGGATCTCGACGCAGGGCGCGCAGCCGTTGATCTGGCTGATGCGGAGCGCCACCAGCTCCTTCGTGAGCGGCGGCAGGGACGAGTCCGTGACGACCTTGCCCGCCGAGATGACGTACTTCACGGCCTTGGCCCCGACCGGGTTCTCGGCGTAGTTGAAACGGCTCTCCATGACGATCTCCTCGCTGCTTCGGTTGTTACACCTCAGAGACGAAGGAGCCGGGACGCCCGGGACGACCGGCCGGCATGACGCACGTCACATCGGGGAGCCCCCGGAACGTGTCCCCAGCCCGGTCGGAGCCCTAGAACAGGTTGCCGGAGCGCTGCCCGATGGCCCGCGTCGCGGACCCCACGGTCGCGTACTGGCCTTCCTGGAAATCGATCAGGACGATCGCGCTGTTCCGCGAGGTCAGCAGGTGGTCCTGGCGCGGATCGCGGACGGGTTCCGGGGCGGTCTTGGGCTGGCTGCTCTGCGGTGACATCATTCCTGTCCTCACCTGCGGACCTCGAGGACACCGGCCGCGGACCCGGCACGCCGGCGCCGCACTTGCCAACCTCACCCGTTCCCGGCTCCCGAACGCGTTATGGCCGCGCACCGGTCGTGAGACCGTCATGTTTCGGGATGCTGAGAACGCCGGACGCGCGTCCCCGACATACCGCGGACATACCGCTCGTCCGTATCGTCCCCTCCACATCGACCCAGGAACGAAAGGGACAGGAGAACCATGCGGCTATCGGTCGGAATCATCGCTCTGACAGTCTCCGCCGGACTGCTCGCGGGAGCCCAGCCGGCGGGCGCCGCGACGCGGGCAGCAGCGGCGTGCAGCGTCAGCCCGGGCATCCCGTACAAGGACGGCGCGCACGTCGAGGGCACGGTCACGTGGGTCGGCGACTGCGGGCAGATGACGCTGAAGGTGCAGCGCAAGCGATGGTACGGCTGGCAGACCATGAACTCGGACACCTGGACCAAGGACTCCGACAAGAAGGTCGGACTCCCGGCGAGGTGCGGTGACGGCACCTACGACTGGCGCGTCTGGGTCTACGCGGAGAAGGCCGGCGGCTTCACCAACAAGAGCCGGAGGATCACCTGCTGATCCCGAGCTCGTGAGGACCTCGCGGGGCCCCCGGTGATCAGAAGCGGAACATCTCGGCGAATCGGCTCAGCAGCTCGGGATCGCCCTCGGCACGCAGGCTGCCGTCGCGGAGCAGCTCATCCGGGGTCTTGCCGCCACCCATCAGCTCGCGGACGGGGTGGCCGCTCAACCGCTCGATGACGAGGTCGGGCGCCGGGTGCGGGCCGATGCCGACCTCGAGTTCGCCATCGCTGACCTGCAAGCGGAACGTGAAGTCACCCAGGCGGATCTCGTAACCGGCCGTGACCCCCCGGGCTGCCTGCGCCCGGAAAGCGGTACGGAACGACATGGCGACCGATTCGGCGGTGACGAGCTCGCCGGGGCGGGGCTCGGTGAGCGTCCGCGCGCCCCAGCGGCCCAGCGCGATCAACGCGGGTTCGAGGTCGCGTCCGTAGTCGGTCAGCTCGTAGACGACGGCGCGATCGGGGTACGGGAGCGCGCGACGGGTGACCAGCTCCGCCTCTTCCAGCTGCTTGAGGCGGGCCGACAGAATGTTGGTCGGGATGGCCGGCAGGCCATTGCGCAGGTCCGTGTAGCGCTGGGCCCCGGTGAGCAGGTTGCGGATGACCAGCATGGTCCACCGTTCGCCGACCATCTCCATCGCGCGGGCCAGGCCGCAGAACTGTCCGTACTCCCTCGGCGCCATGGTGGCAATCATAACCCATACTTCAGTTGACAAAGCGTACTTGCAAAAGACAAGCTTGCAGCCCACGCGGTCGCGAAGCCTCTTCGCTGGAGAATGGAGAAGCGCATGTCGTTCCAGGCCTACCTCGACAACATCGAGGACAAGACCGGACTGACCCCTCGTGAGTTCATCGCTCTGGCGAAGGAACGCGGCTTCGACGCCCCGTCCGTGAAGGCCGGAGTGATCGTCGACTGGCTGAAGCAGGACTACGACCTCGGGCGCGGGCACGCGATGGCGCTGGTGCACGTGATCAAGAAGGGGCCGAAGATCGACGCCAAACACGTCGGCAGCTCGGGCTCCCACCGCGACGCGTCCGACACGCTATGGCTGGACGGCAAGAACAACCGGCCTTGACGAGCCGGACGAACAACGGAACTCGTGGCATCCGACTCCGCTTCCCCGGTATCCCGCAGCCGGCCTGCTAGCGGCTCAACGGCCCTGAGAGGCCGGACGGGCCCGGGGGCGGTAGGTGACCAGGCAGTTGCGGCCCGGATGGTTGATCACCACATGTGCCCGCTCGATGGGTTCGTCCCGCGCGTCCGGCGGCAACGAGAGCTCACCACCACGCAGGATCGTGTGGAGCAGCGCGCCGCTCTGCGCCATCGTGTACGGCTTGCCGGGGCACAGGTGGGCGCCGAGCCCGAACGGCAGCCAGCTTCCCGGCGCGGGGCGCGTGTCGAGGAAGCGTTCGGGCCTGAAGGCCGAGGGCGCGGGGAAGTGGCGGGCGTCGTGGTGCAGCGAGCGCAGGTGGACCAGCAGCGTCGTGCGCGGCTCGATGACGTAGGGACCGAGCCGGCAGGCGTGCCGGGTGACGCCGAGGGGCTTGAAGGCGACGGGCGGACGCTGCCGCAGCGCCTCGCAGGCCACGGCGGTGGCGAACGCCTCGCCGTCCCCGGCCAGCGCCTCCGCCGTCAGCCGCGCCATCGCCTCCGGGTGCCGCAGCAGCCGTTCCACGGTCCAGGCCAGGCCCACGGCGGTGGTCTCGTGCCCGGCCAGCAGCAGCGCCATCATCTGGTCGCACAGCGCCGCGTCGGTCAGCCCTGACCCGGACGGGGTCCGCGCCGCCATCAGCGAGCCGAGCACGTCGTCCCCCTGCCCGGCGGGGTCGCGGCGGCGGCGTTCGATCTCCGCGCCGATCAGGCGGACGCACTGCTCACGCGCCCGGTGGAACGATCGCCATGCCGCGACCGCGCCCGTACGCCGCATCATGTAGCGGACCTGCGTCGACGGCGCGTGCAGCCGCGCCCGCAGCGCGGCGAACGGCGCGCGCCAGGCCGCCAGCCGATCGCCTTCGACGCCGAGCAGGACGCCCAGGAAGATGTCGAAGACGGTGTCGCTCAGGTGAGGCAGCAGCTCGAAGGGGACGCCCACCGGCCACGAGGTCATCGACCGGCTCACGGCGGCCGACATGAGGGCGCGGTGCCGTTCGAGAGCGCTGCCGCGCAGCGGGGGGAGGAGAAGCTTGCGGACCTGGAGGTGCTGCGACCCTTCCAGCGCCAGGATCGAGCGCGGACCCGCCGCCAGGTCGAGCGGGCCGCCCTCGAACGGGGCCAGCAGCCGCTCCCTGGCCGAGGACGCCTGCCTGACGTGGTCGGCATCGCGCAGCATCGCCACGCGCCCGACGCCGGGGTTCCACATGGTGAAGATCGGGCCGTACCGGTCGAAGGTCCGCTCGATCCAGGTCTCGCCCTGGCGCTGATACTCCAGCAGCGCCCGGATCCCGAGCCGCGCGGGGCGCATCTGCGAAATCATGCGCTCAGGAGGCCGGGGTGAAGATCAGCGTGGCGTTGTGGCCGCCGAACCCGAACGAGTTCGACACCACCGCCCCGGACGGGAGCGGGCGCGGCCGGCGCACCACGTCGATGTCACAGCGCTCGTCCGGGTCGTCGAGGTTGGCCGTGGGCGGGATGGTCTGCTCGGTGAGCGTCAGCACGCTCGCCACCGCCTCGATGGCTCCGGCGGCGCCGATGGCGTGACCGGTCACGCCCTTGGTGGAGGTCACCGGCGGGCCGTCCGGCCCGAACAGGCGGGCGATCGCCTGGGCCTCGGCCAGGTCGTTGAGCTGGGTGCCGCTGCCGTGGGCGTTCACGTGCGCGACCGCGTCCGGGGTCAGGCCCGCGTCGGCGAGCGCCGCGCGCATGCTGCGGTACGCCCCCTGTCCCTGCGGGTGGGGAGCGGTCAGGTGGTGGCCGTCGGAGGTGCGGCTGTATCCGGCCAGTTCGGCATGGACGCGGGCGCCGCGGCGCAGCGCGTCCTCCAGGGGCTCCAGGACCAGGAACGCGGCCCCCTCGGCCAGGACGAACCCGTCCCGGGCGGTGTCGAACGGCCTGCTGGCCCGTTCGGGCTCGGCGGTGCGCCGCGACAGGGCCCGGCAGCGGTCGAAGGCCAGCAGCATGGTCGCCGTGATGCACGCCTCGGCCCCGCCCGCCACCACCAGGTCGGCCGAGCCGTCACGCAGCAGGCGGGCCCCCTCGCCGATGGCGTGGGCGCCGGAGGCGCACGCCGTCGCCACCGTGAAGCTCGGCCCCAGGAGGCCGTGGTGCATGCTGATGGCGGCGGCCGGCGCGTTCGCCATGATCATGGGGACGAACCGGGGCGGTGGATTGCCGCGCCCCGCGTGACGGCTGTCCAGCATGTTCCGCTCGTACGTCTCGGTGCCGACGAAGCCCGTGCCCGTCACGACGGCGCGACGCTCAGGAGGCGCGGTGCTCGCACCGGCGTCGGCCAGCGCGTCACCGGCCGCGCACATCGCCAGCAGTGCCACCCGGTCGAGCTGGCCCGCCTGCTTCGGGGTCAGGTAGCCGGCCGGGTCCAGGTCGCCGATCTGGCAGGCGAAGTCCACCTCCAGCCCTTCGGTGTCGAAGGAGGTGATCGTCCGCGCGGTGGAGCGCCCGCCGAGCAGCGTGTTCCACAGCTCCTTCGGGCTCGCGCCGGCCGGGGTGCGCACGCCCAGGCCCGTCACCGCGATGCGCGTCCGTGGCGGCATCAGGCCCGCTCTCCGGCGAGGTGGCGGGCCTGGTCCAGCACGTCGGCCACGGTTCGCACGTCGGCGAGCGTCTCGCGGGGGATCGGCCCCCACACCTCCTCCAGGGCGACGTGGATCTCGGCGAGGTCCAGGCTGTCGGCGTCCAGGTCCTCGCGCAGCCGGGCCTGCGCCGTGACCAGCCGGGGGTCCGTCTTCAGCACCTGCGCGCAGGTGTTCCGCACCACGGTCTCGATCTCGTCGTCGCTCACGGTCCCACTCCCGTCGCTCGGCCAGGGCAACCACATCCGGGCCAGTCTCGGCGACGGGGGCGGCCTGCCAGGCAGGACACGGCGGGTGCGGGGCGGAGTTGATCGAATTTTGGCGGTGCGGGACGAGGCGGCGCGTCACACGCCGTGATCAACGGGGTCGTTCCTATCCTGGCCGTAGTTGATCTAGAGGAGGCCGCCATGGGGGCGCCGTTGTACGCGCAGGTCACGGACGTGGCGCTGCATCTGCCCGGCACCAGCCTCACCACGGCCGAGCTGGAGGAGCGGCTCGCCGGCCTCAATCCCGGCGTGCCGATCCCGCGCAAGCTGATCGAGTGCGTCACCGGCGTGAGCAGCCGTCATGTGGCGGACGCGGACCAGCGGGCCCGCGACCTCGCGGTGACGGCGGCCCGCGAGCTGCTGGCACGCACCGGGCACCCGCCGACGGCGCTGGACCTGATCATCTTCGCGGGCGTGTCCCTGGACGCGGTGGAGCCGGCCACCGCGCACATGGTGGCGGCCGAGCTCGGGGCGGGCTGCGCCGCGTTCGACGTGCGCAACGCCTGCAACAGCGTGCTGAACGCGATCGAGCTGGCTGACACGCTGATCACCGCCCGGCGCTACCGTACGGTCCTGGTCGTCTGCGGCGAGGTGGCGACCAGCGCCATCCGCTGGCGCGTGGGCAGCGAGCAGGAGTTCCGGGCCGCCATCCCGTCCTACACGGTGTCGGACTCCGGGGCCGCGCTGCTGCTCGAGGCCGCGGCCGCCCCCGGGATCATGGGGCACCGCTTCTGCGCCGTGCCGGAGTTCTGGCCCGCGGCGGTCATGCCGCTCCGGCGGCTGGAATCAGGCGGGCACGTGACCGGCCCGTTCACCGTCGACGCCGTGGGACTGGCCGTGGCCGTGCACAAGCTCGACCTGGACGTGCTGACGCAACCGCTGCGGGAGAACGGCGTCGGCTGGGACGACCTGGCCGCGATCTGCGTCCACCAGGCGTCGTTGCCGTCGCTGCGCTCGTTCTGCGAGGGCGCGGGCATTCCCCTGGACAAGGTCGTCGTGACCATCGCCGAGCACGGCAACCTCGTCGCCGCCACCCTGCCCGCGCAACTGCACGAGGCGGCGCGGAGCGGGCGGGTGCGGCGCGGCGATCTGGTCGCCCTCGTCGGGGTGGCCAGCGGCCTCAGCGCGGGAACGGTGCTCCTGCGCTGGTGAGCGGCCGGCCGCGCCGCCGTACGTCAGGCCAGGCCGCCCACGGGCTGACCGTGGAAGCGGCCGCCGTAGCAGGTGAGACGGGTCGGGCTGGTGGCGCTCGGCACCACCACGCCCGAGCCGAGCAGGCAGTCGGCCATCGAGACCGCCTGGATCGGGGTCGCGGACGCGGCGGTGGCGCCGGCGAAGGGCAGCGCCACGGCCACCGCGAGGATGCCGAGTGCCATCGTGATCCGCGACATGACGTGCTCCGTTACATAGAGTGACGACCGATGTGTGTGCTAGCTACCGCATCGAGCGGCGTTTGAAACGAGGTCCGGAACGCCACTCCTTCGTGCTGCTTCGGCCGCGCCGACCGATGTGCAGTGAGTGATCGTGATAGTACGGAAAGTGTTGAAGGGTGCCGCGGCCGCATGCGCGGTGCCCGCGAACACGCGTACGTGGCCGGACCATCAGAGGATCGACGTGGACAAGCGCACCCTGCTCCTGCTGACCGTGACCGTCGCGGCCGTCGGCATCCTTCCGGCCACGGCCGAGGCCGCCGAGGCCGGCACGCCGCAGCCCTCCACGCCGCTCACCACGCCGGCGAGCCCGCCGGAGACCACGCCGGAGAGCACGCCTGAGGGCACGCCGCCGGACACGGTGGCCTCTCCGGTGCTGCCGGCGACGCCCGAGGGGCCGCCGCCGGGCGCGGACGCCGCAGGGGACCCGCCGCTCATGAGCTTCTGCGTGACGCTGCAGGGGCAGGCTCTGGTCACGGCCGGGATGACGTTCATGACGGGCGGCGGCGTACAGAACGTCCCGCTCCTGGCGGTGGCCCCGTGCCCGGCCGGCAACACCGCCGCCACCCCCCTCCCGTAGCTCGACCCACCGGCACGGAGAGGTGTGCTCATGCCGCTCGGCACCGTCCGCCGTCGCAGCCGCGACGTCCCCGCACCGGGCACGGCCCGCCGGGGCGGCAGCCGCCGCGGCGCCGTCCTGGCCCGCCTGGGAGCCGCGTCGGCCGCGCACGCCCGGCTGGTCGTGGCGGTATGGCTGGTGCTGGCCGCCGCGGCGGCCGCCCTGGTGCCCGGCCTGCTGCAACGGCTGAGCCCGCCCCCGCTGGAGCTGCGGGGTTCGGTCTCGGCCGAGGCCGCCGCCTTGATCGCCCGCAGCTTCCCGCACCAGGGCGACGAGCAGCTGGTGCTCGCGTTCGACTCCGCGACGCTCCGCTCCCGCGACCCGCGCTACCAGCGGGCGGTGGCGGCGGTGGTGGAGGCGCTGCACGCCCGCCCGGACATCGGCGGCCTGCAGCCGCTTCCCTCGCCCGCCCAGGTCAACCCCCATCACGCGTACGTGATGGCCGGCGTGCACGGCGACGAACGCGCCCGCCAGCGGAACCTGCCCGCCCAGATCGCGACGGCCGCGCGGGCGGCCCGCGACGCCTCCGGCGGGACGGTGACGGTCACGCTGGTGGGCGTGAGCCCGGTGTTCGCCGAGCTGATCCGCGCCGACCTGGACGACCTGCGCCGGATGGAGCTGGTGACGGTTCCGCTGATCCTGCTCCTGCTCGTCGCGGGACTCGGGGCGGCCGGGGCCGTGGCCGTGCCGCTGCTCGTGGCGGGCGGCGCCGGGCTGCTCAGCCTGGGCGTGCTGGCGCTGGGCGGCGCCGCCATCGGGATCGACTCGACGCTGCTGACCGCGACCGTGACGATCTGCCTGGCCCTGGGGCTGGACTACTGCCTGCTCATCCTGCTGCGCTACCGCCAGGGCCGCCGGGAGGGCGGCGGGCCGCGCGAGGCCGCCGCTCACGCCGTCGCCACGGCTGGCAGCACCGTCTGCTGGTGCGCGACGATCATCATGATCACCGCCGCCTGCATGCTGATCATCCCCGCGCCGGCGGTGCTCAGCATGGCGCTGGCGGCCGTGCTGGCCGCGTTCCTCACGCTCACGGCGGCCCTGACCCTGGCTCCCGCGCTGCTGGTGCTCCTCGACCGGCGACTGGAGCCGACGAGGCGGCTCTGGCGGCGTGCCCGGCGGGACGACCGCCCGCCCGCCTGGCTGCGCATGGCCGGGCACCTCATGCGCCGCCCCGGCCGGTACGCGCTCGCCGCCACCCTCCTCCTGCTGCTGGCCGCCGTCCCCGCGCTGGACCTGCGCCTGGGCCTGCATTTCGACCGCCACACCCTGGCCAGGACCGACGTGGGCCGCGGGCTCGCCCAGATGGAGGACGACCACCTCGCCAACCTGACCCTGCTGGCCCTGCCCCACGCCCCCGGCGCGGGCCCGGTCGATCCCAGCGCGCTCACCGCCGCCCTCGAACGCGATCCGCGCGTGACGATGACCGGCGCCATCGACAACGGCCGGGACCTGACGCTCGTCACCATCGCCGGGCGCGGCGCCCCCGACGGCACCGACGCCGCCGACCTGGTGCGCGACATCGGCCGGACGGCCCAGGAGTCGCTGCCCGCCGGCCAGCGGGTGCTCATGACGGGGGCGGCGGCCATGCTGGCCGAGGTCTACGACGAGATGCGCGGCCGCGCGTGGCAGGTGATCGCGCTGGTGCTGCTGGCGTCGTTCGTCCTGCTGCTGATCACTTTCCGCAGCCTGCTGATCCCGCTGAAGGCGATCGCCATGAACCTGCTGTCCGTGGGAGCCACCCTCGGCCTGGTCACCCTGTGCTTCCAGGGCACGGGCTCCACCGGTGACATCAACGCGGCGGTGCCGCTGCTGGCCCTGACCGTCGTGTTCGGCCTGTCCATGGACTACGAGGTGTTCCTGGTGCACCGCATCGCCGAGCGCTACCGGCGCACCGGTGACAACACCGCCGCCGTGCTGCACGGCCTGCGGCACACCGCCCGGCCCATCACGCTCGCCGCCGCCATCATCGCCGTCACCTTCGCGGGCCTGCTGTTCACCCACCGGCACGACTTCCAGCAGGCGGGATTCGCCGTGGCCGTCGCGATCATCATCGACGCCACGCTCATCCGCATGGTCCTCGTCCCCGCGCTGATGCGCCTGCTCGGCCACCGCAACTGGTGGCTTCCCCGGCCGCTGGCCCGGCTGCTGCCGCCCCTGAGGCCGGTTGACGGCCCGCCGACCGGCTGACGCGCCCGCGCGGCTGGCGAGGTACCGGCACCTGTCGTGCTATTTCTGTAACTGATCAGTTACTCACTGCCAGGAGATGAGATGTTCACCCTGCCCGCCAGCGGACGGATCCGCAGCACGACCCTCCCGGCCGCCGCCGCCGTCGTGTCCCTGCTCGCCGCCACGCCCCAGGTCGCCGCCCACACCGGCCAGAAGCTGGTGACCTGCACGGTCAGCACCACCCCCGGCCGGCCGATCACTCTCGACCCGCCCGTCAGCATGACCGTGCGCCGCATCACCGCCCGCGCCACGCTGGCGCTGACCCACTGCACCTCGCCCAACGGCGCCCACGCCCGGCTGCGCTCGGGCTGGCTGACCGCCCACGGCACCGGCCTGGGCTCGTGCACCAACGTCGACGACATCAGCGCCACCGGCCGGATCACCTGGTACGACGCCGACAAGCGGCCCGCCGGCACCTCCGTGATCAAGCCTGATCACTCCGCCATCGAGGCGGCCAGGAGCGTCAAGAGCTACAACCCCGGCGACATGCTGCTCGGCGGCAAGGTGACCAAGGGACGGCTGGCCGGGGCGTCCGTGGCGGGCAGCGCCATCCCCACCTCCGACATCACCACGTGCACCACCACCGGCATCGCCGCCGTGACCGGCACCGGCAAGATCTCCTTCATCGCCTGACGGCGGCCCCGCCCACCGGTGAGCCAGGACTGCCGCCCACGCCGACGGCGGCAGCCAGCTCCGCCACCGCCGCGTCCAGCAGCCCGGCCAGGCGCTCCGTCCCCCCGAGCGAGCGCGACCAGAGGCCGGAGAACACCACCGACCCGCCGCCGTGCACGATCACTATCACGCCGCCGCCGAAGTCCAGCGTCGGGGGCACCGCGAAACACCGGTCGACCGGCAGGCTGTCACCGGCGGCTATGGCGCTCACCACCAGCCCTCCGGCGGCGCCCCGCAACAGCAGGCGCTCCATCGCCCGGGAGCCGATCACCGCGCCCGCCCCCCAGGCCAGCAGGGGAGAACGCAGCAGGTAGCGGTCGTGGCGATACCTCGACAGCCGCTCGAAGCCGGTCTCCGCCATGACGCGGCGCAGGCGTCCCCGGGGGCAGGGTTCCCCGCAGGGCAGGACGACCGGCACGCTGATGCAGCCGTTCCCCAGGCCGCCGTCGTGCAGCCGGCCGCTCAGGTTGAGCGGGAAGGAGATCGTGAGCCCCCGGCGGGCCGGCCGGCCGCGCTCCCAGTGACGCGGATTCCACGAGCGCAGCGCGCCTGTCAGGACGGCCAGGGCCACCTGGGTGATGCTCGCGCCTGTCTCGGCCGCGATGGCGGTCAGCGGCGCGGCGTCGCAGTGGTGGACCCGCAGCCGGGTGCCGCCGTCGGCCGTGGTGGCCGGCGGGCGCAGCCGGGCCGACCGCCCCGCCAGCCGCGCCCCGGTGGTCATCAGGCGCAGCCACCGGCCCGCCGCCGGTTTCGCGGGTGCCCGCGATACCGGCGTGGACAACGGCTTGCCGAGGAGAACGGCGTTGATCGTCCGCGCGGCGCCCACCCCGTCCTGGAAGCCGTGATGCACCCGGTAACACAGCACGTGCTCGTCGTCGCGATGCCCGTGGATCACCATCAGCGTCCACAGCGGCCGCCGAGGATGCAGGGGCAGCTCGCGCACGGCGTCGATCACCGCCTGCCGCACGTCCGTGCCCGGGGGCACCCGGCGGTGCGCCACGTGGTGCGCCGGGTCGAAGGCGAGGTCAGGCTCCCAGCGGGCGTGCCGCCCGGCGCCGGTCAGCCGGTAGGTGAGCACCGGGGCCCGGGCGGCCGTCCCGGCGGCCAGCCGACGCAGCTGCGGGGCGGACGGAACGGGACCCGGCAGGCGCGCCGCCAGCGCGATGTGCAGCAGCGGATCGCGGTCCGTGCCGAGCCAGGACAGGAACGCCAGGTCACCCCCGTCCAGCGGGACCGGCGCGCCGGGCCGCCGCTCCGCCGGGGCGTCAGGGAGCCGGGGCCGGCTGCGCACGGTGGGCCAGCTCCGCGGCCTCGGCGAGGGTCATCGACATCCGGAAGTCGAACAGGTCGACGTGCAGCTCGTGCCGGCCGAGCGCGGTGTGCAGCTCGATCAGGGCCATGCTGTCGGCCTGGAGATCGTCGAAGGCGGTGTCCGGGGTCACGTCGGCGAGGTCGAGCGCGAAGATCTCAGCGCAGTACCGGCGGATGAGGAGCAGGATCTCTTCTTTCGGCACGGGTCGTCACCTTTCCGTTGATCTTCAGGTCTTCAGCATCTCGCGGACGCCCGCGGGCCGTGCCGTCCCGGCCCCGCGTGTCCGGTCAAGAACGGTTGTTGCCTTGGGAAGCCAGCAGCGGCCCCAACCGGGCGGCCTCGTCATCGCCGACGCGCAGCCGCCGGGCGTCGGGACTGGACACGGCGGCGACGGCCACGTCCGCCGCCATCATCCGCTCGGCCAGTGTCAGCGCCGCCTCCGACGGCATGGGCGCGAAGCCGTACGCGCTGAGCAGCGGCACCGCGCCGTGGCGGGCCACGAAGCCGGTGTCCGCGATCGTGCCCCACGCGGTGGCGTGGCCGGGAAGCCCGAGGTGGCGGCGCCGTCGGATCAGCGCCTCCACGAACACGTTGCCCGCCGCGTACGCCGCCTGCCGCGCCCCGCCGTAGGTGCCGCTGATGGAGGAGAACAGCCAGACCAGGTCCAGGTCCCGGCCCTCCAGCAGCCGATGGAGCACCAGCGCGCCGGCCATCTTGCAGCCGAGCACGTCGGTCACGTGCCGGGCGGTCAGCTGCCGCACCTCGCTCAGGGTGGGCGTCATGGCGGCGTGCACGACGCCGCGCAGCGGATGCTCGCCCGCGTCGACGCTCTTCAGCACCGCCGCCATCGCGGCCAGGTCGGTGACGTCGGCGGCGTGCACGCTCACCCGCGCCCCCAGGGCGCGCAGCCCGGCCGCGACGGCGGCGGCCTCGGGCGCCGCCTCGCCCCGGCGGGAGACCAGCGCGAGCCGGCGGGCGCCGCGCTCGGCCAACCGGCGCGCGGCGGCGGCGCCGAACCCGCCCACGCCCCCGATCACGAGATAGGCGCCCTGCGGGTCCGGGCGCAGCTCCACGGCCCGCGGCCGGGCCGGGACCGGCCCGTCCAGCGGGTCGAACGACAGTGCCACCGCCGCCGCGCACCGCTCCGCCCACACCTCACCCACCCGGGCGGCGGGATGGACGTGGTACGGCGGCGCCGGGTCCAGGCCGTCCCGTGCGGCGTCCATGACCTCGTGGAACAGCCGGGGATCGGGCGGGCCGGCGGCGTCGAGGCAGGCGTGCCGCCCGGCCGGGGCGAGCATCGCGCGCCAGCTCTCCGGCACGGCTCCGGCCAGCACGTCGGCACCGCGCCCGCCGGTGAGGGCCAGCACCCGCGCGACCACGTCCGGATCGGCGGCGTCCACGACCTCATGGGAGCCGAGCCGGTCCAGCAGGTCCCGCTGCCCCGGATGCCGCGCGAGCGCGACGACTCGGGCGCCCTGCCGGAGAGCCAGGTGCAACGCCGCGAGGCCGGTGGCGGTGGCGTCGTGCAGCACCAGCGTGCGGCCCGCCGACAGCCCCGCCGCCGCCAGCGCCCGGCGCGCCCGCATCGCCGGCCCCGGCCTGACGGCGGCCTCGGCGAAGCCCATGCCGGCGGGAATCTCCCGCACCAGCCGGGCGGTGGTGCTCAGGTGGGAGCCGGGCGCGCCGCCGCCCACCCCCACGACCCGGTCGCCGACGGCGACCTCGCCCACCCCCCGCCCCACCGCCGTGATCCGGCCCGCGCACGTCCACCAGGCGTCCGGCCCGCTCCACGAGACGGCCCGAGCCTCGATGACGACCGCGCCGGGGCCGGGCGGACCCGCCGGCTCGGCCCGTGTCCAGTACGGCGTCCGGTCCAGGTCGCCGAAGGCCAGGACGCAGGGGCCCGTTCCCGCGTCGAGGGGCTCGTACGGCATCTCCCGCACGACGAAGCGGCCCCGGCGGGTGAGCGCGACCTCGCCCTCGCCCGGTGGGGACAGCAGCTCGCGGGCCAGCCGCCGGGCGTCGGCCGCGAGGTCGCCGGTGCGGTGCAGGCTGATGCGCGGCACCCGTAGCCGGGCGTCCTCACCGGCCAGCGCCCGGGCGGCGCCCCACAGCACCGCGTCGGCGGGGACCAGCGGCTCCTCCGGCGCGGGCAGCGCGCCGCTCGGGCGGGTCACCACGGACAACGACCGTTTCAGTCCGGCGGGAAGGTCGTCGCAGGCGAGGGCGATCGCCTTGAGCACCAGCATCCGTTCGACGGCCTCGTCCAGCCGCAGGCGCGGCTCGTCGTCGCTCCCTGCGCCGCCGGTGCGCTCGGCCGCGACGAGGACGACGCCCACCGCGCCGGTGGGCGGCCCGGAGGCCAGCAGCGTCCGCCAGCGGCCGGGATCGGGCGTGCTCAGCACGGCCACGGCGCCGCCCTGTCCCGCCGCCTGCCCGCCGGCGGTCAGCAGGCGGGCCACCGCCTGCGCGAACGGCAGCTCACCGGCGTCCTCGGCGGCGACGATCCACCGCGTCCCGGACGGCGGCGGCGCCGCCCCGGCGCGCGGCCGGCTTCGGGGGAGTGGGCGGGCGGCCAGCGTGATCGACAGATCGTCGCGGGCGGGACCGCTGTCGTCGCCGGTCTGCACGACGCCCGTGAAGCCGCACGCGCCGAGCAGCGGCGGCCACTGCTCGCGCGCGAGCAGCAGGCTGTCGGGCCGCAGCCGGTGGTCCGCCATGGGCCAGAAGCTGTCCAGCGCGCCGAAGATGCCGATCATCAGGCGCGGGTCGTGCGTCTCGACGGCCAGGAGGTGCCCGCCGGGCGCTAGCAGGCGGCGCACCCGTTCCAGGGCGGCGCGCACATCGCGGGCGGTGTGCAGGGCGTTGGCGGCGATCACCACGTCGTACGCGTCTTCGGGGAAGCCCTGAGCGGCGGGGTCCTCGTCGAGGTCGAGCCGCCGGTAGTCGACGAAGTCGTAGCCGGCGAACCGGCGGCGGGCGGTGGCGTGGAACAGCGGCCACACGTCGGTGAAGGTGTAGCGGGTCAGGTGCGGCGGCAGCAGCGGCAGCAGCGCGGCGGTGGTGCCGCCGGTGCCCGCGCCCACCTCCAGCACGCGCAACGGCCGGTCGTCCGGCAGGGCCGCGACGATGCGGCCGAGGAGCGCCCGCGCCACCTGGTTGGCGAACCGGCTGAGCGGGGCGGTGTCGTAGAGCTGCCGCAGCAGTTCGCCGCCGCCGCCGCGGCTCAGCACCTCGCGCGGGTCGCGTTCGCCGCGCAGCACGTCAGGCAGCTCCCGGCACATCCGGCTGACCAGCAGCACCTCGGTGGAGAAGGCCGGATGGTCGCGCAGCAGGTCCCGGGCGAGGTCGCCGGGGTCGGCCGGGACGCCGAGCCGCCACCGCCCGCCGGGACACGCCCGTGCCAGGCCGTCCGTCTCCAGCATGGCCAGCGCGGTGTTGACCAGCCGGACGTGCCGGGGCAGCATCCCGGCGGCGACCAGGTCGTCCACGGCGAACGGCTCGCCCTGCCGCCCGGCCAGCGCGGCCAGCGCGGCGGCGAGGTGGTCCGCGACAGCGCGGAAGGCGCGCGGCCGGAACCGGTCATAACGCGAGTCCTGCCACGACCGGCGCGCCCGGTCGAGGTCGTCGCCCGCCTCCTCCAGGATCACCCGCGGGGAGGGCAGCGGGCACGCCCCGTCCCCGCCCACGGGGTCCGGAGCCGCACGCAACTGGGTGTGATGCCGCAGGATCGGCACCTGGTCATGATCCGATGGGCGTCGCACGCGGCTACTGTGAGTGACGGGGTTGCGGCATTCAAGGCGCAACACCGGCCCGGGGAGTCATTGCCTGTTCTGATCCACTTCTTGCCCGGACGTGGCGCGTCGCGCGCCGATCTCCCGGCCTCCGATGAGCGAGGCTGATCGGCAGGACCACCGATCAAGGGGGAGGCTCGATGACGTCGCGGGCGCGGATAGCGGTGACGGGGCTGGGCGTGCGCACCGCCGCCGGACCCCACCCCAAACACCTGTGGGACGCGCTGATCAGCGGGCGCTCCACAGCGCGGCGCATCACCTCCTTCGACACCACCGGCCTCGGCGTCGACGTCGCCTGCCAGGTCGGCGACCTCGACACCGCGCCGTACCTGACTCCCCGGCAGGCCCGCCACCTCGACCGGGTGAGCAAGCTGGCCGTCTGCGCGGCCGCCGACGCGTTCGACGACGCCTTCGGGGCCGGCGACGCCATCCGGACGCCACCGGAGCGGCGGGCCGTCGTGACCGGCATCGGGTTCTGCGGGGTCGAGACCTACGAGGACGGCATGCTCGACGTCCGCCACCCGGGGCGCGGGAACCCCGGCCCTCTCCACGTCCTGAAGATCATGAGCAACGCGCCCGCCTCGGCCATCGGCCTGCGTCACCGTATCCACGGGCCCAGCATGTCCGTGACCACCGCCTGCGCCTCCGGCGCGCACGCGATCGGGGAGGCCGTACGGCTGCTGCGCGACGGCTCCGCCGACCTCGTCGTCGCCGGCGGGGCGGAAGCCTGCGTCACCCCGACCATCCTGCAGGCGTTCGACCAGTGCCGGACCCTGTCGCGCCACACCGCCGAGCCCCAGCGGGCCTGCCGGCCGTTCGACGCCGGACGCGACGGCTTCGTGCTGGCCGAAGGCGCCGCGTTCCTGATCCTGGAGACGCTCGACGGCGCCCGCGCCCGTGGCGCGCACGTGCACGCCGAGCTCGCCGGCTACGGGCGCACCAACGACGCCCACCACCTGCTCGCCCCGGCCCCCGAGGGCGAAGGCGCCTACCGGTGCATGCGCGCGGCCCTCAGTGACGCTGGGCTGTCGCCCGGCCAGGTCTCCCACGTCAACGCGCACGGGACCGGCACCCAGCTCAACGACCTGACCGAGGCGCAGGCCATCACCCGCCTGTTCGGGCCGCACGCGGTGCCCGTCACCGCCGTCAAGGCGGTGACCGGCCACGCGCTCGGAGCGGCGGGCGCCATCGAAGCGGTCGCCGCCGTGCTGACGCTCGCCCACGGGACCGTCCCGCCGACGGCCAACCTCGGCACGCTCGACCCGCGCTGCGAGGTCGACGTGGTGCGCGAGGCCCGGCCGCTGCCGGCGGGAGCGGTGCTGTCGAACTCGTTCGGGTTCGGCGGCCACAACGCCACCTTGATCATCGCTCCCGTGACCTGAGGACGCCGAGCCATGCCCACGACCGCAGATCATCAGCCCGCGACCGCCGCACGGACCACGGCGGTGCCGCTGACGGTCAACGACCGCTTCCTGCTCCGGCTGGCCGACGAGGCGGACCCGGACAGGGACGCCGACCTGCACCTGGGCGTCGCCGTGCGCCTCCCGGGACCGCCGCCCTCCGGCCACCGCTTGCACCGCCTGATCGGCGACGCCGCCGTCCGGGCCCGCGCGCTGACCTACCGGCTGACGGGAACGGGCCGGCGGGTGCGCTGGGAGCCCGACCCCGCGTTCGACCCCGCCCACCACGTACAGCACCACCACGCCGCGCCCGGCCAGGACCCGTGCCAGGCGGTCGGCCAGGCGTTGCGCGAGCACCCCCTGCCCCGGTCCAGACCGCTGTGGAGCCTCGTGGTCGTCGAGGGTCACGCCGCCGACGAGCACCTGCTGTGCTACCGGGCCCACCACGTCTTCCAGGACGGGCTCGCCGCCGCCCGCACGATCAGCGCGCTCGCCCTGGGCGGCACGCTGCCACCGCCCGCAGCCGCGCCGGGCGGCGGTCGTGGGCGCCCCGGCGGCGCCGCCCTGCGTCAGGCCATCGGCGACATCGCCCGCTTCGCCGCCGCCACCGAGCCCTGGCACCCGCCGGCGACGGACGCCCCCGCCACCCGGCACCTCGGCTCCGTCAGCCTCGACGCCGGCGCGTTCCGCGACATCGCCCGCTCGACAGGGACCAGCTTCGCCCAGATCGCCGCGGCGGTCCTGGCCGGCGTCGTCAAGGAGTGGACGGAGGCCGGCCCACTCCCGCCCGAGCCGCGTCGCCCCCTCGGGCAGCCGGTGCTCTCCTTCCCGGTCGGACGGCGCGATCGCCGCCGCGACGACGGCCTGGGCAACCACGCCGTCCTCATGCCCATCCGGCTGCCGAGCGCCGAACCCACCCCCCGTACCCGCCTGCGAGCCGTCGCCGAGCAGACCGGTCTCGCCGAACTCGCCCGCCACCGGCGCGGCCCGCACGCCCCCGCGATGTCCGCCACGCTCAGCCACGTCCTGGCCCGCCTGGCCGCCGCCGCCGCGCGCCGCCCGCTGCGTGACAGCCTCGGCCTGACGCTCCTCCACGGCGCCGCCGCGCTTCCGCCTGCCCACGAGATCTTCGCCGTGCCCTCGCTGCTGCCCGGCGCGGGAGGCCAGGTCGCCGTCCTGCCCGGCCGGCGGACGGTCTCGTTCTCGTACGCCTTCGACGCCCGCCTGCCCGGCCTCGGTCACCTGCCCGCCCTGGTGCGCCAGGCCCTGGCCGACCTGCACGCCGACGTCGTCCCCCCGCGCTCCTGACACGAGCGACCACGCCGATCACCGATCAAGGAGAACGCGTATGGAGCTGTCCGGGACGACCGCCCTGATCACCGGAGCAAGCGGCGGCCTCGGCCAGGCCATCGCCCACGCGCTGGCCCGCCACGGCGTCCGCGTGATCCTCACCGGCCGCGACACCGCCGTCCTGACAGCCCTGGCCGGCCGGCTGGGCGGGCGCGCCATCGCCGCCGACCTCACCGACCACGCCAGCCTCACCGCCCTGATGCGGCAGGCCGGTCCCGTCGACATCCTCGTGGCCAACGCCGGCGTCATCGCCCCCGCCGCGATCACCGACCACACCACCGGCGACATCGACACCTACCTCGCGCTCAACCTGCGCGCCCCCATCGTCATGGCGCGCACGGCCGCCGAACACATGATCGCCAACGGGCGCGGCCACATCGTCCTCATGAGCTCGCTCGGCGGCAAGATCTCACACGCCCGGTGCGCCCTCTACAACGCCACCAAGTACGGGCTGCGCGGGTTCGGGCACGCGGCCCGGGCCGATCTGGCGCCGCACGGCGTCGGCGTCTCGGTCATCTGCCCCGGACTGATCAGGAACGCCGGCATGCTCACCCGCGCACCGGCGCCCCTGCCCTCCTGGATCGCCGCGATCGGCACGCGGACGCCGCAGCAGGTGGCGCGGGCCGTCTGCCGCGCCATCCGCACCAACGCCGCCGAGGCCGACGTGGCGCCCCTGCTGATCCGCCTGGTGGCGCACCTGGGCGGCCTGTCCCCGGCACTCGGCGCCCACCTGCAGCGCCTCGGCCGGGCCGACTCCTACGCCGACACCGTCGCGAGAAGCCTGGCCGCCACCGGCGCCTCGCGATTCCTCTGAACGGCCGGCGAGGTCCGCGTCCGTGTCACGGCCGGTGAGCCGCGGGTCAGGTCAGAGTGTCTTCGACCTTGATCTGGCCGTTCTGGATGACCCACTTCTGGTTGGGGTGGTTGAGGCAGGTCCAGAGGCGGACGTTGGTGTTGTCGGCGCGGCTGTTGGTGGCGTCGAGGCAGACTTCGCGTCCGGTGCCGACGGTGTCCTCGACCTTGATCTGGCCGTTCTGGACGACCCACTTCTGGTTGGGGTGGTTGAGGCAGGTCCAGAGGCGGACGTTGGTGTTGTCGGCGCGGCTGTTGGTGGCGTCGAGGCAGACTTCGCGTCCGGTGCCGACGGTGTCCTCGACCTTGATCTGGCCGCCCCGGATGACCCACTTCTGGTTGGGGTGGTTGAGGCAGGTCCAGAGGCGGACGTTGGTGTTGTCGGCCCGGCTGTTGGTGGCGTCCAGGCACACCTGGCGGGGTGCGGCCGAGGCGGCCGGGGCGGTGGTGACGGTGAAGGTCAGGGCCACCGTGGCGACCGCGGACGTGGCCAGCAGGCGGGCGAGGGGACTGACGGGCATGAGGATTCCTCCATCGGGGGGTTACGCCAAGGCAGGACGCCGGTGGCGGACGGGAAAAACGCATACCGAAAGTAGTGGATCAGTCTCGGAGAGTGATATGCCGGAGCGGTGACGCCTACCTGTCCGTCCACGTCCCGTCATCCGGCCGAGCCGCACGTACGAACCAGAGCTGTGACATATCACGGAGAAAGCCGCTTATGGGATCTGATGATGCAGGAAGCGCAGATGCAGAACCTGATCGACACATTGGCGGCGCATGAGACAACACGGCAGGCCGAAGACCACGACGCCCGGAACGGGGACGACTCTCGGAATTGACAGCTCCGACACCCCGCGACGCCGAATGGTGTGCGGGATCGGCCGCCAGAACCGTTGCCGGCGCGTTACCTTGTCCGCACAGACAGCCGACCCGCGAGGAGGCCGTTCTCGTGCCGGAGAGCGACGACAAGGGGCCGGGGAAACTCGCCAAGGTGATGCTGTGGATCGGCGCGCTGCTCACCGCGGTCGTCACCGCCTGGCTGACCGACGCGTTCAGCCTCTTGCTGCGGCCGGCCGACCTGGTGAGCGCGGCCAGACCACCGCTGCTGGTCACCGTCCTGCCCGGCACCGGTGCCGAACAGGACCTGGCCGTCGCCTCCCGGCCCACCGCGCCCCGTGACCGCGCGGTGTTCCTGAGCGGGCGCTTCGGCGACCGGGCGTTCGACGACGTGGTGGCCACCCTGAAGGGCGCGTGGGTGGGGGAGAAGGAGATGCGGGTGGTCTTCGAGTCCCAGCGTGACCTCGTCCGCGTCACCGATGTGCGGGTCAAGGAGGTCGCCCCCAGGCAGCCGATCGTCACCGGCGCCTTCGTCGAGCACCCACGGCAAGGCGGGCCGGGGAACCCGCAGCTCACCGTCTCCCTCGACGCGCGGGACGCGTACTTCACCCAGGTGGGCGAGCCCGGCCGCCCCTACTTCGGACCCCACAGCCTGTCCCTGAAACGAGGTGACCAGGCCGAGCTCGGCCTGGAGATCAGGGCGCGCGAGCACAGCCACACCTTCGTGCTGGAGGTCGAGTACGTCGCGGCGGGGACCGGGAAGGCGGAGACCATCACCGTGAAGGACCCTGCCGGCCGGCCCTTCCGGGTCACCGGCGCCCCCACGGCCTACACCGCTTACAGGACGGTCTACCGCAACACCGGCGCCGGGCTGAAGGTCGTCACCGGGCGGGCCGCCTGCCGCCTCTTCCTGCCGGGGCGGGCATGCACGTCCGCGCGCTGATCGCCGCCCTGCTCGTCCTCGCCTGCGCCGCCGGAAGCGGGAACGCCCGGCAGGCGCGTCCCGCGTTCACCGCCGCCTGGAGCGCCGACCTGGGCGAGATCGGCGTGCACGGCATCAACCTCGACGTGGCTGTGGCCACGGTCGGCGGCCGGCCCCTGGTGGCGCTGCCGTCGACGCGGCCGGCCGCGATCCGGGTCCACGACGCGCAGACGGGCGCGATCCTGAGGACCTTTCCGCTCGCCCGGCCGTACCACCCGCTGGACGACCACATGGGCTTCGTCGGAGAGCTGCTCGCGGTGAGCATCTCCGAGGGGGCCGCGGAGAGGGTCACGGTCGTCGACCCGGTCACCGGCCGGACGCGGTGGACGCGGCTGCTCCCGTCCGCGGACGCGCCGATCCTCGACTACCTGACCAGGACAGCCATCACCCCCACCGGCATCGTGTGGGCGTCGGGCGGCGGCTTGCACGGCCTCGACCCGGCCTCCGGCCGCGACACGTGGACGGTGCCGTGGCCCGACGGGTGCCCCCACTTCCGCCTGCTCGAATCCGAGGTCGCCGTCATCGTCCAGGACTGCCGAGGCCGGTCGCCGGCCCTGCACGGTGTCGACCCGCGCGCCGGACGGCTCACCTGGACTCGTCGCATCCGGGACTCGGGCGAGGAACTCGTACAGATCACGGTCTCCTCCACCCGCCTGATCATCGCGAGGGAGCCCGGGCACGTCACCGTCCTGGACGCGGACGGCCGGCTGGTGGCCCGGTCGCCGATCACGCTCCCGGAGGCCGGGGGGCCGACCGTGATCCACGACGCCGAGCTGACCCTGCTGGTCCGCAGCGTGAACGGACGCCGGGAGACGACCGCGACGCGCACCCGCGACGGGCGGGTGCTCTGGCGCCGGTCGCTCAGGCCGCGCACGTCGCCGGGCACCGCCGAGGGACATCTGGGGAACATCGACCACCTGACGGCCGGCCACGCGATGGGCGCCACGAACACCGAGCTCACCCCCCGCATGATCGAGATCGTCTCGCGGGCGGACGGCGCTCGTGACGTGCTGCCCCTGCCCGTGAGCGAGCGCGCGAGCAGGATCGTCGGCAGCACCTCGCGCGACCTGCTGGTGTTCGAGAAGCACCCCGGCGGCGACCGGGTCACGGCCTACACCTTCCGCGACGGGCCGGGCGCATCCTCGCCGCTGGCGGTGCCGCCGGAGCGCTGGCCTGACGCGTGCGCGCTGCTCGACCCTGCGGTGCTGCCCGGGTACGTGCCGGTTCCGGGCACCGTGGAGCATCTGGGGATCCGCTGGCCCAAGCCGAACGTGTGCGAGTTCCTCCCGCCCGATGACGCGGGTGCGGTGGTGCGGGTGGCGGTCTCCTGGGTCGCCGCGACGGACGCGGACGCGACCCGGCTGGCCCGTACGACCCTCGCCGCGGATCCGGGCGCCCAGCGGCTGGGGGAGGGGGCGTACCTGAGGTCCGACACCGGCACCGACGACCTGCGCACGTTCGCGTGGGTCACCGGCGGGCGAGCGCTGGTGGACGTACGGGCCGCGGGTGACCCGGCGCTGACCCGCCGCGCCGCCCTCGCCGTGGCCTCCTGCCTGAACGCGGTCCGTCCGGGCAGAGCTGGTTGCCCTCCGGGGCGCCCATCACGATGACCCCGCCCCGCACCGGCCGGCCGGCCGGTCACCTTGTTCCTCTATACGCTGCGCCTCCCAGGACTTCTGCTTCCAGACGTTCGCATCCTGGCGTGGTCTCGGTTGCGGTGCAGGTGGCTTGATGTTCACGGTTTATGGCCCGTTCATCGCTGGCGGAGGCGCGGCGGGGCTCCGATCCTGGTGGGACCCACGATGCCGTGGTGAAGGGCCATGTGAAAGAGGAGCAGGATGTCGAACGACCCGCTGGTTGAGACCGGTTCGGACGAGCTGACCCCGGTGGGGGCCGACCTGGACGGCGCCGGTCCGTACGATCTCGGCGTCGACGCGGGCGGACGGCTGCTGGCGGAGACCGCTGCCCTGGTGGCGGGGCACACCGGCGAGGTCGTGCACGGCCCGGTGGCACCGGCGAGCGTGGACACCGAGCGCATCCGTGACTGGCTGGCCGGCTTCGACTTCGCCGAGGCCAAGCCCGCCGACGCGGTGCTCGGCTCGGTCATGTCGGCGCTGCGGAAGTGGACCGTGCACACCACTCACCCGCGCTACTTCGGCCTGTTCAACCCGTCGCCCACCTGGTGGGGCATGGCCGGGGACCTGATCGTCGCGGGAGTGAACCCGCAACTCGCCGCCTACAGCCACGCGCCCGCCGCCACCGAGATGGAGCGGCACGTGCTGCGCCTCCTGGCGAACGGCCTGGGCCTGCCCTCGGACACCGACGGGAGCTTCACCGTCGGCGGGGCCGAGGCGAACCTCACGGCCGTCATCGTCGCGCTCACCCGCCGTTTCCCCGAGTACGGCAGCGCCGGGCTGCTCGGTCTGCCCGGCCGGCCGGTGTTCTACGCCTCGGCGGAGAGCCACCTCGCCTGGCTCAAGATCGCGCACATGACCGGGCTGGGCCGCGACGCCGTCCGCCTGGTGCCGGTGGACGCCGCCCTCAGGATCGACCTTGACCGATTGCGCGAGGCGTACGCGGCGGACGTGGCCGGCGGCAGGATCCCCTTCATGATCGTCGGCACGGCGGGCACGACCGGCGCGGGAGTGCTGGACCCGTTGGGCCCGCTCGCCGACCTGGCCGCGGAATGGGGCCTGCACTTCCACGTGGACGCGGCGTGGGGCGGCGCCGCCGCGCTGTCCGACCGGCTGCGGCCCCTGCTGGCCGGCATCGAACGGGCCGACAGCGTCACGGTCGACGCGCACAAATGGCTGTCCGCCCCGATGGGAGCCGGGGTCTTCCTCACCCGCCATCCGGCGGCGCTCGCCGCGAGCTTCCAGTGCAGCACCGGCTACATGCCGGCCGAGGTCGACGGCACCCACGACCCGTACACCACCAGCGTGCAGTGGTCGCGGCGGTTCATCGGGCTGAAGGTGTTCCTGCACCTGGCCGTGGCCGGGCTGCCGGCCGTCGCCGAGCAACTGGAGCGAGACGTACGGCTCGGCGACCTGCTCGCGCGGCGCCTGGCCGAGCGCGGCTGGCAGCGGATCAACCAGACCCCGCTCCCGCTGGTGTGCGTGGTGGACCCCGAGGCGGACGCGGCGGGGGAGGAGCGCAGCGGCAGATGGCACGCGGAGGTGGCCGGTCACGTGGTGCGCGGCGGCCAGGCGTGGGTGAGCCCGGTCCGGCTCGACGGCCGCAGCGCGATCAGGCTCTGCGTGACCAGCTACCGCACCACGGCGTCGGACCTCGACCGCGTCGTGGCCGCCCTCGACGCGGCCCGCGCCGCGACGAGCCTCACGTAGTCGCCTGCCGTACGAGGCCCGGCTGTGCGATCCCAGCTCCGGTAAATACGTTGCGGGGCCGGAAAGCGGCGGGGCATGCTGGGGCGATCGAGCGGCGGAGAGCGCTGCCTGGACGAAGGAGGGCTGACGGATGGCCATCACTGCGCTGCGGCATGTCCGCATCAGTCCCACCTCTTCGTTCAGGAGCACACCCGTTGTCTTCCGAGTACGAGGCCGCTGACCTCTACTTCTCCGAGTCCGCCCGCGACGAGTCCCAGCCGGATCCGGCCGCGGCCTTCGCCTTCACGTTCCATGCCGTCGACGAGGAACTGGGGCCGGACCAGCGGTGGTCCACCTGGCTGGAGGTCGAGCGCGGCTCTCGCGGCCCCGAACCACGCCCCTCGTGGGTCGTGACGGACCAGGCCGCGATCGACACCGAGCTCGGCATCCTCAAGACCGGCAAGGAAGCCGACGTCTTCCTGCTCGAACGGGCCGTCGAAGCCATCGGCGACAACCCGGCGAAGTCCTCGCTGCTGGCCGCGAAAAGGTACCGCACCGACGAGCACCGGGCCTTCCACCGCAGTACGTCGTACGTCGAAGGCCGCCGCACCCGCAACAGCCGCGACGGCCGGGCGATGGCGAAGAAGACCACGCACGGCCGCGGCGTCGCGGCCGGCCAGTGGGCGTACGCCGAATGGGACGCCCTCAACCGCTTGTGGAAGGCCGGCGTCCCGGTGCCGTATCCCGTGCAGGTGGACGGGACCGAGCTGCTGATGGAGTTCATCGACGACGGCGAGGGCGGTGCCGCGCCCCGGCTGGCCCATGTCCGGCCGTCGAAGGAGCTGCTCGGCGTGTATTTCGAGCAGCTCCGCAACGGCATGCGTGAACTGGCCCGCGCGGGCCTCGCGCACGGCGACCTTTCGCCGTACAACGTCCTCGCGCAGGCCGAGCGGATCGTGCTGATCGACCTGCCCCAGGTCGTCGACATCGTCGGCAACCCGAAGGGCATGGACTTCCTGATGCGCGACTGCCACAACATGGCCACCTGGTTCACCGGCCGCGGGCTCGAGGTCGACGAACAGGAGCTGTTCGCCGACCTGCTCACGATGGTGTTCTGACCGCCGATGGGAGCCAGCGGCTGACCGAGATCGTGTGGCCGCGTGAATCTACAGTGTAAAGGGGTCGGGATAGTTCACAACAACCTACAAACAAAGCAACAACCCCCCAGCGGCCGGGAGCGGTTTGGAGTACCGGACGTCAGCTGAGAAAGAGGCCCACTGATCGTCATCATGTGCGCCTCGCTGCCGGATGGTCTCCGGTTGCGCGAATCGACTCGTTCGTACAAGCCGTGCAGGAATTGATGCCTCACTCTGAGGGCCCACACCTTCCAGAGAAGGGCACATTCGTGAGAAGACGCAACCGGGAACGGCGCGGCATCCGGTCCTTGTTCATCGTCATCGCGGGAATCTCGGTCCTCGCCTCGCTCGGGGTGGCTCCTGTCTGGGCCGCGGAGCCTCCCACTGTCTCGGCGGTCGAGGCGTACGAGCAGGTCAAGAAGAACGCGGTGGACGGGATCGGCGGGCAGAGGCTGGCCGGCGGAGTCACGGTCTATGATTCCGCGCCGTTCTTCTTCCACGTACGCGCTTACGGCGACAGCTATTGCCTGGACAACTTCGCCAGCGGCAACGGGGCGAACAATTCCCCGGTCGGTTTCTGGTGGTGCAACGGCGGCGCCACCGAGCAGTGGCGGTGGCGGTACTACAGTTCGACGGCCTATTACGGGTGGGAGCTCGTCAACCACGCGTCCGGACGCTGCCTCGACTATCCTTCCTCGTCCAATGACCAGCTTGGCTGGCAGTTCAACGTCTACGACTGCAAGGACGGCGGCGCGCACGGCCAGACCTTCAGGCTCTACACCAACGGTTCCAGCCTCGCGCTGGCCTCTCCGGTGAGCCCGCAGTACGCCTGCCTGGACGGGTACTCGTCGCGCTGGAAGGGGAGCGGCAGTCCGGTCGGGCTGTGGAAGTGCGATCTGAGCAGCCCGAACGACTACCAGCGCTGGTACTGAGGGCATTGCTGCGGTGTAGATCCACGTGTGCCGGCGGACTCCGCGGTCCGTCGGCGCGCGCGTGACCTCTGCGCGCAGCTCGTTCAGGCCGTGGTGAAGGTGAGTGCGCCGGGGAGGACCGCGAAGACGGATCGCAGTTCGGCCGCGAGCGCCGCGTGGGTGGGCGTCCCGGGTTTGGCGGTCCAGGTCCGCAGGGCGGCGTGGAAGGACGCGACCACCAGGTCCAAGGCCAGCCTCGGCCGTGGGTCGGCAGGGTCCAGGCCCAGTTTGCGCTGCAAGGTCGCCTCGACGGCGGCGCTGGTGCGGTCGCAGTACTGGAGCCCGTACGCGGTGATCGACGGCGTGCGCTCGGCCAGTTCCCGGCTCTGACGTACGCGGGTCACCCAGGCGCCGCCGTCGTCGAGGCGTTCGAGTGCCGCGAGCAGCGCCTCCTGCAGCATCTCCAGGACGGGCGCGTGGCCGAAGGGCAGGCGCTCGACGTCGTCCCGCAGGCCGTCCCACAGTGCCTCCAGCGGGGCGGAGGCGACCTGTTCCTTGCTGGCGAAGTTCCGGAAGAAGGTGCGTTTGGAGACCTCGACGGCGTCGCACAGCTCGTCGAGGGTCACGCCGTCGAAGCCCCGCTCGGTGAAGAGGGCGAGGGCCGTGTCGACGAGCGCGGTTCTGGTCCGGAGCTTCTTGCGTTCCCGCAGGGAGAGCGTTTCCGGCGCGGAGGGGGAGGCGGTGTCGACGGTCATCGTTCAAGTGTAATGGGAGCGCGAACGCCCTCGATAGGCTTATGCTCCTGAGTAGCACTTTGAGCTGATGTCTCATGAAGGGATCGCCATGCGCGCTCTGATCGTCGATCGTTCCGCCCCCGGTGGCCTGCGAGTGGGGGAAGTGCCCGAGCCTGTGCCCGCGGCGAACCAGGCACTGGTCCGGGTCACGGCCACCTCGTTCAACTACGGTGAGGCCAGCCACGGCATCGAGACAGCCGCCGAGGGGACGGTGCTCGGCTGGGACGCCGCCGGAGTCGTCGTCCAGGCGGCGGCGGACGGGTCGGGTCCGGCCGTGGGGACCCCCGTCGTGACCCTCGACGAGGGTGGCGGCTGGGCCGAGGTGCGCGCCGTGCGTACCGACTGGATCGGCGTGGCGCCCGAGCGCGCGGAGCCGGGCGCGCTCAGCACCATCCCGGTCGCGGCCGGCACCGCGCTGCGCGCGCTCCACCGGACCGGGCCCCTCCTGGGGCGCAGGGTCCTCGTCACCGGCGCCACCGGAGGCGTCGGCCGCTACGCCGTCCAGCTCGCCCGGCTCGGCGGCGCGCACGTGATCGCCTCCACCGGTGATCCCGCCAGGCACGGCGAGGCGCTGCGCGCTCTGGGCGCGCACGAGGTGGTGGCCGGTCCCGCCCAGGCCGGCGGCGGGCTCGACGGCGTGCTCGACATGGTGGGCGGCGCGCAACTCGTGGAGGCGTTCGATCAGCTCGGTGAGGGGGGCACGCTGGTGGCGGTCGGGCACTCCGCGGGTGAGGGCGAGAACTTCCCGTTCGGCGCCCTGTTCAGCGGGCCGGGCCGGGACGATCGCTCGATCGTCACGTTCATGCTGCTGTTCTGTGACGGGCTGGACCGGGATCTGACCTGGCTGGCCCAGCAGGTCGCGGACGGAGTGCTGAGCCCCGAGATCACGTGGCGCGGCGGCTGGAACGACGCGTCCGAGGCGGTGGGGGCTCTCCTGGAGCGCCGGCTGCACGGCAAGGCGGTGCTCGACCTCACCTGACGGTCCTGCCGTCCCCTTGGGCGGCGGTGTGACATCCGGTGTGTCACGGCTGCGGCGCTCCTGGTCAGGCTCCCGGCCGGCCGAGGATCAGGTCGGCGGTGGCGGCCAGCCGGTCCGCGCGTTCGCCCGGGAGTGCGGCGGGCCCCGAGACGTATGCGGTGTACGCCTCGAACTGCGCGGTGCCGCACAGGGTGAGGGCGAGTGTGTACGGCTCGACGCCATGCGGCAGCTCGCCGGCCTTCTGGCATTCGGCCAGGTAGTGGGCCACCTGGTCGAGCGCCAAGTGGGGGCCGGTGCCGTTCTCGCGGTTGGTCGCCTGGTAGGCGGCGAACAGCTCCTGGTCGGCGGCGGCTCCGGCCACCAGCGGCAGCGACGCCGCGTAGAAGGCGATGCCGCGCTCCAGCAGATCGATGAGCACGGTACGCATCGGCCGCTGCCCGGGCGGGGTGGCGGCGGCCTGCCAGGCCCGCAGTTCCGGGAGTTCCTGTGACAGCAGTGCGATCAGCAGGCCGATCTTGCCGCCGAAGTTCTTGGTGATGCTGCCCTCGGCGGCGTCCGCGGCGTGGGCGATCTCGCGGGTGGTGAGCCTGGCCAGGCCGCGTTCGCGCAGGAGCCGGGCGGCGGCGTCGAGGATGCGCTGTCGTGCGGGTGGAGCCATGGGGGATCTCTCCAGGTTGACAAGTGTGGTGAGTGCGCACCACAGTACTGGAGATGAAATGAGGTGCGTGCGCACCTCACTATTGTTGGAGAGCCTGTGAGTGTTTCCCCCCTCGTCAGCGCCGCCGTGCGCCCGCCGCGCGTGCTCGGATACTCGCTGATCCTGGGCCTGGTCTTCGCCGCGGCCTGGTTCGGCTTCACCGCGGTCAGGGCCCGGGACGGGCGCATGCCGATCACCGACTGGCTGGATCCGATGCTCGCCGGCTCGACGCTGCTGGTCATGCTGGGGGCGATGGCGGCCCTGATCGCCCTGTGGCCGCAGCTGCCCGCCACCCGGCTGCGCACCGCCGTCGTCACTCTGCTGATCGTCTCCGAGTGGGTGTACCTGGCCGGGGAGATCCTGTCCAACACCCTCACCGTTGGCGAACCGCCGTCCGACGTCGGCGGCCTGCTGGAGATCGCCGCCGGAGCCGCTGCCGCGGTGGCCCTGGTCATGGCTGCCGTCGCTCTGTCGGGACCGGCCTGGCGCCGGAACCGTCCGACGGCCGCGGCCGTCACCCTCGCCGCCGTGCTCCTCGCCCTCGGCATGACCTGGTGGTTCACCCACCCGATCGACCAGAGCGCCCCGGGGACGCCGTCGTGCGTCCCCGGGAACGCCCTCTACAACGCCTTCCACCGGGCGAGCTGCTGATCGCCGGGTAGGTCGCCCAGCTCGACGGAGCTCTTGACGCCGAGGGCCGTGCTCGTGGCCTTCCGTGATGTGGGCGGCCCGGCTGATGGAGGCGGTGGTGGCCGGGCGGCGCCCCGACCGGCCGGTGGTGGGCCGGCCGGGGCGGTGGTGCGTCTTGCCTGCCCACGCTGTCGAGGAGGGCCGGAGCTCGTCCTCGATCAGCGCAGGTGCCGGGCGAAGAACCCGGCCGCGTCATCCCCGGCGAACTGCGGGACGCCGGTGTGCCCGCCCATGTTGGCGTACAGCGTCTTCTCCTTGGAGCCGAAGGCGTCGAACAGGTCCAGGGCCGCCTGCCTGTCGTTCCCTTCGTCATCCCACTGCAGCAGGACATGCAGCGGAATGGTGACCTGCCGGGCCTCCTCGAACATGGTGCGCGGCACGAAACTCCCGGCGAAGAGGCCGGCGGCCACGATGCGTGGCTCGACCACCGCAAGCCGGATGCCGATGGAGATCACGCCCCCCGAGTATCCGACGGGGCCGCCGATCCCGGGCAGCGACAGGAGGGCGTCCAGGGCGGCCTGCCATTCCGGGACCGCCCTGTCGACGAGCGGGAGGACGAGGGCGTCGATGATCTCGTCGCTGACCGGCTCGCCGGCCTCCATGGCCCGGCGCAGGTCGGCGCGGGCCTGCTCGGCGCCGGCCAGGCGGGGCCGGTCACCGCTCCCGGGAAGTTCGATGGCGGCGGCGGCGAAGCCGTCCGCCACGGCGCTCCGGGCCCGCGCCACCAGCCGGGGGTACATCCTGTCCAGTCCGAGCGGGGGATGGCCGAGCAGGATCAGCGGGACCGGTGCGGGTGCGGACGGGGGCGTCCACAGGAAGCCGGGGATCTCATCGAGGGTGAACGCGCGTTCGACGACGCCGTCGTCGAGGCGCTGCTCAGAGGTGAATCGCATGGTCGTGCCCTTCGGGAGTGCTCTTGAACGGCGCTCCCGGACGACCTATCGCCCGGCCGTGACCCCGGAGGGGAGCACCCATGTCGATACGGTGTCCACGGGTACCACCTCCTCGTTGCTCTCGCACGGCCTCCAGAAAGCTAGCAGCGGCCGCCGCGGTCCGCCAACGGGTTTTCGCGAAGGCGGAGAGCCGCTCGCCAAGCACCCGGGCAACTCGAGCAGCGCGGGCGGTCTACTGCGGGCGGGTCCAGGAGTCGGCGGTGTCGGCCAGCTCGTCCAGCGCCGCCTCGACCCGGTCCTTGTCGCCGGTCGTCAGGTAGTCGATCTGCAGGCCGGCGTAGGCGGCGTTGAGCAGGGTGGCCTTGCGCAGCGCGGCCTCCTCGGGCACGCCGTGCGCGCGCAGCACGTCGGCCACGAACTCGGCGCGGTCGCCGAGCATTTTGGGCACGTACGGGCCGGACAGGCGGCCCGCGGCCGAGAGGCCCTCGATCTCGTGCAGCAGCCGGACCATCGGCAGGTCCTCGCGCAGGTGCCAGGCCCACGAGGCGCGCACCACGTCTCCCAGGCCCGGGCCGCCGCTGGTCCCGGGGCCGGGCAGGGCGCCCACGCGTCCTCTCTGGCGTTCGTCGAGGTGGGCGAGGATGGCGCTGATCAGCTCGTCCTTGCCGGCGAAGTGGTGGGTGAGCACGTAGGTGCTGTGGCCGAGCGCCTTGGCCAGCGGGCGCAGGGAGAGCTGGGCGATGCCGTGCTCGGCCAGGTAGCCGACGATCGCGTCGAGCAGCTCCTCGCGGCGCTGTGGATCGCGGGGCCTGGCCACGTCCGCCTTCCTTTCGCTGGGCAGGCGCCCAGTCTATTCGCATGACGACTGTTTTGCTCAATTAACATGACGGTCGTTATGCTAACGGCTCCTCGCCGTCGACCGCCCCCTCGGAGGTGCCCCATGCCCCCACCCGCGCCGGGACCCTGCCGTCCGCCAGGGGATTGCGGGCATCCTCGGCGGCGGGAGATCCTGGTGGCGCTGTGCGCGGCGCTCCTGGTCATGAGCGTCAGCGTGATGGCGGTGACGATCGCGCTGCCGTCCATCGCGGTGGACCTGCGCGCCACCACCTCACAACTGCAGTGGATCACCGAAGCCGCCGTCCTGACCCTGGCGTCGCTGCTGGTCGCGATGGGCGCCCTGGCCGACCGCATCGGCAGGCGGCGGGTGCTGCTGGCGGGAGTGGCCGTGTTCGCGCTGGCCTCGGTCCTGGCCGCCCTCTCCCGGACGCCGGAGCAGCTCATCGTCACCCGGGCGCTCCAGGGCGTGGGCAATGCGATGATCACCCCGGCCACGCTGGCGATCGTCCGGGCCGTCTTCCCCCGCGGGGAGCTGCCCAGGGCGCTGGCCGCCTGGGGTGTCGTCGCCAGCCTCGGCGTGGTGCTGGGGCCGCTGACGGGCGGGCTGCTCGTGGAGGGCTTCGGCTGGCGTTCGCTGTTCGTGGTCAACGTGGCCGTCCTGGCGGTCGCCGCCCTCGCCATCGCGTACGTGGTCCCGGCCGACGCCCGGCCGCGCGGGGGCGCCACCGGCCGGCTGGACGTGATCGGCGCGCTGCTGGTGTCGGGGGCGTTCGTGGCCACGGTGCACACGGTGATCGAGGCCCCGCACCGGGGGTGGCTCGGGCCGGTCGCCCTGGCGGAGGCGGCCGGGGCGGTGGCGCTGCTGGCCGCGTTCGCCGTGCGTCAGCGGCGGGCGCGGCATCCGCTGCTCGACCTGGGCATGGTGCGCGCCCGCTCGTTCTGGCCGGCCGCGCTCGCCGCCGCGACCGGGTTCTTCGTGCTGATGGGCGTGCTGTTCCTGATCACCCAGTACCTGCAGGACGTACGCGGGCACTCCCCGTCCCGGGCGGCGCTGCTCCTGCTGCCGGTCGCGGTGGCGCAGCTCGGGGTGGCGCCGCTGGTGGCCAGGGTGGTCGCACGGCGTGGTGTACGGTCCACGGCGGCGGCCGGGCTGCTGGTGCTGGCGGGCGGCGCGGCGCTGATGGCGGCCGGGATCCGATCCGGCCAGTACGCCGCCGTGATCGCGGGCCTGGCCGTGCTGGCCGCCGGCAACGCCGTCACCGTGAACGCCTGCGCCACCGCCATGCTGGGCTCGGCCCCCGCACATCGTGCCGGGTCGGCCGCGGCCGTGAACGAGACGGCGTTCAAGGTGGGCGGGAGCCTGGGCGTGGCCGTACTCGGTGGCCTGGCCGCCGCCCACCTGGCCGCCCCCCACGTGACCGCGCGGCTGCCCGCGCATCAGGCCGTGTCGATCTCCGGCGCCCTCGAGGCGGCCCGCGACCTGGGCGGGGCGGACGGCGTCCGGCTGGCCGCCGCGGCGACCGGCGCGTTCACCGACGCCTTCGCCCAGGCCGCCACCATCACCGCGATCCTCGCGGCGGCCGTCGGCGCCCTGACCGCCCTCTTCCTACGCGATCTCCCAGCCACGAAAGGACACCACGGCTCATGAACAGGATGACCGAGCACTTCACCACCGTCCGCGGCCTCCGCCTGGCCTGGTTCGACTCCCACCCCGCGACCGGCGGCGCCCGTGGTGGTGGGCCCGAGGGCGGGGCGCCGGTGGTGCTCGCCCTGCACGGGCACTTCGGCCGGGGCCGCAACTTCGCGCCGCTGGCCGCCGCCCTGGCGCCCCGCTACCGCTTGATCGCCCTGGAGCAGCGCGGCCACGGCCACAGCGATCGCGGCGACGGCGACTTCAGCCAGGACGCCTACGTGGCCGACGCCGCAGCGTTCCTGCGCGGGCTCGGCCTGGGGCCGGTCGTCGTGCTCGGCCACTCGATGGGCGGCGTCACCGCCTTCCGGCTCGCCGCCCGCCACCCCGGGCTCGTACGGGCCCTGATCGTGGAGGAGGCGGGCGCGCTCAACCGGCGGCCCGAGATCCCGCATCCCGTCCTCGACGTGACCGGCTGGCCCCGCCGCGCCCCCACCCTGGACGCCCTGCGCCGCGCCATCGAGGCCCAGGGCATCCCGGACGCGAGCTACTTCCTGGAGAGCGCCGTCGAACACCCCGACGGGTGGGGGCTGCTGTTCGACTGCGACGACATGATGGCCTCGCAGGAGGCCCTGATCGGCGACTGGTGGCCCGGCTGGCTCGGCTCCGCCTGCCCGGCCCTGCTGATCCACGGCCTGGACAGCTTCGTCCTGCCCACCGCGATGGCCCGGCAGATGGCCGAGCGCCGTCCGGGCACCGTGCTGCGCGAACTCGCCGGCTGCGGCCACTGGGTCCACGACGACGCCCCGGCCGCCTTCGCCGCCACCGTACGGGAATTCCTGGACACCGCCGCAGGCGCGTGACCGCTACCGGCGCGTCGGGGCGGACGGGGACGGGGCCAGGGCCTGGGCGCGGGCGCGTTCGATGTCGGGGACGTGGGTCTCGGCCCATTCCCGGATGGCGCGCAGGGGGATCAGCAGGGACCGGCCGAGGTCGGTGAGGGCGTACTCGACATGCGGGGGATTCGCGGGGATCTCCGTGCGGGAGATCAGGCCGTCGTACTCCATCGCGCGGAGCGTCTCGGTGAGCGCCTTCGGGGTGATGCCGCGGATGTGCGCCTTGAGCTCGGTGAAGCGCATCGGCCTGTTGTCCAGCGCGTTGACGATGAACACCGTCCAGCGCGCCCCGATCCGGTGCAGAACGGTGCGACTGGGGCAGGTCGCGGCCATGATGTCGTAGGCCTTGGCCATGCGCGGCTCCCGGTAGCGTTGTAGATACCGGTATAGAATCTATACCGTCCCGGGTTGTGTCCCATCCCGATCACACGGCCCGGCCACCGGCAGCCCGGCACCGCCGCTTCCTCGCAGCGATCACCATCGACTCGATCGGCACCGGTGTCTTCGTCCCCGTCTCGATGCTGTACTTCCTGGCCACGACGCCGCTGACGCTGGTACAGGCGGGCGCGGCGCTGACGACGGCGGGACTGCTGGCGCTCCCGGCGGGCCCGCTGGCCGGAGGGCTGGTCGACCGCTACGGCGCCAAGCCGGTCCTGCAGGCGGCGAACCTGGCCCAGGCGCTCGGCTTCGCCGGATATCTGGCCGTGGACCAGCCCTGGCAGATCGTCGTCTGCGCCTGGTTGAACAGCGCCGGGCGGGCGGTGTCCTTCAGCTGCTACGGCGTCACCATCACGGCGCTGGCCGAGCCCGGCCGGCGGGAGCGCTGGTTCGGTCTCCTCGGGTCGGTGCGCAACCTCGGCTACGCGCTCGGCGGCCTCCTGTCCGCCGTCGCGGTCGGCGTCGGCACTCCAGGCGTCTACGCCGGGATCGTGATCGTCAACGCCTCCTCCTACGTTCTCGCCTACGTCCTGACGCGCGCCGTGCCGGACGTCCGTCCCGAGGCGCGTCAGGACGCCGCCGGAGGCTGGGGGCGGGTGATCCGGGACCGGCGGTACCTGGCGCTGGTCGCGCATCAGCTGTGCTTCGCGATCTCCCTGTTCGCCCTCAACATCGCGATCCCGGTCTACGCCGTGGACGTGCTGGACCTGCCCGGCTGGACCGCCGGCACGGTCTTCACGCTCAACACGCTGATGGTCGGCTTCGGGCAAGGACTCGTCCTCCGGTGGCTGCGCGGGCGGATCCGCAGCCGCGTCCTCGCCGCCGGACACGCCTGCTTCGCGGCCGGCTACCTGCTGTTCCTCACCGCCGGCCACGTGGACGCGCTCGCCCTCGCCGTCGGCCTCGTGCTGCTCGGCGCGGCCGGTTACACCTTCGGTGAGCTCCTCGGCGGCCCCGTCACGTCGACCGTCGCCGCGGAGAGCGCCCCGGACGCTCTCCGCGGCCGGTACCTGGCCCTCCACCAGCTCGCCGTGACCGTCGCGGGAGCGCTCGCCCCGGCCGCGCTCGCCGGACTGCTGTCCGCCGGGGCGGCGGCGATCTGGCTGACCCTGGCCGGCGTGAGCGTCCTCGGAGCCGTGCTCGCCACGGCGATCGGCGGCGCGGTCCCGGCGGCGCGCACCCGCATCGGAGGCTTCTAGTCGCCTTCGGCGCTGTGGGGGCGTACCCGGCGGAGGGTGACCAGCACGAGCCCGGCGATGCCCAGCAGGACGGCGGCGCTGATGACGGTCACCACGGTCATGCCCGCCACGAACGCCTCCCGGGCGGAGACGATCAGGTTCGTGCCGAGCGGGCCCGGCAGGTCCTGGGCGAGGGCGGCGGCGGTGGCGAAGCTGTCGCGAGCCGCCGTCGCCGCCGCGTGCGGCAGGCCCTCCGGCAGCGTGATCCGCGCGCTGTAGACGGCGGCGCCGAGGGTGCCGAAGACGGCGATGCCCAGGGAGGCGCCGAGCTCGCCGCAGGTCTCCTGCATCGCGGAGGCCGACCCGGCCCGCTGCGGGGGCACCGAGCCGACGATCAGATCCGTGCTGAGCACGAGCAGCGGGTTGATGCCGATCGCGACGACGACTCCGCCGGTGACGAGCAGCGCCAGGCCGGACTGCACGCCGAGGAAGGCGAGCGAGCCGTAGCCGGCCGCGGCGAGCACGAGCCCGGCCGCGATCACGCGGGCGGGCGGATGCCGGCGCGCGATCAGTGGCGCGGCCATCGACCCCAGGATGGTGGCGGCGGCCAGCGGGATGAACCACAGCCCCGCCGTGAACGGTGACAGGCCCTCGACGAGCTGCAGGTACTGCGTGAAGTAGAACGTGAACGCGTACAGCGTCACCATGCCCAGCAGCATGCTCGTCAGCGCGCCGGTGAAGCGGCGGTCGGCGAAGAGCCGCAGATCCAGCAGCGGGCTGGCGAGCGATCTCTGGCGGCGGACGAACACCACGCCGACGGCCGCGCCCGCCGCCACGAACAGCAGGGGTACGACCTGCGGCCCGTCCTTGGCGATCTGCTTGACGCCGTGGACGACCGGCAGGATCGCGGCCAGGGACAGCGCGGCGCTGATCAGGTCCAGCCGCCCGGCCGAGGGATCGCGGTACTCCGGCAGCAGCCAGGGCCCGCAGACCAGCAGCAACAGCATCACCGGGACGCCCAGCAGGAAGACCGACCCCCACCAGAACCGCTCCAGCAGGGCGCCGCCGACCGCGGGCCCGATCGCACCGCCGAGGGAGAACGACATCAGCCAGATCGCGATGGCCATGGACCGCTGCCGGGGATCGGGGAACATGTTCGTGATGAGCGACAGCGTGGAGGGGGTGAGGGTCGCGCCGGCGAGACCGAGCAGCGCGCGGGCCACGATCAGCATCTCCGGGCTGGTCGACAGGGCGGCGAGCACGGAGGCGCCGAGGAACGCGGTCGCGCCGATGAGCAGCAGCCGCCGCCGGCCGACCCGGTCGCCCAGCGTGCCCATCGTGATCAGCACGCCGGCGATCATGAAGCCGTAGATGTCGGTGATCCACAGCAGCTCGGTGCCGGTGGCGCCCAGGTCCGCGCCGAGCTGGGGGAGGGCCATGTAGAGGACGGTCATGTCGAGCGCGAGCAGGATCGTCGGCAGCGCGAGCACGGCCAGCCCGATCCAGGCGCGCGTGCCGGCCCGCGCGGAGGGTTGTGCGTGTGTCAGCATGCCGCCACGGTGCAGGAGGCCGGTTGTGATCCAGTTCTGAACGGGTTCCGGCCGTGGCGGCTAGCGTGTCGGTATGCGGTTTGGGGTGCTCGGCCCGCTGGAGGTGCGGACCGACGACGACGTGCCGGTCAAGGTGCCGGAGTCGAAGGTGCGGCTGCTGCTGGCGATCCTGCTGAGCCACGACGGCCGGCCGGTGCCGGTGGACGCGCTCGCCGAGCACCTGTGGGGCCCCGCACAGCCCAAGGACCCCGCCGCGGTGCTGCGTACGAAGGTGGCGCAGTTGCGGCGGGCACTCGAGAGCGCCGAGCCGGGCGGCCGGGACCTGGTGGAGTGGCGCGCCGGCGGCTACGCGCTGCGGGCCGCCGCCGGCGCGGTCGACGCCCGCGCGTTCGCGGCGCTGGCCGCGCGGGCGCGAGCGGGCGCGGACCCGCAGGCCAGGGCGGCGCTGCTGGCGGACGCGCTGGAGCTGTGGCGGGGCGAGCCGTACGCCGGCTTCTCCGCCGAGCCGTGCCTGCAGGGCGCGATCGCCCAGCTCGCCGAGCAGCGGCTGACCGCGATCGAGGAGCGCGCCGAGGCCGAACTGGAGCTGGGCCGGCCCGCGGAAGTCCTGGACGAGCTGGCCGAGCAGGTCCGGCGGCACCCGCTGCGCGAGCGGCTGCGCGCCTGCCACATGCGCGCGCTCTACCAGGCCGGGCGGCAGGGGGAGGCCCTGGCCGACTACCACGACCTGCGCGTACGGCTCGCCGGCGAGCTCGGCGTCGACCCGTCACCCGCCGTGGCCGCCGTCCACCAGGCGATCCTCCGCCAGGACGCCATGCTCGAGCCGGCCCGACCCCGCACGGAGCTGCCGGTTCCGCTCACCGAGCTGATCGGCAGGGACGAGGAGATCACGCGGGTCGCGGAGCTCGTCCACGCCGGCCGGCTGGTGACCCTCACCGGGCCGGGCGGCGTGGGCAAGACGCGGCTGGCGGTCGCCGTCGCCGACCGGCTGGCCGCGGCCTTCCCCGGCGGGGTCCACCTGGTCGAGCTCGCGGCGCTGGACCATCCCGCGCACACCGGCGCGCCGCCCGCGCCCGCCGACGTGGCCACCCTCATCGCCACCACGCTCGGGCTCACCGGGGCCACGGGTCCCGGTTCGCGTGGGCAGCCCGTCCCGCCCGCGGACCGGATCGTCACGGCCGTACGCGAGCGCCGGACGCTGCTGGTGCTCGACAACTGCGAGCATGTGGTCGAACCGGTCGCCGAGATCGCCGGGCGGCTGCTGGCCGGCGCGCCCGGGCTGCGCGTCCTGGCCACCGGCCGGGAGCCGCTGGGCCTCTCCGGCGAGCGGCTGCACGTGGTGGCCCCGCTGGCCGTGCCGGAGCGGGACGCACCCCTCGCCGGCATCGCCGCCGCCGACGCGGTGCGGCTGTTCGCCGCCCGTGCCGCGGCCGCCGGCGGGTTCGTCCTGGACGAGACCACCGCCCCGGCCGCCGCCGCGATCTGCCGCCGACTGGACGGCCTCCCGCTGGCGCTGGAGCTGGCCGCCGCCCGCGTCCGGTCGCTCGGCGTGGCGGAGGTCGCCCGGCGGCTCGACAGCCGCTTCCGGCTGCTGACCCAGGGGCGGCGCGACGCGCCCGCGCGGCAGCGGACCCTCCGCGCGGTGATCGACTGGAGCTGGGAGCTGCTGACCGAACCCGAACGGGTCGCGCTGTGCCGGCTCGCCCTGCATCCCGGCGGCTGCACCCTCGACGCGGCCGAGGCGGTGTGCGCGACCGGCGGCATCGCCGGTGAGGAGGTGATGGACGTGCTGGCCAGGCTGGTGGACCGGTCACTGCTGGTCGTGGCCGGCCACCGCTACCGGCTGGCGGACTCGGTCGCCGCCTACTGCGTCGAACGGCTCACCGAGTCCGGCGACCTGGCCGCCGCCCGCACCCGTCACGCCGCCTACTACACCGAGCTCGCCGAACGCGCCGACGCGCACGTACGCGGCCCCGACCAGGAGCGATGGCTGGCGCTGCTGGACGCCGAGACCGTCAACCTGCGGGGCGTGCTCGACGACGCGGTCCAGAGCGGCGACGGCGCGGCGGCACTGCGGCTGGCCACCGCGCTCGCCTGGTACTGGATGCTCCGGGGCCGGCTGGAAGAGGCGCACCGCGCCTTCACCCACGCGCTGCCGCTCGCCTCCACCGGGACCGGCAGGGCCTGGCACGCCGCCCTGTCGGTGATGACCGGCCACGACGCCGCGACGACGATCGGTGACCCGCCGCCCACCGACGAGCCGATGGCGCTGTGGGTGCTCGGCTCCAGCCTGTTCGGGAGCGGTGACCTGCCCGGGAGCGAGCGGCTGACCCGGCGGGCGCTGGCCGCGTTCGAGGCCCGCGGCGACGAGTGGGGCGCCGCCGCGGCCCGCAACACGCTGGCCTGGCACCACCTGGCCCGTGGACGGAGCGCCGCCGCCGAAGGCGAGGCGCGGCTCAGCCTGGCGGCCTTCGACCGGCTCGGCGACCCCTGGGGGCAGATGCTGGCCGTCGAGAGCCTGGCCGCGGCGGCCGAGGCCACCGGGCACTACCGGCGGGCCGCCGGCCTGTACGAGCGCAGCCTCGGCATCGCCGAGCGGCTCGGTCTGGCCGCCGAGATCCCGTTCAAGCTGTGCGGGCTGGCCGACGTCCACCTGTCCACGGGCGAGCACGAACAGGCCGGCCGGCTCTACGAACGGGCCAGGCGGCTGGCGGCCCGCGAGTCGGTCAGGCTGGCCGAGACGTACGCCCTGATCGGGCTGGGCCGGGTCGCCCGCCTGGCCGGCCGCCTCGAAGCCGCCGACGAGCACCTGCGCGCGGTGCTCGAACGACACCGGCGGCACGGCCACGAGCCGGGCATCGCGGCGGCGGCCATGACGGAGCTCGCCCTCACGACCCACGCGCGCGGGCACGCCGAGGACGCCCTCGCGCTGCACGACCAGGCGTGCCGCGCCGCGCGGGCCGGCGGCGACCCGCGAACGCTCGCCCGGGCCCTGGAGGGCCGGGCCGGGACGCTCGCGCACCTGGGGGATCACCGCGCCGCCGCCCGGCTGCTCGGCCGCGCCGCCGAGGTCAGGGCCGCCGTGCCCCTGTCACCCGCCGACCGCGAAGCCGTCGAGCGGACCACGGCGGTCGTACGTGCCGCGCTGGGGCCTGCCACGTCCTGATGACGAACGCCCGGCTCCAGGCGTCAGGAGACCTTCCACGTCACGGGCTCGGCTCCCTCGGCGGTGGGGGAGAACGTGACGGTGACCGGCCTGTCGCCCCGGCTGACGAGGTAGACGCCGCACTGCCGGACGCTCTTGCCGGGCTTCACCATGCCGTAGGGCACGGAGGATTCGCACCCCTTGGGGCCGTTGCTGCCGATCGCGATGAGCGTGAGCCTGGGCACGGTGCCGCCGCTCTCGGTGCGCAGGACGACCGCCTTGTCCATGCCGGGGTACAGCTTGGACGTGCCGTTGTTGCGGTACTCCAGCGTGACGAAGTACGCCGTGGCGGCCTTCTGCCGGGCGTTCAGGTTGTAGCCGGCGAGCGCGCCGGCGCCGGCTCTGCGCACGCTCTTCGGTGTGACGGTCAGCGGCACGTCCCTGCCCCGCGTGTCCTTCCACGTCACCTCGACCGGCTTGCCGGCGGGCAGCACGCCGCCGCCCAGGTCGCCGCCCTCGACCTTCCAGATCCGGGTGCCGGACTCGTCGGCGTAGGAGACGGCGGCGGGCTTGGCGTCCTGGGGGAGCATGACGACCCGGCACTCGGTCGCCGCCTGGCCGGCCGTCAAGGTGCTGGGGGCCTTCGTGCGGTTGCACGTCTCCAGCGGGCCGGCGCCGGGTGAGGCCAGGGGGTTGCCGGCGAAGAACGAGACCGGCCGGCCGGCGGTGCCGTCGGCGAGGGCCAGGCGGAAGTTCCTGACCGCCTGAGCGCTCTTGACGGTGCCGGATCCGGTGTTGGTGATCGACACGGTGAGATAGTGCGGCACCATCCCCTGTAGGTCGTCGTCGAGCCGCACGTCCTTGAGGTCGTCGGCCGAGCCGCGCTTGAGCCCGGTCGGGTGGAGCGTCAGCTTGTGCGCCTTGTCGTCCGGGTCGGTGTAGCCGGCTCGCCGCGGTGTGGTGTCGAGCGTCAGCGGCGTCCCGGCGGAGGCGGCCTTGCCCGTCTCCGGCTTGCCGCCGCTGGTGGTCCCGCTGGTGCCCTCGCTGGTGGCGGGGCCCCCGCAACCAGCGAGGAGCAGGGCGAGAACGCCCGCTCCGGCGATGGCGCTGGTCCGTCGGCTGACGCGCTGCACTGTAACTCCCGTCACGCTGGTGGTCCTTCGCGACTCCCGTCGCATCGGAACCACCCTAAACGCCGCACAGGAGCGGGTGGCGGTCCGCACGCGATGCGCGAGGTCGGACACCGGGTGCCGTGCCGGGCCGACGGCGGCCCGGCACCTTCACACCGTCGTGCCGCCTAGCCTTGCGGCTGCTCCGCCGGGCAGCGGGTGCCCTTCGCGGGGACGGTCCGCGAGATCAGATAGTTGTCCATGGCCACCGTCGTGCACTCGGACCTGCCGTAGACCCCGTGGCCCCAGCCCTCGTACGTGAGCAGGGTGGCCTTGGGGCCGAGCTGCCGGGCCACGTTGGCCGACCACTCGTACGGCGTGGAAGGGTCGTGCACGGTGGTGGTCACCAGCAGCGGGGCGCTGCCCCGGTACCGCAGCGGGTGCTGCGGGTTGTTGACCGGGTGACCCTGGCAGATCGGCATGTCGCCCATCGGCATCGGGTTGTACCGCATGTCCGGCGCCACCGCGTTGGAGGCGCGCATCACATCGGCGTACTCGCGGTAGCCCCGCAGCGTCAGGTTCCAGTCCGAGCACAGGATCGCGGTGGGCAGCTCGGCGTGCTTGCCGTTCACGGGCCAGTTGCCGGGAGGGCCGGGCATGTCGTCCGGCACCGGACCGCCGTCCAGCGCGCGCAGCACCTCGGCCTCCAGCCGCCAGGCGGGCCCCTCGTTGAGGATCACGCCGAGCCACAGCAGGTTGTGGCCCTTCACCGGACGGCCGTCGCCCGGCCACAGCAGCTCGCCGCGGTCGGCCTTTTCGAGCAGTTTCTTCCACAGCGCCCGGACGTCGCGACCGTGCAGGACGCACTCGCTGTCGCGCTCGCACCAGGCGGCGAACTCGTCGAAGCTGTCCTGAACGGCGGCCGCCTCGCTGACCTGGAACGCCTTGGCGTCCAGGCTGTGGTCCATGTTGCTGTCCAGCACCATGGCGCGGACGCGGTGAGGGAACAGCTCGGCGTACATCTGCTGGGCCAGCGTCCCGTAGGAGACGCCGTACGAGGTCAGCTTGTCGTCGCCGAGCGCGGCGCGGATGGCGTCCATGTCCCGGGCCACGTTGACCGAGTCGAGGTGGTCGTACACGGGGCCGGTGAGCTTGCGGCAGTCGGAGCGCAGCCGCGCGTCGAACAGGAACCACTTGAGGTAGTCGGCCTGGCTGGTCATGACCGGGTACGGCATCTTGTTGTACACCGAGGCCGAGCACGTCACCGAGCCGCTGCGGGCGACGCCGCGAGGGTCGAAGCTGACGATGTCGAAGCGCCGCTGGATGTCCTCGCTGAAGCCGGACGGCCGCAGGATGCCGTTCACGCCGGAGTTGCCGGGACCGCCCGGGTTGCTCAGCAGGGAACCGATCCGCGCGGACGGGTCGGTGGCCTTGCGGCGGGCCAGGGCCAGCTTGACCGTGGGCCCAGAGGGCTTCGACCAGTCGACGGGCACGGTCAGCGTGCCGCACTCGACCGTGGGTTCCTCCTCGCACGGCCCCCAGGTGATGCCGCGCTTGCCGACGGCATCCGTGACGTCCCGCCCGGTCACCGCCGCGCCGGCCGTCCCCGCCATCGGGACAGTTAACAGCGTCGTCATCATCATGAGGGCGGTGGCGAGCAGGGGAGTTCTTCTCAGCACATTGCTCCTATTCTCGATCGGCGCGTCGACCGGCACGCGGAGCTGCTCGCACGGCACATGATCGGCCCTGACCTCGCCGTACCGTCGCGCCTCAGTGACCCGTGGCGGGGCCGTTGACACGCCTCTCTTCGATCATGACTCTCGAATCTAACAGGCAACCGCCGCATCGTGGGCAGATCCCTCGCATTGGGACGAATATGGCGCAAAAGGTGGGCTGGGCGGCGCGGCGGGTGCGAGCAGGCCTATTGTTCGGCATGCGCCCAGGCAGCGTTCGCACAAGGCGCACCACCGTCGCGGCGGCACGGGTATGGACGGCTTGATGCCGTTCCCGCCGCAAGGAGCAGTGTGATGCCCAGGACGACCTCGGACCTCATCGTGGAACGGCTCCTGGAATGGGGGCGTCGACACCTGCTTCGGGATCTGCGGCGATGCCGTCAACGGGTTCTTCGAGGCTCTGCGCACCCACCCGCAGATGCGGTTCGTCCACGTGCGGCATGAGGAGTACGCCGCGATGGCGGCGGTCGGGTACGCCAAGTTCACCGGCCGCCCGGCCGCCTGCGTGGCCACGTCGGGGCCGGGCGCGCTGCATCTGATGAACGGCCTGTACGACGCGAAGATCGACGGCGCGCCGGTGCTGGCGATCACCGGCATGACCTACCACGACCTGGTCGGCACGCATTTCCTCCAGGACGTCGACAACGACAAGGTGCTGGAGCCGGCCTGCGTGTTCAGCGAGCGGGTGATGGGTCCGGCGCACGCGGTCGCGGTGACCGACCGCGCGGTGCGGGCCGCGCTCCAGCGCCGCGCGCCCGCGCACCTGACGATCCCCATCGACATCCAGTCCTGGACCGAGGAGCAGGACACGGTGTCGGAGAAGAACGTCCCCGGCCACACCTCCACCGCCCGCCAGCGTCAGGTCCAGGTGCCGCCCGAGGACGACATCATGCGCGCGGCGGAGCTGCTCAACTCCTGCGCCCGCGTCGCCGTCCTGGCCGGGGCGGGCGCCCGGTTCGGCGCCGGGGAGCTGGTGGAGCAGGTCGCCGAGACGCTGGGCGCGCCGATCGCCAAGGCGGGGCTCGGCAAGGACGCCGTTCCCGACGACAGCCCGTGGTGCACCGGCGGCATCGGCTTCATCGGCACCCGCGCCTCCCAATGGGCGATGGAGAACTGCGACGGCTTCCTCATCGTGGGCAGCAGCACGCCGTTCTACGACTTCTGGCCCGAGCCCGGCCAGGCGCGGGCGGTGCAGATCGACGTGGCCGGGGACCGGATCGGCATGCGTTACCCGGTCGAGGTCGGGCTGTGCGGCGACGCCGGGGCCACGCTGGCCCGGCTCCTGCCCATGCTGCGGGTGCGCCAGGACCGCTCGTTCGCCGAACGGGCCCGCGAGCTCTACGACAAGTGGTGGCGGCTCCAGCAGCGACGCGCCGCCGACCCCGCGGTGCCGATGAAGCCGCAGGCGGTGACCTGCGCGCTCAGCGAGCTCATCCCCGACGGGACGATCCTCACCGGGGACGCGGGGACGGTCAGCTCCTGGGGGTCGCGGGTGATGCTGCGCCGTGGCATGCAGTTCTCGTTCTCCGGCACGTTGTGCTCGATGGGCTCGGCCCTGCCGTACGCGGTCGGCGCCCAGATCGCCTACCCGGACCGGCCCGTGATCGCGGTCGTCGGCGACGGCGGCCTGACGATGTGCCTGGGGGAACTGGCCACGCTCGCGCAGCACCGGCTTCCCGTCAAGGTGATCGTCCTGCGCAACGACACGCTCGGCCTGGAAGTCTGGGAGCAGAACGCGTACCTGGGCAATCCGCAGTACGCCTGCGACCTGTCACCCGTCGACTTCGTCAAGATCGCCGAGGGCTGCGGGCTGACGGGGTTCCACGTCGCGGAAGGCGGCCGGGTGCGTGACGTGCTCGCGCAGGCCCTCGCCCACGACGGGCCGGCGCTCGTGGAGTGCCTGGTGGACCCGTACGAGCCGCCGTTCGGGGAGACGGTCAAACCGTCCCAGGTCGCCAAACTGGTCCAGGCGTACGCGCGGGGCGAGAAGGCCGCCGCCCCCATGGCCGCCAACCTGCTGGCCCCGGGCCGTCCCGCCCTCTCCCCGGGCGTCGCCCGGCACGGCGACGACCTCGGCGCGTACACCCGCCCCTGACCAGCCCGCCGGCCGGTTCGAGGGTTACCAGGCCGCGTGGATCTCCGGGAGGAATCCCAGGGCGCCGGGGGACGCGGGGCGGATCAAGGGGGTGATCCGCCCGTCGTCGACCCTGCTCAGCGGCTCTGCGGTCCCCGCGAGCAGCAGATGCTTGCCCGTGCCGTCGTAACGGATCAGGTTCCAGCGCGCGCCCACGTCGCCGTCGTGGCTCCTGTCCAGCAGGGTGCGAATCTTGCGCCCGTCCGGGACGGAGTACTCGTCAAGGGTGTAGCGATGCGGTCGTGGCCCGTCGGACAGCCGGATGTGGCCGATCAGCATGCTGCGTCCGTCCGGGCTGATCGCCGAGGCGGTGGCGTCGTTCCCCGGGGCTATGACCTGGCTGGCCGCGAGGGTGGTCCCGGAGGCGGCCGTGTCCAGGACCCGGGCCTCGGACTTGACCACCAGGCCGAGCGTGCGGCGATCGGCCGCCCAGGAGAGGCTCTGGATCTGCTCTGCGTTGGTCGTCCAGGTTCGCAGGGTTCCCGTGGGCAGATCGACGACCGTGAGCCGGGCCCCGGGGCAGAAGCGCAAGGTTTTCCCTTGACCGCACACCTTGCCGTCGAGGCTGTAGGCGAGTCGAGTGCCGTCACTGGTAACGGCGAGGGAGCTCGCTGTTGTACCGATCACCTTGGGGATCGCGTCGGGAACCAACTCGGCTGCTTTGCCTTGTTCGTCGACCCGAGCCCGGTGAAACGTCGTGCTGCTTACCTGAGTTTCGCGGGATCGCACGCTCTGGGCGATGTAGAAGGTCTTGCCGTCACCGGCGCCCGCGAGCAGGTATCCGCCGGGCTGCCGGAAGCTGCCCTCCGGGGTTGGGGGCAGTTCGAGTCGACTCGTCACCTTCCCGGTGCGGGCGTCGTGAACCGTCACGCCGTCATTGCCGGCGATCAGCAGGAAACGCGGACCACCGAGGGTTTGCGTTGCGGGCCTGGTTGGGGTCGTTCCGCCTGTTCCGGCCACTATGGCGGCGACTGTGCCGATGACCACGACGACGAGCGCGGCCGCGAGCGGGATCGCCAGGGCGAACCGGCGCGTGGGAACGACGGTCTTTGTTCGCGCCGCCTTTTCGGCAGGGCGCAAGCTCTCCGGGCGGATCTGCTCGGCGTCGGCGGTGAGGGCATCCCGGAGCTGTTCTTCGAGCCAGGACGTCATCGGTTTCCCTCCAGTTTGACGGTGAGTGTCTTCAGGGCTCGAAAGACGGTCGATTTCACCGTGCCACGGCTGATTCCCATGGCTTCGGCGATTTCTGCCTCGGACAGGTCGAGGTAGTAACGCAACACCACGGCTTCTCGCTGGCGGCGGGGTAAGGCGCGTACGGCCTCGGACACTTCCCGGCGCGTCTCTCCGAGCAGCGTGGCAGCCTCCGCCGACCGAGCTGGCGTCTGCCTATCGCCGGTGAACCTGCTCGTGATGGACCGGCGCCGGTGGACCATGCGGCATCCGTTCACCACACTCGCCCGCAGATAGGGAAGGACACGATCATGGTGGGTCAACCGGCTCCATCGGCGGTGCAGCGCCGTGAAGGCGTCCTGGACGACGTCCTCGGCCGTCTCTTGATCGCCCACCAGCAGGAACGCCAACCGGACCAGGCCCAGCCGTTCAGTCAGGAACAGGTCGGCCACAGCAGGCGGCACTCCCTGCGGCGGCGGTGCCGAATCCTCCACCGCTCGTTGAATCGCGAATCGCATACCTCTTCCATGCCTGCTCGCTGTGCAGGTTGCCTGGTGAGACGAAGGTCACACTGCCGAGAGGCGGTTCACCGCCTCGACCACGGGCGCCGCGCCGTCCTCCGCCGGGACCCGGGCCGCGAGGGCGTGGGCCCGGCGCCGGTAGGCCGGGCCGGTGACCGCTGCCGCAGGGGTGGGCGACGGCGGCCACCTGGGGGAACAGCCGGTCGTGCGGCACGTCACCGACCGCCCGGCCCTGCCCTCCGAGGTGCTCGCCCTACCAGCTCGTACGGCTCCGGCCGGTGCGCCGGGGGAGTCAGGCGTTCTGCAGGACGCGCCGGAGCTGGGCGGCGTAGGCGCGGGGGTGGGTGGTGTTGCCGTTGTGGCCGCCGGGGAACTCGGTGACCTCGGCGCCGAGCAGCGTGGCCAACTCCTGCGCGCAGCGATGGTCGAAGACCGTGCGCGGGGTGGTGCGGCCGACGGCCGGGACGATGCGGGCAGAGGTGTGCGCCAGCTCGCCGACCGGCAGGGTGTCGTCGATGACGGCGGTGAAGTCGTGCTCGATGAAGAAGGCGAAGTTGGCGATCCGCCCCGAGGTCATGGGCTGTGGCGTCAGGCCGGGCTCGGCATCGGGGTTGGCCGGGTCGATGCCCAGGACCTCGGCGACCACCTTGAGCGCCGGCGGGAGCCCTTCCTCGCGGTAGAGCTGCTGGATCTCGGCCAGCTCGGCCTCATGACGGGCGCGGTCCGGCGCGGGCAGCAGGCGAGGCGCGACCGGCTCGTGCGCGATGAGGGTGCTGAGCTGGCCGGGGTGCCGGACGGCCAGGTGGAGGCCGATGACCGCGCCCAGGCTGCAGCCCAGCATCGCCGCCGGCTCGTCGGTGAGCGCGGCCAGCAGCCGGTGGACGTCGCCGGCGTGCTCGGCCATCGTCACACCGTTGCCGGGGTCGTCCAGGGTGCTGCGGGACAGGCCGCGCCGGTCGTAGGTGATCACGGTGTAGGCGTCGGCGAGCTGGTCGACGAGATCGGCGCTGCGTCCGGCGTCGCCCTCGCCGCTCTGGGCGATCAGCAGCGTGGGGCCGTTGCCGCGCATCTCGTAGTAGAGGCCGGCGCCCGGGACGGGCAGGTAGCCGGTTGTCGTGGTCATGGGAGGGTCCTTTCGCCTTGGCTCACGATCACCATATTCCATCATTGTTGATACATCAAAATTGATGTATCGTTTGTGATGTAACCTCGGTCACGTGAACGGAGTGGACCTGTTCCTGCTGGGACGCACCCTGATGAAGATCGGCGAAGAGGCCCTGCCCACCGAAGGGCTGGGCGACCAGCCCGGGAGCACCCGGAGCGTGCTGATCGTGGTCAGCGACATCCGCGCGCACCCCGGCAGCGCGATCAGCGAGATCGTCACCCGCACCGGCCTGCCGCAGAGCGCCGTGTCGGCGGCGGTCGCCCGGCTCCGGGAGGCGGGCGCCGTCGTCACGGAGCCGGACGCCCGCGACCGCCGGCGACTCCGCGTCCGGCCCGCCCCGGAGCTCTCCAGCCGCGTGGAGCAGGTCCGCTCGACCGCCATCGACGCGGCCTTGGCCAAGGCGCTGGGCAGCGACGACCCGCACCGGGTCGCCGAGATCACCGCCCTCCTGGAGGAGCTCGCCCGGCACCTGTCCCCCCAGGCGCTCAGCCGTTTGCGCGACTGACCAGTGCGGGCCGCTTCCCCGGGCGATCAGGGCCGCTGGGTGATGTTGACCATCCAGGTGATGCCGAACCGGTCCACGAGCGAGCCGGCCTCGTCGCCCCACAACTGCTTGTCCAGCGGCAACGTCACGGTGCCACCGGCGGACAGCCGCTCGAAGTGGTCGCGAAGCACGGCGTCGTCGCCACCGAGGAAGACCGCGACACTGTTGCCGGGAGTGTGGAGCATCCCGTCCCGGACGTCCCAGCCCATCAGCGTGTAGCCGTCCGGGGTGCGGAGCGTGGCGTGCATGATCTGGTCGGCGGGCGCGTCCGAGGAGCCGAAGTCGGCGTACGTGCCCATCTCCAGCTCACCGCCCAGGAGGTCCCGGTAGAACTCCATCGCCTGCCGGGCGTTCCCGTTGAAGGCGAGGCAGGGGTTGAGCTGAGATCCCATGTGATGATCCTCCGAATGCGTGGGTTGCGGGAAGCCTCCCAGCGAATCACGACATCCTGTGTCGCGTATTCGCGCACGTTCTTCCATGCGCGGCCCGTCCAGGGCGAGAGCGCGGCGGAGGTACGGTTCTCGAAGGTCCAGGAGAATCCGTAAGGCGCCGGCGACGGCCTGGTCTGGCAGGATGGCGGCGTGCATGCCGGGGTGCAGATCGGGCGTCCCGCGGTCCGCGCGCTGCGCGCCGCGGCTTTCACCGCCATCTGCGTGCTGGCCTCGGCCGCCCTGCACATGCTGGTCGGAGGCACCTCGATCAGGCCGGGCGCGCTCGTCGTCGCCGTGGCGGCGACCTGGGCGAGCGCCTACGCGCTGGGTTCGCGCCAGCGTGGCCGGCCGACGCTGCTGGCCCTGTGCGGAGCCTCCCAGTGGGGGCTGCACCAGCTGTTCGCCGCCGGTGAGCAGACCGCCTCGGCCATGCAGGCGATTCCGCAGAGCGGTCACGACCACGGCACCGGGTTCGGCATGCTGCTGATCCACGTCGCGGTCGCCCTCGCCTCGAGCTGCTGGCTGGCGCGCGGCGAGAGCGCGCTGGCGTGTGTCCTGCACCTGGCCGCCGTCGGGATGACCAGGTATTGGCGCCTGCTCATGGCGGCGCTCGCCGTGCCGGCCGGCCCGCCGGTCACCACGCGTCCCCGCCTCACGCCGGCCTGGCCGGACACGGCCCGGCGCATCCCGGCGGCCCTGGTCCGTGCCGTCTCCCGGCGCGGGCCACCGGCGCTCCGGCTCTGCGGCTGACGCGCGCCGTACGGCCATCTCTGACATTTCCTCGACGCTCGCCCGGCGACTACGCCGTGCCCGGGGCGGGCGTCCGTTCCCTCGCCCGGCATGCTGCTGGGCCCCGCATCCTTCGGAGTCCCTTTTGGCTTACCTGTATACGTTCATCCGGCGGGCTGTGGCCGCGACAGCCGGCGCCGCCCTGGTGCTGTCGCTGACCGCGCCTGCCGCGCTGGCGCACGACCGGCTCAAGTCCAGTTCACCCGCCGACAAGGCCAAGATCGAGCGTCTGGAGATGATCGAGCTCGAATTCACCTCGCGCATGACCATGCCGATCGTCGTTCTGGAGGGTCCCGGCGGCAAGCCCGTACCGATCAGCAAGCCGCGGGCGGAGGGCACGACGGTGTCCGCTCGTCCCGAGGGGGAGCTCGCGGACGGCCGGTACCGGATCGCCTGGCGGGTGGTCTCCTCCGACGGCCACCCCATCGAGGGCGAGCTGCGCTTCACCCTCGCCGCGCCACCGACCACGGAGAGCCCCACCCCCGACGCGTCGGCCGCGACCACGCAGCCGGCGCCATCCGTCGACCCTCCTTCCCCGGCCGAGGCGCAGCCCGCTGCCGCCGAGGGCGGCGCGGGGGTGCCCGGCTGGCTGCTGATCGCCGCCGTGGTGCTCCTGCTCGCGGGGGCGGCGGTCTTCCTCGTCGGCCGCCGCAACCGGAGCTCCGGCCTGGGCGGCACCTGACCGGCGCCCGGGCCGGGTGCGGTCAGCCGGTGACGACCTGACCGGCCACCGGCAGCCGGCTGCGCCGATCCAGGTGCCGGACGGCCGCCGCGGAGGCGAACCCCGCGGCGGCCAGCAGCACCCACGGCAGCCCGGCCAGCCCGACGGAGCGGCCCGCGTCGACCAGGGCGCCCGCGACCAGGTTCCCGGCCAGGATGCCCACGCCGGACAGCAGGTTGTACAGCCCGTAGTAGGTGCCGACGAGCCGTTCTCCCGCCATGTCGGCGATGGTGGCCATCTCGAACGGGAAGGCGATCAGCGTCCCGACGGTGAGCAGCAGCGTGCACGCCACCAGCGGCAGCAGCGCCCACCCGGTGGGCAGGGCCAGGCCGGCTGTCATGGCCGGGTACACGAACGCGGCCCCCATGAGCGCCAGGCCGCGGCTGATCGCCTGCCCCCGGCGCCAGCGGGCCGAGCACCAGGCGGTCAGGCGCACCTGAGCGGCGATGCCCAGCAGCGCCGACAGCGCGTACAGGACCATGACGCCCGTCTCGCCACCGCCGAGCCGGGCCACTTCGAGCGGCAGGGCCAGATACATCTGGTACGACAGCGCGTACGAGGCGATCATCGCGGCGGCGAACGACACGAACGTCCGATCGCCGAACGCCCGGCGCCAGTCGCTCAGCACCGGCGGCCGTCCGGTCACGGGCGCACGCCGGGCCGGCAGCCACACGCCCTGCAGCACGGTCAGCACCGCGAAGACCCCCGCGGCGGACAGGCACACGGCGGTGAATCCGGCGTTCAGCAGCGCGATGCCGACCAGCGGGCCGAGCAGGATGCCGCCCTGGTAGAACACGTTGAACACGGCGAACGCGGCCACCTTGCGCTCACCTGCCTCGCACGCCAGGTAGGCGCGCGCCGCCGGGTTGAACAGCGCCCCGGCGAACCCCGTCACAGCCGCCGCGACGAGAAGCCAGGGCAGCGAGGTGCTCAGCCCGAACAGGGCGAAGCCGACGGTACGCAGCCCGCACCCCAGCATGATCAGCGGTTTGTGCCCGAGCCGGTCCGCCAGGGTGCCGCCGATCAGGAACAGGCCCTGCTGGCTCATGTTCCGCAGGCCCAGGACGAGCCCGATCGTCCAGGCGGCCAGACCGGCGCCGGCCGACAGATGCTGGGCGAGGTAGGGCATGAGCATGTAGAAGCCGAGATTGATGCCCGCCTGGTTGATCTGCAGGAGCTGGACGGGCCGGTCGAAGGAGCGGAACTCCGCCAGCATGCCCCTCATCGGGTGCCCGCCAGCGGATCGGTCACGCGGGTGCAGCGCGTCCAGCGGTGCACCTCCCGCTCGGACGGCGCGTGCACCACGTCCGGTTCGTCGGCCGGGACGGTCCCGAGCAGGCCGTGAGCCTGGCAGTAGGCGTCGTCGAAGACGGTGTTCCAGTAGCGCCAGGGCCCGTCGGGAAGGACGGCGACGATGGTCCGGCCGGGCCGGGTGCGGGCCAGCCAGCGGGCCACGAGGGTGACGGCGCCGGTGCTCCAGCCGCCCGAGACGTAGTGCTGGGCGGCCAGCGTCCGGCAGGCCCAGACCGCTTCGGCCGGGGAGACCCAGTGGATCTCGCTGAAGGCGTCGTAGGCGACGTTGCGCGGATGGATGCTGGAGCCGAGCCCCCGCATCAGGCGCGGCCGGGCGGGCTGGCCGAAGATGGTCGAGCCCACCGTGTCGACGCCGACGAGCCGCAGGTCCGGGAAGTGGCGGCGCAGGACGCCGGAGATGCCCGCGCTGTGCCCGCCGGTGCCGACCGAGCACACCAGCGTGTCGATCTGCGGCAGCTGGTTCAGCAGCTCGTGGGCCAGCCCGGCGTAGGCGTCCACGTTGTCCGGGTTGTTGTACTGGTCAGGGCAGTAGGCGCCTGGGTCCTCGTCCAGCAGGCGCCGCACCCGTTCGCGCCGGGCCTGCTGCCATCCACCGGCGGGATGCGGCTCGGTGACGATCTCCAGACGTACGCCGTGGGCGGTGAGCAGCCGGCGCATGAGCGGCTCCATCCCGGGATCGCCCACCAGGACGACCGGATGGCCGAACACGATGCCGGCCAGCGCGAGGCCGAGCCCGAGGGTTCCGCTGGTCGACTCGATGACGGCAGCGCCCGGCCGCAGGTCTCCCCGTGCTCTCGCCTGGCGGACCATGTGCAGGGCGGGGCGGTCCTTGATGCCGCCGGGATTGAAGCCTTCGAGCTTGGCCCAGAACCCTCCGCCGCCCGGCACGAACGGCTCGGAGATGAAGGCCAGCGGAGTGTTTCCGACCGAGAGGGAAAGTGTGGAGAATCCGATGGGCGGCGCCTCTTTCGGGCGCGCGAAAATCGCTGATGACGACATGGGTACGATCCCCGAAGTGAATAGCATTGTTCACGACATACCGCGAACAATGACGGACATTTGACGACTCAAGAAGTCGTGTGTCCTATATGCGCATCACGCAGAGATCTTCCCGATAGGGCGCCGTAAGGCGGATCGTTGCTGCTGAGGGCGCGGCGACCGCGGCGGCGGCGGGAGGGTGAGAGACGGCGGCGGCCGAGTGCGCGGGCGCGCCGGCCGGTGGGCTCGCCGGACTGACCGCCGAGCAGTTCTGCTCCGTGCCGTGCTGGTGTCCCGCCGGTAGCTGACGATGCCGGCAGTGCGCGTCGTGATCAGCGGTGACGACGCCCGCGTCGGCGCTGTGGCCGGCCTGCTCGGACAGCTCCACGGCCGCGCACGCGCCGCCGTGGGCGAACACCGCACCGAGGACCATGACGATCACGAGCAGCGCGTGCCCTGCCAGTCGCCCGGCGGCGGAGGTGGCCGGGCGGCGTGAACGTGCCGTTCGTGTCGCGAGCATCACCGGTGATGATGCCCGGAAAGCCGCCCGGCGCGCCGGGCGATCGCAAAGCTTCAGGTAAAACTCCCGCCGTCGTCGCCATATCCCGTCGACATCGGAGAAGGTCGTCGTGCAGAAAGGAAATATCCGCTGCCGCCTGAAAGTTCCCGCTGATATGAGGTGAGAAAGGCCCTGGACCACGGAGAACGCGAGGCGACGTATCCTTCCCCCGTGGGGCTGTGGTTCAAGACGCGCGAGTCGGACTCGGCATGGGTCGACACCGTGTGGACGTGCACGAGCGAGCAGGTCACCGCGATGACGTCGGTAGCGGGCGCGCGCTGGGGCCTGGTGTTCTGGGAGCACGCCGGCCGGTCGTACGCGGGCATCACCGGTCCGGAGACCCGGACCGGCACGGCGCCGGTGCCGGAGGGCGCCACCTTCACCGGCATCGAGTTCGCCGTGGGCACCTCGCTGCGGGCCGTGCCCACGCCGTCGCTGGTCGACGGCGGCATCGAGCTTCCCGACACCTCGCGCCGGACGTTCCGGCTGGACGGCACGCGCTGGGAGAGGCCCGGCCCCGACGACGCCGAGGCTCTGGCCGGACGTCTCGTCCGGGCCGGGATCGTGGTCCGTGACCCGCTCTGCGCCGAGGTGCTGCGGGGTCACCGTCCCGCCGTCTCGGAGCGCACGGTCGAACGCCGGTTCCGCTCCGCGACCGGACTGACGCGGGGCGCCGTCCGGCAGATCGAACGCGCCCGTACGGCGGCGCACCTGCTGACCGCCTGCGCCCCGGCCGCCGACGTCGTCGCCAAGCTGGGCTACTGCGACGAGCCGCACCTGGCCCGGGCCCTGCGCTCCTACGTCGGACGCACCGCCGGGCAACTGCGCGAGGGCGCCGGCGGCGCGATCGCCCTCGACCTGGATCAGCGCCTGACGTCGTAGACCAGCTTCAGGATCCCGTTGGAGTAGCTCTCCGATTCGCGCAGCGTCAGCATGTGCTTGCCCCGGTCGGCCCGGCCGAACAGGCTCTTCCCGGCGCCGAGCAGCACGGGGAACACGAGCAGCTTGTACTGGTCGATCAGGTCCGCGTCCGACAGCCGCCTGGCCAGCTCCGCGCTCCCGTGGATGAAGATCGCACCGCCCTCACCCTTCTTGAGCGCGGCGACGTCCTCGGCCGAGCGCAGAATCGTGGTCGGCCCCCACCCGTCGACGATCGCGTCATCGGACAGCGTGGCCGACACCACGTACTTGGGCAGCTCCTTGTAGCCGGCGTGGTCCTGCGAGGCGGGCCAGACCGCTGAGAACGCCTCGTAACTGCGGCGACCGAACATCAACGCCGTCGTGTCGGCGAGCTCCTCACCCTTCAGCGACCAGGCTTCGGGGACGAAGTCGAGGTCCTTGAACACCCACCCGCCGCTGCGGTGCTCCTCTCCCGGCCCGCCGCCGGGCGAGTCCACGACGCCGTCGAGCGACATGAAACCGGTGTAGACCAACTTACGCACTGTGCTGTCTCCTCATACGCGGGCGAACTGCCGGGTCCACACGGTAAACCACGGCTGCGGTCGCCGTCTTGAACGAAACCGACAGCACAGCCGGAACGGACATCATCACCACCAGTCGTGCCGGACCCCGGCTTCAACGACTTTCTCGTCCACACGCGTCACCGAAGCAGCCACTGGCGGAATGCCAGTGGCTGCGTGGCGCGCCCCCCTCGGGAGGTGGGGCTCCTGATGTGTCAGGTGGCTTGCTGGTGCCCGATCCAGTTCACCCGTAGCCCGATGCGCTCGGCGTCGGCGGGCGTCAGGGGGTTGTGGTCGGCTCGCCAGAAGTAGAGGCGGAAACCGGTGGGGCTGGTGGCGCCGAAGTCGGTGAAGCCGTCGAAGACGTACGCCCGGGTGCCGGACGTGTGGATGGTGGTGACGTAGGCCGGGGTTGCGGTGAAGCCGGCGTCGCTGGTGTCGACGTCGATGTAGAGGTGCGTCGAGTCGATGGACTTCCACCCCTGCCCGGCTTCGGTGCGGCCGGAGGCGGTCAGGCCGCAGGCGTCGGGGCAGGGAGCGGGGAAGGGCGCGCATCCGCCCTGGCTCCCGCCGCTCCAGCCGCCTCCGCCGCCGCCGCAGCCGCAGTTGCCGCCCCCGCCGGGCGGGCAGGGCGGTTGAGGGTGGGCGCAGATGATCAGCGTGCTGATCCCGGTGCCGGTCTCGGTATTGGTCTCGTTGGCGGTGGCACGGGCGATGTTGCGGATGGCGCCCGGCCTGGTGACGACGGCCTTGAGCTCCAGGTGGGCGGCCGCGTTGGGGGCCAGGGTGCCGACGTTCCACACGCCGGTGGCCGGGTCGTAGGCGCTGCCGGGTGTGGCCGACGACGTTGGAAACCGACCTCTTGTGGACGGCCGGGGTCTCCATGATGTTGTCGTAGGTGGCGGTGGCCTGGTTCTCGATGTTCCTGCCGCCGCCGATGCGGTCGACGGTGACCTTGAACTGGGCGGTGGTGGAGACGGGCGCGCTCTGGCTGGTCTCCTTCAGCTGGCCGCCCTTGCTGGCGTTGCCGCCTTCGCCCAGGTGGAACGCCACGGTACGGGAGTTCGCGTCGTAGTAGGCGCGGTCGTCCCCGCGGCTGTCGGTGTAGTTGCCGGTGCCGGGGCCGGCGGTGATGCGCAGCGAGCCGGGCACGAAGCTGGTGCCGGGCGGGATGGCGTCGGTGAGGACGAGATTGTCGGCAGGGGAGCCGCCCTCGTTGGTGGCGGTCACCTCGTAGGTGATGGTGTCGCCCGCCTTGACCTCACCTGAGGCGGGGACGGCCGTCTTGGTCAGCACCACACAGGGCTCGGTGCCGAAGGAGATGGCGTCCAGGAAGTTGCCCACGGTTCTGTCGCCGGTGGCGGTGGCGCCGGCCTCGAAGCCGAATCGAGTGCGGGTCTGGCCGGGCGGGACGGTGTAGACGCCGGTGTGCGATCCCCAGGCGGTGCCGTCGGTGAGGGCCCTGTCCTTGTCGGGGTTGTTGGGGGTGAAGGCGCCGCCGGACTGCGGGACCGGGCCGATCCGCACGTACATGGTGTCTTGGCCGTTGTTGACGCCGCCGCCGCGGCGGGCGCGATGCTTCAGGCTCCAGTACAGCTTCTGGCCGGGGACGGTGTCGAGGTCCTGGAACAGCATGGAGGCGGAGTTGGCGTTGAGCTCGGCGAACTGGTTGCCGTCGCCCGAGCTTTCGATGCCCTCCATGTTGGAGTCGGCCGGCCAGACCTCGATCTGGCTCTGGCTGTCGGTGGTGTTCCAGCCGGGGACATTGCCCTGTTGGAGGAAGGTCGGATACTTGCGGTCGCTGTTGTGCGGCTGTTCGAAGCCGCCGTTGTCGAGACGGACGGGCTTGCCGCAGCCGCCGGGGGTGGGGTCCTGGGGTTCAGCCATGGCGGGTTGCCTCTCGTGAAGGGGGCGGGGGAGCGGAGGCCGTCTTGGGGCCTGCTCGTGCCGATGCCGACGCCGGTGGGGTCGTGTTCCGTCGAGCGCGCTCCGTAGTCATTTGACTACTATTAGTGATAGCGGCTGATTGGCGCTCTTTTCACCATCGCGAAGGAGAGGTGGTGATTACTTACCGTTACGTCTTGGTGGCCGTCATCACTGCCATGGATTCGCCTGACGGCGGTGAGGGGCGTGGGCGTCGGAGCGGCCCGTGTCCGAAGCCCTGCCTGGGTCACCGGGGCCAATCGGCGGGCCGCTGTCCTGCTGGTGGCACCCGGCGCGCGGCCGGGTGCCGGGTGCCGGGTGCCGGGAGGCTATCGGGAGACCGACCAGTAGTAGGTGGGGCCGTAGCCGTCATCGGTCAGGACGACGTACTCGTGCGGCGAGGTGCTGTACGGCCTGATGGCGTCCCTGGTGGTGTAGGAGACGAACTTGACGGTGCGCCAGTCGCCGGGCCGGTCGGGCTCGGCCCGCCACAGGAACTCGTCGCCGCTGCTGCAGGTCCTGACGACGGCGCTGGGCAGTCCCCAGGCGATGCCGCCGGGGACGGCGCACTTGCTGGACTTGGCGTTGCGCATGCGGAACCAGACGTACCCATGCCGCGTCTGCGCTTCCTCGAAGTACCACTCGTTGGCCGGCGGCGTCACGCCGGCGGTCCACGCCAGGAGGCGGCAGACGTTGGGCGGTGCCTTTCTGGGATGCGGGACATCGTCGGGTCGTTGGCGGCCCGCCAGACGGCCCAACTGCGGCAGCCGAGACCTCCCGGGGTCAGATCGAGGGAGGGGCCGGGGAGGAGCCGGAGGCCGTGAGAGGAAGGGCGGACCACCGTACATCGCACAGAGTAAGCAATTAACTACAATCTGTGATGTGTCGTCACGGTGAGGTCTGCGGCATCCTGCCGGGCACGGTCATCGCCGCCCCGGCAGGTCGGTCCGCTTCCGCCGCCGTTCGACCATCCGGGTGCCCGCCGGCCTGGCCTCTGCCGGAGCCGGGCTGCCGCTGGACCGGTGCCCCACCGTCGGATGACGAGCTGTTCTGGGCCCTGTGTGGGGGCGGCGGCGGCATGGTCGCCCGCAGGCAGGGGAGCCGGTCGCGCTACGGCGCTGACAGGGCCGCTTTCCCGAGCGCGGCCCGCGCGTCCGTGACGGGGTCGCCGTGCCCCACGCACGCCACCTCCGCGTCGAGGTCCGCGAGCCGCCGGAACGAGCGGAGCATCTCGTGGCGGTCCATGTTGAACACCCCGGGCATGACCTGCCCGTCGACGTGCGCCACGGTGTCGCCGGTGAACAGCACTCCCGCCCGGGGCAGGTGCACGGCGATGCTGCCGGCGGTGTGCCCGGGGGTGGCGATCACGCGGGCGCCGCCGCCGAAGGCGATCAGGTCGCCGTCCTCCAGCTCCCGATCCACCCGGCACGGCGGGGCCGGCGGCAGCAGATGGGCGCCGAGGCTGCGGTGCAGCGCCCGCTCCTCGTCGGTGAAGTTCGGCGGCGGCGCCGGCACCTCGCCCCTGATCACCGGCGCCTCCGCCCGGTGGGCCAGCACCTCCACCTCGCCCCACGCCGCGACCGCCGCCGCGCCGCCGCAGTGGTCCTCGTGGTAGTGGGTGAGCACGACCCGGCGTACGGCGTCCGTACGCAGGCCGAGCCGGCCGATCGCCTCGGCGATCTCGTCACCGCTGGTGGCGATGCCCGTGTCGACCAGCGTGAGCGCGCCCGCGTCGTTCCACAGGTACGCCTGCCCGAACGCAAGCCGCAGCAGGTGCAGCTCCGGACGGATCTCCACGATCTCCACTGTTCCGCCTCCCAACGCCGCGAGCAGCCCTCCTGCGTCGCGACGACCAGGTAACCCGGTCGGCGCCGTCCGCGTCCAACAGCCATCCGCGCCCGATTGACAACTGGTGGTTGTCAATCCATGCTCCTGACGTGGACGCGAACATCTCCGGCATGCGCGCCTTCGTGGTGACCGCGGAAGAGCTGCACTTCGGCAGGGCGGCAGCGCGCCTGTTCGTCACGCAGCAGGCGCTGTCGAAGCGCATCCGCAGGCTGGAGGAGGGGCTGGGCGCCGCGCTGTTCGAGCGGACCACCCGGTCCATCCGCCTGACGGACGCCGGGCGGAGCTTCCTGCCTGCGGCGGCCGAGGCGGTGGCGGCCTTCGACCGGGCCGTCGAGGCGGTCCGCGAGGCCGCCGACCCGGTCCGGGTGGACATCTACGACGAGCGGTTCACGCCGCTGCGCCTGGTGCGCGAGGCCAGCGAGCGCGACCCCCGGCTGCGGGTGGAGCTCAGCATGCGGCAGGGGCTGGCGGTCGCGCTGCCCGCGCTGCGCAGGCAGGAGATCGACGCGGCCTTCGGGCGGGTGCACGACCTGCCCGGGCCGTGGCCGCCGGAGCTGGCGTACCGGCTCGTGCGCGTGGAGCCGCTGGCCGCGTTCGTACCGGAGGACCACGCGCTCGCGGGACGGAGCGAGCTGCGCCCGGCGGACCTGCGGGCGGGCGGCATCGCCATGCCGGACCCGGCGGGCGCCGAGGAGTGGCGCGGCTACCTGGAACGCCTCGCCGCCAGGCTCGGCGTGCCGCTGCGCTTCAACGTGCCCGCGATCGGCGTGCAGCACCTGGTGGAGCAGTTCCTGGGCGAGAAGAGCGCCGTCGGGCTGGGCGAGATGAGCATCGACGCCGCCGCGAGCGGGCTGCGCCGGATCCCGATCGTCGAGCCGACGCCCCTGCTGCCGTGGTCGGTGGTCTGGCACCGGCGCAACCCCCGCCCGCTCCTGCGCTCCCTGCTCGCCCAGCTCCGGCCCGCCCACCTGCCCGACCCGGCCGACCCGCGCCACTGGGTCCCCGACATCGACCACGTCGCGCCGGGGCAGTCGGCGGCTGACCAGGGGAGTTGACCTCAACTTCGGTTGAACTGATGGGCTGTTCGCCCTCGGACCCAAGCCCAGGGAGAGCGAGCAGCATGAACCCCACCACAGACGCGTCCCCCGGTTCGGCCGTCAGGGACCGGCCGTCACCGCTGACACTTCCCGTAGTCCTCGCCGGCGTCGTCCTGGTGGCGATGTCCATCTCGGGAACCGCGGTCGCGCTGCCGAGCATGGGACGTGATCTCGACGCCTCCGGATCGGCGTTGAACTGGGTCGTCGCCGGATACAACCTCGCCTTCGCCGCGATGACCCTCGTCGCGGGCTCGGCCGCCGACCGCGTGGGCCGCCGCCGGGTGTTCCTCGTCGCGGCGCTGGTCTTCGCGGCCGGGTTCCTCGTGACGGCGCTGAGCCCGGCGATCGTCGTCACCGACCTCGCCCGGATCGTCTCCGGCGCGGGCGGGGCCGGGATCATGGCGGCCGGCGGCGCCATCCTCGCCTCCAGCTACGACGGCGCCGCCCGTAACCGCGCCTTCGCGCTGATGGGGACCATGGCGGGGATCGGCATCGCCATCGGCCCCACGCTGACGGGCTTCCTGATCGCCGCCACCGGATGGCGGGGCAGCTTCGCGATCTTCACGGCGATCGGCCTGCTGATCGCCCTCGGCGCGATCCGGACCCGCGAGTCACGAGCCGACAGCGCCGGCCCGATCGACCGGGCGGGCAACGCGCTGTTCGTCGCCGCGCTGGCCCTGCTCATGTTCACGCTTCTGGAGGCGCCCGCGCTCGGCTGGACCCACCCGGTCATCCTGGTCACCGGGATCACCGGCCTGGCCACGTTGGCGATCTTCAGCGCCGGGCAGCGGCGGAGCGCCGCACCGGTGCTGGCCCCTTCGCTGGTGGCCAACCGCGGCTTCCTGGGCTGGAGCCTCGCGACGCTGACCACCTCGATCGGGTTCCTCGGCGTCCTGGTCTTCCTGCCCACCTACCTCCAGGCGACGGGCGGGTTCTCCCCGGCAGCCGCGGGAGTGGTCATGCTGCTGCTGACGGCTCCCGTCCTGTTCATGCCCATGGTCGCGGTGACCCTGGTGAACAGAGGGGTCGCGGCCCGCCTGCTCATCATGGTGGCGCTGGTGCTGGTCGTGGCCGGGAACCTGCTGCTCACCGGGCTGAACGCCGACGACACGGTCACGGCCGTCGCGGCGCCGCTGCTGATGATCGGCATCGGCATGGGAGCCTCCTTCGGCATCACCGACGGCCAGGCCATGGCCCTGGTCCCGGCGGACATCGTCGGCATGGCCACGGGATTCCTCAACACCCTGCGCGGAGCGGCCGAGGCGCTCGTGATCGCCGCGTTCGGCGCCTCGCTCGCCGGCCTCCTGACCGTCAGGCTCGGCGACGCCGGTGACGCCGCCGCGGTCAGCGCCGGACGCCTGGCCGGCGGAGCCGGGGCGGCCGCGCAACTGGACGCGTTCACCTGGGCCTGGCAGGTGACCCAGCTCGGCGTCGCCCTGCTCTGCCTCGTCCTGTCGATCGCCGTGGGAGTGTTGCTCCTCCGCGTCCCACGCTCGCACCACCACACCTGATCACCCCTCCTCGAAGGAGAGATGCCGTGCGCGCCAGTCCGGACGATCCCCTCACCATCGGCGAGGTCATGCGCCGGACCGGCGTGCCCGCCTCCGCGCTGCGCTTCTACGAGCGCAAGGGGCTGATCTTCAGCGAACGCGGCACCGGCAACCAGCGGATCTTCTCCCGCCACATGCTGCGCCGGATATCGCTGATCATCGTGGCCAAGCGGCTGGGCATCCCGCTGTCGGACGTCGCCGACGTCTTCGCCACCCTGCCTGCCGACCGCGCCCCCACCCACAGGGACTGGCAGCGGGTCTCCCGGGTGTGGAAGAAGCAGCTGGAGGAACGCCGCCGGGCCCTCGAACGCCTTGAGCACGAGCTCACCGGGTGCATCGGCTGCGGCTGCCTGTCCATGAGGGCCTGCCTGCTCCTCAACCCCGACGACGCCCTCCAGGGCAGCGGGCCCGGGCCGGTACGGCTCCAGCAGCCCGGCGCCCCTGCTGGCCCAGCTAGCCGCTGACCCGCCGGCCACCCGGTCAGGGGCCGGTCCGGCGGACCCGTGCGAGCAGCACCACGAACGCGGCCCCGAACAACGCCCCCGCGGCCGCCCACAGCGGGTTTCCGGTGAGTGCGCCGAACAGCACGGCCAGCGCCGCCTGTGCCAGCCCGGCGCCGAGCACGAACGCCACCGCGTCGCGCGGCCCGATCGGCCCGCGCCGGACCGCCGACCACAGCGCGCCACCGCCGACCAGGGCACCGTACGCCGGAAGGCACGGCCACGGCACCCGCGAGAGAGCCAGCAGGTGCAGGACGAGGAACAGCGCCACGAACACGACCGCGCCGAGTCCGGCCGCCCACCACGGCCGGCCGGCCCCCGCGGCGGGTTCCGGCCGCGCCGATCGGCGCGCGATCGCCGCCACCAGGCACAGCGCCACCGCCGCCCCCAGCACCACCACGGCGTGAACGGCGAACGTCGAGACCGGCTGGGTGCGCACGTCCTCACCGATGGTCAGGAACCGCCCGGCCCCCAGGGCGGCGACGAGGACGCCCAGCACCCACGTGACCGGCAGCGGCAGCCACGGGCGTCCCGCCTGCCGGGTGAACACGTGCTCGGTCAGCAGGATCGGGGTCAGTACGGAGAAGAGCCCGTGCCACGGCACGATGAACACGAGCCACGGGATCCGCAGCCCGGCCACCAGGCCGTACGCCGCCCAGTTGTCGTCCTGGACGCTCAGCGGGTGGTACAGCGACTCCGTGAGCAGGCCCTCGTTGTAGAGCCCGTACACCATGCCGAGGCAGAGCAGCCCGAGCAGGCCGATCCGGGCGCGGACGGCGACCTCCCGGATCACCAGCACCGGCATCCCGTACAGGACGAGGACGTAGGCGGCGAACGTGCCCGGCGCCAGGAAGCCGATCAGCGAGGTGGCCCCGCTGAGCACCTCGGCCAGCAGCGGCGCGGACACCACCAGGAACAGAACCGGCGGCCACACGCGGCCGTCCAGCAGCGTAGGAACCTTCATGGCGCCGACGTTAGGAGTCGCGCCGGCGTCCGCGCGTCCCCCTCAGGCCAGACGGGGGACGGCCGCTGGTACGCCTCAGGTCGTACGCCGGTGCCGTGGCAGGAGGCGGAGGCTCACCTGGACCAGCTGCGGCGCGCGTTCAGGGTGGCGGGTTCGAAGCCGGCCAGCCGCTTGTAGTGCAGGGCGATCTCCTCGCGCTCGGCGAGAGGCAGGACCGCTTCGATGTCGGCGAACCCGTGGGGGGCGCGCTCGTGGGCCAGGCGCAGGATGATCTCGGGGCCGTCCTGGCGGTTGGCCAGCACGATGCGGTTCGTGACAGGGCGGCGCTCGTCCTCGTAGAACTTCAGGCCCCGGCCGGTGGCCAGGGCGTAGGCGAGCACGCGGGCGTCGATGACGGCCTGGGTGCCGCCGTTGGACCCGGTGGGGTACATCGGGTGAGCGGCATCGCCGATCAGGGTGACGTCGCCGGTCGACCAGCGGGGCAGCGGGTCCCGGTCCACCAGCGGGTACTCGTACACCTTCGTCGCCGCGGCGACGAGCTCGGTGATGTCGAGCTCGTCGCAGTGCCAGTCGCGGACGTGGGGGAGGACCTTGTCCACGCTGACGGGCTGGTTCCAGTCGCCGCGCGGGGTCGATTCGGGGGCCTGGTGCTGGACGGCCCAGTTGATCAGCTGGTTCCCGTCCTCGTCGGGCGCGATCGGGTAGATGACGATCTTCGTCGCCCCGTCACCGGCCATGATCATGGATCGGCCGGTCATGAACGGGGCCCGGTAGGTGGTGCCGCGCCACAGCACGTGCCCGCCCCACAGAGGTTCACCCTCGCCGGGGAACAGGGCCTGCCGCACGCTGGAGCGGATGCCGTCGGCGCCCACGAGCAGGTCGGCGTCATGGTGAAGTCCCGTCACGGGGGAGCCGGTGACGACGGCGCCGGCGCCCAGGCGTTCGCGGACCGCTCGCAGGAGCATGAGCTGCAGGCGGCCGCGGTGGATGGAGTACTGCGGCCAGGCGTAGCCGGCCCGCCGCCCGCGCGGCTCGCTCCAGATGCGCTGGCCGTACCGGTTGATGAAGGTCAGGTCGGCTGTCTCGACGCCGATCTCCGCCAGGCGATCACCCAGGCCGAGTTCGATGAGCTCGCGTACGGCGTGCGGCAGGATGTTGATGCCCACGCCCAGCGGCTGGATGTCCTCGACGGCTTCGTGGACGACCACGTCGGTGATTCCGGCGGCGTGCAGGCTCAGGGCCGTGCTCAGCCCGGCTATCCCGGCGCCGGCGATCTTCACGCGCATGGCTTGTTCTCCCGCTGGCGAGGCGTGGGTGGTGGGGTGGTGCTCATGACGTGCCTGCCGTCAGGAGCAAGGAGGAGACGTCGAGCTTCTCCTTCAGGTAGCCGAACTCGAGCATGAGGTCGGCCACCCGCTGGAGCCGGTCCTTGTCGACCGAGGTGGAGTAGCCGCCCAGGCGCATGAGGTCGGCCGTCGCCTCTTCGATCTTGGTGTATTTGAGGATGGCGGCCTTGGCGTCGGCGGAGTTCGAGATGGCCGTGGTCGTGGCCAGCCGCAGGCCGCGCTGGAAGGCCGCGACGGTCTTGGGGTGCTGCTGGGCGAACTGGTCGGTGACCACGTAGCCGGCCATCGGCCACTTGGCCGTCGCCGCGGCGAACAGCTCCGACAACTGGCGGGCGCCGCTGTCCTTGGCCGCCGTCTGCCAGAAGGGCTCAGGCAGGACGGCGGCGTCCACGAGCCCGCTGTCGAGGGCGCCGGCCATCTGCGGGAAGGGCTGTTCGACGAACTTGACGTCGTCCGGTGCCAGCCCGGCGGTCTTCAGCAGTGCGCTGACGGCGAGGGTGGCGACGTTGTTGAGGGTGTTGACGCCGACCTTCTTCCCCTTGAGGTGGGCGAGCGTCGTGATGGGGGAGTCGCGTTTGGTCATGAGGACGAAGTTGCCGTCCTGGGCGACGTAGGCCTCGCCGATGACCTTGGGCTTGGCCACGCCGAGACCGGCGGCGAGCATCGCCGAGACGTAGTTGCTGTGCAGGACGTCCAGCTTGCCGCTGAGCAGGTCCGGCATCGCGGCCGCGCCGCCCTGGATGATCTCGACCTTGACGGTGAGGCCCTGCGCTGCGAAATAGCCCTTGTCGATGCCGATCTGGATGGGGGCGACTTCCGGCAGGGGGAGCATGCCGAGGGTGATGGTGCTCTTTTCCAGCCCGGCCTTTCCGGTGGCCGGGTCACCGCCGCAGCCTGCGGCGACCACGGCGATGACGGTGAGTAAGAGCGCGCGAATGCGCATGCGACAGCTTTTGGGTCCGGACATGAACGCTCCAAAGAAAGGGGAAAACGTCAGATGGCCAGCAGTTCCATGGGGCGACTTTGCCATTCGGGTCGCCTTTTCGCGAGACGATTTCGGCGACGACTATTGTGTCGGCGGACGTGGCGGGGTGCCGGTCAGGTGGTGGTGTGCGCGGGGTGCCGGCTCAAGGCCAGGCGTTCCAGCAGGAGGAAGGCCTGGTTGAGCAGATAGCCCAGGACGCCGAGCAGGACGATGGCGGCCCACATGCCCGGCAGGTCGAAGGCGCGCTGCGCGGCACGCAGCTGGAAGCCGATGCCCTCGGTGCTGAAGAACTCGGCGATCACCATGAGGATGAGCGCGAGCGACAGGCTGACGCGTAACCCGGCGAGGATCTTGGGCGCCGCCGAGGGCAGCAGGACCCGCAGCAGCCGCTGCGTGCGGGACAGCTTGAAGACCTGGGCGGAGTCCAGGTGGAGCGGGTCGACGTTGCGGGCGCCGTCGGCGGCGTTGATCAGGACCGGCCAGATGATGCCGCAGGTGATGGTCGCGATCTGCATGCGGGTGCCGGTGGAGAACAGGGCCAGGAACATGGGCAGCAGAGCCGGTGGCGGCAGGGCGCGGCCGAACTGGATGATCGGGTCGAGGAACCTGGACAGCAGCGGCGACCGGCCGAGCGCGATCCCGGCGAGGACGCCGATGATCCCGGCCAGCGCCCATCCGGCCAGCAGCCTGGAGAGGCTGTGCGGAGCGTTGTCCAGAGCCATGGCGCTGAGCCAGAGCCTGCTGGGAGGGCCGTCGAACCACAGCTCCCGCATGCGCTGCGCGATCGCCGTGGGCGGCGGGAAGTATGGGTGCCGCATGAGCCGGGTGGTCAGTTCCCAGACACCCAGGATGACCGGGACGAGCCACAGCCGCGCCAGGGCGGCGAGCAGCGATCTGATCATCGCTCTGCCCTCGCTGCGGTGTGCCAGGGCAGCAGGCGCCGGGAGGCGAGGACGAGCAGCCCGTTGGTGAGCAGGCCCAGCGCTCCGGCCCAGATGGTGGCGGCGATGGTCAGCCGCAGGCCGTCCGGGCTGCTCTCGGCCAGGATGATGAAATGGCCGATGCCGCGCGTGCCGCCGGCCAGCAGCTCGGTGCTCACCGCCAGGATGAGGGCGATCGCCGCCGCCACCCGGATCCCGGTCGCGATGAACGGCGCCGCGCTGGGCAGGCTGACCCGCCACAGCACCGACAGCGGGCCGAACCCGAAGGCCCGCAGCGTGTCCTTGGCGACCGGGTCGGTCTCACGCAGGCCGTAGAGGGTGTTGAGGAGGATCGGCCAGGCCGACGCGTACACGATCATCGCCACCTTCATCTCCAGGCGGTCGGCGAAGACGAAGGCGGCCAGCGGGATGAGCGCCACCGACGGGATCGGCCGCAGGAACTCGATCACGGGACGCAGCGCCCGTTCGAGCGGCGGGAGGCTGCCGAGCAGCACTCCGGCGGGGACGGCGAGGGCCACGGCGGCCAGCAGCCCCAGCGCCCAGCCGGTGAAGGTGGCCAGGACGTCGGCGAGGAAGCCGGTGTCACCGGCCAGCGCGGCGGCGGTGACGAGAATCGTCGAGGCGAGCGGGAACTGCAGGGGAGACACCAGGCCGAGCCGGCCTGCGACCTCGGCGAGGCAGACCACCCCGGCAACTCCCGCGACACCGCAGACCACGACGCTCTGAAAAGGGCGCGGGGGGATCAGACCCACGATAACGCCGTCGCACTATTCGTGAAGGATGACATTTCAGCTCTCTCGAGGAGGTGTCCAGGTGTCAGCGTAACCCGAGCCGACTGCCGCGCTTATCGTGCGATTTGTACGGTTTTGCGCGGTCCGTAAATATTTTGTGACTCTTGAAGTATTAGCGAGGGCATTTCGGATGTGCTCAAATGCGCGCATCGCAGGACCGTGACCGTCATGCCAGCGTTGTGGCGAAAGTCCGGTGGGGTAGGGAAGGCGGCAGATGCGGACCTGGAGCGTGGCCGAGCGGCACTCTGTCCCCAAGGATCGGCAAGGCGGGGCAGGGGAGGACCGGCTGGTGGTCCTGCACGACAGGCACGGTGCGCTGCGCTGCGTGGCGGTCGTCGACGGGGCAACGGACAAGAGCGGCCGGGACTACGGCGGGCTGAGCGGCGGAGCTCGTGCCGCCGAGCAGGTGGCCGGAACCTTGGCCCGCCTGCCGGCGGAGGCTCGACCGGAACGGGCGGTGCGGGAGATCACCGCCGATCTGGCCCGCTTACGCGCCCGGTGGGGGATCGCGAACGACGACCTGGTCGCGCCCTGCGCGGTGGCCGCGGTCATGCTGCCGCAGCAGGAGGTGGTGTGGCGGGTGGGTGACGTCCATGTCGCGCTGGCCCGCAGCGCGGAGGAGGCCGCGCCCAGGCCGGACGGTGGAGCGGGATCACGCTGGGAGCGGCATGACGGGGACAAACTCCTGGACCGGGTGCTCGCGCAAGCCAGGGCGGCCTTCCTGCACTGCCTGCTGGCCGGCGACGGCGACGTCAGCACGCTGGCGGCCGAGGATCCCGGCCGGGCTCTGATCCTGCCGCTCCTGCGGCGGCAGAGCATCCTGGCCAACCGGGCAGGCCCCTACGGGTACGGGGTGCTGGACGGGCGGCGGGTGCCCGAGCAGTACATCGACATCTTCCCCCTGGACGGCGTCGACCAGGTCGTGCTGGCCTCGGACGGCTACCTGAGCGCCGAACCCAGCCTCGCCGCGGCCGAGCGCCGGCTGGCGGCGTCCGTGGCCACCGACCCGCTGCGGATCGACGAGCACCCGGCGACCAAAGCGGTCCGGCCTGGTGCGGACAGCTTCGACGATCGCACCTACGTCCGCCTGATCCGGCAGCCGGGGTAGCCGGCCATCGCCGGTCCGTGGACCCGGCGACCGGGCATCGGAGCTGTGAGCGGGCGGGGCGGGTGGCGGAGCGTGCGGGGCCGCCGCCGTACCGGCTGGTGAGGCGTTCGCGCTGGTCGGCGCGGGTGGCGTAACACTGGCGTAACGGGCGGCGGTTAGCGTGGCCGGCATGGACCGCAGCGGGAAGGCGGCCGGTGCCCCGGCCGCGGAGTGGGGGTCGTCGCGGCCCCGGGCCGAGCGCGCCCGGCGGGTGGCCGACGTGCTGCGGCAGCAGATCACGGAGGACCGCTTCGGCGGCGCGCTGCCGGACGAGCGAACCCTCGGCAGGCAGCTGGGAGCCTCCCGCAACGCGGTTCGTGAAGCGCTCGGCCTGCTCCGGCAGGAGGGCCTGATCACGCGGCGGCGCGGGGTGGGCACCACGGTGGTGATGCCCAAGTACGGGCACGGGCTGGACCGGCTGGCGGGCCTGGCCGAGACGCTGGCCGGCCACGGGACGGTGACCAACGAGGTGCGGGTGGCCGAGAAGGTGGCGATCCTGCCGGACGCGGTCGCCGCCCGGCTGGAGGTGCCCGCCGAGGCGGGCGGGGTGCGCCTGGAGCGCTTGCGGTGGCTGGACGGCCTGCCGCTGTCGCTGGACACCAGCTATCTCACCGCCGACGTCGGCGCCGCGGTGCTCGCCGGTGATCTGGTGCGCCGGGACGTGTTCGGCCTGATCGAGGAGACCACCGGCAGCCGGCTGGGCCGCGCCGACGTCGCGGTCCACGCCGTGTGCGCCGACCCGGACACCGCGGCGCTGCTGGGCATCGCGGCCGGGGCGGCGGTGTTCGCCCTGGAACGGCTGACCCGGCTGGCCGACGGCCGCCCCGTCGACGCCGAGTCCATCCGCATCCGCGCGGACCGCATGACCCTGCGCGCGACGCTGCACCGCGGCCTGCCACCGGCCACGGCCTGACCGCCCCGCCTCTTCCTGGAGATCGTCTTGTCCGTGCTGTGTCCCACGCTGCCGTGCCGGCCCCACGTCTGGAGTGGTCGGTGATGGCCGGGCTGAGCCTGCCGGTGCTGGTCGCGCTCGGCCTGGCCGGGCTGGTCGGCGGGGTGGGGATCACCGCCGTGGGACCCGGCGGGGTGCTGCCGACCATCGCCCTGTTCGCCCTGACCGATCTGGCGCCTGCCCAGGTGGCCGGCACCGCCATGGTCACCCATGTCGCCACCGGGGTGCTGGCCACCGCCGCCTACACCCGCTCCGGGCAGCTCCGGGACCCCCGGACCCGGCGCACGGCGCTGATCCTCGCGGCGGCCGCCCTGGCCGGCGCCCCCTTCGGTGTGCTCATCAACACGCTGGTGTCCAGGCAGGTGTTCGGCGGGGTGCTGGCCGTCTTCGTGGCGGGCGTGGCGGCCCTGATGTGGTTGCGCGAGCGCCGCCGTCCGGCGGAGACCCGGCCGCACCCGTCACCCGGCGCGGTGGCCGTACTGGGGCTGGCCGTGGCCGTCGCGGCGGGCGTCGTCGGCGTCGGCGGGCCGATGCTCACCGTCCCCCTGCTGGTCGCCCTGGGCGTGCCCGTGCTGGAATCCCTCGCCTGTGCCCAGGCCCAGTCGATCGCCATCGCCGTCGTGGGCAGCGCGGGCTATCTCGCCCATGACGCCGTCGACTGGCCGCTGGCCGTCCTGGTCGGCGTCCCCGAGCTCGCCGGTGTCCTGCTGGGCTGGAAGATCGCCCGGGCGCTGCCCGCCCGCACGCTCAAGTACGCGCTGCTCGTGACCCTGCTGGCCCTCGCCCCCTACCTCGCCCTGCACGGCTGAGCCGGCCACCCGCCGGCGTACGGGAGAACTACATCAGCTTGCCGGAGGTCAGGATGAGGTCGGCAGGGCAGGTGGCCGGATCGGTTCTGCGGAGGTGGATTCGGAGGTCCTGACCGGGGGACATGTCGTCCGTCTTGACCTGGAGAGGTGAGTGGGCGGAGTGGAGTTCGCCTCGGAGGGGAGGGACGGTCCCGGTGATTTCGTAGCTGGATTCCGCTTCCGGGCATCCGGCAAGCTGGAGGCGGATGACGGTGTTTCCGCCGCAGTAGGCCAGGCAGTTGACCCGGTATGTCGTGTCCGTTTCGGAGCGGCTGGGGAGTCGCAGGGTGTAGTGGTCGGTGCAGTAGGCGAAGCCCAGAATTGGCCCGCATTCGCGAGTTTTGGCCGGTTTGTCGCCCTTCAGGTATGCGATGTCCATGTACCCGGTGGCCGCCCGGGGGATCGTGGCTATGCCCATGATCACGGCGAGAAAGACGACGAGCGCTCCCAGAGCCTGGAGGAGCCGGAGCGCGGGACGGATGAAGCGCATGAAACCGGGCAGCGACTTGTTGGCCATCGTCGCGCCCACCAGCGCCGCGACGCCGCCGATCGCTTGCATGACCTTGCTGGAATCCTCGTACGAGACGCCGAACCACGTCGGCAGGCACGTGGCGCCGGCCAGAAGGCTGCCCAGGAGAGTGAGGGCGCCGGCGGACAACACCTGCCCTCTCTTCCCGGCGTTCTCCGCGGCGTCGCGTTTGAACGCGGAGAAGGCGAGGACCGCCCCCGAGAGGACGAGCATGAGGATGCTGGTCACGCAGACGACATGGTCGGCGACCACGGCAAGCTGGAAATCCATGCCACCGTCCCGTCCACACCGAGAGGAAAGGAGACACCGAACCCGAACCCGTTAAGGGGAATGTACTGGGTGAGGAGCGGCTTGGCGACGGGAGGCAGCAGTCAGGCGGCACGGGCACGGTGCTGTCGCTGCCTGGCTACGCGGACTGAACCGCTTCGCGCACTCGGGTCGGCGAGATGCGCCAGGGAGCGCCGTGGCCGGGGAGAACCCAGGACGCCGGCAGTCCGGAGATCCGGTCGAGGGAAGAGAGCGCTTCGGCCGGGTCGTCGGTGAACGGCGCGGGCTGCGGGCCGCGTCGGCGGCAGGCACGAACACGGGGACGCCGTGTCCGCTGCGCAGGCGCTCGGCGTCGCTCTGGAGTGCTCCCTGTCAAGAGCACGATCTCCCTCAGGTGAAGAACCGGCGCGCAGAGGGGCGCTGGGTGTGATCATCGGCCCTGACCGGCCGGTCCTGGACGCTCCGCCCGTACGTCTTCGCCACTGAGATCGACTGGTGGCGAACCAACCACCCGCGGGCGGCATCAAAAGGAGGGATTTCCACGAACCACTGAAGAAACGGGGCGATGAGAATGAAGATGACTCCGCTGGTTGCGGCGCTGGCGGTCGCCGGCGCGACGCTGGTGATCGCGAGCCCGGCAGGAGCCGTTACCGCTCCGTCGGGCACGTTCGGCCCGTACGGCTACGGCGGCGTCAAGCTGGGCATGACGGCCAAGCAGGCCAAGGCCACCGGCAAGCTCGTGCTCAAGTGGCGCGGCTACTGCTCCGGCTGGGACTACAAGGCCCACCGCAACGCTCGCGACGAGGTGGGGCTCTACATCTCCAAGAAGCGCGGCGTCGCCGTCATCTTCGCGCCGGCCGGGGTGCGCACCCCCAAGGGCATCGGCGCCGGCTCGACCCTCCGCCAGATCAAGAAGGCCTACCCGGGCGTCAAGGAGGAACCGAGCGGCTACTACGCCACCGTGCCCGGCAACCGGAAGGCGCACTACTACTTCGGCCTCAACCGGCAGAACAAGGTCGAGCAGCTCGGCCTCGCCCTCAAGAGCCAGGACTGCGTGAACTGACGTACCTCCGATGGCCAGAGGGTCGTCCTCTCGCGGACGGCCCTCCCGGCCAGGCCCTAGGAGGCCGGGACCGGTACGGCTGACGGGCGCCACTCCCGCCTGAGCAACCCGAACACCCAAGAGTCGGACACCTCGCCGTTGACGATGCAGTCTTCCCGCAGCGTTCCTTCACGTACGAATCCGATCTTCTCCAGAACCCGGCCGGATGCCACGTTGCGCGTGTCAGCCTCGGCCTGGACGCGATTCAGGTCCAGTGTGTCGAACGCCCACCGCAGCAACGCGTGCGCGGCCTCCGTCGCGAAGCCGTGGCCCCACATCGCATCGTCCAGGCAGTAGCCCAGCGACGCGCTGCGGTAGTCCGGGTTCCAGCCGGTCAGACCGCACCAGCCGACGAAGGCGCCGTCGGAGACACGGTCGATGGCCACCCGGGCTCCGGTGCCCTCGTCCGCGATTTTCCGGCATACCGCGATGAAACGCTCGGCGCGGGCCCGTTCGGTCCACGGCGGGGAGTCCCAGTAGCGCATCACATGGGTGTTGCCGTGCAGCGCGAAGAGGGCGTCCGCGTCGCCGTCGGCGAAGGGTCGCAGGCGCAGGCGAGCGGTGTTCAGCATGGGGGTGGCCAGAGTCACGGGCACCATCCTGTGTCCTCGGCGGGCAGGCCGGCCACCGAATATCCGGGCCCGGCCCGTCGCCGTCATCGCCGGGGGCACGTCTCGTGATAGGGCGCACCCGTGACGTGACGCGCCCACTCCGTCCTGCTCAACGGGCTCCCGGCGCGGGCGCACACCGCCGCCGCGACCGCGCCCGGCTCGACGAGCTGCTCGCGCACCGTCCCGTTGCCGTCGAGCACCAGCACCCTCGTACCGTCGGCGGCGAAGGCCAGGGACTGCACGCCGTACTGGTTGGCGTCGGCCAGCACCCCCAGCGACGCCCGTCCCGCCAGGTCGAACAGCTGCACCCGGTCGTCCCGCGTGACCGCCGCGACGACGTCCTCGCGCGGCGATCTGACCGCGTGCCCGCTGAGGTTCCCCCGGATCGCCTCCCCGGCCGGGCGGCGGGTGGCCACGTCGTAGACGGTCAGGCGCCCGCCCGAGTCCACGACGGCCAGCGACCGGCCGTCCCGGGTGAAGACGGCGTCGGTGAGCGTGATGCCCTGGCCCGCGCCGCCGAACGGGCCGCCGATCGGACGGCCGGAGGCGGCGTCGTAGAGGCGTTCGGCGTCGGTGGCGACCGCCAGCGTCCTGCCGTCCGGCGCGAACTCCACGTCCTGAGCCCGCCGCACGTCGCGCGACCACAGCAGGCGGCGGGCCTTCCAGTCCCACACCGCCAGCGAGTACGTGCGGGCGGCGCCGTCCTCCGGCCCCTGCACCACCGCGGCCAGCCGCGTGCCGTCCGGGCTGAACGCCAGCTGTTCTGTGGCGGTGAAGGCGGCAGGGGTCAGCCTGGCCAGCTCCCGCCGGGCGTCCGCGTCCAGCACGGAGATCGTCCGGGCGCCGCCGACGGCCGCCAGCCGCCCGTCCTGGCTGAGGGCGAGCGCCGTCGTCCCGTCGTCGCCGGTCCGGCGCTGAAGGATCTCGCCCGGCTCGCCGGGCGTCATCACGCGGATCTCTTCGCGGCCGTCGGCCTCGACCCTCAGCAGGCGTCCCGGGGTCAGCGCGGCCTTCGCCCAGTACGTCCTCCCTGAGACCAGTGACACGTCGGCGAGGCTCACGGTGACGACCCGGTCCACCAGGAGGTAGCGCAGGACGCGGCCGTCGAAGGCGACCTGGGGGATGGCGCCCGGGGCCAGGGCCTCGTCCGACAGGCCCTCAGGAAGCGTCACCTCGGTGAGGAAGTGGCCGTCCCGCATCCACACCTGGATGTCGTCGCGGGTGGCCGTGGCGAGCAGCCGCCCGTCGGCGCTGAAGGTCACCTCGCCCTGGTTCCAGAGGGTGCCGCGGTCCCCGATCGTGTGCATGACCGAGCCGTCCCTGACCGAGGTGATCACCAGGCCGTTCGGCGCCGCCTGCGCCAGCCCGCGGCCGTCCGGCGTGAGGGCGAGCGGCCATCCGCACAGGTCGCACCGGCCGGCCGCGCGGCGGGTGGCCTGCGTGGCGAGGTCCGGGACGCGCCGCCGGTCGATCCGGGTGGGCGAGACGGAGGCGGAGGAGTAGACGGCCGTCCCGGTCGGGGTCATGGGGCCGAGCTTGTCGGCGGTTCTGGCGCGGCGGTTCCGCTCCACGTCCCACAGGTAGTCGTCGCGGTCGATGCGGACCACCGCGTACCTGTCCACGCTGCCGTACTCCACGCTGACCGGCAGGTCCACGCCTTGCCCGAGTTCCTTGTCGAACCGCCACGTCGCGATCCGCCGGCCCGTTCGCAGCTCCCACACCCCGGCCTGCGTGCCGGTGGCCACCAGAACCCGGCGGCCGGTCGGGGAGAGCGCGGCGCCGGCCGGGCTGCCGTCCCCGAGCCCCAGCCTGGCTATCCCGCCCTTGGACCTGCCCGTGGTCACGTCCCAGAGCCGTACCGCGTCGCCGCTCACGCTGGCCATCGTCCGGCCGTCCGAGCTGAGCACGCGAAGGGTGTCGCCCGCCGTCGCCGGGTCCCTGAACATGGACACCTCGCGCTGCGCCAGCGATGCCGTCAGCGCCGTCCTGGTCCGCGGCGTGCGGTCCAGCCGCCAGGCGGCCAGGCTGAGGTGCATGGCCAGGCGGGGATCGCTGTGCCGGTACGTGTCCGCGACCTGCGCCAGCCGCGCCGCCTCCGCCTTGCCGAGCTGGACGGCGATGCGGGCCGCCCGCTCGTCGGCCAGCCTGCCCTGCTGCACCGCCAGGCCGCCCGCGACCAGCGCGATCGTCAGCAATCCCGCCAGGCTCAGCGTGACCAGGCGGCTGCGCCTGGCCCTGCGCCTGGTCAGGGCGGCGGCGGACTCCAGGAAGTCGCGCTCCGTGGGGGAGAGGGTGATGTTCCTTCGGGAGGTGGCCGCCCACTGGAGGGCGTTCTCCAGGGCCGAGCCCTGGAACAGGTCGCCGTCCCTGCGGCCCGACTGGTCCCAGCGCCGTGCCGCGGTCAGGATCTCCCGGTGCACGGCCAGGCCGTCCCGGTTGGCCTCCACCCAGTGGCGGTAGCGCGGCCAGGCGCGCGGCAGCGCGGGACGGGTGAGCCAGACCGACTCGCCGTCCCGGCCCAGCAGGTACCCGAACACCTCCAGAATCCTGTTCACCGACGAGACCTCGGGCAGCGACCTGCCCTCGACCAGCTCGGCCAGCTCCGCCCGGCACGCCGACAGCCCGCCGCTCTCACCCACCGTGACCAGCCGCAGGAACACCTCCGGCACCAGCTCCCGCTCCTCCGGGGCGAGCATCCCGTACGCGTCCTCGGCCAGCGCCCCGAGGCCGGGATCGGCGGCGCCGGTCACCCCGGCCGCCTCCCTGCCGCCCTGCACGAGCAGCTGGCCCAGGTCCGGCCCCCCGCTGACCAGGGAGAGCAGCAGGTCGCGGGCGCTCGGCCGGTGCAGCGGCTCCTTGCTGAGCGCCGCCTCGACCAGCGGGCGCAGCGACTCGGGCAGCACCCCCAGGTCCGGGATGGACGACAGCACCCGGTGCATGACGGCGCCCAGGGTGGCGGCCTCGAACGGGTCCTTGCCGGTCGCCGCGTACAGCATGATCGCGCCCCACGCGAACACGTCGGCGGGCATCCCCGCCCGGTCGCCGGTGAACACCTCCGGCGCCATGTACGTCGGCGTGCCCCGGACCAGGCCGGTCGCGGTCAGCGACATCTCGGCCGTCCTGGCGATGCCGAAGTCGATCACGCGCGGGCCGTCCGGGCCCAGCAGCACGTTGTCGGGCTTGAGATCGCGGTGGATCACCCCGGCGTCGTGAATCGCGGTCAGCGCGGTCGCCACCGCCGTCGCCAGCCGGTGCAGGTCACCGCCGGAGAAACGGCGTCCCTCGGTGACGGCGGCGCGCAGGCTCGGGCCCGCGACGTACTCGCTGACGATGTACGGCCTGGCCCCGTCCAGCCGGGCCTCGATCACCCGCGCCGTGCAGAACGACGCCACCCGCTGGGCCGCCGCGGCCTCCTTGGCGAGCTGGCCGGCGTCCTGGTCGCTGTGCAGCACCTTGATCGCGACGCGGGCGCCGTCCTCCGCGTACCCCTCGTAGACGACCCCCTGGCCGCCCGCCCCGAGCCGCCCGGCCAGCCAGTACGTCCCCAGGTACTGAGGATCCCCGTCGATCAGTATGTCCACGGAGCGTTGGATGTGCGGTCAGCCGGGAAAGTTTGCGTCTTCCGCGTTACGTGCCAGGGTTTGTCCCCCCGCCGCCACGAGCTGAGCCATTTCCCCGACCGGGGCCGGCCGATCCTCCGCCTGCAACCTTTCGCCGCGCCGGTGGCGTTGGCAACGGTTGAGAGGAGAGCCCATTGAACCGTCATGAAGGCTTCCACGAGTTCGTGCTGGCCCGCCAGCAAGCGCTGATGCGCACCGCGTACCTGCTCATCGGGGACGCGCACCTCGCGGAAGACCTGCTCCAGAGTGTGCTGGCCAAGGTAGCCAGGCACTGGCCCAAGCTGTCCCGGGAGGGCAACCCCGAGGCATACACCAGGAAAGCGCTGGTCAACCAGTACATCTCCTGGACGCGCCGGGCACGGCCCGAGGTGGCGAGCGCCAGCCCGCCCGAGACGGGCGTGTCCTACGACGAGGCGGTGCTCGACCGGGTCATGCTGCGCCGGGCGCTGGCCGAGTTGACCCGCAAGCAGCGGGCCGTGATCGTGTTGCGCTTCTGGGCGGACCTGACCGAGGCGCAGACCGCCGACGCGCTGGGCTGTTCGATCGGCAATGTGAAGAGTCAGACCCATCACGCGCTGGCCCGCCTGCGGGCGCTCGCCCCCGGCCTGGTGGAGGCGCGCCTTGAGGAGGTGGCCCGATGACGCGGCTGCGTGAGGCACTGGACGGCCTGGCGGAGGAGGCTCCGCCGGTGAGCCTGGCGGACGCCGCCATGGCCCGCTACCGGCGCGGGCGGCGGGCGAGGCTGGCGGCGGGCACCGTGGCGTTGGCCGCGGCGCTGGGGGTCGTCGCCACGATGGGCACGATCGAGCTCTGGCCGGGTGGCGTCGACACGGCGGCCACCCAGGAGCGGGTGACCGTGCCCGACCTGCCCACGGGCCGCGTGGGACCCGTCGCCCACGCCTACCAGACACCCTGCGAGCTTGACAAGGAGGACCGCGGCCCGGACTGCTCGGCCGTGGAGTGGCGGGTGGTCACCCGCGACGGCAGGACGTACGCGCTGCCGGACGCGCTCACGGCGGTCCGCGACGCCACCCGGGTCCCCGTCGCGATCAGCAGGGACGGGCGGAAGGTGGCCTACTACAGCCACGACGCCGGCACGCTCGTGGTCCGCGACCTGGTCGACGGCGGGGAGCTGACCTCGCCCGTGCCGATCCCGGAGAGCCGGATCGGCATCGGCTCGACGCTGGCGATCTCCGACGACGGCCGCTACCTGGCGTTCGACCCGCGCGAGGGAAGCAAGGACCCCGGGCTGCTCATCGATCTGCGCACCGGCAGGACCACGCAGGTCCCGGGCGTGTACGAGGTGGTCGGCGTCAAGGACGGCGTCGCCTCGCTGGTCCGCTACCGCAAGACCGACCTGTGGTTGATGCCGGTCACCGGGGGCGGCCGGCCGGTGCGGTTCGACGGAGTGTTCATCATGTTCAGCGAGCTCGCGCCGGACGGCCGCACGGTCGTCGCCGTGCGCCACTCGCAGTCCGGCTCGCGCGAACTCACCGTGCTCGACGCCAGGACCGGGCGGATCCTGCGGCCGCTGCCCGTGCGCGGCCTGCCGAAGGGCAGCGCCATCGACGGGACCGGCGTGTGGCTCAACCCGAAGGAGGTCACGGTCATCGCCGCCGACCGGAGAGAGCGATACGCCTACGCCGTCGACGTGACCACCGGCCAGTCCCGGCTCGTGGCCGACTACGGGAAATCCTCCTCCCGGGCCACGCTCGCCCTGCCCGGCATCAACGGCGAGTTCAAGTAGCGGAAACCGCCTCGCCCGGGGCAGCCACCGGGGGAGGCGGGTGGTGGCGTGGCTGCGACGGCGGCCCGTGCGCGCCTATGTCAATCGGTCGTGCCGGCGTGCACGGCGATGATTCGCCAGCCGTGCGTCTCGGTGTACAGCCACGTACGGGTGTAGCGCATCCTGGCCGAGAACGGCGCACCGGAGACGGTCCCTTCGACGGTGCCGAGGAACCACGTCACCCCGGTGCGCCCATCGGCGAGGACGGTCAACTCCTCCTCGGCCACCTTCGTCAGCACCTGCGTCCGAGTGCGGTGCAGCTCCAGGTCGTCCGCCTTGGTCGCGACGTTCGCACCGAACGTGAAGATCAGCCGATCGTCCAGCAGCCGATCCAGCGCCTCGACATCTCCGGCGAGCTGCGCGGCCTGGAGTCGGCGCTCGGCGTCCCGCAAGTCTTCCATCATGACGCCCACCCTCCCAGCCGGGGCCGTGTCCCGGCCAGGACGTTCACGCTCGGCTGATCTTCGCAGCCCGATCCAGGGACCCCGGCGGCGCGGGGGCGGGCTCTCCTGCGGGGCACGGAACTGCTGGGCCGTTTCGGCACAGCCCAGCAGCGACTCGGGTCAGCCTTCGAAGCATTTATCGGATATCACCTTGCCTGTATTTCTGTCCTTGCACACCTCGCAGTGACGGGTCTTCGTCTTTCCGTCCTCGATTATCTGACTCGTCTTGACCGTGCAGGTGATCTGCTTCGGCCCTTCTTCCTTCTGGGGTTTGCCGGCCTTCGGCTCGCAGTACTGCTGCTTCCAGTTGCCGTTCTTCGTCTTGCAGAGCCGGCACCGGTTCTTGCTGCCTTCCATCCACTTGCATTTCGGGGCCGCAGCCGCCGCGCACGCGCCGAGCGACGCCGGCGCTGCCGCCGGCGTGTATTGAGTAGAGCCCCCGGCCCGGACCTGCGGAGTCGCCGACACCGCCGAGGGAGCGATCGCGACCGTCACCAGAGCGCTCGCCGCGAATACTTCCTTGAGCATGAGACCACCCCCTTTTTGTGTCGCCTCGCGCTTTCTCCTTCCATCGTCACTCCTGCTTCCGGGCCGACGTCAAGTCGCTGCGCAAGATTTCCGGAACCGCTGCCGCGCGGCGGTGCGGGAGTTTTTACGGTCGATTCAAGCTTTTACGCAAACACTGCATGGTGCGGCCTGTCCCCAAGAAGTCGTGGCCTGGTTTTCCCCAGAGGGTTCCGTGATGCTCGGGCGGCCGGAGGGCGGAGCTCGACGGGATCACCGTCGCGCGGCACGACGCCGTCCTTGACCGGCTCCGCGCCCCGGCCGGAGTGTCCTACGGGTGGAACTTGGCGAAGTACTCGGGCGGCAGCTTGTTGAGCCAGGCGTGCGTGACGCCGGTCCAGCCGATGCGCAGGAAGTCGGCCTTGCCGTCCCCGTCGAGGTCGGCGAAGTGGATGTCCTTGACCGGCACCTCCGCGTCACCGGCTATGCGCCCGATGTCGCGATACTTCCCGCCGGCGCCTTTGGCTCCTTCGTTGATCCAGGCCCTGGCGCCGCCCTTGGCGGTGATGAGGATGCGGTCGGCGCGCCTGTCGCCGTTGATGTCGGCGTAACGGATCTCGCGGGGATACTTGAGCGGGCCGCTGATCTTCTGGGGCGGGGCCCAGTCCAGGTATTTGCGCTCGCCCTTGACCTGGAAGTCCCTGTTGTACCACGCGGTCGCCGTACCGTCGGGCTTGAGCAGCAGGTAGTCGTCGCGCCCGCCTCCGGTGACGTCCGCGAAGCGGATCCTCGTGGTGGGATCGATGGTCAGCTTGTCCCCTTCTGAGCCGTTGGAGAAGACGTTCGCCACGCCGTCGTACTTCTTCATGCACATGCGCTGCCCGGCAGGGGCGCCGGCGTTCCATGTGCGCACGTCCACCTGCCCGGTCAGCCATACGGTCAGGCAGTCGGGGAAGCCGTCGCCGTCCACGTCGGCGAAGCGCAGCATGTTGCCGACCGCGCCGCCGGGCGGCTTGTAGGAGTGGGTGCCCTCCACGAACGGCACCCACTTGCTCCCCGAGGGCCCGCTGTTCCACCAGAAGCGGAAGTTCTGGTTCGTGTCCACGGTCACGAACTCGGCCTTGCGGTCCTGGTTGATGTCCACCATCCAGAACCTGTTGCTGGAGGGGAACTGGGTCTCCTGGATGACGCCGCGGTCCTCCCAGCCGGTGCCCAGCTTGTCCGACGACGGCACGTGCAGGCCGGGGCCGTGGTCCACGAGACCGCAGGGATTGCTGCCCGCGTTCGCCGCCATCGCGTGGGGCTTGCGGATCCAGTTCTTGCCCATGGCCTCGCGGGCCGCCTTCACGAACGCCTCGCCGATCTTGCGGTAGCCGGCGGCGTTCGGGTGGACGTTGTCGGAGCCGATATCGGACAGGTCCAGCCCGGTGGTGTCGGCGTACCCGACCCGCAGTCCCTGGCCGGCCAGCCGTCCGGCCAGCTCGGCGATCTGGGCGGTGAACGCCTCTCCGCGCCGGTTGGTGGCCGGGTCGCCGAACGGCTGCATGCCGGCCACCAGCACGGTCACGCGCGAGTCGTCCTCGATGACCTGCTTGATCAGGGCTTCGAGCCGGCCGATCGCCCCGCCCATCTCGTGGTCATAGATGACGTCGTTTCCGCCCGCGATGAGCGTGATGAGGTTGGGCTGGTACGTCTTGACGGCGCACCGCGCCTTGCCGGCGATCTCGTTGATCTTGTATCCCCGCCAGCCTTCGACGTCGCGGTCGGGCATGGTCCCGACCCGTACGGATCCGACCCAGTCCACCTTGGGGGTGGTGTCCTGGGCGGCGGCCGCCGTCGCGCCCTTGGCCTCGAAGAGGTCGCTGAACCCGTGGTCGGCCACGTCTCTGTAGCCGTTGCCGTCCGGGCTGCCCTCGCCGAAGGTGCTGGACGACCCCAGCCCCATCACCCGCAGGGAGTCCGCGGGTTCGCCGTCGCCGCCGTCGTCGTCGCCGCCGCCGTCGTCGTCACGGGGCGGGGTGTTCGGGTCCGGCATCCCCGGCGGCAGGATGTTGGTGTAGATGTTGAAGTCGAAGGGCAGTTCCTCCTCCTCGTAATACTCGCCGTTGGCGACGAGCCGGCGGTGGGCCTTGGCGAGGTCGCGGGCGAATTCGTTGCCCTGGTCCTTGAGGGCGAGGGTGGCTGAGCCCCAGTCGTGTGCCGCGAGGTCGTCGCGCAGCGCGTTGGTGGGGAAGCCGCTCCAGCTGATCAGGTCCGGCTCGTGCCAGCGCCCCTCGTGGTTCTCCGGCTGCTCGCCCTTGTCGGCGAAGCGGAACGCGTGCGTGTCGCCGCCCTGCAGGTGGTAGACGATCTTCGGGTGGTCGCCGTCCATCTCGATCTCGGCAGGCTCCCTGACGACGTAGCTGCCGTGCTGGGAGGCGGCGACGTACTTGACCTGGTCGTCCTTGGTCCAGACCACGATGTGTTCCCAGTCGTGGACGTGTCCGTTGTGTACGAGGGTGCCGTCGTTCTTCTGGTCCTTCTGGAAGTACAGTGCGTACTTGTGCGCGCACCAGCCGTTGGCGTTGCACCGGGTGCGCGCGTACATGTTGCTGTTCTTCAGGTCGGAGGCGTCGTGGCACGCCCCGTTGCGTGCGCCGCCGAGCTTCAGCCCCGGGTTCAAGGCGCCGTCGTGGCCGATGGCCACCGACGGGTAGCAGCCGTCGTTGTCATAGTCCAGGAGCGGCCGGAACTTCAGGTGGGCGGCGCTGGCGCTCTCCGCGATCTCGGGAGGGGGCGGCTCGGCCCACGCGGGCGCGGTGACGCCCACGATGCCGAGGCCGGCGACCAAACCCATGGTCAGGGCATGGGCCGCGAGCCTTAACGATCTTCTCATGAATGCTTCCCCTCAGCATTGGCATGCCGGCCGTCGATGACCGGATCGACCTTCGCCTGGCCAGGGTCCACCACCGGCGCGATCTTCCGACAGACCACCTGTTGTCCATTTTGTGGTCAGAAGGGGGCGTCCTCCTGGGGCATCAGGACGGCCGCCTGCCGGCGTTCCCGCCGAGACCGTCGTCGGCAGGGGCAGCATCACCTCCACCCGCGTCCCCCGGCCAGGCTCTCCGGTGATGACGCAGATCCCGCCCAGCTCCGCCGCCCGCTCCCGCATCGAGGAGAGCCCGACGCCGGGCCGGTGGGACTCGGGCAGGCCGCGCCCGTCGTCGGTGACGGTGACCCGCAGCACGCACCGTTCCCGGCGCAGCGTGACGGTGACGGTCTCGGCCTCGGCGTGCCGCCGGATGTTGGTCAGCGCCTCCTGCACGATCCGGTAGACCGCCACCTCGACGGCCGCCGGCAGATCCGACAGCGCCCCCTCGACCCGGACCGGCACCTGCGGCCCCGCCAGCTCACGCAGCGCGCGGGCCAGGCCCAGGTCGTCGAGCGCGGGCGGGCGCAGCCCGTGCACCAGCTCGCGGACGTCACCGGCCACCGCGTCCATGCCGGTACGCAGATCCTGCAGAAGGGCGTCGGCCGAATCGGGCGAGTCCTTGAGCCGGCTGCGCGCGATGTTGATGATCATCGCCATGCTCGACAAGCTCTGTCCGAGCCCGTCGTGCAGGTCGCGGCGCAGGCGGCGGCGCTCCTCCTCGCGGGTGCTGAGGATCCGTTCGCGTGAGCGTTGCAGGTCGGCGGCCATGCGCACGGCGTGGGCCACGTCGGCGGCGTACGGGGCGAGCGTGGCCAGCACGCGCTCGTTGTGCGCGGCCGGAAAGCGGCGTGGGCCGGGCGCGCCCACCAGCAGGCGGCCGACCTGCTCGCCGTGCCAGACCAGCGGCACCCGCCGCGGCGCAGCGCCGACGCGGCCGTTCTCGACGTAGCGCGGCTCGCCGTCGGCGACCTCGACGGCCACGCCCTCCACCGCCAGCCCGTCCTTCAGCACCGCGACGACCGACGTGAGCGCCTCGGCGGGATCACCACGCCGGATGGCCTGGGTCAGCCGCTCGGCCAGCAGCGCGGGGTCACCGACCCTGCCGTACAGCAACCGGTCCACCAGCCGCCGCAACGTCATCGCCGTGTAAATGAGCGTCCATCCGACCACGATCATCACCTGGAGATGCGGGGGCAGCGTCGCCATCCGGCCTCTGCCTCTCCTGGAGCTGGACGCATAGTGCACGCCTTCGGATGGAGGAATCGTCATAAAGGTCGCTCGCTGTCACGCGAGGGCGAGGTGCCGCGCTCCCGGGACTCCGCTCCGCCATTCGGCGTCCGTCATGCGCAGTACGCGCCACCCGATCCAGCCGTAGGCGGCCAGGTGCAGCAGGGCGCCGGTGGACTGGACGACGGGCGCCTGATCCATGGTCAGGAACGGCACGAGGGTGCCGGCCAGCGCGGCGGCCGGGACCCACCAGGGCACGGACTTGACCTTGGCCAGGGTCACCAGCAGTGTGAGCAGGGCGAGGTGCAGCGCGAATCCGGGCAGGAGCATCCCGTACACGAAGCCCGGCAGGCCGTTGGCCTGCTGGATGACCGCCTCGGCCTGGGCGTCGGGCAGCGTCTGGGCCAGGGCCAGGTCGTAGAAGTCGGTGGTGAACAAGGTCAGGCCGAGGCCCGCGCCGACCAGCCCGGCCGCGGTCGCGATCCCGCTCGTCACGGGGGCGCGCCGGCGCAGGAGGTGTCCCAGGGCCAGGACGACCGGGATGAGGCTCAGCGCCGCCCAGATGTAGAGCAGGGCACTGACCTGCACCGCCGTCGCGCTCGCGCGGAAGACGGCCGGATCGTGCTCGGCCCCCGGCGGAGAGGTGAGGAAGGCCAGGAACTCCAGCACCGGCCAGGCGAACAGGGCGATCGCGGCGGCCACCCGCCGGAACGCGTCAGGATCCTTCATCATGCGCCCAGCCAACCGGCAACCGGTCCCGGGCGGCCCGGGGCCCTGGTCCCCGATGCCCGGGAGGAATGTCCCGGGCATCGGGGCTTGAAGCGCGGCGAGCGGTTCGGCGTACGCGGCGGGCACGGCCATCAGCGGCGCACCCCGGCTCGCTGATCTCTACGCGACCGGCCCCCTTCTGATGTCCGGTCAGCCCATCGAGATGAGGATGGGCGCGACGTATCGGCTGCGGTCGCCCGGATGCCGGTCGGCGCCGTGGACCATCGTCGGGAGGGCCGACGGTCCTTGCACGGGCCCCAGCCCGGTGAGCCACGGACGCAGGCCCGGGTAGGCGTCCAGCAGGTCGATCCGCACGTCGCGGTCGGCGCCGTGCGCGGCGGCCAGGATGAGCTCGCGGGCGGCCTCCTCCGAAGGAGCGACCACTGGGCCGATGACACGGTGGGGGCCGGCGTTCCAGGCCACGGCGAAGCCGCCGTCGGTGACGACCACGCGCTCGGCCATGGACAGCAGGGCGGCCAGCGCCTTGCTCCGGTCGGCCCCGGTGATCTCGGCGTCCAGGGCGATCAGCGCGGCGTGGTCGTCGGGTGTGGCCACGCGGACGGCGGACGACGACGCCGTCTCCCGCATCGGTCCCGTGGTGATCGTCAGGCTTCCCGTCGGCCGGAAGCCCAGCCGCTCGTAGACAGGGCGCCCGAAGCGGGTCGCGGTCAGCTCCACGACGCGGTCCCCGGCGACCTCCAGGGCATGCTCCATCAGCCGGGTGCCGAGCCCCCGCCTGCCGTACCTGCCGGCGACGATCATCATGCCGACGGCGGCCAGCGCATCGCCGTACGGACTCACCACCACGCACCCGGCCAGCCCGTCCCCGTCCGCCGCGTCGACGGCGTAGACCTCGCCCGCCTCGAACATCAACCGCCACTTGGCCTCGTCGGTGGCCCAGCCGCGATCGGCTTCGAGCCGCCGGCACAGGGGCAGGTCTTCCGGACCAAGACGTCGAATATCACTCACAGGCGAGAACCTACATCCCCTGGTTTCGCCATGAAGACCGGGCTCGGCACGCTGCTGCCTGTTCCTGGGAGCGGGTTCGTGCTGAGCGACGGTCAGGCGGGGTCGTCGCCGAGGTCGAGGGTGAATCCGCCGGTGGCCAGCTCGGTCAGGAACGGTACGGGGTCCACGAGCTGCTCGATGTGGGCGGCCCCGGGTGGCAGGTCAGGAAGGTGGCGGATGAGCAGGGCGGCGGTGCGCCCGGTGGCGAGGCTTTGCCGCCGTCCGGTGAACGAGGCCTGGACCGCGCCGCAACGCACCGTCACGGCGAAGCCGTCACCGCCGACGTGGGCCGTGCCGAGTGCGGTGAGCAGCAGGCGACGGACTCGGGGGCGGTGGAGCAGGCGGGCGACGGCCGGCCGTCCGGCCACCGACAGCAACCGGGTGACCAGGCGGGAGTCCAGGCACAGCCCCGTACGGGCCGAGGGGACGCCCAGGGTGGTGGGCAGGGTGTGCTGGTCGGAGAACGGGAAGCGGTGCACGGTGCGTTCGCCGTACGGCGCGGGGAAGTTCATGGTCCACGAGCCGTCGAGCCGGCCGAGCCCGTCCAGCGTCCAGGCGAGTGCGGCGGGCCCGTGCGCCTCGCCCGAGCCGAGCAGCGCGCCGATGAGCAGTTCGGTGGAGGGGGAGCGTTCGGCGCAGACGCGGGCCAGCAGGTTGGTGACGCCGGGGATCAGGCCGACGCTCATCGCGAGCGTCACGCCGTGCTCCCTGGCCGGCTCGTCCAGGGCCTGGAGGGCGGCGAGCAGGTGGTGGGAGGCGGTCACGTCCACGTAGTGGATGCCGCGTTCCACGCAGGCGCGGGCGACGCGGGCGTTGTCGACCTCGGCGCACATGAGCACGGTGTCGACCCCGTCCAGCGCTCTGGCCAGGTCGGCCGGGTCGGCGGCGTCCACGCGCCTGGCGGTGGTGCCGGGGACGGGCGGGGCCTTGCCGGGGTTGCGCCCGGCGACGATGACGTTCGCGCCGGGGTGGCTGGTGAGCGCGTGCGCGGCCTCGCGGCCGACCGCGCCGTAGCCGCCCAGGACGAGGATCGAGCGCGGCGCCCTTGAGCCCCGAGTTTTCATAGTCACACTATAAGGATGTTTTCATAGTGCCGCTATAGTCAAGTCGTGAGCGAAACACCACGAACCCCATCGGGGCGCGTACCCGGGAAGAAGGACGGGCGCACGGCGCGGGCCCGGTCCACCCGTGCCCGCATCGTCACCGCGGCCGCCGAACTGTTCACCACGGCGGGCTACACCACCACGAGCATCACCGCGATCGCCGCCAAGGCCGAGGTGAGCGAACCGACCGTCTACTACTCCTTCGGCACCAAGCGGGCCATCCTCACCACCGCCCTCGACCTGGCCGTCGCCGGCGACGACGAGCCCGTTCCCACCCTGGAACGGCAGTGGGTGCGCGACGCTCTCGCCGACCCTGACCCGCTCGGGCAGCTACGCCGCCAGGTCGCCGGGGCCGCGGACATCTACCTGCGCGCCGCACCCTTGCTGGACGTGGTCCGCAGCGCCGCCACCACCGACCCCGACCTGGCCGAGGTCTGGGCCGCCAACCTCCAGCAGCGCCTCACCGTGCAACGCGTCTTCACCGACGCCCTGGCCCGCAAGACGACCCTGCGCGGCGGGCTCACCGCCGAGGCCGCCGCCGACGTCGCCCTGGCCGTGCTCTCGCCGGAGAACTACAACCTGCTCGTCAACCACCGCGGCTGGTCCCACCAGCAGTGGCAGGACTGGGCCGTCGACGCGCTCACCCGCCTGCTCACCCCGGCGGACGGCCACGCCTGAACCGCGGGCGTGGCACCCGGCCTGGGTCTGATGCGATGACGGGACGTACGAGCCGGGAGGTCAGGCGGCGTGCTCGGTGCGGCGGGAGCGGGGCCGGATCTGGCCGTTGCGCGCGGCCCGCCGCAGCAGGAGGACGGTGGGCACCAGGCAGAGCAGCAGGGCGAGCAGGCTGGCCTCGGGTCCGAACGTGCCGCCGGTCAGCACGGAGGGGCCGGACAGCGTGACGTTCAGCAGGCCGTGGGACGGCACGTCAGCCCCGGAGATCGTGACGCCGAAGATCCCGCTCTGGGTGAAGTTCCACGCGAAGTGCAGCCCGATCGGCAGCCACAGCGCACGGGTGGCGACGTAGGCGGCGGTCATCAGGAAGCCGCCCGTCAATGCGATCGAGAGCGCTCCCCACAGCGTGGCGTTGGGGTTGACCAGGTGCAGCGCGCCGAACAGCAGCGTGGAGACGGCCAGCGCGCCGGCCGTGCCGATACGCCCCTCCATGATGCGGAACAGAACCCCGCGGAACAGGAGCTCTTCGGCCACCGCGACGCTCGACATCATGCCTGCGGCGCCGGCGAGCCCGCCGACGGAGCCCCAGGACACCTCCTGCCAGCCCCCGAACATCGCGATCAGCACCATCAACCCGGCGAACAGGCCGAACCCGAGCAGCGCCCCGCGCCACAGCTGGGACCGGCTGCCCGCCTTCGGGAGTTCGGCGATGTCCTGGCGGAGCTCGACGGTCCGGCACAGCCATCGGTAGCAGGTCACGGCGGCGACGGCCAGGCCGACCCCCACCGGCAGGGCGAGGATCGGGACGGGTGAGACGACCTGGTTGATCCCGGCGATCGCGGTCATCACACCGAACATGGCCACCAGCAGGACAGGGAAGCGGAACTGCCGCAACCGGAGCCGCCCCGCCGAGGGGGCGGCCTCCGGGGAAGCGCTTGCCGGGTGTTCCATGGACGCCATGATCGCGTTCCTCTCGACCGAATCGCCGCGGCGATTTCCGCGACCTCACCGAGACTAGGAAGCGGCGCGGGGCCTGCCATCCCACCGGAACGGACATTCGCTGTAGCTCTCACGGGGGATGGAGGCACGGCGGAACCGGCCTGCGCCATTAAGCTTGCACGGTGTTCGCGAACGTCGTCCGTTCTGCCCGCTCCTGGCTGGACTTCTGGGGAACTCGCTCCACCCTCGCCAAGGACAGCGCGCTCGCGGCGTCGCTCACGCTGCTGGGGTTCGTGCCGACACTGTCGACGATCGCGGCGCGGATCGGCGATCTGGCCGAGCGGCCGTCCGACGCGGCGGCCGTGGTGCTGACCCTGGCGCAGTCCGCGCCGCTGGCCGTGCGCAGCCGCTGGCCGGCGCTCTGCCTGGCGGTCACCGGCACCGCGTTCGCTCTGCACCAGGCGCTGGCCTACCCGCCGACCTTCGCCAGCATCGGGCTCTACCTGGCGGTGTACGCGGCCGGAGCCCATCAGGCCCGGTTCCGTCATGGACTCGCCGCGGCGTCGACCGCCGGCTACGCCGTGCTGGCGGTGGTGCTGCACGGCCTGGGGTCGCCCAGCCGGGTCCAGGACTTCGTGGCGTTCTACCTGACCTTGGCGGTGATCTGGACGGCCGGCGCGGCGATGCGCCGGTGGCGGGCGGACGAGGCCGAGCGCCGGCGGCTCAGCGCGGACGTGGCCAGGGCCGCCGAACGCGCCCGCATCGCCCGCGAGCTGCACGACGTGGTCACGCATCACGTGACCGCCATGGTCGTCCAGGCGGACGCGGCACAGTTCACGTCCGGCACGACGGCGGGGTTCGCCGCCATCAGCGACAGCGGGCGGCGGGCGCTGACCGAGCTGCGCCACCTGCTCGGCGTACTGGAAGCCACCGGCGACTCGGGCGGCGCGGACCGCGCCCCGACGCTGGCCGGGATCGCCGGCCTGGTGGAGAACGCCCGCCTGTCCGGCCAGCCCGCCGAGCTGACCGAGCACGGCGAGCAGCGGCCACAGGGCGTGGACGTCGAGCTGGCCGCCTACCGGGTGGTGCAGGAAGCGCTCACCAACGCGATGAAGCACGCGCCAGGACGCCGCACCACGGTCACGCTGCACCACCACCCCGACCACCTCGCCGTCGAGGTGACCAACGACGGCGCCGCCGGCACTGTGCCCGCCGTGCCCGCTGTGCCCGCCGTGCCGTCGGGCGGGCGCGGGCTGGACGGCCTGCGCCGGCGGCTGCGCCTGCTGGACGGCGAACTGGTCACAGAGCACCGGCCCGACGGCGGGTTCGGCGTACGTGCCCGCATCCCCGCCAGGAGTGAGACATGACCGACACCCCGATCAAGGTCCTCGTCTGCGAGGACCAGGAGCTGGTACGAGCCGGCTACACCGCCATCTTCTCCGCCCAGCCCGACCTCGACGTGGTCGGCGAGGCCGCCGACGGCCGGGCGGCAGTCGAGGCGGCGCGACGGCTGCGCCCGGACGTCATCGTGATGGACATCCGGATGCCCGTCCTGAACGGCATCGAGGCCACCCGGCAACTGGCCGGCCCCGGCAGCGCCACTCCGGCGAAGGTGCTGGTCGTCACCACGTTCAACGTCGACGAGTACGTGTACGAAGCGCTCAGGGCGGGAGCCAGCGGCTTCCTGCTCAAGGACACGCAACCGGCGGAGCTGGTCAACGGCGTGCGTACCGTCGCACGCGGCGAGTCGCTGCTGGCCCCCGCCGTCACGCGCTCCCTCATCGGCCACTTCGCCGACCGCCTCCGCCCTGCCGACACCTCCAGCTCCGCCAGGGAGGAGGTCGTACGGGCCCTGACGCCGCGCGAGCTGGAGGTGCTCGAGCAGATCGCCGCCGGACTGTCGAACGCGGAGATCGCCGCCAAGCTGTTCATCACTCCTGAGACCGTGAAGACGTACGTGTCACGCATCCTGGCGAAACTGCACCTGCGTGACCGCGTCCAGGCGGTCGTGCTGGCCTACCGGGTGGGGCTGGTCTCGACCGCGTACTGAACCGGCCGGTCACACCGCCTCTCCCGGGAATTGTCGGTGGCGTGCGGCACAGTGATCGCATGAGCGACTCGCCTGCCACCAGCGTCGTGCCCGATGCCCCCAGTTCAGTCACCCGGGCGGATGCCCCCGCGCAGGCCCTCGTCTGTTCCACCTGCCAGGGAGTGATCGTCGGCGTCGAAGCGGGAGCCTTCACGGTCCAGCGTGGCCAGCTGATTCTCAGCAACGGCTACTGCCAAGGAGACCGTTGCGGCGCCGGCGCCACCGGCGTCATCACCCGCGGCCAGGCGAACCTCACGCATGACAAGAACAGTGACGTGGCCGGCTAGGAGGTCCAGGTCCGGGACTGACGACCTCCAGGCCGGACCCGGGCCTGGAGGTCGTGCGCCCTGTGCAGGCTCCGGGCTCGTCAGTCGCGCGGGTGCCAGCCGTCGGTGTCGACGTCGAGGCCGAGGTCGTCGGCGATGTCGTTCCAGTCGGCGTACTTGAAGTTGGTGTTCTCCCGGTCGGGCACCTCGGGGGTGTTGGCGCCGTCGTGGGCGATGAACAGGCCGCTGTCGAAGTCGCCGAGCGGCACGTTGAGGACCATGGAGCCGTCACTGTGCTCCACGCCGTCGATGCCGTCGTCGGCGCCGACGCGGAACTGGCCGAGGTAGGCGTTGGCGCCTTCGCGCCGGTAGACGGCGAAGGTGTTGTCGCCCTGGCTGGAGGCGAGCAGGTAGCCCTTGCCGTCCTCCCGGTAGTAGATCGTCAGGCCTTCGGCGTCGGCCGACAGGTGGGCGCCGCCGTAGCCGGGGTCGGCGCCGGGCACGCACTCCTCGGTCTCGGGGTCGTACGTGCCGGGCACGCCGTACTCCTTGACCTTGTCGACCAGGACCGGGGCGCCGGTGAGGTCGGCGCGCATGCGCCAGATGCCGACGTCCTCCTGCGCGGCGTAGAGCACGTCGCGCTGCTGGTCGACGACCATGCCCTCGACCTGGGCGAGCTCGTCGGGCTCCATGCACGGCGTCCACGTGGCGCCGTTGGGCAGGGTGAAGGAGGCGGGCAGGTCGAGCGTGCGGACGGCCCGGTAGCTGACCTTGCCGCCGGCGGTGGCCACCAGCTTGAACAGGCCGATGGAGGTCTTGTGGCGGCGGCTGACCAGGGCGTAGGTGCCGGTGGCGTCTTTCCAGGTGGTCAGGCCGTAGCCGGTCTCCTGGTCGTTGACCTGTTCCTGGGTGGTGTTGAACAGGAACGGCACGGCCGGGTCGGTGACGTCGGTGAGACGGCCGTCTTTGACGGCGTAGAAGCGCAGGTGGTCGCGGCCTCGGTCGGAGACGACGGCCAGGTCCTTGCCGGCGAAGCCGTAGGCGACGTCGACGTTGTTGAAGCGGCCGTTCTCGTCGTCCGGGCCCGGCGCGGCGGGGGCGTCGATGTGCTGGGTCAGGTCGCCGTCGAGGTCGTAGACGTTCAGGCCGCCTTCCTTGGCGGTGGTGACGATGAGGCTGTCCTCGTCGTCGTCGGGGTCGACCCAGATGGCGGGGTCGTCGCCGTTGGCGTTGCCGCCGGCCTCGTCGTCGAACAGGGCGGGCGTCTCGATCTTCGGGTCGACGGAGGGGATGCTCTGACTGGAGGCGGGTGCGGCCAGGCTGCCTGTCAGCATGACGCTGAGGGCTGCCAGTAACAGGGGGCGGGCAGGACGCATTGTTCTCCTTGGGCAGTGAGGGACTCTTCTTGCGGGGGAGGTCGCCAGGGCGAACGACCCGGTCCTATGGCTTCAGCGGTGGTTGAGCCGCCAGAAGTCGGACATGATCTGCCTGTTCTGCAGATCGGCCACCAGGGATCGGGGGTCGGTGTGGAAGAGCTGCCCCTTCCAGTCGCTCAGGCCGGCCGGGGCGACCAGCGGTTTGACGGTGCTGTTGCCGGAGATGCCGCCTTCGCCGATCTCGTGCTTGACGCCTTCCTCCGTCATGATGAAGTGCACGTACAGTTTGGCGGCGTTCGGATGCTTCGACTTGGCCGCGATGGCGACGTACTTGGGATAGCTGAACCCGGCGAAGGGCGCCATGCCCTCGCAGGTGGCCTGGGTGTAGCCCTTGTCCTCGTTGTTGCGGAACTTGGAGATCGACATGAAGCCGATCTTCCTGTCGGTGGCGGCGGGCGCGCCGACGGCGCCGGAGGTGTCCTCGTCGGAGCCGGTGAGCACGGGCTCGTTGGCTGCCAGGCGCTTGATCCACTCGTAGGCGGCGCTCTTCTCCTCGGTCTTCAGCGGCTCGCCGTACTTGGCCTGGTAGGCCTGCTGCAGCGCCTGGTTGCCGTGTGAGTCGAGCTGGGTGAGGAACGACAGCACGGTCGGCTTGCCGAGCGGGTCCTGCATGACGACCTTGCCCGACCAGTCGCTTTCGGTGAGGTCCCAGATGTTCCCGACCGGGCAGCCGCCGGGGGAGAGCTTGGTGTTGTAGGCGAACACGGTGGCCTTCGACAGGGCGCGCAGGGGGTTGCGGTCCTCGGGCAGGATCTGGTCCTGGAGGTCGGCGGGCACCCAGGTCCGCACGATGCCCTGCGGGATGAGCTGGCCCATCAGCACCCCGCCGTCCTCGTACATGGCGGCGTCGATGGTGACGTTGTCGGCGGCGTGCTCGCGGGTCATCTTCTCCGCGGTCTGCGGCGTGTCGGACTTCACGCCTTCCATCGCGATGCCGTACTTGGCGGTGAAGGCCTTGGCGACCTCCTCGATGTCGCCGCTGGAGTCGTAGACGAGCAGGCTGCCTTCCTTCTTGGCCGCTTCGACCAGCGCGTTCAGGTCGAAGGCGGCGTCGACGGAGGCTGAGGGCAGCGGTTCGGCCTCCGCGTTCATGGTGCCGGCCTGGCCGCCGGTGGACGGTGCGCATGCGGCCAGGGCCAGCAGGGCTGCAACGGTGACGATCTTCTTGGTACGCCGCATGATGGCGGTACTCCTCATGGCTCGCAGTGCCGTACGCGGCTCAGAGCCCCGACTGACGCCGCAGTGCGCACCACGATGAACGCGTAATTAATAGGTTGTCAAGACATATTCATGCCCAATCTTGAAAGAACGTCATCTCGTCAGAATGTCAGGACAAATCATTGACGTTCATCTCTCGTTCATCTAAGACTGAAGCTCCCGGCGAAGGAGACGATATGCGGGTCGGTTTGATAGGGCTTGGGCGAATTGGGTTATTTCATGCACAAACGTTGACCCGCCTGGTCGACGACCTCATCGTCGCCGATGCCGACCAGGATCACGCGGCGGAGGTCGCCGGTCGGCTCGGGAGCACCCTCGGCGACCCGTGGAGCGCGGACGCGCTGGTGATCGCGACCCCCACCTCAACCCACGCGGAGCTGCTCGTCAGGGCTTGCGAGCGGCGCATCCCGGTGTTCTGCGAGAAGCCGGCCGCGCCCACCGTGGCCGAGACGATCCGGGTGGCCGAGGCGGCCGAACGCGGCGGAACCCTGGTCCACATCGGGTTCCAGCGGCGCTTCGACGCCGGGTTCGCCGCCGCGCGCCAGGCGCTGCTCGACGGCGAGCTCGGGGAGCTGCACCGGGCTCACCTCCTGACCGGTGACCCGCGCCCACCGGCTCCCGAGTACGTCCCGAGCTCGGGCGGCATCTTCCGCGACTGCCACATCCACGACTTCGACATCCTGCGCTGGGTGACCGGGCTGGAGGCCGACACGGTCTACGCCACCGGCGCCAACCGGGGTGAGCCGTTCTTCGCCGAGGCGGGCGACGTCGACACCAGCGCCGCCCTGATCACGATGGCCGACGGGACGCTGGTCACCCTGCAGGGCTCCCGGTACAACGGCGCCGGCTACGACGTGCGGATGGAACTGGCCGGGACCCGGGCCACCTGGGCCGTCGGGCTGGGCGAGCGGGCGCCGCTGCATCGGGCCGACGACGGCGGCCATCCCGACCAGCCGTGGCCGGACTTCCGGAGCAGGTTCGCCGCCGCCTACACGGCCGAGATCGAGGCCTTTCTGGCCGCGGCGCGGGGCGAGCGGGACAGCCCCTGCACCGTGCGCGACGCGCTGGCCGCGTTGCACCTCGCGGAGGCGGCCGACCTGTCACGCCGCGACGGACGCCCTGTCCAGCTCGCGGAGGTGACCAAGTGAGAATCGCCGCCACCCGTTCCGAGGAGGAAGCGCATGCTTGAGGACGCCCTCTGCCGGCTGCGGGAGGACCGCGCCCGGCGGCCGGAGCGCGTGAGCGAACTGGCCGCCGGGCGGCGGCGCCGGCCGCTGCTGGCCGGTCGCGGCCGGCTCCTGATCGTCGCCGCCGACCACCCGGGCCGGGCCGCCCTCGGGGCGGGGGAGCGGCCGATGGCGATGGAGAGCCGGCTCGACCTGCTCGACCGGCTGATGACCGCGCTGGCGCGGCCCGGCGTGGACGGGTTGCTGGCGACGCCGGACGTCGTCGAGGATCTGCTGCTGCTCGGCGCGCTCGACGACAAGCTGGTCATCGGCTCGATGAACCGGGGCGGCATGCAGGGCTCGGTCTTCGAGTTCGACGACCGGTTCACCGCCTATGACGCGCCGTCGATCGCCGCGATGGGACTGGACGGCGGCAAGATGCTGTGCCGGATCGCCCCGGAGGACCCGGCGACCGTACGCACCCTGGAGTCCTGCGGGCGGGCCGTCTCCGCGCTGGCGGGGCACGGCCTCATGGCCATGATCGAGCCCTTCTGGTCCAGGCACGTGGACGGTTCGGTCAGGCACGAGCTGTCGGCGGCGGCGATGGTGAAGGCGATCAGCGTGGTGCAGGCGCTCGGCACGACCTCGGCACGCACCTGGCTGAAGATCCCGGTGGTCGAGGACATGGAGCGGGTGCTGGCGGCCACCACGCTGCCGACGCTGCTGCTGGGCGGCGACCCCGGACGGGCGGCCGGCGAGGCGTTCGCCGCCTGGGGCAAGGCCCTGCGCCTGCCCGGGGCCCGTGGCCTGGTCGTCGGCCGGGCCCTGCTCTACCCGCCAGGCGACGACGTGGCGGCGGCCGTCGACGCGGCGGCGAGCCTGCTGGAGGAGACATGACGCCCCTCCCACGCGGGCGCGCCGTCCGGCCGGGGGAGTGGCGGGCCGATCCCGGACGGAGGCCGCCGGCCGTACGGCTGTCGCGCGACCGGCGGCCGTACCGGTGATGTGGACCATCGCCTTCGCCGTCGCCGCGGTCCTGTTCGTGCTGGTCACCGGCGCCAACGACGGGGCGGCGCTGATCGGTCTCGGCCTGCGCTTCCCCAAGGCGCCCGGCTGGTTCACCGTCGGGCTGCTCGCCGGCGCGCTGATCGCCGTGCCGTACCTGCTCGGGGTCGCGGTGGCGGCCACCTTCACCGAGCGGCTGGCGGGGCTCGACGCGGACGGCGGCGCGGCGGCGTTCCTCGCCGGCGTGGTGATCGCCGTCGGCGTGGTCGCGGTGCTGGCCGGGCGGGGCCTGCCGACGAGCCTGACGCTGGCCGTGGTCGGCGGCATCACCGGCGCCGGCTTCGGCGCGGGACTGCCGGTGTCGCTGTCCGGGCTCGGCACGGTGCTGGCGGTCGGCGTGGCGGCGCCGCTCGCGGGAGTCCTGCTCGGCTACGTCATGGGAGCCGTGTCCCGCCGGGTGCCGAGCCACGGGCGCATGCCGCGGATCGTGCTGGCCGCCCACCTGCTGGCCTACGGCGCGCAATGCGTCGCCTACGCGGTCAACGACGGCCAGAAGATGCTGGCCGTCGTCAGTGTGGCAGTCGAGGTCGGCAGGCACGAGGTCGGCAGGCACGGGGTCGGCGGCATCGGCCCGGTTCACGTCGGTCCGGCGTGGATGGCGCTGCTCGTGGCGGTCTTCCTGGCCGGGGCGCTGACCAGCCTGCCCCGGGTGGGCGCGCGACTGGGCCGGGGGCTCGTCCTGGCCAGGCCGCTGCACGTGGTGTCGGCGGAGGCCGCCGCGGCCGGGGCCGTGCTGGGCAGCTCGGTCCTCGGCGCGCCGGTGAGCATGACCCAGTCCGTCACGGCCGGCGTCGTCGGCGCGGCCGCCAGCGAGGGAGGCAAGAGGGTGCGGTGGCGCGGCGTGGTGACCCTGGGGGCGGCCTGGATGGTCACGCTGCCGTCGTCGATGGCCCTGGGCTGCCTGGCCGGGCTGGCGGTGAGGTGGCTGTGAGCCGGCCGGGACGCGGGCGGCGCGGGCTCGCGCGGGTCTGGGACGAGCTGAGCGGCGGATCGGGCGGGCGCGTGGTCAAGCTGGTCCAGGCGCAGATCGCCGCCGCCCGGGCGGGCGCGCGGCTGGCGGGCGAGGTGGCCGCCGGGTCCGACCGGCCGCTGGCCCGCGCCCGGATGGCCGAGGTCGAGCACCAAGGCGACGCGGCGCGCGCCGAGCTGGTCGCGCTGCTGCGCCGGGTCCTGGTGACGCCCATCGACCGGGAGGACCTGTTCCGCCTGTCCCGCTGCATCGACGACGTGCTCGACCAGCTGCGCGACTACGTGCGCGAGGCCGACATCTTCGGCCCGGGCGACCTCGGCTTCGCCGCCGAGCCGCTCCAGGCGCTGGCCGAGGGCCTGGACGAGCTCGAACGCGCGGTGACGCACATGGTGGACGACCCTGGCGCGGTCACCACCGCGGTGCTGGCCACGCGCAAGGCCAGGACGCGCATGCGGCAGCTACGCCAGTGCAGGCTCGGCGAGCTGTTCACCATGCCCCTGGACATGGACACCCTGCGCCGCCGCGAACTGCTCTCCCGCCTCGACGCCGTCGGCCAGCGTCTCGGGGAGGCGGCCGACGCCCTGGCCGACGCGATGCTCAAACGAAGCCATTGACGCACGACCCCCCGAAGGAACCCATCATGGCTGTTCTCACCGAGCCGAAGCCGCCGCCACCGCCGCCCCCACCACGGCCTCCGAGACGGCGCAGGGTGCTCTACCGCCTGCGCGTCCTGCGCCACGACCCGACCGCCGCGCTCGGCTTCATTCTCGTCGTCGTGCTGGCGTACATGGTCGTCGCCCCTCTCGTCGCGGTGCTGTCGGACGCCTTCCGGCTCCAGTACGGCGACCAGGCGCACGCGGGGCAGCAACCCGGTGAGTGGACCGGCTACTACCTGTGGCGGGTGTTCCGCTCGCAGGTGAGCGACCTGCTGTTCTGGGAGCCGCTGCTCAACACGCTGGTCATCTCGCTGGGCACGGTCGTGTTCGCGCTGGTCGTGGGCGGCGGCATGGCCTGGATGGTGACCCGTACCAACGTGCCGGGACGCACGTGGCTGGCCGGGGCGCTCGTGGTCCCGTACATGCTGCCCTCGTGGACCTTCTCGCTCGCCTGGCTCACCCTGTTCAAGAACGACCGGGCCGGCGGGCAGGCCGGCGTGCTGCAGGCCCAGGGGATCGCGACGCCGGACTGGCTCGCCTACGGGCCGCTGCCGATCGTCATCACGCTCGGCCTGCACTACTACCCCTTCGTCTTCCTGCTGGTCGGCAACGCGCTGCGGCGCATCGACGCGCAACTGGAGGACTCGGCCCGCATCCTGGGCGCGCCCCGCCGGGTGGTCATCCGCAGGATCGTCGCCCCGCTGATGCTGCCCGCGCTGTCGTCGGCCGTGCTGCTGGTCGTCGGGCGGGTGCTCGGCACGTTCGGCACCCCGTACGTGCTGGGACTGCCGGCCGACTACCGGGTGCTCTCCACCGGCCTGTACCAGTCGATCCGTGACCGCAGCACCGGGGTCGCCTCCGTGCTGACCGCCGTCATCGTGCTCATCGGCGTACTGATCGTCCTCACCGACGCACGGCTGTTGCGCGAGCACCGCCGCTTCGTCACCGTGGGCGGCAAGGGCGCCATGGACCGGCTGAGCGACCTGCGCGGATGGCGCTGGCCCGCCTTCGCGCTGGGCGGGGTCGTGTTCGTGGCGAGCGTCCTGGTGCCCATCCTGACGCTGCTCCTGTCGTCGCTCACCCGGACCCCGATGGACCTGTCGACCTTCACCCTGAGCTACTGGTTCGCCGAGAGCCTGCCCGGGGCCGTCGGGTTCCCGCACGGCGTCTTCCGCGGCGCCGAACTGTGGGCCGCGGCCTGGAACTCGCTGCGCATCGTCGGCATCGCCTCGCTGATCTGCGCGGTCGCCGGGCTGCTCATCGGGTACGTGGTGGTGCGCGGCTCGGCGCCCCGCGTCGCCGCGTTCCTGCGGCAGGTCTCGTTCCTGCCGTACCTCATCCCCGGCATCGCGTTCGCGGCGGCGTCGCTGTCGCTGTTCGCGGTCGCCCGCGGCCCGGTGCCCGCCCTGTACGGGACCACGTTCCTGCTCATCCTCGTCATGGCGGTGACACATCTGCCCTACAGCTCCCGCTCCGGCATCGCGGCGATGACGCAGCTCGGCCGCGAACCGGAGGAGGCCGCCCAGATCGCCGGCGCCTCCTGGTGGCAACGCATGCGGCGGATCGTCTTCCCCATCCAGAAGGGGGCGCTGGTCACCGGGATCGTGCTCCCGTTCATCTCCGGGCTCAAGGAGCTGAGCATCGTGATCATGCTGACCACGACCGGCACGGAACTTCTCACCACGCTGTCGATCGGCCTGGTCGACTACGGCTACACCCAGCTCGCCAACGCGGTCGTGCTCGTGATCGCGCTCGTCTCCTTCACCATGACGTACCTGACCCAGAGGCTGACCAAGAGCAGTCTCGCCTCCGGCCTGGGAGGATAGATGCCCACCATCGTCCTGAGCGGAATCGCCAAGCGCTACGGCGGCGGCGACCACGCGGTCAAGAACCTCGACCTGGTCGTCCCGGACGGCGCCTTCATGTGCCTGCTGGGCCCGTCAGGGTGCGGCAAGACCACCACCCTGCGCATGATCGCCGGACTGGAGCAGCCGACGGCCGGCTCCATCACCGTCGGCGACCGCGTCCTCGACTCCGTGGAGAAGGGCCTGTACGTCCCGCCGGAGAAACGCGGGATGGGACTGGTCTTCCAGAGTTACGCCCTGTGGCCGCACCTGTCGGTGCGCGCGAACGTGGAGTTCGGGCTGCGCATGCGCAAGGTGCCCGCGCCGGAACGCCGCTCCCGCGCCGAGGCGGCGCTGGAGATGGTGCACGTCTCCGACGCGATGGACCGCTATCCCTCGCAGCTTTCCGGCGGCCAGCAGCAGCGGGTCGCGCTGGCCCGCATGCTCGCCGTCGACCCGGCGGTGCTGCTGCTCGACGAGCCGCTGTCCAACCTCGACGCCCGGCTGCGGCTGGAGATGCGCGCCGAGCTCAAGCGCATCCATGAGGAGTCGGGGGCGACGATCGTCTTCGTCACCCACGACCAGCTGGAGGCGCTGACCATGGCCACCCACGTGGCGGTCATGAACCAGGGCGAGCTCCAGCAGCTCGCGCCCCCCATGGAGGTGTACGCCCGCCCCGCCAACCGGTTCGTCGCCGAGTTCGTCGGCAGCCCGGCGATGGCCCTCGTCGACGTCGGCTCGACGCCGGCCGGGCTGGGGCGCTCCTTGCTGGCGCACAGCCGCGACAGGCACGGGGCCGTCGGCCCGGCCGCGTTCGGCATCCGCCCGGAGGCGCTGCGCCTCGGCACGCCACCCCCCGGCGTCTGGTCCGAACCCGCCACCGTCGAGGCCGTGCTCCCGGCCGGCGCTTCCTGGACGGTACGGCTGCGCGTCCTGGACACCGAACTGTTCGCCGTCACCCACAGCCCCGTCGAGGCGGCGCCCGGCGACACCGTCACCTGCTGGACCGATCAGCTCCACCTGTTCGGCGCCGACGGCCTGCGCCTCCAGGACCGGGACACGGCGGAGGCCCGCGCATGATCGTGCCCGAGGTCCTGCTGCTCGACTTCGGCGGCGTGGTGGCCGAGACCGTCAAACGCCCGGCGTGGGCCGCCGAGCTGGCCGCCGAGGTGCACGCGATGCTGGAGCGCGCCGGGTTCGGCGGGTTGAGCGCCGCCGAGATCGAGACCGACATCCGCGCGGGCGCCCGTGCCGACTCCTGCTGGAAGGACTCTACCTCCCGGCAGTACGCCCCGGCGGAGATGACGCATCGCCGCTTCTGGGCGGAGTTCGTCGCGACCGACTGGCCGGAGCAGGCCCGCGAACTGGTGACCGTGGAGGCGAGCCCGCTGTGCCGCCTGATGGGCGAACGACGCCGCGAGCGCGCGCTCCGCCCCGGCGTCAAGGAGCTCCTGGCCGCCTGCTGGGAGCGCGGCGTGCGACCGGCCGTGGTCAGCAACGCCCTGTGCGGCCTGGTGCACCGGGACTTCCTGGCTCGCGAGGGCCTGGCGGGGCAGCTCGCTGTGCAGGTCTACAGCGACGAAGCCGGGGTGCGCAAGCCGAACCCCGAGCTGATCCACATCGCCTGCCGGGCCCTGGGCGTGGCGCCCGGACGGGTCTGGTACGTCGGGGACAACCACGACCGTGACGTCGTCTGCGGCGTCCGTGCCGGAGCCGGTGCGACGGTGCTGATGCGGTCGCGCAGCACGGAGAAGATCCCCTACCAGGTGCGGCAGACCCCGCACGCCACCGTCGACGACCCCATCGGCCTGCTGAGACTGCTGGAGAACACATGGACCTGACCACCTCACGCGCCCTGGCGGCCATCGCGGCCGAGGCCGCCAGGGCCGTCGGCGACCGCCTGCGCACGGCATTCCGGTCCAGCCCGGAGGTGGCGACCAAACGCGACTTCCACGACCCCGTGACCGAGCACGACAAGGCGGCCGAGGAGGAGATCCGTGAGGTGCTGGCCCGCCGCTGCCCGGACAGCGTCGTGGTGGGCGAGGAGGGCGGCACCCGGGGGTCCGGCGCGATCAGCTGGTACGTCGACCCGATCGACGGCACCGCCAACTTCGCCGTCGGCCTCCCGTTCTTCTGCACCTCCATCGGCGCGGTCGTGGACGGCGAGGTGGTGGCGGGCGTCGTGTACGACCCGGTCCGCGACGATGAGTTCACCGCCTGGCTGGGTGGCGCGGAGTGCAACGGCGAGCCGATCCGCAGCGCCGGGGCGCGCACCGACCGGGAGGCCGTCCTGCTGTCCAGCTATCCGACCCCGCGCGACCTGGCCGAGGAGGGGGAGGCGGCGCTGCACCGCTTCGCCCGCATGGTCAACGCCTTCGCCAGCACCCGCCGCCCCGGCAGCGCCGCGCTCAAGCTGGCGCACGTCGCCGCGGGCTGGTCCGACGTCGCCTACGGCACGCACGTCAACGCCTGGGACGTCGCCGCCGGCTCCCTTCTGGTACGGCAGGCGGGCGGCACCTACCTGCCCCTGTCGGGCAGCGTCTTCACCCCGGGCGGCTACCTGGCCTGCGTCGGCGGCTTCGACCTCGACGGCTCGGTCATGGCCGAGGTCGCCGCAGCCGGGAGGCAGCCGTGATCCGCTGGATCGTCACCGACCTCGACGGCACCCTGGTCGGCCGCGACCTGGCCATGGTGCCCGCGAGCCGCGACGCCCTGGGCCGCTTCCGCGCGGCGGGCGGGCAGGTCGTCATCGCCACCGGACGCATGGAGCGCTCGGCCCTTCCGTACTACGAAGAGCTCGCTCTGGACGGCCCGGCCATCCTCTACAACGGCGCCCGCACCGTCGACCTGGCCACCGGTGCGGTGGTGCGCTCACGCTGCCTGCCGGCCGCCGCGTGGAAGGCGCTGATCGACGTCTTCGCCGACGTGACCCCGGGGGCGTACCCCGTGGTGTTCTCCGGCGGCCGGGCCTACGCCGTGGACGACGTACCCGAACTGCGGGACTACGCCCGGCGCGACCGCATCGAGCTGGCCGACCCCGGCTCCTGGACGGCGCTGCCGGCCGACGAGGTCACCAAGTGCATGCTGATCGGCGATCAGCTGCCCCATGTGCGAGTCGCGGGGACGACCACGGTGCTGTCCGAGGACACGTACCTGGAGATCCTTCCGCAGGGGGTGAGCAAGGGCCTGGCCCTGCGCGCGCTGGCCGAGGAGCGGGGCGTGGCGCCGGCGGAGATCGCCGCCGTCGGCGACAAGCCGAACGATCTCGACATGATCGAGCTCGCCGGGATCGGCGCGGCGGTGGGTGACGGCCACCCCGCCGTCCGTTCCGCCGCCGACGTGGTCGTCCGCCCGTGCGCGGACGGCGCGGTGGCGCAGCTCGTGGAGCTGGCCTTCCAGCGCAACGGCTGGTCGTGAGGGAGACATCAACGCGCTCGCCGGACTGTGGGCGTGCCGTGCGTCAGGCCGGTGCGGGGCTGGTCGGCGCTGCCAGGTGCGTGGGCTCGTCGCGGTGGAAGATCGCCAGGAGGCCGAACCAGACCAGGATCATGATCCCGGCCGGGCGCAGGAACTCCTCGGCGAGAACGGTGCCGACGAAGGAGTAGCCGGCGAGCCAGACGCCGGTGACGACGCCGACCACCCGGACCGGCCAGGACCGGCTGACCACGGAGCTCGCCACGATCCAGACCCCGGCGAGAACGTGGCCGCCGAGCCGGACCGCCCAGGCCGTGTCGTACTCGACCCCGTTGATCATGAGGATGCCGGCGAGCACGTCGAGCGCCACCCAGCCGTAGCCTGCTGCTTTGGCCCAGGGCGCCGCCTCCAGGCGCGAGACCAGAAAGAGGATCGAGAGGTGGAAGAAGACGCCCAGGTATTCTCCCCACGCGACGTCCGGGTCGGTGAAGAAGGCGATCACGGCTGGGAGGAACAGCACGAGGGGGAGTAGCGCCACGAGGCGCAGGCTGACGTAGTGCCGTCGAGGATCGAGCATCAGGGAAGTCCTTGCACATCGAAGTATGTGGTCGGGACGAACACTAGGAAGTAGACTGTTGATATGTCAACACTTGGCCCGGGTGAGGCGACCGAGCTGTGGCTGCGGTGGAAGCGCGCCCATGAGCTGGTCCGTGCCGCCGTCATCGCCGAAACCACGGCGGCGTCCGGAGTCTCCGAGCCGGAGCTGGGCGTCCTGGTCTGCCTGCACGAGTCCGGCGGGAGCCTGCGGCAGAACGCCCTCGCCGCCACCCTCGGCTGGGATCGGACGCGGCTGTCGCACCTGCTGACCCGGATGGCCGACCGCGGCTACGTGGCCCGCGACAAGGTTCCGAACGGGGTGGAGGTCACGCTGTGCCCGGTAGGCCGGCGCGTGATCGACATGACGTTGCCGACGCTGGAAACGGCCACCCGATGCCACCTGCTGGACCGGCTCGGCCCGGACCACGCCAAGACGCTCAAGGCCCTCATCGACCGCCTCCTGTCGAGCGAGGAGGCGACGGCGGAGACCGGCGCCGGGTAGGGGAGTGTTCTCGCCCATCAAACTGCGTCGCGCGCCCGATTCAAGCGCCAAGCCGGTCGTCCGGGGGTGTTGCCGTGAGGAAGCCGCCGGGCCGGCCGCCACCAGCAGCTCCAGGCCCGTGAGGCCAATGCCGGGATCAACGCAAAGTGCGGGTCCGCACTCGTATCACGCGACTAGAAATCTACAATGTAAAGGCGGTGGGCGGTTGCGAATCCACCGCCCACCGCAAACGAACGGGCTCCGCCCGTACATTCTCCAACTAACCAGACGCCCTGGCGGGTTCGGCTCTCACCCATAGTAATAGACTGATGGCAATCAGTTGTGATTAACGCGGGATTTCGAGTTCAGAATCCTGGGTCCCCTTGATGTGTGCCTCCGCTGGGTCGGCGGGGTGGGGCTGGTCAGGGTTTGCCGGGGGATTGGGGCCAGCCGTGTTCGAGAAGGTCGAAGATGGCGTTGAGCGCGGCCAGGGGGTCGGGTTCGGTGCCTGCGAGTTCGGGGATCTCCAGGACGTAGCGGGCCAGCGCGCGGATGGTCATGTCGGAGGGGTCGCGGCCGCTCTCGGTGGCGATCACCTCGGCGAGGGCTTCTTCGCAGGCGATCCAGAGCTTGCGTGAGTATTCCCGCAGCGCGGGTGTGCTGACGATCAGGTCGCGTTTGCGCCGCAGTTCGGGCGGGAGGTCGTCGGTGAAGGGGCCTCGGGCCGCCATGCTGCGGCGCAGGGCTTCCAGTATGGACTGGCCGGGGGGCCGGTCGTGGACCGCGGCGGTCAGCCAGATGCGTCGTTCGGAGCCGTCGTCGAAGATCAGTGCTTCTTTGCCATCGGGTACGTGCGCGAACAGGGTGGCGATGGAGACGTCTGCTTCGTCGGCGATCTGGGCGACGGTGACGCCGTCGTAGCCGTGCTCGCTGAAGAGCCGGAGTGCGGCCTCCGACAGTGCCTGGCGGGTCTGTGCCTTCTTGCGCTCGCGGCGTCCCATCGTCGTCGGCATGTCTCCATCGTACCGTAACCTGGAACGCCTCTGAATCTATAGTGATTATAGTTTCAGAGTCAGTTCAGGTTTTTCGAACGGAGATGTGTCATGGCAATCCCCGCAGCCGCCGGCCCGCCGGCGACCGCGTCCACCCGCCGCATGTGGGCGATCCTGGGGCTGGTGCTGCTCGCCGACGCCCTCGACATGATCGACGCCACGGTCACCAACATCGCCGCGCCCACGATCGCCGCCGAACTGCACGGCGGCGAGGGCCTGATCAAGTGGCTCGGGTCGGCGTACATGCTCGCCATGGGCGTCCTGCTCGTGGTCGGCGGGCGGCTGGGCGACAAGTACGGCCAGCGCAGGCTGTTTCTCGTGGGCATGAGCGGCTTCACGATCGCCTCGGCCGTGGCGGGCCTCTCGCCCGACCCCGCTCTGCTGATCCTGGCCCGTGGCGCGCAGGGCGCGTTCGGCGCGCTGCTGATCCCGCAAGGCATGGCGATCATGACGAAGACGTTCTCGCGTGACATGCTCACCAAGGCGTTCGCGTTGTTCGGGCCCCTGCTGGGGGCCGCCTCGGTCGGCGGCCCGATCCTGGCCGGGTTCGTGATCGACGCCGACCTCGCCGGGCTGTCGTGGCGCCCGATCTTCCTGGTCAACCTGGTGCTCGGCGGCCTCGGCCTGGTCCTGGCCGTCCGGTTGCTGCCGCACGACGACGGCGACGCCGCCACCGGCGTGGACGGGGTGGGCTCGGGGCTGCTCGCCGCCGCCATGTTCGGGCTGCTCCTGGGGCTGGTCGAGGGGTCGGAGAACGGCTGGACGGCCGTCCCGATCGTCTCGGTCGCCGCCGGCCTGGTGTTCCTGGCCGCCTTCGCCCGCCGCCAGAGCACCGCTGCCGATCCGCTGCTCAAGCCGTCCCTGCTGCGCAACCGCGGCTTCAGCTCCGGGCTGCTCGTCGGCCTGATCGTCTTCGCGGCCACCACCGGGCTGGTCTACGTCCTGTCGCTGTTCATGCAGCAAGGGCTGCACGCCTCGGCCCGGGACGCCTCCCTGGGACTGCTGCCGATGACCGTCGGCATCATCGTGGCCTCGGGAGCATGCATGGCGCTGATCAGGAAGCTGGGGCGCACGCTCATCTTCTTCGGCCTGGCCGTCATCCTGGCCGGCTGCGGCTGGCTGCTCGTCCTGGTCGCGGCCTCGGGCACGGACCTGAGCCTGTGGGCCCTCGCACCGGCCGTCTTCCTCACGGGCCTGGGGATGGGCGCCTGCTACGGCACGATCTTCGACGTCGCGATCGGCGACATCGCTCCCGGCGAGGCCGGCAGCGCCAGCGGTTCCCTGTCGGCGATCCAGCAACTGGCGGCCGGTGCCGGTTCGGCCGCCGTCACGTCGGTCTTCTTCCAGTCGGCCGGCTCCGGCTTCGGCCCCGCCATGACGGCCAGCCTCCTCGTCGTCGCGGCCCTGACCGCCGTCACCGTCCCGGCCGTGACCCTGATGCCCAGACGAGCGCCGGCTGAACTCCGGCACTGACCCAGACCCGATCACCGTAAGGAGCCGGACGGTGTCCTCCCTCCACAGCCCTGCCCCCTGGGACGTACGGCGCCTGCCACGTGCCGAGGGCAAGAACTTCCTCGTCACGGGCGGCAACGCGGGCATCGGCTACTTCGTCGCCGAACAGCTGGCCGGCACCGGCGCCACGGTCGTCCTCGCCTGCCGTGACACGGCCAGGGCCGAGGCCGCGCGGGTCTCGATCCGCGCCCGCGTCCCGGGTGCGCGCGTCCGTCACATCCGCCTGGATCTCGCCGACCTCTCCTCGCTCAGGGCCTGCGTGGATGCCCTGGAGCTGGAGAGGCTGGACGCGGTCGTCTGCAACGCCGGCGTGCTGCTCGACGATCCGCCACGGCGCGAGAGCGGGGACGGCAACGAGCTGATGTTCGCCACCAACCATCTGGGGCACTTCGCGCTGGTCTCGTGGCTCGCACCCCTGCTCGCGGCTGCACCCGCCGGCCGCGTCGTCACCACCGGCAGCTTCACGGCGAAGTCCGAAAGCCTGGACCTCGACGATCTCCAGAGCATGCGCGACTACCGGCCGAAGCGCACCTACGTACGGTCCAAGCTCGCGCAGATGCTCTTCGGCTTCGAACTCGACCGCCGCCTGCGCGCCGCCGGCAGCACGACGCTGAGCGTGGTCACCCACCCCGGTGGCGCGCTCGACTCCCTCACCCCGTCACGTCCGCCGGTCCGCGTCCGAACGGCCGGCGAACGACTGCGGGGCCTGCCGGCCGGTCTGCTCTTGCAGGGCAAGGAGGCCGCCGCGTGGCCCGCCGTGCGGGCGGTCCTCGACCCGTCCGTACGCGGTGGCCAGCTCTGGGGGCCTCGGGTGTTCGGGATCCGCGGCCTGCCTGCCCTCGAACCCGTCCGAGGTCACCTGGCCGACCCCGTACTGGCGGCGCGCCTGTGGGCCGCGTCCGCCGGCCTGGCCGGCCTCGACCCAGGCGCGAACCTCAGCTGAGCGGAGCTGGACCGGAGCCGAGGTGCCTGTCCACCGGCACGAAGCCGCCGGTGGCCGCCTCCTCACGTCACGCCGGAGGTCCGAGGTTCTGATGTGGCGGCGTTGCGGGTGGCGGGGAGGCTGGCGGTGACGGTGAAGCCGCCCTCGCCGTCGTGTCCCGCGCTGAAGGTGCCGCCGAGCAGGGTCACCCGGCGGTCGAGCCCGGTCAGGCCCATTCCTGAGCCGGCTCTGGTCAGCGTGGGATCGGCGCTCCGCCGGGGCGGCGCGTTGCGTACCTCGACGTCGGCCCGGTCGCCGGGGTAGGAGATGGCGACCGTGACCGGTGCTCCGGGGGCGTGTTTGCGGGCGTTGGTCAGCGACTCCTGCACCACCCGGTAGACGGCCCGGGCCACGACGGCGGGCACCGTGTCGGGGTCGCCCTCGACGTGCAGGGCCGCGTGGTCGGCTGCCGCGAGGGCGGCGAGGTCGCCGCCGGTGTCGTCCTGGGGACGCCCGGCGGGCGCGGGCCGGGCCCCTGTGGTGACCACGCGCATGAGATCACGCAGCTCGGTGAGGGTGCGGGTGCCGGCTCGCCGGATCTGCTCAGCCGCCGTACGGGCGTCGTCGTCGCGGGTGGTGACGCGGAGGGCGTCGGCGTGCAGCACGATCTCCGTGACGTGGTGGGTGACGATGTCGTGCAGGTCGGCGGCCAGGCGCTGTCGTTCGGCGGTTTCGGCGCGCTCGGCGAGCAGGCGGCGTTCGGAGTCGGCCAGCTCGGCCCGTTTGCGTAGTGATCGCAGCAGCTCGTGCCGGGCCCTGAGGTACAGGGCGCCCAGCGCGGGCAGGGCGGTGGACGACAGCGCTGCGTACAGATTTCCCCACGAGGGAGCCCAGATCGGGATCACCGGCAGCGCGAGGACGGCGGCGAAGGCGAACGCCTGGTGCCAGGGCAGCAGGGTGACCAGGAAGGACACCACGACCGGGGTTGCCACGGGTGTCGTGATCGAGCCGGTCTGCGCTGCCACCGCATCCGGCGTCAGGCCGGTCCCGAGAGCGAGCACGGTCGTGACCACGACGGCCAGTGCTCCTACTGTCCGCGGGAGGCGGACGACCAGCGGCAAGGACACGTTGAGCAGGAGGTTCAGGGCGAGGCCGGCGAGTGAGCCGGGGCCGCGGCCGTCCCCGCTCGTGGTGTACAGGACGATCTGGACGACGGCGCACAGCGTGGCCGCGCCGATGGCGGCCATGAGCATGATTCTTCGATCGCGGACGATGAGTTCCGGCCAGCGGGACAGTGTGTGCACAGCGGGGTACCTCGGAAGGCCGCCGTGGTGTCGTCTGTGGCGGCCGGGTGGTCGCGGGTGGTGTTCAGACGGGCTCGTCGAGGAGTCCGGCCTGGTGGGCGAGCAGGGCCGCTTGCGTCCGGTGGGTGAGGTCGAGCTTGGCCAGGAGGCGGGAGACGTAGCTGCGGACGGTCGTCTCCGACAGGAACAGCCGCCGGGCGATCTCGGGGTTGGTGAGTCCTTCACCGAGGCAGGCCAGCACTTCGCGTTCGCGCTCGGCCAGCGTGGCCACCCGTGACCGGGCGGCGTCGCGCCGCTCGTCGCCTCTGGAGGACTGTGCGATCAGTTTGCGCGCCGCGCTCGGGGACATCACGACGTTCCCGTCGGCGGCGACCTTGACCAGGTTGAGCAGCTCCTCGGCCGGGGTGGCCTTCACCAGGAAGCCCGCGGCTCCGGCCTCGAGGGCGCCGAGGACGTGCTCGTCGGAGTCGAACGTGGTGAGCGCGACCACCGCGGGCGGCGCGGCCAGGGCGGTGATCTCCTTCGTCGCGGTGATCCCGTCCACGCCCGGCATCCTGAGGTCCATGAGTACGACGTCGGGCTGGTTGCGCAGGACCTCCTCGACCGCTTCTGCCCCGTCTCGTGCCTCGCCGACCACGTCGAGCTCCGTGCTGGAGCCGAGGATGGTCTTGAGATGCCGGCGGACCATCGGGTCGTCGTCGGCGAGCAGAATCCTGATCATGTCTGCTGAGTCTGCCATCCGCCCTGGCGGGCCGTGGTGCCCGGGCCGGGATCACCAAGGCCGCCCTCTACTACCACTTCGACTCCAAGGAGGAGATCCTCCACCAGCTCACGCTGCCCC
>NZ_JBSFSX010000010.1:0-398527 GCF_053590035.1 Nonomuraea sp. NPDC003214 | reverse complement strand
TCTCCGCCCAGTCCTCCACCTTGATCACCCTCCAGAGAGTGGAGGGGTCAACATTCATCCGTCGCCTGGGGGTCAGTATTCACGCGTCGTCGACACCGTGGCGGCGGGGGTTCGATCCTTGCTTGGTGGGCTCCAGGCGGAGATGGCCGACGACCGTGCTGCCGCGGTAGTCGTCGTTGCCGCACGCAGGGCACGACGAGATTTACTCCTCGCTGAACGGCACGGTCATCGTGACGGCTGCCTGATCGGAGTAGGCATACACCACCGCCTCCTGTGAGGCGAGATGAACGGGCTCGCAGTTCGGCCGGCGAGAGGTGCCTGTCTATATCTGCAACGAGTGTTGCACTGATCTGTCCTGAATTGTCGGCAATCGCAGCTACAGTACGCCTCGCACCATCCCTTCGCCCCCGTCCCGTCTGCCAGCCGCAAGGCATCGTCTGCTGCGACCGAGCCGGGCCCATGCCGAAGGCATCGCCCGGGGCGCGCTGCACGCGACCCAAGTCGCGGACAGATGGCACCTGTGGCGCAACCTCGGCGAGGCCGTCGAACGCACCGGCACCCGCCACCGCGACCATCTCCAAGCCCTCGCCGCCGCACCCGGCACACGCGCCGGCACGCGCACCGACACGCCGCCACCTGCGGCGCCGTTCGTCCCGCCCCGCTCGCCCGCCGACCGTCAGGACCGCACCGCCGCCCGGACCCATGAACGGCACGCCGCCGTGCACGCCCTGCTCGAGCAAGGCCAAGGGCTGCGGGAGATGGCCCACCTGCTGTCTCTGGGCCGCAACACTGTCCGGAGCTTCGCCCGCGCCGCCAGCCCCGAAGATTTGCTTGTTCACAAGGGCACCGGCCGACGGCCCAAAAATCTGGAAGCCTACGACTCCTACCTGCGCAAACGCTGGGCCGAGGGATGCACCAACGCCGCACTCCTTCACCAGGAGCTGCAGGCCCTGGGCTATTACGGCAGCGGCACCACCGTCCGCCAGTACGTCCGCCCCTAGCGCGACGGAACGCCTCCCGCACCGACATCAACGCGACCGCCCACGGTCCGGCAAGCCGCCGGCTGGTTCCTGCGCAACCCGCCCACCTCGACCCGACGAACACCGCCAGCTCCAAGCGCTCCTTTCCCGTGTAGTCATCGTGCGGACGCGTCCGTCGGTCTGGTCTGTCGCGACAGCGATGTTGGCTTCGGATCTGTCCAGGACGCTTGATGCTTCGGGCGACCTGAGTGGCTGACTACTTCTGTCTATTCATTTGAGGCGGGCCAGTCCCAGACGTGATGGGTTGTGTGCAGGTCAGGTGGGCTCTCTGACGCGTGGCGTGGCCCTCGGAGCTAGCGCAACCCGCGATGCGGGGAAGCGGCTTTGAGGGGCCACGGAGATTTCGGACAGCCGTTTTATGGGCGTAGCCTATGCGGCTGTTTGGGTTGAAAGGGACTCGTTGAGTACTTCCAGGGGCGGCCGGTAGCCGAGCGCCGAGTGCAGGCGCCGGTGGTTGTAGAAGCCCTCGATGTAGCGGATGACCTGCCGCCGTGCCTTGGCGCGGGTGGTGAAGACGAAGTGGTGCAGCCATTCGTTCTTGAGCGCGGAGAAGAATGACTCGGCCATGGCGTTGTTGTAGCAGACTCCGGTGCGGCCGACGCGACCGTCCGATCGCCCTCCAGCACCCCTGCGGACGGCTTCTTCCTTGAACTCCGGCGAGAAGTGCCTGCGACGCCTCGTCACGTACCTACCTCTTCGAGACTTCTGTCAACTTATGTAGCCGACTGTCCGGAATCTGCTGGGAACCTCACTTGCGGCCTGTGGGAGCTGCCTGCGACCTTGTCTCAGAGAGAGGCCGATGTTCGCATGTGTTCGCTATGCAATGCTTCATGTTGGGACGGGGGTACTTGGCGGGAACTGTTCGACCTGCAGCTCCGTTCACATTTCGTTTCCTTCCTGTAGGCCTTACAACTCCGGAGGACGGGCGTGCCGGACATCGGCTCGATCCTGGGTGGCTCCATGCCCATGCCGTTCGGTCTGGGTCATATCCCCCTATGGGTCCTAGTGGCGTTCGATCTTCTTGGGCTGGCTATGATCGTCAAGATCGTCTCGGCCTTGGCTGGGGGGCGAAGGGGGCGTCACGGCAGGCGGAATCACAACGAACGAGCCGCTCTTGGCAGCATGCTCGGCGGCATCGGCCAGGTCGTGAGCACCATAGTCGCTATATGTGCACTTATCGTAACCATCTGGATTTGGCGCGATCAGGTCGAGCAGGAGGAGGGCAAGCGTCTGGAGGAGACGCAGAGGCTGGCGCAGCAAAATCAGGAGACTGAACGGCTGCGACTGGAGGAAATCCAAAGGCAGGCGCAGCAGAGTCAGGAAAGCGAACGGCGGGAGCACGCCCGCTTTGCTGCTCGTGTCTCGGTGATGTCATATAGTGACCCCGCTGGTATGAAGATCGTTATACGCAACGCCAATGCAGCTGGTGCCAGCGTTCTGGTGTTGTCCATGGTCGGCAAGCAAAAGAGCCGACAGAACTTTGACATCTTGGTGCCCCCATGCAACCAGGCAAGCTTCATAATCGCGGTGCCCACCTCATGGTCGGCCGTAGTCCGTAAGGGCGGACAGGAGTGGTTTCCCAGTGCCGATCCTGCCCCAGTGTCGCGAGAGTGGCTCTTTCGCACCTATGGGGCTAAGGATGGGCAGATTTATTCTGCCCAGGCTTCGGCTGCTTTTGAGCCCATCGGCACGTGTTGAGCCGTCCCGCAGGATTGAATGATGAACAATCGTCCGAGCTGCTGAACTCCGGTTGGGTAATCCTGGTCTTGCGGCTGTGCCAGTGCGGCGCGCGGAGAAGCGTCGTGCGCCCGGAGGCGTTCCTCCGGACCTCAAGATCATCCCCCGCCTGTCCCCACAACACTGTCCTGTGGCTGCATGTGGCTGCCCTCGGCGACCTATCCAGGACCTAACAAGCAAAGACCTGCGACTGAGAAACCGCAGGTCAGAGGCTGAATTGCCTGGTGGAGATGAGTGCCCCCGGCAGGATTCGAACCTGCGGCACCCGCTTTAGGAGAGCGGTGCTCTATCCCCTGAGCTACGGAGGCGGACGAAGTAAGCCTAGCGAAAGTCTGCCACTGCGTGTGCCCTCAGCCCCCACCAAGTTCCCCGGGACCCCTGTACCCAGGGCGTGCCGTGCCATGGGTGCGCAGGCGGGCGGTAAACACATGGCAACCGGTTACCGGCCGTGGTGTCGCCCGCGGTTACGGTCGGCGCGTGGACAGTAGGCGACGTAGGCAGGCGCGTAGGCGGCCCGTGGTGTTGTTCGCGGCGTTGCTCGCGCCTGCGATCTTCGCCGGCGGGTTGCTGGCGGGGGAGATGTCTCAGTACCAGCACGAGGGCAAGAGGGGCCGGGAGCGGGAGTTCAAGGTGTTCGCTCCGGTGCTGGTGCCTCCGCCTGCGCATCCGGCGCGGCAGTACGTGGCGGCGATGCCAGCGCCTGTCACAGAGGCGGAGACGGAGGCTGGGGCGGAGGTGGTGGACGTTCCCGGGGAGCCGGCGGTGCAGACGGTGGGGATTACGAGGGACACTCCAGCGCCGCCAGTCCAGGAGGTGGCGCCGGAGCCTTCGGATCGGGCTCCGGCAGCGCCGTCGGAGTCGCAGTCCGATTGTCCGGGGGAGTGGGTGGACACGTGGCTGTGGGAGCTCTGCAGGGAGCATGAGCGGCAGCCGGCGGTGAGCCTCACGGGCGATCTGGCGTCGGGGTTGTGACGGGATCAGGGATCAGGACGTACGGGCGTACGGGAGCGCACAGGGTGACGTGGTGGCGCTTCAGGTGACATGGGGGCGTCACGAATGAGGCCGACCCCTTGAAGCCGGTGCAAGGCGGTATCGGTGCTCCATCGTCTTGGAGCGGTGAACGGGTCGGCATGGCAGCGGAGCCCCGGGTCAGGCTGACGGTAGAGGGCCGCCGTGCGACGTACCGGATGATCGACGGCACCCCCACGAGCCGCCACGGCATCCCGCAGCCACACCCCAACCCCCACCTCCCAAGCCAGGAGCAGTACAAAAGCGTCGTTTGCCTCATAACGGCTCTTCGGAGTTCGGTCCGGGCACTCGGGGGGCTGTAGTAACGTGCGTGCCGGACGCGGGTAACGAGTTTGCAAACGGAGGAGTCGAACGTGCCAGCCCCTCGATCAGCAGGTCTGATCGCGGTCGTCGTGGCGATGACTTCCCTGCTGGGCGCTCCTGCCGAAGCCCGGCAGGCCCAGGACACCCGCCAGGCCCTAGGGAGCCAGGCCCTGGGGACCCGGTCCGACCCCGCCAACCTCACCGAACTGCGCAAGGAAGCCGAACGGGCGGCGCAGGAGCTCGAGGAAGCCAACAAGGCGCTGATCAAGCGGCGTACCGAGTTCGAGGCGGCCGAGAAGGAGCTGGAGGGCAAGCTGCAGGCCCTCGCGAAAGCCGAGCGGCACCTGGCCCAGATCCGCCAGCCGGTGTCGCAGATGGCCGAGCTGCTCTACATCCAGCCGCTGGCCAGTGACACGATTGTGCCGTTCCTGGCGGGGGACGCCGATGCCGACACCTTGCGGACCATGGCCAGCATCAACCACATCGTCATGGTGCGGCAGCAGGCGGTCGACCGGAGCACCGCGCTGATCCAGCAGACGGAGAGGCTGGCCGCCGAGGCGCAGGAGCTGCGCGCGGGGAACCTGCTGGCCGAGGCGCAGATGGCCGCAGAGGTGGATCTGCTCAGGAAGCGGTCGGACAAGGTGGTCAAGTCGCTCACCGCGGCCCTGGTGAAGATGGGCATCAAGATCGACAAGGTGGGCCGGGCGGCGCTGGGGTGCAACCCGCTGCGGGCGGCGACGGCGGGGGAGTATCCGAACGGGCTGATCCCCAAGAGCATGCTCTGTCCGCTCCAGCAGAAGGGGTTCAGCCTGCGGGCCGACGCGACGATCGCGTTCGTCAGCCTGAACGAGGCGTTCAAGCGGCAGTTCGGCAAGCAGATGTGCGTGACCGACGCCTATCGGAGCCTGGCCGAGCAGCAGTCGGTCTATTACCGGCGGCCGGGGTTCGCGGCGGTGCCGGGGCGCAGCAATCACGGGCTCGGGCTGGCTGTAGACCTCTGCGGGGGTGTGGAGCGGTTCCGGTCCCCGGAGTTCAACTGGCTGGAGAAGAACGGCAAGAGGTACGGGTGGTTCCACCCGGACTGGGCCTACAGCAGCCCGTTCGAGCCGTGGCACTGGGAGTACGACCCGAAGATGGACACCCTGCCCTAGGGCGCCGGGGTGAGCTCGGCGGTGCAGTGGGCGCAGCGGGTGGCGGCCTTGGGGATCTCCGAGAGGCATTCGGGGCAGGCCCGGTGGGTGATCTCCTCGCGGGCCTCGGCGCGCTCCTTGAAGTGGGTGTAGGGCTTGACGATCAGGAAGTAGATCACGGTGGCCATCACCAGGAACGACACCAGGGCGTTGATGAAGTTGCCGTACATGAAGTTGGACTGGCCGATGGTGACCTTCAGGGACGAGAAGTCGGGCAGGCCGCCGAACGCCGAGATCAGCGGCGTCAGCAGGTCGGCCACGAACGACTGGACGACGGCGTTGAAGGCCGCGCCGATGACCACGGCGATGGCGAGGTCGATGACGTTCCCGCGCATCAGGAACTTCTTGAATCCACTCATGCCAACAGAGAGTAATGGATCGCTCACTCTGTGATGGTGATCGACAGGTGTCCTCCCGCCTGGGCGCCGGCCAGGTCGGCGGCCTGGGATCGCGTGGTGGCCAGGACGACCAGGGCGCCGTGGTCGCTGGGGGCGTCGGGGATGGTGAGGACCGTCACGTCGTCGGCGACGAGCGCGGCGGGGGCGCCGTCGCGGGCGGCCAGCACGCCGATCGTGGAGCCGGGGGAGATCAGGCGCACGACGTCGGGGTCGGAGATGCGTACGGGCGTGGCGACGGCGCCGGGAGGCAGGCGGAGGGAGTGGAGCAGGCGGACGTCCGTCAGCGGCTCGCCGCGGCGCATCGCGCCGGCCAGGACCCGGCCCACCGCGCCCGAGCGCAGGGCGCCGTCGGGCGGGTGGGGGAGCGGGACCGCGCGCAGGTCGCCGGGGCGCAGCACGCCGGGGGCGAGGTCGCGGGCGGCGACCAGCACCGTGGGGCCCGGAGCGGGCCGCAGGGCGACGAAGGCGGCCAGCACGCCCGCCGCGGCCAGGGCGGCCGCGACGAGGCGGCGGCGGCGCTCGCAGCGCCGCAGCCACAGGCGGATCACGGCAGCTCGAAGGGGAGCTTGATGCCGTCGAGGGCCGCGCCGCAGGGGCAGGAGCGCTCCTCGGGCAGGGATCGGACGGCGTCGGCGACCAGCGAGCGCATGCGGGTGACGTTGCGTGCGAAGAACTCCAGGACCTCGTCGTGCGTGACGCCCTGGCCCGCCTCCACGCCGGCGTCGTGGTCGGTCACCAGGGACAGGGACGTGTAACACAGGGCCAGCTCGCGGGCCAGGACGGCCTCGGGGAAGCCGGTCATGCCGACGATGGCCCAGCCGTTGCGCTGGAACCACTGCGACTCGGCCCGGGTGGAGAAGCGCGGCCCTTCGATGACGACCAGGGTGCCGCCGTCGAGCGTCTCCCACTCGCCGGCCCGCGCGGCGGCGACGGCGACCGCGCGGCCGGCGGGGCAGTAGGGGTCGGCGAAGGAGACGTGCACGGCGCCGCCGGTGTCGTAATAGGTCTGGACGCGGCCGGAGGTGCGGTCGACCAACTGGTCGGGCACGACGATCGCGCCGGGGCCCAGCTCGGCCTGGAGCGAGCCGACGGCGCTGGGGGCGAGGACCTGGCGCACGCCGAGCGAGCGCAGCGCCCACAGGTTGGCCCGGTAGGGGATGCGGTGGGGAGGGAAGCGGTGGTCGCGGCCGTGCCGGGGGATGAACGCGACCGGGCGCGAGCCGATGCGGCCCACGGTGACGGTGTCGCTGGGCGGGCCGTAGGGGGTAGTGACCTCGACCTCCTCCGCGTCGTCGAGCAGGGAGTAGAAGCCGGAACCGCCGATGACGCCGATGTCTGCGCGAGTGACCATGGCGCAGACATTAGCGGCGCGCCGGGTGGCCGCCGAGACCCCGAATCGCGTTCTGTGGATAACCGGCAGCGGAACGTGTTCGAATCCTCACGATGAGTATGATCGCAGGCATGCGGCAACGTGGCCTGGGGCTCATCATCGTCGCGCTCATGCTCGGCATGCTGCTGGCAGCGCTCGATCAGACGATCGTGTCCACGGCGCTGCCGACGATCGTGAGCGACCTCGGCGGGCTGGAGCACCTGTCGTGGGTGGTGACGGGCTACATGCTGGCCGCCACCGTGTCGACGCCGCTGTGGGGCAAGCTGGGCGACCAGTACGGGCGCAAGAGGCTGTTCCTGGCCGCGATCGTGATCTTCCTGGCGGGGTCGGCGCTGTGCGGGCTGAGCCAGAGCATGGGGCAGCTCATCGCGTTCCGGGCGATCCAGGGGCTCGGCGGGGGCGGGCTGATGGTGCTGGCCCAGGCGATCGTCGGTGACGTGGTGTCGGCCCGCGACCGGGGGAAGTACCAGGGGTTCTTCGGGGCGGTGTTCGCGGTGTCGAGCATCGTGGGGCCGCTGCTCGGCGGGCTGTTCGTCGACCATCTGTCGTGGCACTGGGTGTTCTACGTCAACCTGCCGCTCGGCGCGGTCGCGCTGCTGGTGATCGTGGCGGCGCTGCCCGGCGACGCGAGCCGCACCCGCCACACGATCGACTACGCGGGCGTGGCGCTGCTCGGCGGGGCGACCACCTGCCTGGTGCTGATCACGACGTGGGGCGGCAACACCTACGCGTGGACCGAGCCGGTGATCATCGGCCTGGCGGTCGCGGCGGTCGTGCTGGTGGCCGGCTGGATCCGGGCGGAGCGGCGGGCCAGGGAGCCGGTGCTGCCGCTCGGGCTGTTCCGCAACAGGGCGTTCGCGATGTCGTCGGTGGTCGGGTTCGTGGTCGGGTTCGGGATGTTCGGCGCGCTCACGTACCTGCCGCTCTACCTGCAGATCGTGCACGGGGTGACGCCGACGCTGTCGGGGGTGTTCCTGCTGCCGATGATGGCGGGGACGCTGACGCTCTCCATCGTGAGCGGATTTGTCATCTCGAAGACCGGCAAATACCGATATTTCCCGATCGCTGGCACCGCGATCGCCAGCGTCGGCATGTTCCTGCTGTCCACGCTCACCGAGCACAGCGGCACCGCCGTCATGGCCGCCTACCTGCTGATCCTCGGCATCGGGCTGGGCATGACCATGCAGGTCCTGGTGATCGTCGTGCAGAACGCCGTCGACTTCAAGGATCTCGGCGTGGCCACCTCCGGGGCGACCTTCTTCCGTTCGATCGGCGGCTCGTTCGGGGTGGCGACGCTGGGCTCGGTCTTCGCGGCCACGCTGACCACCGACGTGGCCCAGGTGCTGCGCACGACCACGCTGCCGCCCGGCTTCGACCCGGCGCAGATCCAGCGCGACCCGACCGCGATCCAGCGGCTGCCGTCCGAGCCGGCCGCCGACTTCCTGCACGTCTACGCCGACGCGATCGCCGCGGTGTTCCGGGTGGCGGCGCCGATCATGCTGGTGGCGTTCGTGCTGACCTGGTTCATCCCGGAGCATCGGCTCCGGCAGACCACCCGGGCCTCCGACATCGGCGAGGGGCTCGGCGCCACGTCGGCCGAGCGGTCGTCGCTGGCCGAGGTCGAGCGGGGCCTCGTCCGGCTGGCGGACGCCGACCTGCGCAAGGGCTACTACGCGCGGATGGGCGACCTGGCCGGGCTGGAGGGCATGCGACCCGAAGGCGTGTGGATCATCGCCAGGCTGGGCGGCGAGGGCTGGGTCAAGGCCGTCGACCTGGCCGAGCGCGCCCAGGTCAGCAGGGCGCGCGGCAGACCGTACGTGGACCGGCTCGTCGCCGACGGCTACGTGGAGCGGTCGGCGGACGAGGAGTGGCTGCGGCTCACCGAGCGCGGGCAGGCGGCGGCGCTGCGGCTGCTGCGCAGCTCGCGCGAGGCCCTGGGCCGGCTGGTGGCCGACTGGGGGCCGCACCCGCAACTGGAGGAGCTCCTCGACCGGATCGCCCCGGAGCTGCTGGGCGCCGCGGGCGACAGGCCCCGCTAGCTCGTCAGTTGGACGCGGCGGCCGGAGCGGGCTTCGACTCGGCGGGCTTCGACGACGACTCGGCCGGCTTGGACTCCGCGGGCTTCGAGGAAGCCGTGGCCGGAGCGGACGTCGACGACGAGCGGTTGTCGGTCTTGTAGAAGCCGGAGCCCTTGAACACGATGCCCACGGCGGAGAACACCTTGCGCAGGTTGCCCTGGCACGCCGGGCACACGGTCAGCGCATCGTCGGTGAACTTCTGAACGACTTCGAGCTGCTCACCGCAGTCGTTGCAGGCGTACTGGTAGGTCGGCACGCGCTCCTCCTTCAGGGGTTTGGCACTCGAGCGATGCGACTGCTAATGGTAACCGATACGGCCAAACGACTATTCCACTCCCCGCTCCCCGTACCATCCGGCGAGCTTGCCGCGGCGGCTGACGGCGCGCATGCGGGTCTCGGCCTGGTCGCGGCAGGCGGCGGTGGTGACGAGCAGGATCTGGTCGTCGACGCGGACGCGGGTGTTGGCGGCCGGCACGAACGACCTGCCCTCGCGGACGATGAGCGTTACCTGGGCGCCGGCCGGGAGCCGCAGCTCGAAGATCTCCACGCCGTGCAGCTTGGAGCCGGGCGGGACCTTGATCTGGAGCAGGTCGGCGTTGAGCTCCTCCAGCGGCGCCGACTCCACCTCCAGGTCGTGCGCCTCGCCCGGCGCGGCCACCTTGAGCAGCCGGGCCGCGAACGGCAGCGTCGGCCCCTGGAGCAGCGTGAACACGATGACGATCACGAACACCTGGTTGAAGATGTCCTTGGAGCCGGGGACGTCGGCCGCCCACGGGATCGTCGCGAGCACGATGGGGATCGCGCCGCGCAGCCCGGCCCACGACAGGAACGCCTGCTCGCGCCAGGTGATCGTGGCCAGCCGGCCCACGCGGGCGACGGCCGCGCTGACCATCACCGACAGCGGCCTGGCCACCAGCGCGAGCACGGTGCCGGCGATCAGGCCGGGCACGATCGCCGACGGCATCTCCTTGGGGCTGGCCAGCATGCCGAGCATGACGAACAGCCCGATCTGCGCCAGCCAGGCCGCCGCCTCCGCGAAGCCCCTGGTCGCCGCCCGGTGGGGGAGCCGCGAGTTGCCGAGGATGAGCGCGGTCACGTACACCGCGAGGAATCCCGAGCCGTGCAGCATGACCGCGCCGCCGTAGGAGGCGAGGGAGAGCGCCAGGACGGCGATCGGGTAGAGGCCGGACACCGGCAGGGCGATGCGGCGCAGCGCGTAGGCGCCGGCGGGGCCGACGGCGAGGCCGACGCCGCCGCCGATGAGCAGCTCCAGCGTCGTCTCCAGCAGGAACGAGCCCATGCTGGGGGTCGGCTGGGCGGCGCTGCTCAGCAGCACGACGGCGATCACGGTGGGGGCGTCGTTGAAGCCGGACTCGGCCTCCAGGGTGCCGGACAGCTTCGAGGGCAGCGGCAGCCTGCGCAGCACGGAGAACACGGCCGCGGCGTCGGTGGGGGCGAGCACCGCGCCGAGGATCAGCGCGGTGGTCAGGCCGACGCCGAGCAGCGCCTGCACGGCCGCCGCGACGACGACGATGCTGACCGCGACGCCGATCGTGGCCAGGATGAGCGCCATCGGGACCGCGCGGCGTACGTGGTTCCAGTTGGTGGTCAGGCCGCCCTCGGCCAGGATCACCGCGAGCGCGATCAGGCCGATGCGCTGGGCGATCTCCGGGTCGCTGAACGGGATGCCGAACCCCGCGTCGCCCAGCAGCAGGCCGAACCCGAGGAAGAGGAGCAGGCTGGGCAGGCCGCTGCGGTGGGCGACCCGTACGGACACGACTGCGGCGATGACGATGGCAGCGCCGAGAAGGAGCCAGACATCAAGCGTCATCCAGTCCCCTCTGTGCGTGCGTAGTCACTTTAGACTAGTCAGTCCCTCCGGGGTGATCGCAAAGCGGACCCGGCGATCGTGCGGCTCGGCGGGCACGTCCTCGCGCAGCTCGCCGTCGTGGAGCAGGGCGACCGTCGGCACATTCGGCCCGACCCTGCTCAGGGCCCGGTCGTACGAGCCCCCGCCGCGCCCGAGACGTACGCCGGTGTGCCGGTCGACGGCCAGCGCGGGGACGATCACCAGCGCGGCCGTGCGGATCGCGCCGGTGCCGCGCCGCGTGTCGACCGGCTCCATCAGCCCGAACCGGCCCGGCGCCAGCGTGTCGGGCCCGTCGTACACCGCCCAGTCGAGGTCGTCGTCCTGGCGCAGGACCGGCAGCATCACGGTCGCGCCGTGCTTCCACAGCGCGAACACCAGCCCGTGCGTCTCCGGCTCGGTGCCGATCGACCAGTAGCAGGCGACGAGCCCGGCCATCTGGACCCACGGCTGGTCAAGGAGGGTTTCGCGGATCTTGATGGAGTTGGCGCGCAATTGGCCGGGAGTGAGGGAGGCACGCGCCGAAATCAGCTCACGGCGCAGGTTGAGCTTGTCCACAGGGTCCTCCACTAGGGTCTACTCATGGCTGACTTCGACCCTGTGACGAAAGCCGTGGTGCCCGCCGCGGGTCTGGGCACCCGGTTCCTTCCGGCGACCAAGGCGACACCCAAGGAGATGTTGCCCATCGTCGACAAGCCCGCCATCCAGTATGTCGTCGAGGAGGCGGCCTCCGCCGGGCTCCTCGACGTGCTGATGGTCACGGGCAAGAACAAACGGTCGATCGAGGATCACTTCGACCGCGCGTTCGAGCTGGAGGAGGTGCTCGAAGCCAAGGGCGACGAGCACCGGTTGTCCCAGGTCCGTGAGCCGGCCTCGCTGGCGACCCTGCACTACGTGCGGCAGGGCGAGCCGAAGGGGCTCGGGCACGCGGTGCTCTGCGCCAAGCAGCACGTCGGCGACCATCCGTTCGCGTGCCTGCTCGGTGACGACCTGATCGACCGGCGTGACCCGCTGTTGCAGCGCATGATCCAGGTGCGCGACACGTTCGGCGGCAGCGTCATCGCGCTGATGGAGGTGCCCAAGGAGCAGGTTTCCCTCTACGGCGTGGCGACGATCGAGGCGACCGACGAGGACGACGTCGTCCGCGTGACCGACCTGGTGGAGAAGCCGCCGGTCGACGAGGCGCCGTCCAATTGGGCGATCATCGGGCGTTATGTCATCGACCCGGCCGTGTTCGAGGTGCTGGAGAACACGCCGCCCGGGCGCGGCAACGAGATCCAGCTCACCGACGCGCTGCGCACGCTGGCCGGGCGCGACTCCAGCGAGGGCGGGCCGGTCCACGGCGTGCTGTTCCGGGGCCGCCGCTACGACACCGGTGACAAGCTCGACTATCTGCGCACCGTGGTGAAGTTCGCCGCGGACCGGCCCGACCTGGCTCCCGAGTTCCTGCCGTGGTTGCGGGAGTTCCTCGATGAAGTCGGTTGATCAGCACCTCGCTGACATCCTGTCCACCGTGCGGCCGCTCGCGCCGCTCGAGGTGGAGCTGGAGAGCGCGCTCGGCACGACACTGGCGGAGGAGATCGTCTCGCCGGTGCCGCTGCCGCCGTTCAACAACTCCGCCATGGACGGCTATGCCGTACGCGCCGTCGACGTCCAGGACGTGCCCGTCACGCTCCCGGTGATCGACGACGTGGCCGCCGGGGCCGGTGAGATGCTCGCCATCGGCCCCGGGCACGCCGCGCGGATCATGACCGGCGGGCCCATGCCCGCCGGGGCCGACGCGGTGGTGCCCGTGGAGTGGACCGACGGCGGCAAGGTCTCCGTCCGCGTCGACCGCGCCGCCGCCGTCGGCAACGCGATCCGGCTGGCGGGCGAGGACGTGCGGGCCGGCGACACGGTGCTCCGGCCGGGCACCGTGATCGGTCCCGCCCAGCTCGGGATCATCGCGGGCGTCGGCCGCCGCCGGGTTCTCGTACGTCCCCGGCCCCGCGTCGTCGTGCTGGCCACCGGGGCCGAGCTGGTCGAGCCGGGGCTGGCGCTCGGACACGGCCAGATCTGGGACTCAAACAGCTTCACGCTCACCGCCGCCGTGCGCGAGGCGGGCGGCGACGGCTTCCGCGCGCCGACCGCGGGCGACGACCCGGCCGCGTTCCTGGAGCAGCTCGACGCCCAGCTCGTCCGCGCCGACGCCGTGATCACCAGCGGCGGGGTGTCGATGGGCGCGTACGAGCCGGTCAAGGAGGCCCTGGCGCCGCTGGGCACCGTGCGGTTCGAGAAGGTCGCCATGCAGCCCGGCATGCCGCAGGGCTTCGGCGTGGTGGGCGACGACCAGGTGCCGGTGTTCGCGCTGCCCGGCAATCCGGTCTCGTCGTTCGTCTCCTTCATGCTCTTCGTACGGCCCGCGCTGCGGCGGATGCGTGGGCTGGAGGCCGGGTTCCCGGAGACGACGGCCGTCCGGCTCGGCGCCGACGTGCGCTCGCCGGAGGGCAAGAGGTCGTTCCTGCGCGGGCGGCTGGCCGGCGACGTCGTCGAGCCGGTGCGCGGGCAGGGCTCCCACCAGCTCGCGGCGCTGGCCTCGGCCGACGCGCTGATCGTGGTGCCCGAGGAGGTCACGGCGCTGACCGCCGGAGAGGAAGTGCGGGTGATCCGGCTTTGAGCGAGTTCACGCATCTGGACGAGACCGGCGCGGCGCGGATGGTCGACGTCTCGGCCAAGGACGTCAGCGTCCGCACCGCCACCGCGACCGGGCGGGTGCTGCTGTCGGGCGAGGTCGTGGAGCTGCTGCGGTCCGGCGAGGTGCCCAAGGGCGACGCGCTGGGCGTGGCCCGCATCGCCGGGATCATGGGCGCGAAGCGGACGCCCGACCTGGTGCCGCTCTGCCACCCGATCGCGCTGCACGGGGTGAAGGTCAGCCTCGACGTGGAGGACTGGGGCGTGGCGATCACCTGCAGGGTGAAGACGGCCGACCGCACCGGCGTCGAGATGGAGGCGCTGACCGCCGTCACCGTGGCGGGGCTGGCGCTGGTGGACATGGTGAAGGCCGTCGATCCGGCCGCCGTGATCAGTGACGTGCGGGTGGAGGAGAAGACCGGGGGCAAGACCGGGATCTGGAGGCGGGGATGATCCGGACACTGGTGGTGACGGTCTCGAACCGTGCCTTCACCGGCGTTTACGCCGATAAATCAGGACCTGTCCTGGTTTCCCTGCTCCAGGACGCCGGATGCGCCGTCGACGGCCCCACCGTGGTGCCCGACGGCGACGCCGTCGAGACCGCCCTGCGCGAAGGCGTCGCCTCCGGCTACGACGTGATCGTGACCACCGGCGGCACCGGCCTCACCCCCACCGACCTGACGCCCGAGATGACCGCCCGGGTGATCACCCGCGAGATCCCCGGCATCGCCGAGACCATCCGCCAGGCCAACCGCGACCAGGTCCCCACCGCCGTCCTGTCCCGCGGCCTCGCCGGGCAGGCCGGCAACACGCTGATCGTCAACCTGCCCGGCTCGACCGGCGGCGTACGCGACGGGGTGGCCGTCCTCGCGCCCATCCTGCGCCACGCCGTCGACCAGATCCGCGGCGGCGACCACCCCGGTTCCTGACCCGTGGCGGCATCGCGCCGGTTGGGGGGATGATGGTGTGGTGGATCGACTACGCGGCTGGCCTGCGGCGCTGAGCGAAGGTCCGGTCGGCCTCCGGCCGCTCCGGCTGGCGGACGTGCGCGTATGGCGCGACACCCGGGTGCGCAACGCCGACTGGCTCCGCCCCTGGGAACCCAGCAACCCGGAGACCCCGCTGTTCAAGACCGGGCTCAGCCCGTACGTCTCCATGGTCGGCACCCTGCGCCGCGAAGCCCGCCAGGGGCTCGCCCTGCCGTGGGTCGTCACGTACGGCGGCCGGTTCGCCGGACAGCTCACCATCGGCGCCATCGTCTGGGGCTCGGCCCGCTCCGCCCAGGTCGGCTACTGGATCGACGGCGCGCTCGCCGGCCGCGGCATCACCCCGACCGCCCTCGCCCTGGCCGTCGACCACTGCTTCTTCACCACCGGATTGCATCGGCTCGAAGCAAACATCCGCCCCGAGAACCAGGCAAGCCGTAGGGTGGTTGAGAAGCTCGGCTTCAGGGAAGAAGGCATACGGCGTCGCCAACTCCACATCGACGGAGCCTGGCGCGACCACATCTGCTACGCGCTGACCGTCGAGGACGTCCCCGGCGGCCTGCTGGTGCAGTGGCGTCGCGCGCGTGAGTCAGCGGCTCACGGTGGTTCTCCGGTTGAAGAGGTTTGACGATCTCGCGACACACCGCACCGAATGCTCGTCAATCAGTGACACGCGGTCTTACGGTGCGTGACGTGAGCACTTTGAAGACGCCGATGACCCACAGGCGTCTTCATGCTGCCCGGAGGTGGCCGTGAGCGGTGCCCTCCTCTACCTTGCCATCGTCATCATGTGGCTGTGCGTCCTGGTCCCCATGTGGCTGCGCCGGGACAAGACGAACCTCGCCGAACTGGCCGAACTCGAGGAACACTACACCGGCGAACACCAGCTCCCCGACCTGACCCGCTCGCCCCAGGACTCGGGCACCGGCCTGGAGGACGACGCGCCGCCGGCCGACTACGTCGACCCCCGCCAGTTCCGCGCCCGCCGCCGCGCGATCATCGTAGCGCGGCGCAGACGGTTGCTGTTCTTCACGCTGCTGCTGGTGGCGGCCTCCATCGCGACGGCCGCCTTCCAGCTCATCCCGTGGTGGGCCGTGGCCCCCTCGGGCGTGATCATGCTCGGCTACCTGGCGTTCCTGCGGATGGCCGTACAGGTCGACCGCGAACGCCGCCAGCGCGCCGCCCGAGCCCGCGAACGCGCCCGCCGCATCCGCGAACGCCGCGCCGCCGAGCTCGCCGCCCAGCAGGCGGAGGCGGAGATCATCGAGTTCGAGGCCCGGCAGGCGGACGTCCTCTTCGACCAGTACGCCGAACCGCCCCGGCGCGCGGTGGGCGACTGACGCGGTGCGCGACCGAAAGGGTGGCGCGAGGACCCTCTGGAGTTTGCTAATCTGGTCGAGTCCTTGGGGATGTAGCGCAGTCCGGTAGCGCACTTCGTTCGCATCGAAGGGGTCAGGGGTTCGAATCCCCTCATCTCCACCCAGGTCAAAGGCCGCTTCCCAGTTGTGGGAGGCGGCCTTTTGCAATGCCGGGTGACTAAGTGAGTGACTATGTGTCCCTGAAGATCTGGTCCATGGCCTCTGCGCCGTCGAGGATGACGGGGCGGAGGTGCTTGCGGTAGACGGTCTCAGTGACGGTGTGGTGCGGTGGCCGACCAGGCGTGAAATGGCCTCGATGGGCATCCCGGAATCGGAGAGCAGCGAGACGAAGCTGTGCCGCATCTCGCGGGGTGTCCAGTCCTTCGGGTTGAGACCGGCCTTTTGAGGACGGCCCGGAACGAGCGGCGGATGTTGTGAGCGTCGAGCGCTGTGCCGACCTTGGAGGCGAACACGAGGTCGTTGTCCTGCCAGCGGTCGCCTGCCGCCTTCACGGACGGAGCGCCAGACCATGATGGACGGCGGTGTGCTGTCCATGTTGACGTGCGACCAGGTGAGCGCGCGGAGCTCTTCCGTGCGGGCACCGAGGAGCAGCGACAGGACGACGTACGCGTGCAGGGCCGTGCCCTCCGATGCCTTGAGAACGGCTTCGGCCTGGGCGAGGGTCAGCGACTTGGACGGGCGGCCGCCCTTGCCCCTCGGGATCTCGCAGAGGAGCACAACGTTCCGCTTTACCTTGTCGCGCGCCTGGGCGCGTGAGTTGAATGCGTAGGTGCCTTCGGGCGGAGGGCTCGTGGTGGTCGTGGGTTTGCCGCCAGGCGAGCAGGTCTGGGCGACGCGGCCGTGGGCGAGCCGGTTCGTCGAGGTCGTCCGGGCGCAGGGTGATGGTGGTCTGGTGGCAGATGTGCGCTGGGTCACCCCTTGCCCCTGGAAGGCAGAATGGGTTCGTCTGCGGGCCCTCTGAAGGCCGCCGATGAGACCTGTCTGATCACCGCGATCAGACAGGTCGGTTCTTTGCGGCAGGAGGGTCAACGCTTCTGCCGCCCTTCGGCCGCTCCTCGGGATTAACTGATCAGGTTCCTGATCGCCGCGGTGACGGCGGCAGGTTGGGTTTCCGGCAGAAAGTGCCCACCCGGCAGCATCAGGGTGCGGACATCCGGCGCCCAGCCGTGCCAGACCGCCGAGGGGTTGAACGGCAACACCATGTCGCCGGGGTCCTGCCAGATCGCCAGGGTAGGGACCTTGACGCGGCGGCCGGCCTGCCGATCCTCGCTGTCGTGGGTCGCATCGACGAAGGCGCTGGCCCGGTAGTCCTGGCAAATGGCGTGGATCGTTTCCGGATTACGCGTTGCGGTCAGGTATGCCTCACGGACCTCGGCGTCGAACGTGCCGGCCTCGGCCCAGGCATCGAGGAAGTAGCCGAAGAACGTGTCGGGGTCAGCGCCGATCATCCGCTCGGGCAGGTCGTTGAGCTGCGCGAGGAAATACAGATGGAAACCGAAGACGCCACCCACGCCCGTCAGCGACTCCCACATGTCGACGGTAGGGATGACGTCGATCACACCGAGGTGATCGATGGCGTCGGGGTGGTCCAACGCGGCACGGAAGGCGACCAGCGCTCCACGGTCATGGCCGACCAGGCTGAAACGTTCGTGGCCGAGATGTCGCATCAGCGCCACCATGGTCGCCGCGGTCACACGCTTGGCGTATTGCTCGTGGCCACCCGCTGGCTTGGCGCTGGCCCCGTAACCGGGCAAGTCGGGGCATATGATGCGGAAGCGGTCTGCCAGCGCGGGAGCGACATGCCGCCAGGTCAGATGGGTCTGCGGGAAGCCGTGAAGCAACAGCAGCGGCGGTCCCTCTCCACCCGAAGTCACATGGAGGTCAAGACCGTCCACCCGGACCGTGTGTTCATCGAAGCCTGAGATCGTTGGGGGCATCGGCCCAGACTGTCATGAGCAACCGACAATTCTTCGCCTCCCACCGCCAGCCTCCAGCCACAGCCCTGCGGGAAACGATCACCTCCGTGCTGGGAAGCGATCTTCAAAGCCCGGCGTTCTGCAAGCTCAACTGCACTCGTGAACGCCCCACCCAGGTCAAAGGCCGCTTCTGAATGATCGGGAGCGGCCTTTTGCGTTGCTGGGTGACTACGGTTCTGATCGATTCTCCGCGCTCAGCCGGAGCGCTTGAGCCGCTTGTGTGATCTAGCGCGCTGGGACCACTCCCACTACTCTCGGCCATCTGTGATCGCCTGACTCCTCCGGCCCTCACGCAGGCGCGAGTCGGCTCAAGGACGGTGAGCGGTGTCCGATCTGAAGTGGCTGAACATGGGTGATCCCGACGCGCGCGATGGGCCCGTGGTGGATGACCGATCTGTCTCGTCCGCCTGGCCCGGCCCGACAGTTTCCCGGGATGGAGATCACGCGATGCCTGATCGCAGGGGCGCCGGAACGTCACCCGGCTTGATGCGGCCGTCATTCCTTCGTCGAAGCCTGTCGTGGATGGCCGGGCTGGCACTCTGGGGAGCGTTGGCCGTCGCTGTGTGGCCTTCCTCGGATCTGCTCGGGCATCACGATGACCCTGTCGGAGCCGTGGCGGTGGGGGAACTGGAAGGTCGGCCGGTGGCTGTGAGCGCCGGCAGCGGCTACGACGACACCACTCTACGGATGTGGGACCTGACCACAGGCGATGCCATCGGCGAACCGATTGTCGCTCACCCGGTCGGCATCGTGACGATGGCGCTCGGGGAAGTGGACGGCCACCTGGTTGCCGTCACTGGCGGCTACGACGACGCTGTACGGATCTGGGATCTGACTACACGCGAACTCATCGGCGAACCGATAAGGCTCGGCAACACCGAACCCGTCGACGCGGTTGCGGTCGGGGAAGTGGACGGCCGGGCCGTCCTCGTCACTGCGGGAGATCGGGGTGATGCCGGCCGGAGATTGCCTGTGCACGTGTGGGACCTGGCTACGCACGAAGCTTTCGGCGAACCGTTGGTCGGGCACACCGGTCTCGTCGTTACCGTGGAGCTCGGAGAGGTGAACGGCCGGGCAGTTGCCGTCACCGCCAGCGTTGACGGTACGACGCGCATGTGGGACCTGGCCACTCGTCAACCGATAGGCGATCCGATGATCAGTGGTGGCGGGGCGGGAGATGTTGTGCTCGGGCAGGTGGACGGTCGACCGGCCGCTGTCTTCGTCGGCCGGGACGAGAACCTCCGGGTATGGGACTTGACCACCCGCCAGCTCGTCGGTGAACCCATACCGACCGGCCACGCCTATGGGGCCCGGACCGTGGCGCTCGGAGAGGTGAACGGGCGGCCGGTCGCCCTCAGCGGTGGCGGTGGCGACGAAGACGGCGGCGGTGCCGTACAGGTTTGGGACCTGAGCACCCGCAAACCTCTGGGCGGACGGATGAGGTACGCCAACTGGGTCGGGGACGTGGCGGTCGCGCATGTGGATGGAAGGGTGGTCGCCGTCACCGGAGACGGTGACGGCGACGTGCGAGTACGGGACTTGAGTGCCCAAGAAAGATTGACAGCCGCGCAGGGCGGTAGGTGATTCCTGCTCGCCCTGCTGCACGTCTTCCGCCGCCTGCGCATCCGTGCCGGCGGCGTCTCACTTCATTGCGTGGCTGCTCCAAGAGCGCCCTTGAAACCGTGTTCCGGCATCGACAATGGCCACGGCCCGAATCTCCCGTTCGGTCATCCCCTGCACCTTCACCAAGTTTGCGCCTCGCAAGTCGGCGCCGCGCAGGTTTGCGTGCCACAGGTCCGCGCCTTGCAGGTCCGCGTTGCGAAGGTTCGCGCCGGCCAGGTAGGCGCCGGTCAGGTCTGCGAAGCGCAGGTCCGCACCGGTCAGGGTCGCGCGACCCAGGTATGCGCCGCGCAGGTTCGCCTCGCCCAGGTTCGTGAGGCGAAGATCCGCTTCGTTGAGGTACGCGTATTGCAGATATGCGGCGCTCAGGTTTGTACGGGGAAAGCGCGCATGGGAGAAGTCGGCTCGCCCCTCCGTGGTGCGAGCCTGAACGGCACGGCCGATGGCGGTGGATACAGTGACTCGCTCGACGGTGCGCGGAGCCAAGCTGGGAGCGATGGTCAGCGCCGCGAGCACGTCGGAATCAGGTCTGGCGAGTGGCATCATCTCGAGGGCCCGCAGGCTTGTGGCGGTGCACTGCTCGGGGAGCTTGCTTCTGCTGTCATGCGAGGTGCAGAGGTCATGGTCTCGGACATACGCGGCCAGGACATTGCGAATGGTGTCACGGTCGGTGGAGGAGTCGGCGGCCAGGCGCTGTAAGGCGTAGATGCCCCCGAGGCGCACACCCTCGGTGGGTGACCCGAGCTGTTCGACGGCCTTGGTATAGCGGTCGGTGATCTGTCCCTGTTCTGCGGTCATCTGGGCATCGCGGGAGGTTTCCAAGGATTTGGCGGTGTACCAGAGGCCCTGGGCGGTGAACACCACGCCGCCGATGACGACCAGGCCGGTGGCGGTCTGAATCAGGGTGTGACGGGCGGCGTTGACAGCCTCTACGCGCTCGTTGGGGGTCAGCTGCCTGCGTTCGGCGGCTGTCAGTGGGGTGGTCTCGCCGGCCAGGCGGCGGGCCGCCGGGCCGATGAGGAACGCGATGATCAAGCTGGCCCCTCCTGCCAAGGCCAGTCCAGCCAGGACCCAGCGCGTCCAGTCCGGGCCGCTCAGCAGCAACGCTGCCGCCGAGCAGGCGCCGATCATGACCACGGTGAGCAGCAGCGTGAGCAGTCGGCGTAGCCGGCGCCCACGGGGCGCGGGATGCGCAGGCGTGTCCTGCGGCGTAGCGCTCGCGGTGGTCTCCGGCGTGTCGCTGGCGGGAGCAGGGGTCTCGGTGGGGGCTCCGCGGCGAGCGCGAACGGCCACGACCGCGACGATGACTGCGGCTGCTGCGATGATCCCGCGCGGCAGCACTCGAGGAGATCGCGACATGCCGTCTATTGCACCAGTCTGTCAGGCAGTGCGCGGGAAAATTGCCGGACGCAACCGAGCGCAAGGGCCTCTGCGGACGACCTCGAACTCCACGCGACCGCCGATCTCCAGCGTCCGGTATTCCGGGGCAAGCATGTTCCTGAAGCGTCACGGCATCGGCTTCCCGGGGTCGCCCTCGGTGAGAACGGGTGACTGCCGCGCGAACCGTTCGCCTTGGACGCCGGGGGTCGTACCCAGTCAGGGTGATCGGAGGAACGTCAGCGCATCGGCTGCGAAGCGCGGGTCGGTGAACGTCGCGCCGTGGCTTCGGCCCGGGTAGACGATCAGCTTGGCGCCGGGGATGCCGGCCGCGGTCTGGCGGGCCAGGTCGAGGGGGTAGGCCAGGTCCTTCTGGCCCTGGATCAGCAAGGTGGGGGCGGTGATCTCCGGTAGCCGGGCGCGCAGGTCGAAGCCGATTTCGGCGTTGAGCATGGTGGCGCCGTCGGTGTGGTCCCCGCGGCCGTCGGCCAGCCAGGCCAGCGCGGCGACGAGAGTCCGGCCGATCGGCGACTCCGTCACCAGGTTGGCCAGAGGGGGGCTCGGCCGCCGGCCCCGCCTGGCGCGCTCGACGTAGGCGCGGTTGGCGCGCTCGCAGATCGGGCCCGGTGCGGCGGCCGTACCGCCCAGGACCAGGCGCGCGACCAGGCCGGGGCGGTCGGCGGCCAGTTGCAGGGCCAGGGAGCCGCCCGTCGACAGGCCCAGCACGTGCACCGGTCCGGTGAACGCGGCCTCGATCCCCTCGGCGTAGTGGGCGGCCAGTTCGGCCATGGTGGTGTCCGGCGGCAGGCCGGGACGCCGGGTGAGGGTGTGCACGGTGAAGTGGTCGGTGAAGGGCTTGGCCAGCCGCATCAGGTAGCGACGGCCCCAGCCGGCCGGCACCGCGGCCTGCGGGGTGAAGAGGAGGACGATCAGCGGCGGTCCTGTCCCGAGGGAGAGGCAGGGCAGTCCGCCCAGGGAGTGCGCAACTTCCATAATGGGGTTACTGTAATATTCGGATTATCGGAAGGGCAAGGTGCTAGCCGTTCGCCCCCAGGCCCGACTCGCGGGCGCGGACGATGGCCTGCGAACGGTCGGCGACCTGGAGCTTGGTGAAGATGGCCGAGACGTGGTTGCGGACCGTCTTCTGGCTCAGCCCGAGGCGGGCGGCGATCTGCGGATTGGTCAGGTGCCTGGCGACCAGGTCGAGGATCTCGCTCTCGCGCTGCGTCAGGCCCGGCAGCGCAGCCCCGGGCCGTTCGCCGCCGCCGCCGCCGCTGAAGTAGTCGGCCAGGCGATGGCCGAGCGCGGGACCGAAGACGGCGCCGCCCTCGGCCACCACCTGCACCGCACGGACGATCTCCGCCTTGCGCGCCCCCTTGAGGACGTAGCCGCGGGCCCCGGCCCGCACGGCCGCGAACACCGAGTCGTCGTCGTCGGACATGCTGAGCACCACCACCCTGATGTGCGGATGGTCGCGGACCAGCAGCTCGGTCGCCGCGATCCCGCCCATGCCCGGCATCTCCAGGTCCATCAGCACCACGTCCGGCTGCGCGCGGCCCGCCAGCGCGAGCGCCTGCTCCCCGCTGCCCGCCTCGTCGGCGACCTCGATCCCGTCGGCTCCCGACAGCAGCGCGCGCAGCCCCGCGCGGAACCCCGGATGGTCGTCAACCACCAAGATCCTGATCATCGCCGTTCCCCTCCCCACCTGCGGGCAGCTCGACCCGGACGCGGGTGCCGCCGCCGGGACGCTCCTCGACGGTGCAGGATCCTCCCAGCTCCAGGGCACGTTCGTGCATCGACGCCAGCCCGACTCCCGAGCCCGCCGCGGCGGACTCCCGCCGCCCGATCCCGCGGCCGTCGTCGCAGATCTCCAGGTTCAGCCTCCCGCCGGCGAGCTCGATCCGCAGGCGGGCGTACGTGGCTCCCGCGTGCCTGCGCGTGTTGGTCAGAGCCTCGCTCGCGATCCGGTACGCGGCGACCTCGGTGGCGGCGGGGAGCACGGGCACGTCGTCCGGGGCGTGCACGTCCACGCGCAGCCCTGAGGGCTGGCGGGCGGCGTGGGCGCGCAACGCCCCGGCCAGGCCCAGGGAGTCCAGCGCCGGCGGGCGGAGCCCTTCCACCAGGGTCCGCACGTCGGCCAGCGCGGCCTCGGCGTCGCCGACGATGTCGGTAAGCAGTTCCCGTACGCGCTCGTCGGCCGCCAGGTCGTGGGCGGCCTCGGCCCGCATGGTCAGCGCGGCCAGGGTCGGCCCGAGGCCGTCGTGCAGGTCGCGCCGCAGCCGGCGCCGCTCCTCCTCGCGGGCCATGACGAGCCGCTCCCGTGACCGCCGCAGGTCGGCGGAGAGCCGTGCCGCGTGCACGGCCACGGCCACCTGCCGGGCCAGGTCCGCCAGGACGCGCAGGTCACGGGGGCCGAACCCGGTCTCCCCCGGCCGGGGGCGCAGGATCAGGCCGCCGACCTGCCGGCCGTTGTGCGTCAGCGGCAGCCGGGTCAGGCCCGCGTCGTCCGTCGCGGCCGGGCCCGGCGCGGTGTAGGCGTGGCGCTCGCCTCCGGCGGTCTCCACCGCCGCGTACGGCAGGCGCAGCGCCTCGGCGATCGACCGGGCGATCCCGGACAGCCCGGCGTCGGGGCCGGCGGCGTTCTCCAGCCTGCGGCCCAGCCGGGTGAGCGCGGCGTACGGGTCGTCGGCCTCGCCGTAGGTCAGCAGGTTGACCCAGCCCTGCAGCCGCTGGCGCAGCGGGGCGAAGGCCAGCGCGACCAGCCCGGCGGCCCCCACGGAGATCGGCAGGTCCTGGGCGGGGAAGAGCGCCCCCAGATAGCCGACCACGAGGACGTACCCGCCGGTCACGCAGCCCGACAGCAGCACGTAGACGAGCGTCCGGTTGATCACCAGATCGATGTCGAAGAGCCGGTGACGCAGGATCGCCACGCCGATGGTGACCGGGACGAGGGCGGCGCCCAGGGCGGCGACCACCTCCCACACGGGGTCGTGAGCGGGCCACACGGAGCCGGGGACGTCATCGGTGAGCCCCGCCACCAGCCTGGCTCCGATCACCAGGGCCTCGATCCCGGCCCCGTAGAGCAGCCAGGCGACCTGGCGGCGTTCGGGGCCGTCGCTGCGCAGCAGCCGCCTGCCCAGCCCGGCGGCGCCTACGGCGAACACCGCCACCAGCACGCCGCCCAGCACCGGCTCAAGCACCGGCGCGACGGGGGCCAGGGCGGGCACGCCGAGCGGGTTGGGCACGCCGGCGCCGGCGCCCACCTGGGTGTCCGGTCCGGGGCGCAGCGCGCTCAGCACGGCGACGACCGCCGCGACGGCCACCGCCGCGGCCGGCCACGGGCGTAAGGAGGCGGAGGGCAGCCGCCCGCCGGGGAAGAACAGCGGCACCAGGGCCGCCGCCGTGTTGGCCGGCACCCACAGCCAGGTCTGCGGCCAGGCCAGCGGCGCGGCCAGCGGCAGCCCCGGATGGGTGATCAGCCCGAGGATCGCGTACTGGCCGGTGGCCTCGTACAGCGCGAAGCAGAACGCGGACAGCGCGAGCAGCCGGCCCACCATGTGCCCGGGCCGCCGGGCGCAGATCAGGCCGCCCACCAGGGCGCAGGCCGTCACGAACAGCAGGTGGAGCACCGGCGCCGGAGCGCTGCCGTTGGCGCCCGCCAGGGCGGAGGCCGTCGCGGCCAGGGCCAGGGTCAGCCCGCACCACCACCACGCGGCCCGGCCCGTCGCCGGCTTCACCTCGGTCGCCGTCACGATCCCTCCGATCAGGAGCCAAGGTAGCCGTTCACGAGCCCGGCGGGGAGGGACGGCGTCCCGGGACACACAGGACATTCATCCCGGCCGGGCGGTCCGGAACGCTCACCGTGCAAGGCGTCGCCGCGTCCGTGACCGTCACGATGGCGCTGGAGGCCCGCCGGGGTCTGCCGGCGGCGCGAAACGGGCCACCCTTTAAGTTGGACGCTCATCGAACTCTAGGGGAGCTGGTATGCGTGCTCTGCGGATCGACCGCTTCGGAGATCTTGACGTGCTGGCGCTGGTCGACGTGCCGGAGCCCCGGCCGGCCGAGGGCGAGGTGCTGGTGCGGGTCATCGCCTCGGCCGTGAACCCGGTTGACGACAAGACGCGGGAAGGGGCCATCGGGGAGGGCACGCCGCCGTTGCCGATGACGCTGGGCTGGGAGCTGGCGGGGATCGTCGTCGACCCGGGCACGAGCGGGCTGTCCGTGGGCGAGCGGGTGTTCGGCATGTCGCACCAGCTCGCGACCGGGCGCGGCTCATGGGCCGACCTCGTCGCCATCCCGGCTGACTCCATCGCCCAGGCGCCCACGTCGATCAGCCTGGCCGAGGCGGCGACCCTGCCCCTGCCGGGACTGACCGCGTTGCAGACCCTGGACTGGCTGGAGGTCGGCCAGGGGGACAAGCTGCTGGTGGCGGGTGCGGCGGGAGCCGTCGGCGGGCTCGCCGTGCAACTCGCGGTTGCTCGCGGAGCGCAGGTGGACGGGCTGGTGTCCAGGCAGGCGCAGGTCAAGGTGGTACGGGAACTGGGGGCCGAGCACGTCACCACCGACCGGACCACCCTGCCGGCGGGCGGCTACGACGCCGTCTTCGACACCTTCGGCGCCTTCGTCACCGACGCCGTGGCCGACGGCGGCCGGTACGCCTCGATCGCCACTCAGGCCGGGCCCGTCCCCGATCTGTCGCATCGTCGGGTGCGCACCACGGTCAACCAGGTACGCGAGGACGGCCGCGGCCTCGCCGAACTCGCCGCGGCCGTGGACGGCGGGCGACTGAGGGCGCGGGTCGACGCGCAATACGCCGTGCAGCACGTGAAAGCCGCGCACGAGCATTTCCGGCGGGGAGCCTGAACGGGAAGATCGCGCTGATCTTCTGAACGGACCACCCGGAAGGGCACGCCGCCGCCCTCTGTCCTTTCGCAGAGGCGGTGGGGTGGATGCCGGGGAGGTTCTGCCGTTCGGCGGATGGGGCGGAGCGGGGCCGGGATCGAGGCTTGAGCCATGAGGAAGGTCATGGTGAAGTGGCCCCACTGGGCCGGGTACGCGGCGGCCGTCTGGGCGCTGGGCTACGGGGCACTCGGGCTGTACTGGGCGCTCGGCGGCAGCGGGTTCCCCTTCGGCAGGAGCGATCCCGACTGGGAGCCGGGGCTGTCGGTGCTCGGGGAGGCGACCCCGGAGCGGGCGGGGCCGGTGATCGCGGTGCTCGGCGTGCTGGGGGCGGTCGCCGGGCTGGCCCTCGCACGAGGGGTGCGGCAGGGCCGTGCCGTGCTGCTGGGATTCGCCTGGGCGGCGGCGGTCGTCCTGACGGTGGTGGTCACCGACAACCGGGTGCTGATGCTGGTGGCCTATGCGCCGCTGCTGGCGGTGTTCGCCTTCACCGGGGTGCCGGGAGGGCAGCCGATGTCGGAGCTGGTGCCGTGGTCGCGGGTCAACCTGTTCATCGTCCTGGTGGGCGGGCTGCTGTGGGCGATGGCGGCGCTGGCCTACCAGCGGCGTACGGCGGCCAGGTGCGTGATGTGCGGGCGGAACGCGTACGGGCCGGCACGCTGGGCCACGCCGCAGGCGGCGCGACGCTGGGGCCGGTGGGCGGTGGTGGTCGCGGCGGCCGTCCCGGCCCTGTACGACGCCAGCCGCTTCGCCTGGGCAGCGGGCATCCCGCTGGGGATCACCGAGGAGTTCTGGCGGTGGCTGGACGAGTCGGGGCTGCGCTGGGGCGGGCTGTTCCTCAGCCTGATGGGCCTGGCCGGGGCGATTCTCACGCTGGGGCTCGTGCGGCGCTGGGGCGAGGTCTACCCGCGGTGGATCTGGTTCCGGGCGGGCCGGCCGGTGCCGCTGATGCTGGCCGTCGTTCCCGCCTCGATCGTGTCGGTGATCGTGCTGTCGGGCGGGCTCACGTACTGGCGCCTGCGCATGGTGCACGGGTTCGACGACTGGGGCATGTGGGCGACGTGGTTGCCGCCGCTGACGTGGCCCCTGTGGGGCGTCGCGCTGGCCGCCGCCGCCCTCGCCTACTACCTGCGCCGCCGCGGGGTCTGCCGGGTGTGCGGAGGCGGTGGGCTCAGGGAAGCCGAGCCGGCCGCCGAGCGTGGTTAGGCTTTCGGCATGAGGGCGTACGGCGAGGCGGCGGGCCGGCGTGGTGACGCGGCACGCCGGCTCCCGGTGGCCTGGGGAGCGGGAGCCGCCGGGGCGCTCTCGCTGGCCGTCACCCTGGCGCATCCGCTGACCGGGACGGTCAGCGGCAGCGCGCCGTTGCAGGTGGGTGAGGTGTCGGTGCTCCTGGTCCTGACCGCTGTCACCGTCCGGCGCTCCCCAGGAGGGCGGGCGGCCGTGTCCGCGGGGCTGAGCGGGCTGGCGGTGGCGCTCATCCTGCTGCGGGCCGTGTGGCAGGGGCCGCCGCAGCTCGCGTTCGGCGCCTGCGCCGGGTGGGCGCTCGGCGCTGTGGCGGCCGTGGGGGCCGGGCTCTACCTGCGTGGGCTGGACGACAAGCGGCGGCGTGCGGTCGAGGAGGCCGAGCGGGCGCAGCGGCTCGGGCTCGCCCGCGACCTGCACGACTTCGTCGCCCACGACCTCAACGGCATGCTGGTGCAGGCGCAGGCCGCCCAGGTGGTGGCCGGCACGCTGCCGGAGCCGGTCGCCGAGGCGCTGCGGCGCATCGAGGACGCCGGGCAGCGGGCGCTGGCCTCGCTGGACCGGGCCGTGCACGCGCTGGGCGAGCGGGGGCCAGGGATCGAGGAGCTGGAGCGCCTGGCGGACGCGTTCTCGCCGGCCGTGCGGGTGGAGCTGGCCGTTGAGCCCGGCATGGCGGTACGCGAGGACGTGTCGTCGCTGGCCTACCGGGTGGTGACGGAGGCGCTGACCAACGTGCGCCGGCACGCACCGCGCACCACGACCGTGCGGGTGGACATTCGTCAGGAAGGGGAGGTCCTGCGCGTACGGGTGGAGGACGACGGCGGGGGCAGGTCGCAGAGCACCAGAGCAGGCGGTTTCGGGCTGGCGAGCCTGGCCCACCTGCTGGAGGCGCGTGGCGGGAAGCTGGCGGCAGGCCCGGACCGGCGTGGCTGGCAGGTCACCGCGCGGATCCCCGCATGACGGCCGGCGGTTACGGATGACGACGCGGATTCTCATCGCGGACGACCAGGAGGACGTGCGGATCGGGTTCCGGCTGATCCTCAACGCGCAGCCGGACATGACCGTGGTGGGCGAGGCCGCCGACGGCGCGCGGGCGGTCGAGCTGGCTCGTCACCTGCGTCCCGATGTGGTGCTGGCCGACATCCGCATGCCGGGCCTGGACGGGCTGGAGGTCACCCGGCAGCTCGCCGCCGAGACCCGCGTGATCGTCGTGACCACCTTCGACCTGGACGAGTACGTCCACACCGCGCTGCGGGAAGGGGCGTGCGGCTTCCTGCTCAAACGGTCGGGCCCCGCCCTGCTGGTGGAAGCGGTCCGCGCGGCGATGGCAGGCGACACGCTGATCAGCCCGCAGGTGACCCTCCGGCTGCTCCGGGGCCTGATCCGAACGGCCCCGCCGCCGCTGAAGGACCCGCTCACCGCGCGTGAGCTGGAGATCGCCCTTCTGGTGGCGCGAGGGCGGACCAACGCCGACATCGCCGCCGAGTTGGTCATCAGCCCGGGCACGGTCAAAACGCACATTGCGCATATCCAGCGCAAGGTGGGAGCCGCCAACCGGGTCGGCATCGCCGCCTGGGCCTGGAGCAGCGGCCAGGTGCGCTGACCCCGGACCCGTCGAGCGGCTCAGGTTCGCGGGTCGTCCGCTTCAGGCGTCCCGGACATGGGTCAGTTGTGCTCTGGCCTCCGCGAACGCCTCCGCCTGCCGGATCCAGTCCCCGCCGTCGAGGCTGAGCCCCACCGTGTCGGCGCCCGCCTCCGCGTAGGCGTGGAGACGGTCGGCCACCTGCGCCGGGGTGCCGGTGACGGGTACGGCTGCCGCTTCCTCCGGGGCCATGCCGTGCACGTCCACCAGGATGCGGGTGAAGGAGGCGACGGCGGCCGGGTCGTCGACGAGGATCGCATGGCCGCCTACCGAGATCGACGGAACCGGGCGGCCCAGCTCGTCGGCGATCTCGCGCAGCCGTACCGCCTTCTTGCGCAGAGCCGCGGGGCTGATCAAGGAGGGCATCCAGCCGTCACCGAGGCGGACGGCGCGGCGCATCGCCGCCTCGGAGTTCCCGCCGACGAGGATGGGCGGGACCGGGGCGGCCGGGCCGAGGGTGACCTCGTCGTCGCCGAGTCGGGTCGCCTCACCACGGATCAGGCCGGGGAGCGCCCGCAGGGCTTCGTCGGCCCGGCGCCCCCGGCCCTGAACGGGCGCTCCGGCCGCACGCCAGAACGGCGAGCCGGGGAAGCCGCCGATCCCGACGCCCAGGGTGACCCGGTTGCCTGACAAGTGCTGAAGTGTCTGTATCTGCGCGGCGATCCAGGCGGTCGGGCGCAGCGGGAGGCTGAGCACGCCGAACTCCAGCCCGATCGTGTCGGTCACCGTTGCGGCGGCGGCCAGGACGAGCATGGCGTCGAAGCTCGGCGTCCCGTCTCCCACGATGAAGTCGGCCATGCCGATCGAGTCGTAGCCCAGGTCCTCAAGGCGCTTCGCCATCGCGACGTCGGGCACGCCGGTCTTTGTCATGGGCAAGGTGGTGCTGATCCGCATGGTGATCCTCCTGGGAGTTCGGACCGGAATCGCAGATCACGCTAGGAACTCAAGGCGGGTTGAGGTCAAATCGCGGGGCGCGTGGGGAGATCGTTCGCCGGGGGACGGAATTTCTCAAGGGAGGGAGTCCGACTGTTCCGGGAACGGCCGGAATTGTTCAGTGAGTTGAAAGCGGGCCTGGTTGGATCTCCCGCATGGCAGACAATTCCGGTGCGGTGGCGGACGTCTGGGCGGAACGCCTGCGGGCCGCGCTGGTCGGAACGTCGGCATTGAGCATCATGGGCACGCGCGTCCTACGCCACCTGTTCACGCTGATGGTGCCCACGACGGTGCTGTCGATCCCGGTCGGCCTGCTGGCGGCGGCGCTGTTGCCGATCGCGGCCGCCGGGCGGCTTCTGGTGGTCAACGGGCGGATCGAGCTGGTCGGGGACGCGGATGTGCCGCTGTTCGCCTGGCTGGGCGTGCTGGTGCTGATCGGCGTGCCCGCCGCCGCGGTCGCCGGGGGCGCGACCATGCTCATGGCCGCGGGCCGGGTGCTGGGCTGGCCGGTGCACTGGCGGTCCGCGCTCCGGGTGGCGGTACGGCGGGGGCGAGGGCTCACCGCGCTCGCCTTCGTCCAGGTCGCCTTCCTGGCACTGACGGCGGCTGCCGGGGTGGCGTTGACCGTGTTCGTGAACCCGTGGGCGGGCATCGCGGCGATCGTGGTCGTCGGGCTGGCCCTGATGCCCGGCCTGCTGGCGATGCCGGCCATGCTGCTGGAGGGACTGGGGCCGTTCGGGGCGCTGCGCCGGGCGTACCGGCTCGTGGCGACGATGCGGTTCACCTCGCCGCTCCTGCTGGCGATCAGCGTGATCATCCTGCCCGGCCTGGCCGCCGGCGGCTTCGGCTGGGTGGCCGGCCGCCTGCCCCAGCCGGTGGACGTCGCGGTGAACTCGGCCGCCGCCGTCCTGCTGTCCGCGTTCCAGGCCGCCGTGCTCGCCGTGGTCTTCCTGAACCGCGTCGCGAAGCAGTGGCACGAGGTGGGCCGTCCCGAACTGCGCGCCATCGTCGACCGGTTACCGGAGCGGGACGGAGCGCGTACCCGGACGGCACCGATCCTGGCGCTGCTCGTGCTGCCTGGCCTGGTGACCGGCGCCGTCGCCACGGTGAACCCGCTGGGGTGGGTGGAGGTCTCCGACCACGTGGCCGCGTTGTCCCCGGCGGACGAGGCGGGCGACGGCGGCGGCGGCGACCGCGGGCCTGTCGTGTGGTCGCGGGACCTCACGGCGCTGTACGTCTCTCCCGGGCCGAAGCTCGCGATGTACATGCAGGGCTTCGACGACGACGCGCCCAGGGTGCTGACCTGCCCGGACCTCACCTGCGCCGACCTGGACATCTTCTACGCGGGCGACAACCGTACCGACCGGTTCGCCGCGACCGCGGCTCTGCCCGACGGCAGGACGGTGGTCGCCTCCTGGGACTGGGACCAGGCGGAGCGCAACTACCGGCTCCGCCTGGCGGCCTGCGACCAGGCCGGCTGTTCGGCTCCCGGGAAGCCGATCGCCTGGTGGTCCCAGGACGACGGGCAGTTCCTGTGGTCGAGGCTGGCGGTGGCGGCCCACCCGGGCGGCGTGGTCCTGGTTCAGGCCGACAGGCCCGACGACGCCAAGACGCTGACCTTCACCTCGTGCCGCGACCTCGCGTGCGCCGATCCGGTGCGGCATACCCCGGTACGGCTGAGGCGTGACATCGCGGGGACCAGCGACAAGCACGCGTTGAAGGTCGCCTTCGGCCCGGACGGCCGGCCTGTCGCCGCCGTTCGCGACGGTGACACCGGCGCGGTCTCCCTGGTGACCTGCGACACAGCGGACTGCGCGTCGGCGACGGTGACCACGCCGGGACCGCCGCTGACGGCAGCCGGGGCCCGGATGCGCGGCCTGTCCCTGGCCGTACGGCGGGACGGGCGGCCGGTCATCGCCTACGGGGACCCGGCAGCCGGCGCGATCAAGCTGCTCGACTGCCAGGACCGGGCCTGTTCCAGGGCGGAGAGCGCCACGCTCGCCGGGGATCGTCACGAGGACCCGCCCGGCCTGGTGCTCTCCGGCGACCGGGCGCTGGTGGCGACGTTCGCCGACGCGCACCTGGTCGTCCATTCCTGCCGGCGCACCGCCTGCCGGGCCACGAGGATCGCCAAGGCGGGGAACGTCCCCCAGCAGCTGGCCATGTCCCTCACCGGCACCGGCCGGCCGGTGATCGCCTGGATCGACGCGAACCCGCGCGAGGACGAGTGGTCCCTGCGGGTGACCTCGCCCCTCATCTGACCAAGCCGGCGACGGTTTGCGTTTGAGCGCGCTCCAACGCCTAGCGTCCACGCCATGACAACACGGACTTGGATCATCACCGGCGCGTCCCGCGGTTTCGGGCGCGCACTGGCGGAGGCGGCGCTCAAGGCGGGCGACCGCGTGGTGGCGGCGGTACGCAGGCCCGGGAGCGTGGCCGACCTGGCGGCCGAGTACCCGGACAGTTGCCTGGTCGCGGCGTTCGACGCCCGGGACGTCGCCGGGGCCGAGGGCCTCGTACGGGACAGCCTCGACCGATTCGGTCAGATCGATGTGCTGGTCAACAACGCGGGCCGGGCCGTGGTCGGAGCGGTCGAAGAGGTCAGCGACGCGCAGCTGCGGGAGCTGATGGATCTGCACCTGTTCGGCCCTGCCGCGCTCATCCGCGCGGTGCTGCCCGCGATGCGCGAGCGGAGGACGGGGACGATCGTGCAGATGAGCAGCCAGGGCGGGCGGACGTCGTTCCCCGGCGTGTCGGCGTACTCGGCGTCGAAGTTCGCGCTCGAAGGCTGGTCGGAGGCCCTGGCCGGGGAGGTCGCGCCGTTCGGCGTCCGCGTGATGATCGTCGAGCCGAGCCGGTTCAGGACCGGATTCAACGGGGGCGACGTGCTGGAGTTCGCCGAGCCGTCCGCGACGTACCGGGACCTGCTCGCCGACGTCCGGGCGGACATGGCCGGGACCGACGGCCGCCAGGAAGGCGACCCGGTGCGGGCGGCCGAGATCATCGTGTCCCTCGCGCACGGCGACGAGGTGCCGCTGCGGCTGCCGCTCGGGCGCGAGGCGGTCGAGCGCATCTCGGGCGCGTACCGGCGCGGCCTGGACGAGGTCGAGCGGTGGGCCGAGGTCGCCCGCAGCGCCGACTTCGAGGGTGTCCCCGCATCGGTACGGCCCGTCTAGGCTCGTGGTCATGGCTACCGACGAGCTGATGGCCAGGGCGCTGGCGGCGCTCGGGGACGACGGGCCGCTGTCGGTCGAGGCGATCCACCGCCTGGCCGACCTGGGCGATCTGCCCGAGACGATGACGATCGCCGAGGTCGCCGACCTTCTCGACATCTCGCCGCACACGCTGCGCTACTACGAGCGGGCCGGGCTGGTCGAGGTGGCCCGTGACAGCAGCGGGCATCGCGTCTACGACGCCGAGGTGGTCCGGCGGCTGGTGTTCCTCACGCGGATGCGGCTGTCCGGCATGCCGATGCGCGACCTGCAGCACTACATCGCGCTCGTCGACTCCGGGGCGCACACGGTGCCGGAGCGGCTCGATGTGCTGGTCGAGCATCGCGACACCATCCGCCGCCGGATCCGTGAGCTCACCCTCTCCCTCACCGCGGTCGAGTACAAGATCGCCACGTACGGGGGCGCGACCGGGCCGGACGTCCAGGACCCCGGCCCGGCATGACCCCCTGACCAGGCATGCAGCCGACGGGATCCCGTCCGATCATCGCGATCGGGCGGGATTCGTCGTTTCAGGACCCCGGCGACGGCACCGGTGAACACTTCCGGCTCTCGTGACAAGACACAGATGACATCTCGAAGGGGGTCCCATGCTGGAAATAGATCATCTATGGTGACCGACACGTCACCAGCGGTGGTGGACTCCGAGATCATCGCAGGCTCGCTCGATGATCCGGAGAAGTTCGCCGCCCTGTTCGACCGCCATGCCGCGACGCTCTACCGGTACATCTCCTTCCGGCTCGGCCCGGAACTCGCCGAGGACCTTGTCGGGGAGACGTTCCTGATCGCCTTCCGCCGGCGCGACGCGTACGACAGCTCCTACCGCGATGCCCGGCCGTGGCTGCTGGGGATCGCGACCAGGCTCATCACCGGCCACCGCCGGACCGAGGTCAGCCGCTACCGGGCGCTGGAGCGGCAGAGCCCGGCCCGGCCCGTCGAGGGGCCGGAAGAGGCGATCACCCGCGAGCTGACCGCCCGAGGGTCGCGGACGGTCCTGCTGAACGCGCTCGCGCTGCTGTCGCGGGGCGACCGCGACGTCCTGCTGCTGGTCGCCTGGAGCGACATGACGTACGAGGAAGCGGCCCGCGCGCTCGGCATCCCGGTCGGCACGGTCAAGTCGCGGCTCAATCGGGCCCGGCGCAAGGTCCGCCACACGCTGGGCGGAGTCAACCCATTGGAGGAGAACGATCATGGATGACCTGAAGACGCTCATCAAGGAACTGGAGCACGAGCCGCCCCACTCCCTGGCCCGGCAACGGCTCCGGCTCGTCCGGGAGGCGACCGCGCCGCCGCCCCGGTTCGGTCGGCGCACCGGGCGGTGGCTCGCGATGGGCGCGGCCGTGGCTGCGGCCGTCGCGGTGGGTGTGGCCGTGCCTCCCCTGCTCGGTTCCGCCGAGCCCGCGTACGCCCTGACGAAGAACCAGGACGGATCGATCAACCTCAAGATCTACGACTTCCGGGACCCCGAGCACCTTGAGAAGGAGCTGGCCGATTGGGGGGTGCGGGCCGACATCACCTACCTGCCTCTCGGCAAGCGCTGCGGAAACAACCGGGCGCCCTTCCTCAAGGGTGACCACTTCGGCGCGACCAGGGAGGAGCTGTCGAGCAACGATGCCGCCACGCAGGCCAGGCTTCGGCAGCGACTGCAGAAGTCGATCTCGTACCAGGCGATTCGCCCGCAGGACGGCATCACCATCTACCCGCGCCACATCCAGCCGGGCCAGATCGCGATGATCGAGGTCAGCGAGAATCCGGTCACGCCCACGGTGGAGCGTCCCGGGGTCGCCTGGCAGTTCAGCGGGCGGCTGACGACCGGGCCCGTCGAGCCGTGTGAGGTCGTGGCGGACCCTTCGGCCGGCGACATCGGTGACGCCACGCCGCCGCCCGGCGGGTGATGTTCAGCTGAGGGCGGTCAGGGCGGTCTCGTCATGGACGCCCGCATGACGGCCGGCGCCGTACGTGACGGCATGCGTACCCTGCCATGTGGCTCACCAGGGGCGCCTGCCGGCCTTCTCCGGCGTGCGCGCCGAGACCACCTCGGCCGCGGGCTCCCTGCACCGGATCCGCACACAGGCTGCGCGTCGTCCGCATACGGGTCTGCTTCGATGACGCCGTGACGGTGCGGCGAAGGCCACAGGCGCGTGAGGTCTACTGGGCGTTCGGCTGCGGGCTCTCCGCGGTCATCGCCCTGGCGTGCGCGACGTTCGGGACGTTCCTCGATATTCACCTGGTGGCTCGGGCGCAGCTCTACTGCCTGGGTGACCTGGGCTCCGGCGAGAACTTCGCCGGCACGGGCTGGGCCCTGAGCCGGCCGGGGGTGCTCCTGCTCGCTCTCACCGTTGCCGGCTCTGTCGCCGGGCCCGTGGCCATGACGGTGTACGACCTGGCGGGCGAGGGCACTCCGGGTGATTGCGTGCTTCCCTGGTGGCCCACGTGGCTCCCCTCGTAGGCCACGACCGGGTCGGCCTCATCACGCCCTGGTCAGCACGCGCTGGAGGATTTCGGCGAGCCGGCTCAGGTCTTCGGGGTCGCAGTGGGCGAACGGGGTTTCGGCGAGCGTGACGTCGATGACGCGTTCGCGGGCCTGCCGGCCTTGCTCGGTCAGCACCACGACCCGCGAACGCCGGTCGCCCGGGTCCACGGCGCGTTCCGCGTATCCGCGATCGGTCAGCTGGTTGACGACGAAGCTGAGGTTGGGGGCGTTGCAGAACAGGCGTTCCGCCAGGGCCTTCATCGACGGCGCGGGCCCCGCGGGGTCGATCGCCCAGAGGGCCTGGGCCGTCGCGTAGGTGAGGCGGAGCTCGTCGAGCGCCTTGGCGATGCGGTCACCGGTCAGCATGAAGAGCTCGTGGTTGGCCCGTACCACCTGCTCCAGCTCCTGCCTCGTCATGCCGTGAGCGTACCAGTTTGTTTCGAGTCTCGAAGCTGATAGCGTCCATTTCGTTTGAGGCTCGAAGTAGATGGGAATGATCATGTACGGATACCGTGGCGTCACCGCGCTTGTCACCGGCGCGTCCAGAGGGCTCGGCACCGCCTACGCCCACGAGCTCGCGCGACGCGGGGCGAACCTCGTCCTCGTGGCCCGCTCCGGCGACGCGCTGGACCGGGTCGCCGGCGAGATCCGCCAGGCGTACCAGGTCGAGGTGACCACGGTGGCCGCCGATCTCGCCGCGCCCGGCGGCGTGACAGGGCTGGTCGAGGAGCTGGACCGGCAGGGTCGTACGGTCGACCTGCTGGTCAACAACGCGGGCGCGGGCGCCGTCGGCCCGTTCCTGAGCAGCTCGCTCCAGCGGAACGTCAGCTCGGTGGAGCTGAACGTCACCGCCCTGATGAAGCTGAGCCACGTGCTCGGCAGGCGCATGGTCGACCGGGGACACGGCGGGATCATCAACGTGGCCTCGACCGCCGCCTTCCAGTCGATGCCGTACCAGGCCAGCTATGCGGCGACGAAGGCGTTCGTGCTGTCGTTCACGGAGGCCCTCGCCGAGGAGCTGCGCGGCACGGGGGTCCGCGTCATGGGGGCCCATCCCGGGGCCACCGACACGTCGTTCTTCGACGGCACCTCCGCCACCATGAACCCGGCGTTCACCGACGCCCCCGAAGGCGTCGCGGCCAGAACCCTCGACGCCTTCGCCAAGGGCGCCGTCAACTCCTACCCGGGCCGTACGATCAACCGGGCGATGACCTGGGCGCCCCGCCTGCTGCCCCGCGTCACGGTCACCCGGCTGACCGGGCGCCTGAACCGGAGCCTGGGTCTCCACCGGGCCCAGGACCTCGGATAGCGGCTCTCAGGCCGCCCGGCGGCTCATGATGAGATCAGCGGGGACGCGTACCGGCAGGCACAGGGTCTGACCGTGCCGGTCGAACAGGTCGTCACGGGAGTCGAAGCAGCCCAGATCGGCCACGACATGCCCGGACAGGTCGCAGGAGGAGCAGGTGCTGCCGTCCCAAAGGAACTCCGGCCACGCCAGCACCACGTGCCGGGGGATCAGCGCCCGCAGCCGCGGGAACCTCGGATACCAGAACCGCCCGTCCAGCAGCAGACCCCTGACCCGGGTGGCGATCCCGTGGCCGCGTGCCACCGTGGTGCAGCCTCGTGCTGCACTGCCGCATCGTCCGGTTTCCGCAATTACGCGCTAGCCCCCCAAAAGGGGAGACCGTCTGTAAGCGCGGAAATTCAGTCAGGTGATTTCGATGTAGTCCAGTTCGGCGAACCTGTCGTGATGCTGGAAGCGCAGCGTGTTCCAGCCCTGGTTCAGCTTCACCGGGAGCGAGGCGGTCGCCCAGGTTCCCCAGCCGAGCGCCGGATATTCCAGGATTTGCCTGTCCTGGCCATTCACTGTCACGAAGTGACGCGCGTGGCCGTCGCCGGCGCGGTAGCGCACGTGCGCGGTGTAGGTGCCCGCGTGGGGCGCCTGTACGCGGATGTCCACCCAGCTGTCCGGCTCGTTCAGATAGCCCATCGAGGCGCGGTTCGACGCGCCGTCGACACCGTTGAGCGGCACTGCCTTGTGGTGCACGCCCGCCTCGGCCTCGTAGCGGGGCGGGCCGCCGGGCAGCGCGATCCAGACGACGGCCAGCACGATCAGGGCCGCGACGGCGGGGACGGCCGCGAGCAGCATGGCCGTACGACGCCGGGGGGCCGGGGTGCCCGCGGGGGAGGGGACCGTGTCGGCGGGTCGGTTCTGGAGTTGGGCGCGCAAGCCCAGGGTCGCGATGACGAGCCCGGCCGCGCCGGTGAACATGCCGATCACGCTGGCCCGTTGGTCCAGCGTCTCCAGCACGTCCTCGGGCACGTGGATCGGGTCGGCGAAGAACCAGGTCAGCGCCGAGACCCCCAGCACCGTGATCGCGGCGATCCGCACGGCCCGCCACGGCTGCGGGCCGGCCGCCCGCCTCTGCTCTGCCGGACTCTTCGACATGGTTCCAGACTGGCCCTTCGATCACTCCTGGGTGCGCGTGGGTAGGGAGAATGTCACCCCCCGTACGTGGGTGGGCGGAGGCCGGGCGTTCTGGCATGGTGGGCGGGTGCGGGCGACTGCGGGTGATCGGGCTGAGCCGATCTCGACGTGCTGGAATTACTGGATCGCGGTTCCCGCCGGTGATCAGGCCGGGGTCATGGCGATCCTGGGGTTGTCGTCGCCTCGGCCGGTCACGTTCGCCGAGGCGCGTGAGGTGATCGACGCTGATGGGCATGGCGAGCCGGGGGACCGTGAGCACCTTTCGCGGGTGTTCGTCTCTCCCGAGGTGGACGGCTGGACCCTGGTGATGGGGGCCTGGTGCGATCCTTGCGGTGAGCGGCATGCGGAGGTGCTGCGGTCGTGCCAGGAGCTCAGTGACCGGTACGGAGCGGCGCAGGCTTACTACTTCGGGGCGCAGGACGACGGGTCGGCCTGGCTGGTGGCGGAGAACGGCCAGGTGATCCGCCGGTACGCGGCAACGGGCGAGCCGGACGACGCCTCGCTCACCCTCGGCACTCCGCTGCCCTGCGAACGGGTGAAGCTGCGGGAGCTCGGGCTGCCGGCCGACGGTGATCTGCGGGCGGCGAGCGCCGAGCAGGTCGAGGAGTGGACGGTGGCGGCCTTCGAGCTGGCTCCCGAGGTCGCCGCAGCCTTCGGCGTCACGCCGTTCACGCTGGGCGGCGACACGAAGGTGCGGGGGACCGGCCTGCTCGCGGTCACGCCCGGCGGTGCTGGGCCGTGTTGAGGAGGGCGTCCAGGAGGTCCTGGGAGGTCTGGAGTGCGGCGATCGCGTCGGCGATGCGGGTGCGTTCGTGGTGCAGGGCCTCGATGAAGGCCGGGCAGCCGGCCGGCACGGGCAGGCCGGTGTCCGTGTCGTGGACGCAGTGCAGGACGCGGCCGATGACCGCGGTGGGGAGCCCGGCGGCGAGCATGGCGCGGATGTGGCGCACGGTCGCGACGTCCGCCTCGCTGTACTCGCGGTAGCCGTTGACCAGCCGGGCCGGGCTGAGGAGGCCCTGCTCCTTGTAGTAGCGCAGCAGCCGCCGGTGCACCCCGGTCCGGTGGGCGAGGTCGCCGATGCGCATCCGGCTCCTTCCGCTTGACCTTCACATCGATGTGACGCCTTACCGTCCCCCATTATCGCTGGTCACGAAAAAGGGGGAGATGTCGGTGTCGAGCGCGGTGATCATCGGGGCGGGGCCGGGGATCGGGCAGGCGGTGGCTCGCCGGTTCGCCAGGGAGGGGCTGTCGATCGCACTGGTCGCGCGGAGCGGGCGGACGTTGCGCGCGGTGGGGGAGGCGGTCGCCGCCGAGGGGGTTCCGGTCCTGCGGCTGGAGGCGGGCAGCACCGACGAGGCCGCGCTGCGCGCCGCGCTCGACGAGGCGGTCAGGGCGCATGGCGTGCCGGACGTCGTCGTGTACAACGCCGCGATCATCCGGGCCGACCGGCCGGGCGAGCTGTCGGTGCGCGGGCACATGGAGGCGTGGGCGGTGAACGTGGTCGGCGCGCTCAACGCCGCAGCCCGGCTCGCGCCCGCGATGGCGGCGCGCGGCCACGGGACGTTCCTCGTCACCGGGGGCATGCCCGAGCCCAAGCCGCAGTACGTGAGCCTCTCGCTGGGCAAGGCGGGCGTGCGGACGCTGGTCACGCTGCTCGACCAGGAGTACGGGCCCGCCGGGGTGCACGTGGCGAGCGTGACCGTGGCGGGACCGGTCGCCCCGGGCACCGACTTCGACCCGGACGACATCGCCGAGCACTACTGGCGGCTGCACGCGCAGCCACGCGCCGAGTGGGAGCGGGAAGCCCTGCACGCCGGTGGCCCCCGGTGACCGGCTCGGCGGAGGCACGGGCTCGTTGCCGTGCCGGTCACCGGAAATTTCGCCATTGTTGTCCCATTGGGGGATTTCGGTCCGTACCATAATCCGCGCGGTGATCACCGGTGAGAGTCTCCGGTGCAGCTGCCGCAGGGAGCTTCACGTGCGCAAGATCGCAGCCACCACCCTCGCCGTCCTCACCCCCCTCACCGGAGCCGCGGCCGTGGCCGGTGCCGGAGGAGCCGCCGCCGCGACCCCGGCCCCCGCCCCGACCGCGGCCGTGGCGGCGGGGAAGCCGGACCGGTCCCAGGTTGTCGTCATCGGCCACCGCGGCGCGGCGGGCCACCGCCCCGAGCACACGCAGGGCAGCTACGAGCTCGCCGTGGCACTGGGCGCCGACTGGATCGAGCCCGACCTGGTGCCGACCAAGGACCACGTGCTGGTGGCCAGGCACGAGAACGAGATCTCCGGCACCACCGACGTGTCCCTGCGCCCCGAGTTCGCCGCGCGCAGGACCACCAAGGTCATCGACGGGCGGAACGTGACCGGCTGGTTCACGGAGGACTTCACCCTGGTCGAGCTGAAGACGCTGCGCGCGGTCGAGCGGCTGCCGTCGATCCGCCAGCGCAACACCGTCTACAACGGCTACTACCAGGTGCTCACCTTCCAGGAGGTGATCGACCTGGCCGAGCGGATGTCGCGCCAGTACGGCAAGCGGGTCGGCGTGTTCCCCGAGACCAAGCACCCGACCTACTTCAGGTCCATCGGGCTGCCGCTGGAGGAGCCGCTGATCGAGACGGTCAAGCGCAACGGGCTCAACCGGCCGAACAGCCCCGTGGTGGTGCAGTCGTTCGAGCCGTCGAGCCTGAAGCGGGTGGCCAAGGACCTGCGCGTGCCGCTGTGGCAGGCGCTCGGCACCAGCGGTCAGCCGTACGACCTGAAGGCGGCCGGGGACCCGACGACGTACGCCGACATGATGAAGCCCGAGGGACTGGCGAAGATCGCCGAGTACGCGCAGTGGATCGGGCCGGACAAGTCCTCCGCCATCCCCGTCAACCCGGACGGAAGCTGGGGCAAGCCGACGACGCTGGTGTCCGACGCGCACCGGGCGGGGCTGAAGATCGGCGTCTACACCTTCCGCAGCGAGAACCAGTACCTGCCGGGGCCGCTGCGCCGGGGCCAGGTGCCGACGGACCACGGTGACGCGCTCGCCGAGTACCGCGCCCACCTGGACCTGGGCGTGGACGCCTTCGTCACCGACTACCCGGACACCGCCGCGCTGGCCAAGGCCGAGCGGGGCGGGCCGCACAAGCACGTGCAGCCGAAGCAGTTCGACAACGGCCTGCCCGAGGAGGGCCAGGAGTAGGAACGCCGGTCGAGCACGATGGAAGAAGCTGACGGAACCGCAGCCAGTGTTAGCTTGCGAAATGTCCAACTCCGCGAAGGTTGACGACTTCCTCGACAAGCTCGACCACCTGCTGAAGGCAGAGATGGCCGCCGTCAGGGCCATCATCAGCGCGCATCCGGAAATCGAGGAAGACGTGAAATGGGGCGGCCCCAGCTTCAGCTACAAGGAGGAGCTGGCCACGTTCAACCCCAGGCTCAAGGACTGCGTCGCGGTCATCTTCCACCAGGGCGCCCTGCTGACCGACGACACCGGCCTGCTGGAGCCGGGCCCCAAGGGCAAGGCCTACGCCAAGCTGCGCAGCATGGACGAGGTCACGGCCGCCAAGGCGACGCTGGAGAAGCTGGTGAACGACTGGATCGCGCTGATGGACGCCAAGTAGCGCGCCGCGCAGAACAGCAGGTTTCGAGAAGGCAGCGCCGTTGACGTGCTGCTGAGCCCGGTGGAAGCCTCGTTCCCGAGCCGGTACGAGGCCTTTCCCTGGAGAAACCATGCGCAAGATGATCTGCGGTCTTTTCATTTCCCTGGACGGCGTCGTGGAGTCGCCGGAGAAATGGCAGGGCCCCTATTTCGACGGCGAGATCGGCGCCGAGCTCGCCAGGCGGCGCGCCGGGGTCGGCGCCATGCTGCTGGGCCGCCACACCTACGAGCAGTTCGCGGCGTTCTGGCCGCACCAGACCCAGTCCGGCAACCCGATGGCCGACGCCATGAACAAGACGCCCAAGCTCGTCGCCTCCACCACCCTGGAGGCGGCCGAGTGGGAGAACTCCACGCTCATCAAGGGTGATGCCGTGGCCGAGGTGGCCGCGCTCAGGCGGGGCGACGGGCCGGACATCCTCACCACCGGCAGCCCGACCCTCGTCAGGTCGCTGCTGCGGGCCGGGCTGGTCGACGAGCTGGGCCTCCTGGTCAACCCCGTCGTCGTCGGCAGCGGGCGGCGGCTGTTCGACCAGGGGTTCGGCGAGTTGCCGCTCAAGCTCCTCGACTGCCGGACGTTCGCCACGGGGGTCGTGGCGCTCACCTATACGGCCGCATAGCGGTTCGCGATACTGGCCGCATGGGGACGGTTCCGGAGCACAGGCGCCTGCTACGCGCCAAGGACCTGATGGACAGCCGCTACGCCGAGCCGCTGGACGTGGCCGAGGTGGCGCGGGCCGCGTACATGTCGAAGGCGCATTTCAGCCGTGAGTTCCGGCGGGCCTTCGGGGAGACGCCGCACCAGTATCTGCTGACCCGCCGGATGGAGCGCGCCGCGGCGCTGCTGCTGACCACCGGCCGGACGGTCAGCGACATCTGCGGGCAGGTGGGCCTGCTCAGCGTCGGCGCGTTCACCACGAGTTTCGGGCGGACGTTCGGCATGTCGCCGACGGCCTACCGGGCGAGGTTCGCCCCCGCCGCGCACCGGGCGCGCGTCCCGGCCTGCGTGCTGCGGGCGTGGGGCCGGCCGGTGCGCGCCGAGGGGAGTGCCTGAGCGATGCGGCTGCGGCTCACGCACGCCAACCTGTGGGTGCCCGACCAGGACGAGGCGCTGGACTTCTACGTCGGCAAGCTCGGTATGGAGGTCCGCGAGGACGTCTCGATGCCCGAGATGAACGGATACCGCTGGCTCACCGTGGGGCCGCCCGGGCAGCCGGAGGTGTCGTTCATCCTGAACGTCCCCCGGCCCCCGGTCGTCGACGACGGCACCGGTGACCAGGTGCTGGAGCTGGTGGCCAAGGGGACGGCGGGCGGGTTCCACCTGGAGACCGACGACTGCCGGGGCGCGTACGAGAAGCTCAGCGGCGCCGGGGTCGAGTTCGTCGAGGAGCCGGAGGAGCGGCCGTACGGGATCGACGCCATGTTCCGCGACCCGTTCGGTCACCGCTTCCGGCTCGTGCAGACGTTCGTCACGCGCTGAGGCCGGGGCCGGACCGCAGCGCCCGGAGCTCGGCTTGGAGACGGGAGCGCAGCGCCAGGCAGAGCAGCCAGGCGGGGGACCGGAGGCGGGGTGCTGGGGTGGAGGCGGTCATGCCGGGACGCTGGAACGTTGACCCCGGCGTCAAGGTCAAGCCCGTTGGGGGAACCGGTCGGGGAGACCCAGGGAGACGGCGGCGACGCGGCGGGCCAGGAGGCGGGCCGGGTCCAGGACGGGGACGGGCACCAGGCGGCTGTCCAGGGCGAGGACGATCTCGGTGCAGGCCGCGACGACCCGTTCGGCGCCGCGATCGGCGAGGGCGCGGGCGACCTCGGCCAGGGCGCGCCGGTGCGCCGGGGTGACGGCGCCGGCCTTGACCGCGGCGATCGCCGCCGACACGCGCTCCTGCTCGTCGCCTGACGGTTCGAGAGGTGCGACGCCCCGGCCGCGCAGCGCGTCCGCGTACAGGCCGGAGTGCAGGGTGCCGGCGGTGGCGAGCAGCCCGGCGGCGGTGACGCCGTCGGCGGCGAGGGCGTCGGCGGTGACCTCGACGATGCTGACGAGCTCGAGCCCGGCCTCGTCGGCGAGGCGGGGGACGAAGGCGTGCGCGGTGTTGCACGGCACGGCCAGCACCTCGCACCCGGCGCGGCTGAGCGCCTGGATGCCCTGCCGGAGCTGCGGGGTCGGGTCCTCGCCGAGGCCGAGCAGGCTCAGCGAGCGGTCGGGGACGCGCGGGTCGCCCCAGATGACGACCGGCACGTGGCTCTGGTCGCCGCGGGCGGGGGTCTCCTCGACGAGCTTGCCGTAGAAGTCGGCGGTGGCGGCGGGGCCCATGCCGCCCAGGACGCCGACCAGGCGCGGCGGACGGGCCGGCCGGTGGTGCGACCGGGTCACGGGATGCGTCCTCTCCTTCGCGGCCGGTGGGACAGCCGCGGGCAACAGGATCGCCGGATAAGGTGACTTTTCGCGAAAAATGCGGCAATCGGTCATCCAGGGAGGCCCGGTGCAGGAATCCGGCAGACTGCTGTCCGAGGCCGAGCTGGAGCTCATCGACGCCCTCCAGATCAACCCGCGCGCGAGCTGGGTGGACATCGGCCAGGCCACCGGCTCGGACCCGGCCACGGCGGCGCGGCGCTGGCAGCGGCTGACCAGTTCGGGCGAGGCGTGGACCACTGTCGCGCTCGGCAAACGGCAGATGCACGAGATGAGCATGGCGTTCCTGGAGATCGACTGCGCGGCGGGCGCGGCCGTCGAGGTCGCGGAGACGCTGGCCGAGGCCAGGCACCTGATCACCGTGCAGCACGTCGCCGCCGGGCACGACCTGTTCGTGATCGCCGCGGCGGCCTCGATGCCGGCGCTGGCCGACTACCTGCTCACCGACCTCCCCCGGGTGCCCGGCGTCGCCAAGGTGCGCACCCACCTGGCGACGCGCGTGTTCGAGGCGTCGTGCCGCTGGCGGCTGCGGGTGCTCCCGCAGGGCGCGGCGGCCGGGCTGGCCAGGCGCAGCGGGCCGCCCGAGTCCACGCGGCGGATGGACGGGATCGACCGGCAGCTCTTCCACGCCCTGCTGGCCGACGGCCGGGCCGGCTACGCCGAGCTGGCCGCGACGGTCGGCACCTCCGAGCGGACCGTGCAGCGCAGGCTCTCCAGGCTCGTCGCCACCGAGGACATCGACTTCCGCTGCGACCTGGCCCGCTCGCACGCCGGCTGGCACTCCTCCGCCGTGCTGTGGCTGCGCCTGCCCGACCGGCTGCTGGAGGAGACCGGCACGGCGCTGCTCGGCTGGCCGGAGACCCGCACCTGCGCCGCCCTGGCCGGGACCAGCAACATGCTGCTCACCGTCGGCCTGCACGCCGTCACCGACCTGCACCCGCTGGTGATGCGCCTGGAGCGGAAGTTCCCGTACGTGACCGTCGCCGACCGGCAGGTCGTGCTGCGCCAGACCAAGCTGTACGGCAGGCTGCTCGACCCGGCGGGACGCTGCACCGGGGTCGTGCCCGTCGATCCGTGGAGCCTGGCGCCGCACCCGTGACGGGTGGGGCGGTCAGCGGGGCGGCGGGATCGCCTCGCCCAGCGACTCCCAGGCCAGCCCGGCACGCAGCACCGCCTCCTCGGACCGGGCGACCAGTTGCAGGTCGCCGATCGCCAGCGCGGGCAGCCCGAGCGCGGACACCACCGCGGTGATCCGGCCGGCCTCGCCCCGGACGGCGGCCTCGTCGCAGCCCGCCCGGGGCGCGGGCCCGCCGAGCGTGGGCATGATCAGCAGGTCCAGCCCGGCCGTGCGGTCGGCGAACCCTGCCCGCGCGGCGCCCAGCGCCTCGACGGCCGCCGCGTAACGGTCATGGCCGATCCGGCCGGCGTCGTCGAGCTTGCGGCGCACGCCGTCGCTGTAGTGATCGGCGTTCCTCGGGTAGGTGGCCTCGTGCGTGCGCCGCGCCTGCGCGCCGACGATCGTCCAGTAGGGGGCGAGGATGTCGTACGGCAGCGCGACCTCGCGGAGTCCGGCGCCGAGCGCGGCGAAGGCGGCGGCCTGCGCGCAGCCCTCGGCGACGCCGACCGTCCACCCGGCCAGGGAGGAGAGCGGGGCGACAGGGGTGCCGGACAGCACCTCCCACACCCGGGCGAGGTCGGCGACCGAGGTGGCCATCGGGCCGACCACGTCGAACATCGGCGCCAGCGGCGCGACGCCCGCGCCCGGCACCGCGCCCGCGCGGGGCCGCAGCCCGACCACGCCGCAGCAGGCCGCCGGCATCCGCACCGAGCCGCCCGTGTCGGTGCCCAGGCCGAACCTGGCGATGCCGGCCGCCAGCGCCGCCGCGGTGCCGCCGCTGGAGCCGCCGGGGGACAGGTGCGGGTGGCGCGGGTTGCGCACGTCGCCCCAGTGCGGGTTCTCGCTGGTCACGCCCCAGGCGAACTCGTGCTGGTTGGCCTTGCCGACCAGCAGCGCACCGGCCGACTCCAGCACCTCGACGCACGGCGCGGTCGTCAGCGCCTCCTCGGCGCCGTACAGGATCGAGCCCCTGGTGGTGGGGAGGCCGGCCACGTCGATCATGTCCTTGGCCACGAACGTCCAGCCGTCGAGCGGCCCGCCGGGCGGCCGGGCGGGGAGCGTGGCGAGCCTGTCGATCACGGGGGCCGGGCCGGCCTCGATGAGGATGTTGTGGTCACCGTGCCGTCTGATGGCCTCGGCCGAAGTGGCGATCGCCGCCGCGCGTTCCATGGATCTCCTGTCGAAGGTGCTGTGCGGAATTGATAGCGCTCAGACCTCCAGGGCGTCCAGGAGCGCCCGCAGCCTGGCGGTCTCGCGGTCCGGCCTGACCAGGGCGAAGATGCTGCGGCTGGTGTTCAGCCAGGGCACGTCGGCGACGACCACGCCGGGGCCGTGCCGGGCCAGCGCCAGGTCGGCGACGAACGCCGCGCCCACCCCGGCCTCGATCAGCGACATCGTGATCTTGAAGTCGTCGGAGTGGCAGGCCACCCGGGGGTGCAGGTCCCAGCGGGAGAACACGCCGTCGAAGAACGAGGCGTCGCTGCTGCCCGGGTGGTGCACGATCCACGGCAGGTCGACGAGCTGCTCGGCCCGGTACGGCGACAGGTCGGGCCAGCTCGCGGGCAGCACCAGCCGGTAGCGGTCCTCGGCGATCCACCGCCTGCTCAGCGCCGACGGCCACGACAGCCCCGAGTTGCCCACCTGGTAGACGATCGCCGCGTCCATCTCGCCGCCCGCGCCCAGGTGCGGGATGAGCTGCGACGGCTCGGCGACCGAGATCCGCACCCCGGCCAGGTCCGCCTGTTCCAGCTGCCCCAGCACCTCGGCCAGCCGGTCGGCGAAGCTCGGGAACACGCCGAGCCGGATCTGCCGCTCGCTGCCCCGGTGCACGGCCTGGACGGAGGCGATCATGCGCTCGATGTCGACGAGGACCGTCTCGGCATGCCTGGCCAGCACCTCCGCCGCGTCGGTCGGCAGCACGCTGTGCGCCGAGCGCTCGAACAGCCGCACGCCGATCTTCTTCTCCAGCGCGGCCATCTGCTGGGAGACGGCCGAGGAGGTGTAGCCGAGCCGGTTCGCCGCCGCGGCGAAGGAGCCCAGCTGGATGACCTCACGCAAAGTGCGAAGGTGTTCCGGCTTCAGCATTAGCGTTCCTTGCTCTCAGGGTTGCTAAATGCCGTGTTTATAGCGCTTCCGCGTTCTTTTAGCTACTCCTACAGTGATGCTCACCGTCACTCCAGCACCCTTGAGAGTCACTTTGAGCATCCGTGTGTACCGCAACGCCGCCATCCACACCGGGGCGGACGGCCGCCCGCCGGCCCAGGCCATGGCCGTGGACGGCGAGCACCTCGTGGCCGTCGGCACCGAGGCCGAGGTCCGCGAGGCCGCGGGCCACGGCGCCGAACTCGTCGACCTGGACGGCGCCGCCGTCCTGCCCGGCCTCTACGACGCCCACATCCACACCGCCCAGTACGCCCACAGCCTCGACGCCATCGACCTGCGCGACGTCCGCTCCCTGGCCGACGCCCTTACCCTGATCGGCGCGCACGTCGCCAGGCTGCGCCCCGGCGCCTGGCTGTTCGGCGGCCGGTGGAACAGCAACACCTGGAACCCCCCGGCCCAGCCCGACCGGTACGCGCTCGACTCCGTCAGCGGCGACCTGCCGATCGCGCTGCCGAACATCGACGGCCACACCGTGTGGGCCAACTCCGCCGCCCTGCGCCTGGCCGGCATCGACGCCACCACCCCCGACCCCGTCGGCGGCGAGATCGTCAGGGACGCGAACGGCGAGCCCACCGGCATCCTGCGCGAGTCCGCCTCCTACCCGCTGCGCGCCCTCATGGTCTCCGACGACCTGAGCGACAAGCTGCGCCGCGCCCAGGACGAACTGCTCTCCCTCGGCCTCACCAGCGTGCACGACATCGACGGCGAGGACTGCCGCGACGCCTACCTGCGGCTGCGCGACGCCGGCCAGCTCAAGATCCGCGTGCACAAGGCGATCCCGACCGTCCACCTGGAAGCGGCCATCGCCGAAGGGCGCCGCACCGGCCAGGGCGACGACTGGATCCGCACCGGGCCGGTCAAGATCTTCAGCGACGGCGCGCTCGGCTCGCACACCTGCCACATGAGCGAGGCGTTCGCCGGGGACTCGGACAACGTCGGCATCGCGGTCACCCCGTACGACGACCTCGTCAAGCTGTTCAGGACCGCGGCGGACGCCGGCATCGCGATCGCCACGCACGCCATCGGCGACCAGGCCAACCACCTCGTGCTGGACGCCTACGAGGCCATCGGCCGCACCCCCGGGCTGCGCCACCGCATCGAGCACGCCCAGCACCTGCGCCCGGCCGACCTGACCAGGATGGCCAGGCTCGGCGTCGTCGCCTCCATGCAGCCCGTCCACTGCACCAGCGACATCGACCTCGTCGACTCGCTGCTCGCCGGCCACGACCTGGCCTCCTACGCCTGGCGCGGCATGCTGAACGCCGGCGTCGCGCTGGCCTTCGGCTCCGACGCCCCCGTCGAGCACCCCGATCCGTTCGCCGCGCTGTACGCCGCGGTGACCCGTACCCGCCAGGACGGCACCCCCGTCGGCGGATGGCAGCCGGAACAGCGGCTGAGCATGGCCGAAGCGATCACCGCGCACACCCTCGGCGCGGCCTACGCGGCAGGCGAGCAGGACCGCAAGGGCCTGCTCGTCCCCGGCATGCTCGCCGACTTCATCGCGGTGGACACCGACCCCTACCAGGAGTCGCCAGACGCGGTGCTGCGCACCAAGGTCATGACCACCGTTGTCGGCGGCGAAGTCCGCTGGCAGCGAGCCTGAAGGAGAGCCACCCCCCGTGAACACCCGTATCCCCACCCTCCTCGTCAGCGGCGCCCTGCTGGCCGCCACCGCCGCCTGCGGCGCCCAGTCCCTCGACGCCGCCGCCGGTGGCGACGCGGAGCCCGCGGCGGAGGTGGTCCTCGACCAGGCCCCCGCCGAGGAGAAGGCGGCCGGCGTCATCAACGCCATCACCCCGGACAAGGAGCTCGCGGCCAAGGTCCCCGCGGACGTCAAGGCCGAGGGGCTGAAGGTCGTCTCCTCCATCGGCTACCCGCCCATGGAGCTGTGGGCGAGCGACGGCAAGACGGCCATCGGCTTCGACCCCGCGCTGGCCAGGGCCATCGCCAGGAAGCTCGGCGTCAAGTACACGCTCACGGACGAGGAGTTCAACTCCCAGATCCCCGGCGTGCTCACCGGCCGCTACGACTTCGTGATCTCCTCCATGACCGACAACGCCGAACGCCAGGCGAAGATCACCTTCGTCGACTACGTGAAGGCCGGCTCCGGCCTGCTCGTCAAGAAGGGCAACCCGGCCGGCGTCAGCACCCCCGCCGACCTGTGCGGCAAGACCGTCTCCGTCGTCGACAACGGCTCGTCCCTGGAGCTCGCCGAGAAGTACGACGCCGACTGCAAGTCCAGCGGCAAGCAGGCGCTGAACATCCTCAAGTTCCCCGGCGACACCGAGGCCATGCTCCAGGTCATCAACGGCCGCGCCCAGGCCACCATCACCGACTACGTCGTGGCCGCCTACAAGGCCGCCGACCCCAAGGTCGAGGTCGAGGCCATCGCGCTCGAAGGCACCGAAAGCCCGTGGGGAATCGGGATGAAGCCCGACAACACCGCTCTCATCGAATCGGTCAAGGGCGCGCTCGACTCCCTGATCAAGAGCGGCGAGTACGGCAAGATCCTCGCCGCATGGAACCTCGACAAGCTCGCCGTCGAGTCGGCCGTCGTCAACGGCGGGAAGTAGCGTGCGCACCGAACCGATCGCCGGCCCGTCGGGGGCCATGATCCCCGTCGCCCGCACCCGCCACTGGGGCCGCGTCCTGTCCGCCGTGGCCGCCCTGGCGATCTTCGGCTGGCTGCTCTTCCTCATCGTCGTCAACCCGCGCCTGGACTGGAGCGCGGTGGCCACGTACCTGTTCAACGAGCGGATCCTGGCCGGCGTCTGGGTCACCGTCGAACTGTCCGTCCTGGCCACGATCCTCGGCCTGGTGCTCGGCGTGGTCATCGCGATCATGCGGCTCGCGCACAACCCGGTGCTGAGCCGGCTGGCGACGCTCTACATCTGGTTCTTCCGCGGCACGCCCGTGCTGGTCCAGCTCATCTTCTGGTACAACTTGGCCTTCCTGTTCCCGGCCCTGATCATCAAGATCCCGTTCACCTCGATCGGCCTCATGTGGGACACCAACCAGGTGATGACCGGGTTCACCGCCGCCATGCTGGGACTCGGGCTCAACCTGGCCGCCTACTTCGCCGAAACCGTGCGCGCCGGCATCCAGGCCGTCGACACCGGCCAGAGCGAGGCCGCCTACGCGCTCGGCATGACCCCGGCCAAGCGCATGCGGGTGATCGTGCTGCCCCAGGCGCTGCGCATCATCATCCCGCCGACGGGCAACGAGTTCATCTCCATGCTGAAGACCACCTCACTCGTGTACGTCGTCGCCGGGCACGACCTGATGACCAACGCGAGCCAGATCTACAAGACCAACAACATGATCATGGAGCTGCTCATCGTGGCCAGCCTCTGGTACCTGCTCCTGACCACCGTCGCCACCTTCCTGCAAGGCCGGCTGGAACGCCGCTTCGGCTCCGACGCCGTCCGGCTCGTCCGCCGCGGCGGCGTCGCCGCCAAGGTCCTGCCCAAGGTGCCCGCGTGAGCCCCGTCGTGCGCGCCACGGGCGTGCGCATGAGCTACGGCGACGTCCAGGTGCTCAACGGCGTCGACTTCGAGGTCGCCGCCGGCGAGGTCAGCTGCGTCATCGGCCCGTCCGGCTCCGGCAAGTCCACGTTCCTGCGCTGCCTCAACGGCCTCGAACCGGTGCTCGGCGGCAGCCTGCGCGTGCTCGGCGAGGAGGTCGGCCACACCCTCCGCGACGGCCGCTACCACCCCTGGTCGCCCAAGGAGTACGCGGCCTTCCGCAAGAACATCGGCATGGTGTTCCAGCGCTTCAACCTGTTCGCCCACCACAGCGCGCAGGAGAACGTCGCCTGCGGGCCCGTCCACGTCCTCGGCACCCCCAAGGACCAGGCCGGCAAGCTGGCGCTCGAACTCCTCGACCGGGTCGGCCTCGCCGACCACGCGCACAAACGGCCGCACCAGCTCTCCGGCGGCCAGCAGCAGCGGGTCGCCATCGCCAGGGCGCTCGCCATGAACCCCGCCCTGATGCTCTTCGACGAGCCCACCTCGGCGCTGGACCCCGAACTGGTCGACGAGGTCCTGGAGGTCATGCGCGACCTGGCCGCCGACGGGATGACCATGGTCGTCGTCACCCACGAGATCGCCTTCGCCCGCGAGGTCGGCGACCGGCTCACCTTCTTCGCCGACGGCGTCGTCGTCGAGCAGGGCCGCCCCGCCGAGCTCCTGGCCAACCCGGCCCACGAACGGACCAGGGCGTTCCTGTCCAGCGTCCGCGGCCCCGGCGCCCCGGAGGCGGCCCTCCGATCGGACGCCTGAGGAGTGGTCAGGCCGTGAACGCCTTGACGTAGGCGCTCACGCGGTCGGTGAGCTGGGGCTCGGAGAGGTCGAGGTGTTCGAGGATGGTGTAGCGGCCCGGACGGGTGCGCGGCGCGTACGCCACGGCCTTGGCGAAGTCGGCGTCCGACAGGCCGAGGTCGGCGGGCGTGCGCGGGAGGCCGTGGCGGCGCAGGCACGCGGAGATGAGCTCGGCCTTGGCGTCGTCGCCGCGCAGGAACGTGCAGAACAGCGCGCCGACTCCGGCGAGCTCGCCGTGGCTGGCCGTGCCGGGGAACAGCTCGTTGACGGCGTGCATGATCTCGTGGTCGCCGCCGCTGGCCGGGCGGCTGGACCCCGCGACGGCCATCGACATGCCCGACATGATCAGCGACTCGGCCAGCACGGTGAGGAACTCGTCGCCGCGCGCCGGGCCCGGCTGGTGCAGCACCACCAGGGCCGCCGACCTGGCCATCGCCACCGCCAGGCCGTCGATCTGCTCGCCGACCTCCGCCGCGGCCAGCTCCCAGTCGGCCACCGCCGACAGGTCGCTGATCACGTCGCCGATCCCGGCCGTGGACAGCGCCGCCGGGGCGGACCGGACGCGGTCGAGGTCCACCAGGACGGCCGTCGGCATGACGACCCCGTAGGAGCCGGTGCCCGATTCGTGGCGCAGCGTGCTGACGGGTGAGGCGATGCCGTCGTGGCCCAGGCTCGTGGTCACCGCGACCATCGGGATGCCCGCCATGTGCGCGGCGAACTTGGCCACGTCGATCGTCTTGCCGCCGCCGATGCCCGCGATCGCCTCGAACTGGCCGGAGCGCAGCCGCTGCCCGAGCTCGACGGCCGATGCCAGGCTGCCGTCGGGGATGCGGAGCACCTCGGCGCCGTCGATGCGCAGCTCGTCGCGGATGGCGTCGCCCTGGCTGGGGCCGACGGCGACGGCCACCCGGCCGCTGCGGGCGATCTGCAGGTCGGACAGCAGCGTGCCCAGACCGGCGACCGCGCCGGCCCGTACGTCGATGAACAGCGGTGCGGCGAGCATGCGGGCCAGCAGGGGCATGGGTGTCCTTGTCGTCGGTGGCCGGGTGTCCGGCCGATCATAGGCCGGAGGTCAGGTCATGAGGCCGTGTTCCCAGGCCCAGGCGGCGATCTCGACGCGGTTGCGGGCGGGGAGCTTGGTCAGGACGGTCGAGACGTGGCCCTTGACGGTGCTGAGGGAGATGGAGAGCGAGGCGGCGATCTCGTGGTTGGTGCGGCCCCGGGCGAGCGCGCGGACGATCTCGGTCTCCCGGTCTGACAGGGGGACACGCGGGGCCGGGGCCCCGGCGGAGGTCAGGTGGTGCAGCAGCCGCGGCGTGATCGACGGGGAGATGAGCGCGTCCCCGGCGTGCGCCGCCCGGACGGCCTCCACGAGCAGGTCAGGCCCGGCGTCCTTGAGCACGAACCCGGCGGCGCCGGCGCGCAGCGCGCCGTGGACGTACTCGTCCAGGTCGAAGGTGGTGACCACGACGACGCGCAGCGGGTCGGGCACGCCGGGGCCGGCCAGGGCGCGGGTGACCTCGACGCCGTCGCGGCGCGGCATCCGCACGTCGACCAGGCACACGTCGGGGCGCAGCCGCCGGGCCAGGGTGATCGCCTCGTCGCCGTCGGCGGCCTCGGCGACGACCTCGAAGCCGGGCCGGTCCTCCAGGATGACGCGCAGGCTCGCGCGTACCATCGCCTGGTCGTCGGCCAGCAGCACGCTGACGGTCACGGCCGCTCCCCGGGCAGGGGGAGGGTGGCGCGCACTGACCAGCCGCCCGGCCCGGGGCGCGGGCCGGCGTCGAGGGTGCCGCCGAGGGCGTCGAGGCGTTCGCGCATGCCGAGCAGGCCGTAGCCGCCGCGGCGCGGGCGGCGGGCGGGGGCGGGCGGGGCGTCGTCGGTGACCTCCACGGTGAGCGTGTCGTGCCCGCGGGTGACGGTGACGTCGACGTGGCGGGCGCGCGGGGCGTGACGGGCGACGTTCGTCAGCGACTCCTGGACCACGCGGTGGACGGTGCTGCTCACCTCCGGCGGCCAGGCCGTCTCGTCACCGGGCAGGCGCAGGCGCACCGGCGGGCCTTCGTAGCGTCCGACCAGGTCGGTGAGGCTTTCGCGGGGCGGCGGGGTGGGCTCGCGCAGCAGGCCGACGAGGCGGCGGGTGGCGGCGAGCGCGTCGGAGCCGGCGTTCTCGATGCCGGTCAGCGAGCCGCTCACCCGGTCGGGCTGTTTGCGGGCGAGCACCTGGGCGGCCTGGGCCTGGAGCACGATGCCGGTGACGTGGTGGGCGACGACGTCGTGCAGCTCGCGGGCGAGCCTGAGGCGTTCGTGGCGGCGCACGTCCTCGGCCCTGGCGTGGCGGCGGGCGTGCAGCAGGCGGACGGCCAGGCCGGTCGCGGCCCCGGCGAGCCACGCGCCGAGGTTCAGCGCCAGCACGGGCGGGAGGGCGGCGGACGGCCGGGCGGTGAGCAGGGTGCAGGCGGCCACCGCCAGCCCGCCGCCCGCGACGGCGGCCGCCTGGCGGACCGGGAGCACCCGGACGGCCGAGCCGACCAGCACGGACAGCGCCAGCGCCATCGCCGGGCCCGGCTCGGCGGGCAGCCCGGCCGACCGGGAGGTCAGCGCGGCGGCCACCGCGACGGCGAACCCGGCGAACGCCGTCAGCCGCCGCGCCCGCCGGCGCGCCAGGGCGAGCCCGCACACGATCACCCCGGCCACGCAGCCGAAGGCCCAGTAGCCGGGGCCCCAGCTGGTGGCTACCTGACGGGCCCAGAAGGCCAGCAGGACGGCGAACACCGCCGCGAGCCCGGCCTCCGCCGCCGCCCGCGCACGCTCGTCCCGTCGGTCCCGGCCGTTCACGCGGTTCAGGGTAGGCCGCCGGTCCCGCCCCGCTGCACCGGCCGAAAGGACGATTCCGCCCGGTTCATGCGGTGGACGCGGTCGGCGGGGTGGCATTCTGGGAGGCGGCCGTCGTAAGGAGACCAGTGATGACGCAGCCCGCGTTCCGCCGCACCCCGCTCACCCCGGACGAAAGGGCCCGGAGTGAGGCGGGCTTCGTGCCGCTGGTCGTCGAGCACCTCACCACGCACGGGCGGTTCCGGGTGAGCGCCGACACGCCCGAGATGGTGGAGCTGTTCCAGGCGGTCGCGCGGCAGGCGGGCGAGAGGCTGGGGCGGCCCGTGGTCAGCTACGCCAACGGCCGCTACATCGTGATCACATCCGCCGGCGAACCGGCTGAACCTCGTCCAGCAGGCCCATGACCAGGGCGTTGACCTCGTCGGGCCGGTCCAGCGGGGCCAGGTGGCCCGCGCCGGGCACGACGGCGTAGCGGCCGCCGGGGGCGAGTGAGGCGGCGCGGCGGACGACGGCCTCCTTCACGGCGGTGTCGTGCTCGCCGTGCACCCACAGCGACGGCGCCGCGAGCCGGTGCAGGTGCGGCAGGTGGTTCAGCCGCATGCGGCGCGGCCCGTACGCGGTGATCTGCCAGTCGTCCAGGGCGGCCTCGCCGTGCGCGGCGCGGGCGCGAGCCTCGGCCTCGGTCATCGCCATCACCTCCGCGAAGTCGCGCGTACGCTCCCCCTCGGTGAGCGCGTCGACCATGGAACGCCGCAGGTAGGCGGAGGAGGCCAGCCACTTCATGGTCCAGCGCAGCGCGGGCCGGGAGCGCAGCGCGAGCCAGGTGACGAACTGCCAGGGGCGCACGTCGTCCAGCCCGCCCGGGTTGACCGCGACGAGCGCGCTGACCCGTTCGGGGCGGGTGAGCGCGTAGCCGGTGGCGAGGCCGCCGCCCATCGACAGGCCGACGAACGGGGCCCGGGCGACGCCGAGCCGGTCGAGCATGTCGTCGAGCACGCCTTCCAGCCGCTGCTGGTCCAGGGTGCCGGTCCAGGGGCGTGAGCCGCCGTGCCGGGGCAGGTCGGGGGCGATCACGTGCCGGGTGCCCGCCAGGGCGGGGATCAGGTGACGCCAGATGAGCGGGGCGACGTCCAGCATCGCGCCGTGCAGCAGGACCACGGGCGGGGCGGCCGGGTCTCCGCTCCGGTGCACGCTGAGCGGGCCGCCGTCGAGTCGCAGCACGGTGGTGGAGGTGGTCATGGTGCTCCCATCTGGGCGTCGAGCCGGTCGAGCAGGGTGTCGTGGGCCCGGCGCACCGCCGCCGCGTCGGCCCCGGCGGGGTCGAGCTCCCAGCCGGCGCTGATCAGCGCGCTCATCTCGCGTACGGCCCGCGCGAGCCGCTCGCGGGGCAGGTCGCCCAGCACGGGGGCGGCGTTGATCAGGCCGACGGAGAAGACGGACATCACCAGCGAGGCCGCGTCGGGGTCGACGTCGCCGCGCAGCAGCCCGGCCTCGCGCAGGTCGCTCGCGTAGCCGGTCAGCCAGTCGAGGCGCGGCCCGTACCGTTCGGGGCCCTTGTCGCGTACGTAGTCGCCGAGGACGGAGGTGTCGGCCAGGTAGAAGGCGAGCATGAGCTCGTCGGCCAGCAGCGCGTCCATGCTGATGCCGTACAGCTCGGAGAGCGTGACGGGGCCGTCGTGACGCTCGACGCGCCCGCGCACGGCGGCGGCCAGCTTCCGCATGGAGCGCGCGAGCAGGGCGTCGAGCAGCGCCTCCTTGGAGGGGAAGTCGAGGTAGACGGCGCCCTTGCCGATGCCGGCGCGCCGGGCGATGTCGGCGATGGTGGCGCGCGGGTAGCCCTTCTCCAGGATCACGGCGCGGGCGTGGTCGAGGATCACCGCGGCGCGGTCGGGGATCGTGGGGCGTGGCATGCGGCCTCCCGGGATCGAGGTAGTGACCACACTAGCAGTTCTGGTCACTACCGCCCGATCCCGGGAGGCCGGCCCGGTCAGTAGGAGCGGCCGAAGACCACCCGCTTGCCGTAGGCGGCGGGCCGGCCGCAGCGCACGCAGACCCCGGTCTCGGCGGCCCCGTCGAGCGGGACGCACCGGGGCGTCGCGCCGGTCTCGGCCTTGATGTCGTCCTCACAGGCGGGCTCGCCGCAGTGCGGGGCCAGCGCCCAGCCCGAGGCGACGGCATCGGTGAACGAGCCCCAGTCGCCGGCCGCCCGCGTGTGGGCGTCGCGGAACTCGGTGGCCCGCCGCAGCAGGAACGCCTGGAAGTCGTCCAGCACCCCCGGCAGCACCTCGGCGGCCGAGTCGAGGGGGATCTGCTGCTTGCCCTCGTCGCCGAGCCGCTTGACCATGACCACCGTGCCGGACTCCAGGTCGCGCGGCCCGAGCTCCAGCCGGACCGGCACCCCGCGCAGCTCCCAGTCGTTGAACCGGTAACCCGGCGACAGGTGGGCGCGGTCGTCGACGTGCACCCGCACCCCGGCCGCCCGGAGCCGCCCGGCGAGGTCACGGGCCGCCGCCGGCACCTCGTCGCCCCGGCCGATCGGCACGATCACCACCTGGTGCGGCGCGAGCCGGGGCGGCAGCACCAGGCCCTTGTCGTCGCCGTGCGTCATGATCACGCCGCCGATCATCCGGGTCGACATGCCCCAGGACGTCGTGTGGCAGGTCTCCTGCCTGCCCGTCTCGGCGGTGTAGCGGATGTCGAACGCCTCGGCGAAGTTCGTCCCCATGTAGTGGGAGGTGCCCGCCTGGAGCGCCTTGCCGTCACGCATCATGGCCTCGATGGTGAACGTGCGTTCCGCGCCCGCGAACCGCTCCCCGGCGGTCTTCTCGCCCGGCACCACCGGCAGCGCCGCGATGTCGCGCGCCACCTCGGCGTAGAGGTCGAGGGCCAGCATCGTCTCGCGCATCGCGTCGTCCCGGTCGGCGTGCGCCGTGTGGCCCTCCTGCCAGAGGAACTCCGTGGTGCGCAGGAACATCCGAGGCCGCATCTCCCAGCGCACCACGTTGGCCCACTGGTTGAGCAGCAGCGGCAGGTCACGGTGGGAGGAGATCCACTTGGCCATCATCTCGCCGATGATCGTCTCGGAGGTCGGCCGGACGATCAGCGGCTCCTCCAGCTCCTTGCCGCCCGCGTGGGTGACGACCGCGAGCTCCGGCGAGAAGCCCTCGACGTGCTGGGCCTCGCGCTGCAGGTAGCTCTCCGGGATCAGCAGCGGGAAGTACGCGTTCTCGTGACCGGTGTCCTTGATCCGCCGGTCCAGCTCCCCCTGGAGCAGCTCCCACAGCCGGTAGCCATACGGTCGGATGACCATGGTGCCCTTCGCCGGCCCCCGGTCCACCAGCTGGGCCTTGGCGACCAGCTCGTTGTACCAGGCAGAGAAGTCCTCGCTCTGAGGTGTCACACCGCGTTCATCACGTCCCATCCACAGAGAATATCGGGCGCTGTCCAGGGATTTTCGGCGCTCCGGCCCGCTGCTAGGGTGCGCGCCCGGCCCGAGGGTCAGGTCAGCGCGTAGCCCAGGACCTGCTCGTGGATGAGGCCCTCGCAGCCGGCCTGGTCGGTGACGAGGTGGTCGCCGCCCGCCGAACGGCACCGGTGCAGGGCGACGGAGCCGGGCACCTGGCTCGTGTGGATGTGGCCGACCGGCCCCATCGCGAACTGGCCCTCGCAGCCCGGGTCACGGGTGAGCATGGTGTGCGCGGCGACCTTGCACTCGTACAGCGGCACGGTGCCGGCCGCCTGGTTGCGCAGCAGCTTCCACACGCGCTCCTGGGTGAAGCCGGGCGGCAGCAGCCGGGAGGTGGCCACGTGCCCCTTGGCCGGGTCGTAGCCGCGCCGGAGCTGGGTGTGAGGCAGCAGCTCGAACCCGCACGACAGCCGGGGCGGCGACAGGTCGGCGCGGTTGGCCAGCGCCCAGGTCGCCCAGGCGGGCTTGGCCGAGCCGTCGGTACGGCGCAGGCCCACGCCGAGGCCGGCGGCCGTCTCGTCCGGGTGGTCGGTCATGCGGTGCCAGATGTAGCTCTCGATGCCCGGGGTGCCGAGGACGTTGCGGAAGCTGTTGCAGAGCTGCGTGGCCTGGGCGGCCTCCGACGAGGGCGACAGGGAGTTGACGCCGCTCTCGGTGAGCTGCACCTGCCAGGCCGAGGGCGTGCCGGGGAACTGCTGCCGCAGCCAGCCCACGAGCACGCCGATGTTGCCGTAGGTGACGCGGGGGAAGTCGTCGGCGGAGAACTGCGGCGCCAGCAGGTTCGGCGGGTACGGGTGGTAGGCGACGCGCCAGGCCCGGTTGCCCGCCCGGGCGGCCAGGCCCTTGAGCACGGTCATGCCCGACAGCATGGCCTCGTGCGCGGCGGGCCGGTCGTAGGCGGTGCCGAAGTAGTGGTCGAGCGAGGTGAGGACCTTGGCGGTGGGCTGCTGGGCCATGACGGCGTCGTAGGCGGCGTTGTACGTGGCGGCGATCGCGTCGAGCCAGGCGGTGGTGTCGCAGGGCGTGCCCTGGCCGCAGCCGATGTCGAACCAGATGTTGCTGTTGACCTCGTTCATGACGACGAAGTCGGCGATGCGGCCGTTGCCGTGCTGCCCGTCGTAGCGCTGGGCGAGCATGCCGGCGAAGCGGCCGTACTCGGCGGGGTCGTTCGGCACGCAGAACTTCTCGAAGCCGGGGGCGTGCGGGGTGCAGGTGCGGCCCTGCCGCGCCCAGGCGGGGGTGCCGTAGACGACGGCGGTGACGACGAGGCCGCGGGCGGTCCAGTCCTTGACGGCGGAGTCGACGGCGGCGTTGACGGTGTAGCAGCGTCCGCCGAACTCCTGGGCGCCCGTGGCGCACGGCGGGGTCCTGACGCTGGGCTCCCAGTCGGACCAGACGAGGTTCATGGCGACGCCGCCGGCGTTGTTGCCGGATATCTCGTTCTTGTCGGGCCAGAAGTCCGGCTGGAGGCCCTTGATGCGGTAGTCGGAGCGGGTCGGGTACGGCAACGCGGCTGTGGCGTCAGCGGGGACGGCGGCGACGAGGAGTAAGAGGAAGGCGACGAGCCAACGCATGGGACCTCCTGGATTTAAACGTCTCAACAATGACGCCCAGAAGGCAGCCCGACAAGACCCGTTTTGCTGCGGGGATCGGTTTTGAAACGTGCCTAGCCGCTCGTCGACGCCCTGACCATGAGCTCCGGCTGGAAGACGATCTCCTGGTGCCAGTGGCCCGAGTCGCCCCGCGCGTCGGTCAGCAGCAGCTCGGCGGCGGCCTGGCCGAGCTGGTGCTTCGGCTGGCGCACCGAGGTCAGCGCCGGCGACAGCAGCGCCGCGAACTCCACGTCGTCGTAGCCCATGACCGCCATGTCGTGCGGAACGGAGACGCCGCGCCGCTCCAGCCCGCGCAGCGCGCCCAGCGCCACCGTGTCGTTGACGCAGAACAGCGCCGTCGGCCCGCCGCGCGCCGGCAGCCGCTCCAGCGCGGCCTCACCCTCGCGTGGGGTGAGCGCGGGCAGCGTGATCTCGGTGATCACCTCGTCGGGGTCGAGCCCGGCCGCGCGCACCGCCTTGACCAGCCCTTCCCTGCGGTCGGCGCACTGCCGCACGATCGGCGGCCCGTTGAGGAACGCGATGCGCCGGTGGCCCAGCGACAGCAGGTGCGCGCCGGCCAGCTCGCCGCCCCGGACGTTGTCGACCGCCACCGCGCACAGCTGGGAGTCGGCGCCCGGCCGGTCGAGCAGCACCATGCCGATGCCGCGCCGGCGCAGCTCGACCAGGTGGGAGATGTCCTGCCCGGCGGGCGTGATGAGGATGCCGGGCACCCGGTGCTGCTCCAGGATCTGCAGGTAGTGGGCTTCCTTCTCGATCGAGTCGCCGGAGCTGCAGAGCACGAGCAGGAGCTGCTCCTGCGAGAGCCTGGTCTCGATGCCGGGCAGCACCTCGGAGAAGAACGGGTTGCCGATGTCGCGCACCATGACGCCCACCGAGCGGCCGGAGCCGCCGCGCAACTGCCGGGCGGGCGCGCTGGGCACGAAGCCGAGCGCCTTGATGGAGGCGCGCACCCGGCGCAGCGTCGGCTCGGCGACCAGCTCGGGCCGGTTGAGCACGTTGGAGACCGTGCCCACGGACACGCCGGCGTGGGCCGCGACGTCGACCATGCTGAGCCGGCGGCGCTCGGCCGGCCTGTGGATGTCGGTCACCGGGGGAAAGCCCTTCTGGTCACCTGGCTGGAAGCGTCCAGTCTACCTGTTGAAATGTTTCAGCCGACCGCACCGTCAGGTCGGACCTGGGGGAGCGGGCATTGACGCGGAGACCTCGGGCTGTTTACGGTGCGCAGATATTGAAATGTTTCAACTAGCTTGGGAGTCCAATGCATCTCGCCGTGACCGATCCGCGGGTGGAAGGGCTGAGCGAGCCCCTGGGCCTGGACGTGCGTGCGCCCGGCTTCTCCTGGCGGCTCACCGGCCCCGGCCGCGGGCGGGCGCAGAGCGCGTACCGGCTGATCGTGGCGCGCGAGGGCGACCCGGTGGACGACGGGGCCGAGCTGGTCTGGGACAGCGGCGACGTGACCTCGGCCGCGACGTACGACATCCCGTACGGCGGGACGGAGCTGCGGCCGCGGACCCGCTACCACTGGCGGGTCAGGGTGGCCGACGAGAGCGGCGCGTGGTCGGCGTGGAGCCCGGCGCACTGGTTCGAGACCGGGCTGGGCGACGCCGGCGGCTGGACGGCCGGCTGGATCGGCACACCTTCCGTGCCCGGCTCGGAGCGGCTGCCGTCGCTGGAGAACGTGCCGCGCGTCTGGGTGGCCGGGCCGCTCGGCCCGTCGCCCTCGGAGAGCGGGGCGTTCCGGACCCGGTTCACCGTGCCGGGCGGGGCCAGGCCGCTGTCGGCGTCGCTGGTGATCGGCGGCGGCACGGCGGTCGAGGCGTACCTGAACGGCGAGCCGGTCGCGGGGGAGACACGCGACGGCGCGTTCGTGGCCGAGGCCGGTGACCTGGTCGCCTCGGGCGAGAACGTGCTCGCGATCAGGGCCGCCGGGTCCGGGCTGTGCGTGCGACTGGAGGTCGTGGTCGAGGGCCGGCCGGTGCTGCCGCAGCTCGTGCCGGTGGCCGGGGAGAGCGCGGTGACCGTCACGTCCGGCGGCCGGTGGCGGGCGAGCGACGAGCCCGGCGACGGGTTCGAGCAGCCGGGCTACGACGACTCCGGATGGTCGCTGGCCGAGGAGGTGGGCCTGCACGGCGACCCGCCGCACGGCCGCGAGCCGATCGGCGACCGGCCCAGCCCCTACCTGCGCCGCGAGTTCGGCGTGCCGTCGCCGGTGCGCCGGGCCAGGCTGTACGCCACCGCGCTCGGCGTCTACGAGGTGCACCTGAACGGCACCCGGGTCGGCGCCGACCACCTGGCCCCCGGCTGGACCGACTACCGCCACCGCGTCACGTACCAGACCTATGACGTGACGGCGCTGGTGTCGGAGGGGCGCAACGCGATCGGCGCGGTCCTGGCCGACGGCTGGTACGCGGGCCACATCAGCTGGTTCGGGTCCTTCCAGTACGGCAGGCGGCTCGCCTTCCGCGCCGAGCTGGAGATCCTGCACGACGACGGCAGCGTGACGCGGCTGTGCACCGATCGCGACTGGCGGGCCGGGTCGGGCGCGATCCGCTACGCCGACCTGCAGAACGGCGAGCGGCAGGACCTGGCCGCCGAGCCGCTCGGCTGGACGGCGGCCGGGTTCGACGACTCCGGCTGGGCGCCCGCGGTGCCGGTGAGCCCGCCCTCGGGCCGCCTGACCGCCGCCGTCGCGCCGCCGATCCGGGTGCACGAGGAGCTGGAGCCCGTGGCCGTGTGGGAGCGGCGGCCGGGCGTGTGGATCGCCGACTTCGGGCAGAACCTGGTCGGCTGGGTCCGGCTGACCGGCCGCGCCGGGCGCGACCGGCCGGTGGTGCTGCGCCACGCCGAGGTGCTCGACCACGAGGGCGGGCTGCACCTGGCCAACCTGCGCTCGGCGCGGGCGACGGACGAGTTCCTGCCGCGCGGAGACGGGGCGGAGACGTTCGAGCCGCGCTTCACCTTCCACGGCTTCCGCTACGTCGAGGTGTCCGGGCTGCGCGAGGCCCCGGCGGAGCTCACCGCCCGGGTGGCCCACGCCGCGATGGAGCCCGCGGGCGAGTTCGCCTGCTCCGACGAGCGGCTGGACAAGCTGCAGCGCAACATCGTGTGGGGGCAGCGGGGCAACTTCGTGGCCGTCCCCACCGACTGCCCGCAGCGTGACGAGCGGCTGGGCTGGACCGGCGACATCTGGGCGTTCGCGCCCACCGCGCTGTTCAACTACGACGCCGCCGCCTTCCTGCGGAGCTGGCTGGCCGACGTGGTCGACGCGCAGGCCGACGACGGCGCGGTCACGCACGTGGCGCCCGACGTGCTGTCGGGGCGCGGGCTGTCGCCCAACGCCAAGGAGGCGGGCTCGCCCGGCTGGGGTGACGCGCTGGTGATGCTGCCGTGGGCGCTGCACCGGCTGCGCGGCGACGCCGGGGTGGTCGCCGCCTGTTTCGAGCCGATGCTGCGCTGGCTGGCGTACCTGGAGCAGCGCTCCGGCAACGGCGTCTTCCCCGAGGAGGGGTTCGGCGACTGGTTGTCGATCGGCGCCGAGACGCCCAAGCGGCTCGTCGGCACCGCCATCTTCGCGCTGTCGGCGCGGCAGCTCGCCGGGCTCGCCGCCGCGCTCGGCCGGGACGAGGACGAGCGGGCCTGCCTGGAGCTGTACGGGCGCGTCCGGCAGGCGTTCCGCGCGGCCTTCGTCGAGGGGCCCGGCGTGGTGGCGAGCGGGACGCAGACCGCGTACGTGCTGGCCATCACGGCCGGGCTGCTGGAGGAGCACGAGCTGCCCAGGGCCGCCGCGCGGCTGGCCGGCGACATCGAGGCGCGCGGCGGCCACCTGTCGACGGGCTTCCTCGGCACGCCGTTCCTGCTGGACGCGCTCACCTCGACCGGGCGGCTGGACGTGGCGTACCGGCTGCTGACGCAGGACACGTTCCCGTCGTGGCTCTACCCGGTCGTGCACGGCGGCGCGACGACGATGTGGGAGCGCTGGGACTCCTGGAGCCACCACCGGGGGTTGCAGGACCCGGGCATGAACTCCTTCAACCACTACGCGTACGGGGCCGTCGGCGACTGGATGTACCGCACGGTCGGCGGGCTGGCCGCCGGGTCGCCCGGCTACGCCGACGTCGTGGTGCGCCCGCGCCCGGGCGGCGGCATCACCTGGGCGCGCACCGCGCACCGCACCCGGCACGGCCGGGTGGAGGTCGCCTGGCGGCAGGGGGACGACGGCTTCGCGCTGGACGTGGTGCTGCCGCCCGGCACGCGCGCCGAGGTGCACGTGCCGGCGCCGCCCGAGCGGGTGACCGAGGGCGGGGCGCCCGTGGCGGAGTCGCCGGGCGTGCTGTTCGACCGGCCCGGCGACGAGGGCGGATCGGTGTTCCGGGTGGGCTCCGGCACGTACGCGTTCCGGACGTTTTAACGTTTCACCATGGCCGCCCGTACATCCCGAAATGTCGGGTTTTGGGCGGCCACGGTGAACAAACCGTTATCCCAGGCTATTGACACAAATAGAGGGGATCGCGAGACTCGAAACGTGTCTGAAACGTTCAAATCAACGCAGGACACGGCAAGGTGAGAGGCAGTTCCATCGTGACCAGCACAAAGGCGCGCCGCCGGCTCCCGTGGGGCGTCTATCTCGTTCTCCTCCCCACGTTCGCCCTGCTCGCGGCGTTCGCGTACTACCCCGCGCTGAACGGCATGGTCCACTCGCTCTTCGAGTGGCGGCCGGGCTTCGAGTCGCCCTTCGTCGGTTTCGAGAACTACCTCACGATGCTCGGCGACGACCTGTGGTGGGCCTCGTTCCGCAACATCGGCGTCATCTTCGTCTGGGCCGTCACGCTCATGTGGGTGTTCCCGCTGCTGGCCGCCGAGCTGGTGATGTCGCTGTCGAGCGAGCGGCTGCGCTTCGTCTTCCGCACGCTGCTCATCCTCCCGCTCGCCTTCCCCGCGGTGGTCAACGTGCTGCTGTGGCAGTTCATGTACGACCCGCGCGACGGCGTCATCAACAGCCTGCTGCGCGCGGTGGGACTGGACGGGGTGGCCGCCAACTGGATCGGCGACCCCGACACCGCGCTGGTCGCGCTGATGACGATCGGCTTCCCCTGGGTGGCGAGCCTGCCGTTCCTGGTCTTCCTGTCGGCCCTGCAGAACGTGCCCGCGGAGATCTACCAGGCCGCCGAGGTCGACGGGGCCGGGCGGCTGCGCCGCTTCTGGAGCATCGACCTGCCGATGATGCTGCGCGACGTCAAGCTGCTGTTCGTGCTGGCGGTGATCTCGGTGCTCCAGTACGGCATGCAGGCGCACATCATGACCAAGGGCGGCCCCGACAACGCCACCCAGGTGCCGGTGCTGCGCATGCTCGACGCCGCCTTCCTGGACACGAGCTGGGGCTACGCCGCCACGCTCGGCACCGTCCTGTTCGCGCTGACGCTCGGCGTGAGCCTGGTCTCGCTGGTTCTCGGCAGGAAGGCGGGAGCGTGAGCCGCACGCGCAGGACCAACCTGGTGGCCGGCGCGGCACTGTCGGTGCTCGCCTTCGCCGGGCTGTTCCCGTACCTGTTCATGCTGGCCGCCTCGGTCAAGGACAACGAGCAGTTCTTCGCCAGCTACTGGTCGCCGGCCTGGCCGGTCCACCTGGACAACTACGCGGTGGCCTGGGAGCAGGTCAGCCCGTACCTGTTCACCTCGTTCGTGGTGGCGGGGCTGGCCATCGCGGGCACGCTGGTGCTGGCCCCCGCCGCCGCGTTCGTCTTCGCCCGCTACCGCTTCCCGGGCCGCGGCGCGCTGTTCGGGCTGATCGCGGCGCTGCTCATGGTGCCGTCGATCACCAGCCTGATCCCGCTGTTCGTGCTGATGCGCGACCTGGGCATCCTGGACAGCCGGCTGGTGCTGATCATCCCGCACGTCACCGGCAACACGGTGTTCGGGATCGTCATCATGCGCACCTACATGGCGCAGATCCCCGAGGAGATCTTCGAGGCGGCGCGGGTGGACGGGGCCGGCGGCGTCCGCCTGTTCCTGGCCTTCATGCTGCCGCTGGCCCGGCCGGTCATCGGCACGGTGGCGCTGATGACCGTGCTGGGCGTGTGGAACGACTACTTCTGGCCGCTGCTCACCGTGCAGACCGACGAGTTCCGGACGATCCCGGCCGGCCTGGCGTTCTTCGCCAACCAGAACGTGCAGCAGTGGGGGCCGCTGTTCGCCGGATACGTGCTGGCCAGCCTGCCGCTGCTGGCGCTGTTCACGTTCCTGTCGAAGTGGTTCCTGGCCGGCATCCAGGGCGGCATCGTCTCCGGCAAGTGAGGTCATGCGGTTGTTTGAAACGTATCAACCACGAAAGGACCCAGCTCTCATGAGAACACCCCCCAAGAGCGGGCTGGCGGGCGCCGCCATGCTGCTCGCCCTGACAGGCTGCGGCCTGCTGGGGACCGGCGACAAGGGCGCGACCGGCGCCGACGGCAAGGTCACGATCACCCTGGCCGGCCCCAACCAGTGGAACTCCAGCGGCAGCACCTTCGGCCCCGCCTGGGAGGCGATCGTCGACTCCTTCGAGAAGCGCGAGCCCGGCATCGAGGTCAGGACCCAGGTGCTGCCCCTCGACGGCTTCTCCCAGACGATCACCACCCAGCTCGCCGCCGGAACCGCGCCCGAACTCGTCTTCAACCAGCCGCCGCACAAGGCGCACGAGGTGCACGCCCTCGACGCCGAGCTCCAGAAGCCCAACCCGTACGTGCCGGGCAACCAGCGCTGGCTCGACGTGTTCAAGAAGGACTACTTCGGCCCCGGCGTCGCCAAGGCGCTCAGCAAGGAGAGCGGGAAGCTGGAGTACATCCCGTTCAACCTGGTCGCGATCGGCCTGTTCTACAACAAGGACGCCTTCGCCAAGGCCGGCCTCGACGGGCCGCCGGCCACCTGGGAGGACTTCAGGAGCGCCTGCAAGAAGCTGAAGGACGCCGGCTACGACCCCGTCGCGCTCGACAAGGGCGGCATGGCCGTGGGCTGGACCTGGGAGTCGATCAGCACCCAGCTCGTCGACAAGTACCACGACGAGTGGAACTTCTTCGACGCCACCGGCAAGCCCGGCAAGGCCACCGTCGCGCCCCTGGTGACGGAGAAGTCGCTCAGCAAGGCGATCAAGGAGGGCACGCTCAGCACGAAGACGCCCGAGGTCGCCGAGGCGCTCAAGCTCTACAAGGAGTTCTTCGACTGCGGCACGCCCAACTGGACGGGCGTGGCCGACGGCGGCGCGACGGTCGGCTACCGCGACTTCGTGGCCGGCAAGGCGGCCATGTCGTGGGGCACCGACTTCGCCGTCGAGGCGCTGAAGGCGGACGCGAAGTTCCCGCTGGCCACGATGCCGTTCCCGACCATCACCAAGGCCACCACGCCGCTGTCGAGCGACGCCCCGGCCCGCTACGGCGCCTCGATCGGCGGCACCAGCTACATGATCCCGTCGACGGTCAAGGGCGAGAAGTACGCGGCGGCGGTCAAGTTCCTGCAGTACATGAGCTCCCCGGCGATCAAGCCGTGGCTGGACGCGACCGGCGGCCTGCCCGCGATCGAGGGCGTCGAGCCGTCGCCCGAGACCGCCGGGCTGCTGGAGGGCGAGTGGGGCAAGACGTTCCGGGTCACCGGGCTGCCCGGCGGGCCCGAGGGGACCTCGTTCCGCGACGTGTTCGACGGCTACCTGCTCGGCGAGCGGTCGCTGGAGGAGGAGCTGGACGACCTGGCGAAGTGGTGGGACCGCGGCGTCGAGGCCGGCATCAAGAAGAACGCCTGGGGCGACGAGGACTGGGCGAAGTAGGAGGAGATGGGATGCTGCGCTTATTGACGGCCTTCGCGCTGGCCGTGCCGATGCTGTTCGCCGGCCTGCCCGCGCGGGCGGCGGCTGCCGGGGTGACCGGGGTGACCGGGGTGACCGGGGTGACCGGGGTGGAGGTCGGCGAGAGCACGGTCACCGTCACCGGCACCGCCTCCGGGCCCGCCCGGCTGTACGCGCTGGACACCTGGCAGGACGGCCACGAGGGTGAGGAGCCGGTGGCGAGCGTCGAGGCGGGCGAGTTCCGCGTCGAGGTGCCCCGGATGGAGGGGGAGCAGGACCGCCTGCACGACAAGTTCGTCGCGGTGGGGGCGGACGGGCCGCTGGGCGAGGTGCGTTACGCCGACAAGCTGACGTTCCGGCCCACCAGTCAGACCCCTTATCCCGAAATTTCGTCCAAAAAGGGTCTGCAGGTGCAGATGACCGATGACGCCGAGGAGATCGGCGTCCAGCACGCGGGCATCAACCTGGCCCTCGACTCGGTCATGATGTCCGGCCCCGGCGCGCCGGGCAACACCATCGAGTTCGTCTCGCAGGGCAGGACCTACTACTTCGACCGGGGCGCCGTCGCCGGGGTGGACTCCCAGGTCAAACCGCTGTCGGACAACGGCGTCCTGGTCAACCTGATCGTGCTCGTCTACAACAGCACCGCGCCGAACTCGGCCGCCCGCACGCTCATCCACCCCGACGCCGAGCTCGGCAAGGGCACCGTCTACGCGTTCAACACCAAGACGGCCGAGGGCGAGGCGCACTTCACCGCCGCGATGGAGTTCTTCGCCCAGCGCTACAGCCGGGCCGACGGCCAGTACGGCAGGGCGTGGGGCTGGATCGTCGGCAACGAGATCGACGCCCAGCAGTTCTGGTACAACATGGGCCCGCAGGACCGTGACGTCTTCCTCGACCAGTACGCCCGCGCGATGCGGCTGACCTGGCAGGCCGTGCGCAAGTCCGACGCCGCCGCCCGCGTCTACACCTCGCTCACGCACTTCTGGACCGGCGCGGCCAACGACGACCCGAAGTACACCTACAAGGGCCGCGACGTGGTCGACGGGCTCAACGCGCTGACCAAGCGGCAGGGCGACTTCGACTGGCACATCGCCTACCACCCGTATCCGGAGAACCTGTTCAATCCGGCGTTCTGGCAGGACAAGACCGCCACGGACAGCTTCGACACGATGCGGATCACGTTCAAGAACATCGAGCTGCTGCCGCGCTACCTCGCCCAGGAGCACCTCACGTACGGCGGTGAGAGACGGCGGGTGATCCTGTCGGAGCAGGGCCTGAACTCGCAGGACTACACCGCGAAGGAGCTGAGGCTCCAGGCCGCGGCCTATGCGTACGCGTACTACAAGGTCGCCTTCGCCGACGGGATCGACTCGTTCATCCTGCACCGGCACGTCGACCACAAGCAGGAGGGCGGGCTGCGGCTCGGCCTGTGGACGTGGGACGAGGAGCACGCCTCGCCGTCCAACGCGGGCGAGCGCAAGCCGGTGCACGAGGTGTTCGCCGCCATCGACACCGCGCGGTCGCTGGAGGTGACCGAGTTCGCCAAGGAGATCATCGGGATCTCCGACTGGAAGGACGTCATCCCCGGGTTCGACCCGGCCGAGCTGGCGGTCCGCAAGCCGCCGGTGACGGTCGGCGCGCAGCTCGACGCCAAGCCGGTGGCCGAGCGGGTGGTGTCCGGCTTCGAGACCGGCACGGACGGCTGGCGGCCCTCGGACAACGCCGCCGCCGTGGAGCGGGTGGCCGCCGACGGCGGGCACGCGCTGCGCGTCCGCTTCGACCGCGACCTGCCCGGCTGGTCCCAGTACGCGAAGTCGTACAAGGGCGCCGACGTGCTGTTCGGCAAGCCGCTCGACGCCTCGCGCACCGCGCGGCTCTCGGTGTCGATCCGGGTGCCGGACAGCGCCGACGACGGCTTCAAGCCGGGCAACGCGTTCTCCGCCAAGATCCGCGTGTACGGGCGCGACGGCGCCGTGGCGGAGGGCGTGGGCGCGATCGACCCCGCGCGCGGCTGGAACAGGCTCACGCTCGACCTGTCCCGCTGGGCCGCGCGTGACGCGATCTCCCGCGTCAAGGTGTGGGTACGCGGCTCGGTGGGCTCCGACTGGGCCGGCTCGTACGAGATCGACAGGCTCAGCCTGGCCGCCGCCGCGCTGCCCGCCCCGGACCGGCGCAACGTCGAGATCACCGCCGCCACGGCCGAGCGCGGCCTGGTCGGCTCCACGGTCACCTTCACCGTGACCAACCGCGACGTGCTGCCGATGGCCGGCCAGGTCAGGCTCACGGCCTGCGACGGCGTCACCGTCGACCCGGCGGCGCTGCGCGTCACCGGCCTGCGCGCCGGCGCGAGCCGCACGTTCGACACGAAGCTGACCGCGTACGGGCCCGCCGACCGGGAGTATCCGGTCGTGTGCGCGTCCTACCTGCGGCAGGAGCACCGGGTGACGTTCCGGCTGCCGCCGGAGGCCGGTTACGTGCCGCCCGCGCCCGACGCCTTCGCCAACCAGGAGCTGGCCGACGGCTTCGACACGGCCGGCGACTACCAGGTGCACCGGGTGGAGCCGGAGAACAAGGAGCTGCCGCGGGTGAGCTACGCGGACGGCGCGCTGTCGGCGGGCAACGCGACGGCGGGCTGGTTCGGGCTGCTGTCGTCGGGCGTGTCGCCGCGCAACCCGGCGTTCAGCACGGCCATCACCATCCGGAAGTTCCAGGGCGACTCCACCGACATGGACACCGTCTACACGGGCCTCGTCAAGGACGGCAAAACGGACGTGGTGGCGTTCTACGTGAACACGCAGAAGTTCGCCGGCTTCGAGGTGCGCGGGCCGCAGGTGCCCGGCGGGCTGGCGGTGTTCGGCATCAAGCAGGGCGTGACGATCCCGGACGGCGGCCGGTTCGCGCTGTCGCTGGTGGGTGACCGGGCCGCCATGTACGCCGACACCGGATCGGGCTGGGAGCTGGTCATCGTGGCGACGCTGGAGCACCTGCCCGAGCTGTCGGACCCGGACGTGCGGGCCGGCTACCGCTACGGCTTCGGCGTCCGCGGCGACGCCGGCGCCTCACCGCTGCTGCTCGACGCCGTGGAGGGCCGCAGCATCTCCTGACCCCTTGTTCCCCCTTTTGGATAGTGCTACTGTCTAGTTCATCACTGGATAGTGCCACTATCCAAGGGGAGGATCGATCATGTTCATCGTCATCGGCGTCCTGGTCGGGGCGCTCCTGCTGTTCAGGCTGCTGGGCGCGCTCGGCGTCCGCCGCTTCGCCACCTGGAAGGTCAGCGCGGCGCACGGGCTCGCGGTCATGCTCGTCCTCACCGCCAGCGCCCACTTCGTCCCGGCGGGCGTCACGTTCATGCCCAACCACGCGTCGATGGTCGCCATGATGCCGCCGTTCGTCCCGTTCCCGAGCTTCATGGTGTACGCGACGGGCGTGCTGGAGCTGGCGGGCGCGGCCGGACTGGTGCTCGGCGCCACCCGGCGGGCCGCTGGGCTCTGCCTGGCGCTGTTCTTCCTGCTGGTGCTGCCGGCCAACGTCTACGCGGCCGTCGCCGACGTGCCGGACGCCTCACCCCTGTGGCTGCGCGTGCCGGAGCAGGTGCTCTACATCGCGGTCGCGCTGTGGGCGGCCGACGCCCATCGGCTCCCGATGGTCAGCCGGCTGCGATCAGCTTGATCAACTGCTCGCGGAACCAGTCGTAATCGTCAAGGGAGCCCATCAGGTGCTCGGAAGCGCGTTCCTCGTGGCGGGCGGCGGCCAGTGCGGCGGCGCCCGCTTCGGTGATCCGTACGAGCATGCGGCGGCGGTCGCGGTCGTCTGGGTGGCGCTCGACGTGGCCGGCCTGGCACAGGTGCTCGACGGTGCGGCTCATCGTCTGGTCGGTCACCCGGCACAGCGCCGCGATCTCCCGCTGCGAGAGCGGGCCCGCCGCCAGGTGGTGCAGGGCGATCAGCCCGGCGTGGGTCAGGCCGTGCGCCTCCAGGAACGCGTGGAAGCGCCCCTCCACGACGCGGGCCGCCACCGACAGCAGGCGCCCGGTCGGCCAGGCGGCGATGTCGCCGCGGATCGCCTCTCCCTCGTCCACCGGCACATTGTCCCGTAGTTCATAATGTTCAGCATGCTGAGCAATCGGGTCGTGCTCTGGGGAGTCGTGGCCAGCGCCGTGCTGACGGGCCTGGTCTGGGTGGCGGGGCAGCGCCTCCAGGTCGCGCTCCTGCCCGACCAGGGCGCGGCCTGGTACTACTGGAAGCTGCCCGAGCCGACCGTCTGGACCCGCCTGTCGGCCTGGCTCGGCTACGCCGGACACCAGCTCGCGCTCTGGGGCGTCATCTACTACGCGCAGACCCGCGTCCGCCGCTACACCTCCGGGCTCCACCGGGTCAACGTGGTGGCGCTGGCGGTCAACTTCGGCTTCATCGTGCTGCACCAGCTCCAGACCCAGGTGTTCTACGACGGTCTCGCCCAGGACGTGTCGATCTTCAGCTCGCAGGGCTCGGTGGTGCTGCTGCTCGTCGTGGTCCTGCTCATGGAGAACCGCCGCCGCGGCCTGTTCGCCGGCCGGCCCGCGCCGATCTCCGCCGGGGTCGTCGACTTCGCCCGCCGCTACCACGGCTACCTGTTCAGCTGGGCCGCCGTCTACACGTTCTGGTACCACCCGATGGAGACCACCAGCGGGCACCTGATCGGGTTCTTCTACATGTTCCTGCTGCTGCTCCAGGGCAGCCTCTTCCTGACCCGGGCCCACACGAACCGCTGGTGGACGCTCACCCTGGAGCTGCTGGTCGCCGCGCACGGCACGCTGGTCGCCGTCATGAGCACCGGGCCCGGCGGGCTGTGGCCGATGTTCCTGTTCGGCTTCCTCGGCGTGTTCGTCCTCACCCAGATGCACGGGCTCGGCCTCGGCGTCCCGGCCCGCTGGGCGCTCGCGGCCGGTTACGTGGCCGCCGTCGTGGCCGTCTACGCGGTGCGGGGCTGGGGCAGCCTCGACGAGGTGGTGCGCATCCCGGCCATCGAATACCTGCTCGTCGCGGTGCTCGCCGCCCTGCTCTGGGGCGGGATGCGGCTGGTCGCCGCCGTGCGCGGCTAGGGTTGAGGAATGTCCCCTTTGCACTCCGCCGGTGAGCAGCGGCGGCGCGAGGAGCTGCGCGACTTCCTCAGGTCGCGGCGGGCCCGGCTGACCCCCGAGGAGGTCGGGATGCCCGGCGGCGGCCGGCGCCGGACCCCCGGGCTGCGGCGCGAGGAGGTCGCGGTGCTCGCCGGCGTCGGCGTGTCCTGGTACACGTGGCTGGAACAGGGGCGCGACATCCAGGTGTCCGGGGACGTGCTCGACGCCGTCAGCCGGGCGCTGCGGCTGGACGCCATGGAACGCGAGCACCTCTACCTGCTGGCCGGGCTCAACCCGCCGCCCCGCGAGGCCGGCGACGACGGTCAGCCGCTGCGCGAGGAGCTGCTGCGGGTGCTGGAGGCGTGGTCGCCCCGGCCCGCGTACGTGCTCGACCGGCACTGGAACTTCGCCGCCGTCAACGACGCCGCGCGGGCCGTGTTCGGCTACGCGGACGAGGACCGCAACTGCCTGATCGCCTTCTTCACCAGCCCCCGCCACCGGGCGGCGTTCCGCGACTGGGCCGCCGGTGCGCCGGGCGTGGTGCGGCAGTTCCGGTGGGACATGGCCCGCTACCCGGACGATCCGGAGTTCGGCCGGCTGGCCGCCCACCTGTCGGAGTCCAGCCCCGAGTTCGCCGCGCTGTGGGCCGAGCACGAGGTCGGCGAGACCGCGCAGGGCGTCAAGGTGATCACCCACCCGGAGGTCGGCGAGCTGGTCTTCGAGTTCACCGGCGTCCCGGTGCCCGGACGGCCCGACCACCGGCTGCTCCTGCACAACCCGCAGCCCGGCACCGGCACCGAGGAGAAGCTGACCCTGCTCGTCCGCCAGGTGCGGCTGGCCGGTTGACTGGTGGTGCCAGACCTAGGCTGAGCCGCGTCTGGATGGGTCCGCCAGGCCGCCCGACAATCGAGCCATGACACGATTTGACGGCAAGGTCGCGCTGGTCACGGGCGCGACGAGCGGCATGGGACTGGCGACGGCGAAGCGGCTCCTGGACGAGGGGGCGAGCGTGGTCGTCACCGGCCGCGACGACGACAGGCTGGCACAGGCGGTCAAGGAGCTCGACGGCGGCGACCGGGTGCTCGCGGTACGCGGCGACGTGGCGAGCGCGGGAGACCGTGACGAGCTGATGCGCCGGATCGCCGAGCGGTTCGGGCGGCTGGACGTGGTGGTGGCCAACGCGGGCGTCGGCATCTTCGCCCCCAGCGCCGACCTCACCGAGGCGGACTTCGACACCTCCGTGGACGTCAACTTCAAGGGCGTGTTCTTCACCGTGCAGAAGGCGTTGCCGCTGATGGGCGCGGGCGCCTCCGTGGTGATCAACGCCTCGTGGACCCTCCATCGCGGGCTGGCGATCGCGTCCGTCTACTCGGCCACCAAGGCCGCCGTGCACAACCTGGCCCGCACCCTCGCGGCCGACCTCGGCGGGCGCGGCATCCGCGTCAACTCGGTCAGCCCCGGGTACATCGACACGCCCATGTTCCGGGGCGCCATGGACGACGACGCCGCCGCGGCGGCCACGGCCCAGGTGGCGCTCGGGCGGCTGGGGCGCTCGGAGGACGTGGCGGCGGCCGTGGCCTTCCTGGCCTCCGACGACGCCTCGTACATCACCGGCCAGGACCTCGTCGTGGACGGCGGGCTTGTCGGGGTCGCGGGGTAAGTTCTGGGGGCATGACTCGAAGATCACGATTATGGTGGTCGGCCGCGCTGACGGCGACGGCGGCGGGGGTCGCCTACCTGCTGTCGCTGACCGGGGAGACCTTGGCGTTCGGATACTTCTCCAGCGGGTTCTGCCCCGGCGCCGACCTGCGCTGGGAGATCCCGGACAGGGTGTGGCCGCTGGTGGAACGGGTGCCGCTGCTCTGGTACAACGCGGCGCCGCTGATCGTGGCGGCCTTCGGGGCGCACTGGCTGACGACCCGGCTGGGGCGGCCCCGGATCGGGCGGGTGCTGGCCCGGGTGACCGCGGTGGCGACCCTGCTCCTGTACGGCCACGGCCTGATCGCGTTCGGCGTGGACATGGCGATCGACCGGCAGTGCCTGGAGATGTGGGGCGGCGTCGAGGGAGCGCGCTTCTTCCTCCAGAACGACGTCGCGCCCACGATCGCCGCCCTCTGCGTGCTGGTCGCCGCGCGCGGTCCCAGGCTCCGGACGCGCAGGATGGTGCGTTCGCGGTGGTTCCGGCGGGGTGTGGCGGGAGCGACGGCCCTGGGGGCGCTGGCGTTCCTCCCCGCCGCCGACCTGACCCCGGGGCCCATCACGACCGGCGGCTGCGAGTCCGGCACGGGCGCCTACCTCTGCGGGCTGCGCCAGGACGGCAGGTTCACGAAGATGGGCGACCACCTCGCCCTCGCCTACGGACGGCAGCGGTGCGCGGCCTTCCGCGGCGAGCCCACGGAGGCGTACGCCATCGCCCCGATCTGCCCGCCGGCGGCCGACGTGCTGCGGCGTGCCCAGGCCGCCGACCAGGCCGCCTGGGAGGCGGAGGAGGCCGCCGAACAGGCCGTGTGCGACCGCGCCAGGCACCGGCCGAGGATCAGGCCGGTACGCGTGGCCCACGACCGCATGCTGACCGACTACGGCGTGATGGAGGCCGACGAGACCGAGGAGGCGCTGGACGACGACCTGCTGAACAGGGCCCAGGACGACGGGCTCGTGGCCGCCCGGCGCGGCCACCTGCTGATCACCACCCACTCCGACTACACCAACTGCCTGACCGGTGAGGCGTACGACCGCCGGCCGCCGGTCGAGACCAAGGGCTGGGACCGGGTCGTGGAGCTCGGCTACGAGAGCCCGACCGGGGTGCTGGAGCTGGTGGAGGCCATGTCCGGGGAGGGGCTGCCGAACCTGGCCGTCCGGGGCGCGGGCCGCTATCGGGTCCGGGTGCACTACCGCGAGCCCGACTGGGAGGCGTGGACCCCGCAGCACGTCCTCGTCATGGTCTACCCCGGCAGGAGCGAGCGGGTGATCGACTATCGGTGAGCGACGAAGACCGTGAGGCCGGACAGCTCCTCCCGGTCCACCCGGTCGAACACGTCGCCGAGCGCGGCCCGTACCCGGTCCAGGTCGGCGTCGGACATGCGCAGGCCGCGCGCCACCCGGGACGGCGCGGAGCCGCCGTGCCAGGCGATCAGCGCCCGGCCGCCCGGCCGGGTGACGCGGTGCAGCTCGCGCACGGCCGGGGCGAGCTCCGGCCAGATCGCCACGGTGTTGACCGAGACCACCCGGTCGAACGCCCGGTCGGGGAAGCCGGTGTCGGAGGCGGTGCCGAGCCGCAGGTCGGCGGCGGGCGCGCGGCGGGCGGCGAGCAGGCGCATGTCGGGTGACGGGTCGACGCCGCACACCCGCGCGCCGGTCGCGCAGAGCAGCCGGGCCAGGCCGCCCGCGCCGTAGCCGATCTCCAGGACCCGCTGCCCGGGCCCGGCGGCGACCAGGGGCAGGATCTCCTTCTGGTGCCGATTCGTCCAGAGCATGAACCGGCCCGCCATCCGGCCCACCCACCCCACCGGATGCGTGAAGGGCGAGTCGTAGGAACGGCCGTCGATCCAGGATGTCGTGGTTGGCATGAATTCAGCCAAGCGGTTCAAGCCGGGTTGAAGTCAAATGGGAGACATGGACCTGATCCCGATCGGTGAGGCGGCCCGGCGGCTCGGCCTGAACGCCTCCGCGCTGCGCTACTACGACGAACGCGGGCTGGTGCGGCCGGTGGGCCGCAGGCAGGGCAGGCGCGTCTACGGCGTCGAGGAGCTGCGCCGGCTGGCCTTCCTGCGGACGGCGCAGCTTCTCGGCATCCCGCTCGACACGGCGGGCGCGGTGCTGGACGCGCCGGGAGCGCGCTGGCGGGAGGAGGTCACCGGCACGCTGGCCGCGCTGGACGCGCTCGTCGCCCGCGCCCGGACCGCCCAGGAGGTGCTGCGGCACGCCCTCGACTGCCCCACCGAGCATCCGGTGCGTGAGTGCGGCTTCCTGATGGGCGAGCTCGACCGGCTGCTCGACGGCGTGTCCCCGCAGCAGCTCGCCGCCGAGCACGGCCTGCGGGGCGCGGGCGGCCCGCCCGGTTTAGCCGCCGAGCCCTCCGGGCAGCCCTGACCTGCCGACTCGGGAGCCGCGGCGGGGATGAGGGGACGATGAGCGACTGTCCGCCGATCGGCGCGTACGCCTTCCTGTCCGACTGCCACACCGGCGCCCTCGTCGGCCCGGACGGCGCCGTCGAATGGATGTGCGCGCCGCGCTTCGACGCGCCCAGCCTGTTCGCCAGGCTGCTCGACCGGCGCGGCGGCGGCGCGTGGGAGCTGACCGTCGACGGCGCATCGGTGCGCGAGCGCCGCTACCTGGACGAGACGCTGGTGCTGCGGACCCGCTGGGAGGGCCCCGACGGCGTCGTGGCCGTGCACGACTTCCTCGCCACCACCGGCGACGGCGGTCTCGAACCCGTCCACCGGCTGGTCCGGCTCGCCACCTGCGAGCGCGGCCGGGCGCTCGTCCGCTCCCGCGTGCTGGCCAGGCCCGGCTACGCCACCCGCGACGCCCGCTGGACCCGGCGCGACGACACGCTCGTGGAGGACGACGGGGCGGTCCTCACCGGCCCGCCCGAGGCGTCGCTGCGCGAGGGCGAGTCCGTGGCGTTCACGCTCGCCTACACCGGCGAGCGCGCCCCCGCCGACGCCCACGCGCTCCTCGACGAGACCGTACGGTCGTGGCGGTCCTGGTCGGCACGGTCCGGCTACTCCGGCGTCGGCGCGGCCGAGGTGCGGCAGAGCGCGGTGGTGCTGCGCGGCCTGCTGTACGACGAGACCGGGGCGCTGCTGGCCGCCCCCACCACGTCGCTGCCCGAATGGCCGGGCGGCCCGCGCAACTGGGACTACCGCTACGCCTGGCAGCGCGACTGCGCGCTCACCGTCCTCGCGCTGCTGCGCCTGGACCACCGCGAGGAGGCGGGCCGCTACCTGCGGTTCGTGCTCGACCGGTGCGCGAGCTGCCACGACCGGCTGCCGCCCATGTTCGCCGTCGACGGGGGCGAGGTCCCCGGGGAGACGACGCTCGGCCACCTCGACGGCTACGCCGGGTCGCGGCCCGTCCGCGTCGGCAACGACGGCTTCCACCAGCACCAGCTCGACGGCTACGGCCACGTGCTCGACGCCGCCCTCGCCTACCACGACGTCACCGGCGACCTCACCGGCGACGAGCTGGACAGCCTGTGGCGGCTCGTCGACCAGTGCGCGGCCCGCTGGCGCGAACCCGGCGACGGCCCCTGGGAGGTGCGCCACAACCCACGCCACTGGACCTACACCACCCTGTACGCCTGGGTGTGCTTCGACCGCGCCGTCCGGCTGGCCGAGGCCACGGGCTCGACCGGCGCCCCGATCGACGCGTGGCGGCGCGAGCGCGACGCCGCCCGCGACGAGATCCTCACGCGCGGCTTCGACCGGGAGATCGGCGCGTTCACGCAGTCGTACGGCTCGCCCGACGCCGACGCGTCGCTGCTGCGGGTGCCGCTCGTCGGCTTCCTCGACTGCCGCGACCCGCGCGTGCTCGGCACCCTCGACCACATCCAGGCCCGGCTCGGCGAAGGGGGCGCCCTGGTCCACCGCTACGACCCGGACGCCACCGGCGACGGCGTCGACGGGCCGGAGGGGGCGTTCCTGATGTGCTCGTTCGAGATGGTGTCGGCGCTCGTGCTGGCGGGCCGTACCGCCGAGGCACGCGACCGGTTCGAGACGCTGTGCGCCCGCGCCCGCCCGCTCGGCCTGTTCGCCGAGGAGATGGCCGCCGACGGCGCCATGCTCGGCAACTACCCGCAGGCGTTCACCCACCTGGCCCTCATCGAGGCCGCCCTGAACCTCGACGCCGCCGGCCACACCGACGCCCTGCACGACTGGGCCTCCCACGCACGCGACGGGTTTGTCGGTCGCCGCGCCTAGTGTGCCCGGCATGACCGAGGCGTGGGCGGCAGTAGGGTCGGCGATCGACGCCGAGGACGCGGCCGCCTCCACGCCCTGCTCACCGGTTGAGACGTTCGGGGGTGCGTCGAAAAGTCTCCGGCTCCGGGGAATGGGTCAGGGGGGCTTGTGGTTATACACCACGTAGCCGGTGTGTCCAGTGTCCCCGGGCCTCACCTATTGCCTTCGCGGACTACCGTTCGGCTGGAGCCGCGTTGTGCCTTTCGCCGAGAGGCGACCTGCACATCGGTTTACACGTCGGGACGCCCGCCTTCCTCCGGGAAGGCGGGCGTTTCGGCGTTCTCAGGTGGAGTTGACGTACTTGCGGGGCCGCAGCGCGTGGGCGCGCAGGGCGGCCAGGGCGGCGAACTGGCCGGTGCGCGTCAGGCGGACGGCCAGGTCGTCGCCGAAGGCCAGGTCGAGGGCGGTGAGCTGGCCGACGAGGGCGTTGATGGGCGCGGACACGTCGTCCAGGCCCGTCGCCGGGTGCCAGCCCTCGCCGCCGACGACCTCGGCGACCCGTTCGCGGAGCTGGGCGGGTGACATGAGGACGCCGTCGGCGAGCAGCATCAGCGCCGCCTCCCGCGCCGACACCTCGAACTCGTGCTCGCCCCGGGCCAGCAGCAGCCGGGTGACGGCCTCCCACATGGCGTCGGGGGAGGCGAGCAGGGCGCGGCCGTGGTCGGTGATGGCCAGGCGGGAGCCGTCGCGGCTGAGCGCGCCCAGGTCGCGTTCGGCGAGTTCGCGCAGGCGCAGCGCCTCGGGCGAGGGCGCCAGGCGGAGCGGCAGGTTTATGTCGGAGGCGGCCAGCGACAGCAGCTTGTGCAGGGCGGGCAGCGGCTGCGGGGTCACGGGCGCGTACAGGCGGACCTCGAAGGGCTGGGCGAGCTCGCGCCGGGCGGGGCCGCGGCCGAGGACCCAGCGGTTGAGGCGTTCGCCGTGGACGCGGTGCAGCCAGCTGTCGCCGCCGAGGTCGGCGCGCGGCTCGGTGAGCCAGCGGCGGGTCAGGGCGACGCGGTCGACGCTCTCGCCGGCGACGATGGCGAGCTCCAGGGCGGCCGAGCAGGCGACGTGGGCGCCGAGCTCCTCCGGCCCCATGATCATGCTCCAGCGCAGTTCGGGCACGTCGGGCGGCAGGACGCCGGTGGCTTCGAGCGCCTCCTGGTAGGCGGCGGTGCCTGCTTCCTCACCCTCGCGGGCGTAGGCGCGCAGGATCTGCGCGGTGGTCGGCGAGACGCACAGCGCGGCGTAGCGTTCGAGCCCGCCGAGTTGCAGCAGCCTGCCCAGCGAGGAGGCCAGGCGCTCGTGGTCGCCGCCCACCTTGAGCGGCAGCGTGTACCAGAGGAATTCGCACACGTCGAGCTGGGTCACCGTTTCCAGCGGCTCGCCGCCGGTCAGCCATTCGACGGCGGTCCTGGCGTCGTCGGCGAGGTCCGGCTGGGACCGCTCCAACTCGGCGAGAAGCGCGGTGACGTCTGGTGCACTCATGCCTCGAAGTTTGCCGTATGGACCCCAGGCCTGACGATGACCGAATCCGGTGCGTATTGGGTCTTGCACAGCGACTACCCTACGAAATCACTATGTAATGGACTGTGACCGGGTTAGATCCATAGCTTGTCGAAGAGCATCCTCGCGTTCCAGTCGCTGTAGGGAATGACTTCGGCCGACAGTACAGGATGAAGCCACCAGAAGTTGATCAAAGCGAGCAGTGCGAAGGCTCCGACGAGGGCGGCGCCGGTGGTGCGGCGCATCGGGAGGCGGCCGTCGTCGGTGCGGACCGTGGGCCCTATCAGCCATCCGGCACACAGGGTGATCGCCAGCACCATGAACGGCACCATCGGGATCGCGTAGAAAAGGAACATTGTTCGGTTCTCGGCGAAGGCGAAGTAGAACCAGGGCAGCCACCCCATCGCGTAGGCGAGAAGCACGGCCCCGGCCCGCCAGTCGCGGTTGCCCACGTACCAGGCGATGAGCGTCACCAGGGCGGCCAGCGCGCCGAACCAGATCACCGGCGTGCCCACCCCGAGCACCGCCTCCGAGCAGTCGGGAGCCCCGCACACCTGCTGCTTGCCCTCGTAGTGGAAGGCGACGGGCCGCAGCAGCAGCGGCCACGACCACGGCTCCGACATGTAGGGATGGGAGGTGGCCAGGTCGTTGTGGAAGCTGAAGACCTGCCACTGGTACTCCACCCAGGAGCGGGCCGAGTCGATGAGGAAGAAGAACGGGTTGCCCGACGAGGTGGCCTGGTCCCACTTGCGCCCGTAGCCGGTGGCGGTGGCGAACCAGCCCGTCCAGGTCGCCATGTACGTGACGAACGGCACGAGGGCGAAGGCGACGACCCCGTTGGGCACGTCCTTGGCGAACGCCCCCTGGTAGGGGTGGCGCAGGCCGACTGCCCGGCGCGCCCCGAAGTCCCACAGCAGCGACAGGATCGCGAAGGCCACCGCGAACGCCAGCCCCGACCACTTGACCCCCATCGCCGCGCCCAGGCAGACCCCGGCGGCGATGCGCCAGGGCCGCCAGCCGAGCGAGGGGCCCTGCGGGGTCAGCGGCGAGCTCTCGTACCAGTCGACGAGCTTCTCCCTGGCGCGGTCGCGGTCGACCACCAGGCAGGCGAAGGCGGCGAGCACCCAGAACATCAGGAAGATGTCGAGCAGCGCGGTGCGCGAGAGCACGAAGTGCAGCCCGTCCAGCGCCAGCAGCAGACCGGCGAAGCAGCCCAGCAGCGTCGAGCGGGTCATCCGCCGCGCCACCCGCGCCAGGATCAGGATCGACAGCGTGCCGATGACCGCGGCGGCGAAGCGCCAGCCGAACGGGGTGAGCCCGAACAGCCACTCGCCCGCGCCGATCATCCACTTGCCGAGCGGCGGATGCACGACGTAGGAGGCGCACGGCCCCAGGTCGTCGGTGCACTTCTGCCAGATGTCGGTGTTGCCGGCCAGGATCGCCTTGTCGGCGTCCTTGATCGTGACGCGCTCGACCAGCCAGGTGATCAGCGAATAGCCGTCCTTGGCGTAATAGGTCTCGTCGAAGACGACGGCGTTCGGGTGTCCCAGCCCGGTGAAGCGCAGCACGCCGCCGAAGACGGTGACGAGCAGCGGTCCGATCCAGCCCCACAGCGCCTTGCCGGGCATCGGGGGGATCATGCGCGCGCGCACGGACGAACCAGGGGGACTGCTCGCGCCAGGCTTCGGCTCGCCGCCGGAGGTCTGGTACGGGAAATCGGTCACCGCCATTCGGCCATCGTACGGTGCGGAAGCCGGTGCTTACCCAAGAAACACGGGGCAATCCGGGTGCCCTGTCACAATGGTCGGGTGACACGACAGGGCAGGTTGGTGCTGGCAGGGGCCCCGATAGGCCAGGCGGGCGACGTCTCGCCGCGGCTGCGCGAGGTGCTGGAGAGCGCCGACGTGGTGGCCGCGGAGGACACCCGCAGGCTGCGCAGGCTGGCCGGGGAGCTGGGGGTGGAGATCGGCGGCCGGGTCGTGTCCTACTACGACGCCAACGAGGCGGGCCGCGCGCAGGAGCTCGTCGAGACGCTCAAGGACGGCCGCACCGTCGTGGTGATCACCGACGCGGGCATGCCGGGCGTCTCCGATCCCGGCTACCGGCTGACCAGGCTGGCGGTCGACGCGGGCGTCACGGTGACCGCGCTGCCGGGGCCGAGCGCCGTCACGACGGCGCTGGCCGTCTCGGGGCTGCCGAGTGACCGGTTCTGCTTCGAGGGCTTCCCGCCGCGCAAGGCCGGCGACCGGGCCCGATGTCTGGCCGCGCTGGCGCGCGAGGAGCGCACGATGGTGTTCTTCGAGGCGCCGCACCGGCTGGACGACTCGCTGGCGGCGATGGCCGCCGCGTTCGGCGACGACCGGCAGGCGGCGGTCTGCCGCGAGCTGACGAAGACCTACGAGGAGGTCCGGCGCGGCGGCCTGGGCGAGCTGGCGGCCTGGGCGGCGGACGGCGTGAAGGGCGAGATCACGGTCGTGGTCGCCGGGTTCACGCCCGACGACGGGCCGCCGGACATCGACGCGCTCGTGGCCGAGGTGGACCGCCGGGTGGCCGCCGGGGAGCCGGCCAAGACCGCCGTCGCGGACGTGGCCAAGGGCGCGGGCGTGCCCAAGCGCGAGCTTTACGACGCGGTTCACAGAAGATCCTCGACGCCATAGTGTGCGGATCGTGAAGAACTGGGGGGTTTCGCGGCAGCGCTTGGTCCCGCCCATGCAGGAAGGCCCGCTGTGGGGCTGGCTGGGCCCGGTCCTCGTGGCGGTCTTCGGCGGGATCCTCCGCTTCTTCCGGCTCGGCGAGCCGCACGCCGTCGTCTTCGACGAGACGTACTACATCAAGGACGCGTACGCGCTGCTCACGTACGGCGCGGAGCGCGCGATGCTGGGCACCGCCAAGGACCCCGTCGCCGACAAGCGGCTGATCACCGGCAACCTGGACATCTTCAAGCAGTGCGCCGACGCCCATGAGTGCGCGCTCTATGTCGCGCATCCGCCGCTCGGCAAGTGGATGATCGCGGTGGGCGAGTGGCTGTTCGGCATGACGCCGTTCGGCTGGCGGTTCGCGGCGGCGCTGGTGGGGACGCTGTCGATCCTGATCCTGGCCCGGGTGGCGCGGCGGATGACCCGCTCGACGCTGCTGGGCTGCTTCGCCGGTCTGCTGCTGGCCCTGGACGGGCTGCACTTCGTGCTCTCGCGCACCGCGCTGCTCGACATCTTCCTGATGTTCTGGGTGCTCGCCGCCTTCGCCTGCCTGGTGGTCGACCGCGACCGGGCCAGGGAGAAGCTCGTCGACTGGTACGAGGGCGGTCCGGGGCCGTCGCTCGGGCTGCGGCCCTGGCGCATGGCCGCCGGGGTCTGCCTGGGCGCGGCGTGCGCGGTGAAGTGGTCGGGGATCTTCTTCCTGATCGCCTTCGCCGTCATGTCCCTCATGTGGGACCTGGGCGCCCGCCGCGCCGTCGGCATGCGGCAGCCGTACCGGGAGACCCTCGCGCTCGACGGGCCCCGCTGGCTGGCCGCGCTCGCCGCCGTGCCCGCGATCACGTACGTGCTGTCGTGGACGACCTGGTTCGTCACCGACAACGGCTGGGGCCGCAACTGGGAGCAGGCCACCTCGTCCGGGCCGCTGTTCTTCGTCGTCGACTCGGCCCGGTCGTGGCTGGAGTACCAGTTCCAGGTGCTCGGCTACCACACCGGGCTGACCGACTATCACCCGTACATGTCCGAGCCGTGGACGTGGCCGCTGCTGTTCAGGCCGGTGTCGTTCCACTACCCGACCGGCATCCCGCCGTCCGCCTGCGGCTCCGACGCCTGCTCGCAGGCCGTGCTCGGCGTCGGCACCCCCGCCCTCTGGTACGGCTCGGCGCTGGCGCTGCTCGGCCTCGTCGCCTGGTACGTCTCCAGCCGCGACTGGCGGGCCGGGGCCGTGCTGCTGGCCTACGCGGCGGGCTGGCTGCCCTGGTTCTACTACGCGCTGGCGCAGAACCGGACGATGTACCTGTTCTACATGATCCCGCTGGTGCCGTTCATGGCCCTGGCGGCCACGCTCGTCGCCGGGCTCGCGCTCGGCAAGGCGGACGCCGCCCCGGCGCGGCGAGCGGCCGGGGCCGCGGCCGTGGGGGCGTTCGCGCTCATCGTCCTGATCAACTTCGGCTGGCTCTATCCGGTGCTGTCGGCCGAGACGATCACGCAGGCGGAGTGGTGGTCGCGGATGCTCGTCGACTCCTGGGTGAAGACGGCGCCCAAGTGACGCCCCGCCGCAGCGTGATCGCCGCCGCGATGCAGGCCAGCGGCACGGCGGGCAGCACGTAGCGGTAGTCGAACTCGGCCGTCGCCGCCGGAGCCAGCAGCAGCCCGAACGCGCCCAGCCACGGCAGCACCACCGGCCCGCCCAGCGTCCGCCAGCGCACCGCGATGCCGTAGAGGCCGATCAGCATGATCCCGGCGAGCATGATGCCGCGCAGGTAGAACACCTTCTGGTAGCCGCTCATGATGTCGGCCCAGGGCGAGACGATCTTGGTCTCGGGCGGCCCCTGCTCGTAGGCGAACGCGTCGGTGTGGGTCCAGCCCTGGTAGGACGGCCAGTTGGGCAGCCGCTTGGGATTGCCGGTGCTGTCGAGCTCGTAGTAGGGCTTGAACTCGTACATGTTGTAGGTCGCGGCGTCGGGGAAGACCGGCCGGCCCCAGTGGAAGGAGCGCAGGAAGTCGCGCGCCACCACGCCCAGGTAGTCGCCGGGCTGCGACATGATCGCCCGCATGGCGAACGCGCTGGCCGCCTCGTTGGTGACGTCGGTGAACTTCTTGCCGGTGCCCCAGCGGTGCAGCACCTCGCCGGTGCCCTCGCCGTCGCCGCTGCCCTGGCCCCACAGATACCACTGCGCGTAGTCCTTGCGCTCGTGCACCGGGTCGTTGATGCACAGCAGGACGAGCTCGACCTCCTTGTAGGGGTCGATGTTCATCTTGTCGCAGTCGGCGAAGATCGCGGTGCGCATGTAGAGGATGAGGCCGTCGCTGTTGGTCATCGCGAATTTGCCGAAACTTGCCGCGAACCACCCCATGTAGGCGGCGACCGGCAGCGCGCAGGCCGTCACCACGGCCGCGACCGGCTTCCAACCGGTGCGCTTGACCAGCAGGTAGAGCACGACGAGCGCGAGGATCGGCAGCCCGATCGAGCGGGTCAGCCAGGTCAGCGCCAGCAGCAGTCCGACGACCGCGCCGACCTTCCACGACATGCGCCGGTTCCACAGCACGAGCGTGATCACGCCCACGACCAGCAGCGTGAACATGGAGTCCGACATGATCAGCTGTTCGAGCTGGATCTGGTAGGCGTCGAACAGCACCGGCGCGGCGGCCAGCGTCGCCCCCCACTTCGGCAGCGCGAACTTGCGCCGCAGCAGCGCGTAGATCAGCGCCGCCGTGGCCAGGCCCATCAGGTGCTGGGTCAGCGTCACCAGCGTGAAGCTGTGGAACGGCTTGAGCAGCAGCAGCCAGAACCCGTAGCCGTCGGGCCGGATCGGGTGCGGCCGGGGGTGCAGCGCCACCGACACGTACTCGTAGGAGTCGTTGAACCACATCGCCGGGCCGTAGCCGAGCATGGTGATCAGCCGCAGCACCGCACCCGCGGCGAACGCTGCGGCGAACACCCGATGACGGCCCAGGAAAGCCCGCGCACGAGCCGTCCGGCCTGGGGCGGAGTGGTCCACAGGGGTAATCTCCGCGACGCTCACCATGCTGTAAAGAATGCCAGTCGTTTCGGTGACTTGCCCCGACCATGGACGGGCACACGGCATGATGGTGTGCTGGAAGAGCCTTAACTGAAGGGTTGAGACGTGGAACTGACGGTGGTCATGCCCTGCCTCAACGAGGCGGAGACCGTGGAAGTCTGTGTGCGCAAGGCACTGGCGTGCATGGAGGAGCACGGCATCGAGGGCGAGGTCCTGATCGCCGACAACGGCAGCACGGACGGCTCGCAGCAGCTCGCCCGTGACGCCGGCGCCCGCGTCGTCCACGTGGACGAGAAGGGCTACGGCAACGCCCTGATGGGTGGCATCCGCGCCGCGCGCGGCCGCTACGTGATCATGGGTGACGCCGACGACTCCTACGACTTCACCTCGTTGCTCCCGTTCGTCGAGCAGTTGCGCGACGGCGCCGACCTCGTGATGGGCAACCGGTTCAAGGGAGGCATCGCCCCGGGCGCGATGCCGCCGCTGCATCGCTACCTGGGCAACCCGGTGCTCTCGTTCATCGGCCGGCTGTTCTTCCCGTCGGCGATCGGCGACTTCCACTGCGGGCTGCGCGGCTTCCGCCGCGACTCCATCCTCAAGCTGCACCTGCAGACCGGGGGCATGGAGTTCGCCAGCGAGATGGTCGTGCGCTCGACGCTGTCGGGGCTCGACGTGCGCGAGGTGCCGACCACGCTCTCGCCCGACGGCCGCTCCCGCCCGCCCCACCTGCGCTCCTGGCGCGACGGCTGGCGTCACCTGCGCTTCCTGCTGCTCTACAGCCCCAAGTGGCTGTTCTTCTACCCGGGCATCCTGCTCATGGTGCTGGGGCTGGTCGCGGGCACCGCGCTGACGTTCGGGCCGGTCGAGATCGGCGAGCTGGCCTTCGACGTCGACACGCTGGTCGGCGCGTCGGCCGCGGTGGTGATCGGCTTCCAGGCGGCCCTGTTCGCGCTGTTCACCAAGGTCTACGCGGCCGAGGAGGGCTTCCTGCCGGAGTCGTCCCGGGTGCGCAGGCTCATCGACATCGTCAGCCTGGAGAAGGGCCTGATCGTCGGCGGCCTGCTGGCCCTGGCCGGTCTGGTCGGCCTGGTGGCCTCGCTGGTCCACTGGCAGGTGCGCGACTTCGGCGAGCTCGACCCGCGCGAGTCGCTGCGCCTGGTCGTGCCGTCGGCGACGGCGCTCATCATGAGCTTCCAGACGATCTTCGCCTCGCTGTTCATCAGCATCCTCGGCATCCGCCGCACCCGCGAGTCGTCCATCGACGTCGCCGCCAAGGCCGCCGAAGAGGCCGCCGAGGCCGTCACACGTGAGGAAAGTTCGGCAACCTCGCGCTAGCAATTCGTTCGAGGCGCGCGGCGTCGGCCCGTAGGCTTGGACCCATGTCCCAGCACATTCTGACCGCCGTCGCGTGGCCGTACGCTAACGGCCCCCGCCACATCGGGCACGTCTCCGGGTTCGGCGTGCCGTCCGACATCTTCAGCCGCTACCAGCGGATGGCGGGCAACAAGGTGCTGATGGTCTCCGGCACCGACGAGCACGGCACCCCGATCCAGGTGCAGGCCGACAAGGAAGGCGTCACGGCCAGGGAGCTGGCCGACCGCTACAACCGCGTCATCGCCGAGGACCTGACCGGGCTGGGGCTGTCCTACGACCTGTTCACCCGCACGACGACGAAGAACCACTACGCCGTCACGCAGCAGATCTTCAAGGGTCTCTACGACAACGGCTACATCTTCCCCAAGACCACGATGGGCGCCATCTCCCCGTCGACCGGGCGCACCCTGCCCGACCGCTACATCGAGGGCACCTGCCCCATCTGCGGCTACGACGGCGCGCGCGGCGACCAGTGCGACAACTGCGGCAACCAGCTCGACCCGATCGACCTGATCAACCCGGTCAGCCGCATCAACGGCGAGACCCCGGTCTTCGCCGAGACCGAGCACTTCATGCTCGACCTGCCCGCCTTCGCCGAGGTGCTCGGCACCTACCTGCAGTCCAAGCAGGGCGAGTGGCGGCCCAACGTGCTCAAGTTCGCCCTCAACCTGCTCGGCGACCTGCAGCCGCGGGCGATCAGCCGCGACCTCGACTGGGGCGTGCCCATCCCGCTCGACGGCTGGCGCGACCAGCCCAACAAGCGGCTGTACGTGTGGTTCGACGCGGTCATCGGCTACCTGTCGGCCTCCATTGAGTGGGCCAGGCGCTCCGGCGACCCCGACGCCTGGCGCCAGTGGTGGCAGAACCCCGACGCGCGCGGCTACTACTTCATGGGCAAGGACAACATCGTCTTCCACGCCGAGATCTGGCCGGCGATGCTGTTCGGCTACAGCGGCATCGGCGCCCGCGACGGCCGCCCGGGCGAGCTCGGCAAGCTCGACGTGCCGTCCGAGGTGGTCTCCAGCGAGTTCCTGACGATGGAGGGCAAGAAGTTCTCCTCCTCCCGCCAGGTCGTCATCTACGTGCGCGACTTCCTGGCCCGCTACGACGCCGACGCGCTGCGCTACTACATCGCCGTGGCCGGGCCCGAAAACCAGGACACCGACTTCACCTGGCAGGAGTTCGTCAACCGCAACAACGGCGAGCTGGTCGCCGCGTGGGGCAACCTGGTCAACCGGTCGATCTCCATGGCGTCGAAGAACTTCGGCGTGGTGCCCGAGGCCGGCGACCTGACCGACGCCGACCGGGCGCTGCTGGAGCGCTCGCGCGGCGCGTTCGCCCCGGTGGGCGCCGAGCTGGGCCGCTCCCGGTTCAAGAACGCCATCACCGAGGCGCTCGACGTGGTCCGCGAGGCCAACAAATACCTGGCCGAGCAGGAGCCGTGGAAGCTCAAGGACGACCCGGAGCGGCAGAAGTCGATCCTGCACGTCGCCCTCCAGGTGGTCGACGACGCCAAGACGATGCTGACGCCGTTCCTGCCGAGCTCGTCCAACAAGGTCCACGCCATGCTGGGCGGCCAGGGCGTCTGGTCCGGCATGCCGGAGATCCGCGAGGTCGACGAGGACGGCGGCCAGTCCTACCCGATCATCACCGGCGACTACGACGGCGCCGCCCGCTGGGAGCACCGGCCGATCAAGCCGGGCACCCCGCTCGCGCCGCCGGTGCCGCTGTTCAAGAAGCTCGACCCTAAGGTCGTGGACGAGGAGCTCGCGCGGCTGGGCGAGTGACGCCGTAGTCGGGCAGGGAGACGGCCTCGGCCGTCTTCCGCACCGACCTGGCGATCGCCTTCTTCCACGGCATGTAGGGCAGCAGCTTGTAGTTCTGGTTGATCAGCCAGGCCATGAGCCTGCTGTCGGGCACCATGAACTTGCTGACGCCCTCGCCGGACTTCTGGCAGGCGGTGGCGTAGCCGCGCATGACCCGCTCGTAGCGGGCGAACGCGGCCGGGTGGTCGGCCCCGGCCGCGGCGATCTCGCCCGCCAGCACGTACGCGCCGACGACGGCCAGCCCGGTGCCCATGCCCGACAGCGGCGACGGGCACCAGGCGGCGTCGCCGAGCAGCGCCACCCGCCCCCGTGACCAGCGGTCGAGCCTGACCTGGCTGGCGGAGTCGAAGTAGAAGTCGGGCGCCCCGTCCATCGCGGCCAGCAGCCGGGGCGTCTCCCAGCCGACGCCGGCGTAGACCTCCGCCAGCAGCCGCCGTTGCGCGGCCACGTCCCGCCGGTCATGATCCAGCGGCTGCGAGGCGAACCAGAACATGGCCTTGGCCTCGGCGTTGTGCCTGGCGCTGTAGACGCCGACCGTCCGGCCCGGCACGTTGTAGGCCAGGCCGCTGTGGTCGAGCCCCAGGTAGTTGTCCAGGGTGAACACCGCGCAGTAGAGGCCCAGGTGGTGGACGAGGCTCCGCTCCGGGCCGAACGTCAGCGCCCGCACGTTGGAGTGCAGGCCGTCGGCGCCGATCACCAGGTCGAACCGCCGAGCCGCGCCGCTCTCGAACGTCACCTCCCCGGCCTCGGAGATCGAGGTGATGGAGTCGCCGAACACGTACTCGGTGTCGTCCCTGGTCGCCTCGTGCAGGATCGCGGCCAGGTCGCCGCGCAGGATCTCCACGTCCCCGGCGAACAGGTCCTCGGGCATGCGGGTCAGCTTCCTGCCCGCCTCGTTGACGTTCCAGGTGGCGCCCATCCGGGTCCGTTCGCGTTCGACGGCGTCGAGCAGGCCCATCCGGCGCAGCACCGTCAGGTGCGCCTCGCCCCGGAAGTCGACGGCGTAGCCGCCCGCGCGCAGGGCGGGCGCGCGTTCGACGATCGTGGCGCGGTGGCCGTGGCGGGTGAGCCAGAAGGCGAGGGCGGGGCCGGCGACGCTCGCGCCGGAGATCAGGATGTCCATGCGGCCGAGCCTGCCCGGCGGCGCTCACCGGCCGCTCACCGGTGAGTCACCGGCCTCAGCGGCTGATCGAGCGCAGGGGTGAGGCCGCCACGGCCGCCGGGGCGACCCCGGCGAGCAGGCACGCCTCGGCGATGCCCAGGCCCGCCCCCTCGCCCCTGACGCGCGCGTACTCAGGCTCGCCGAGCAGGTCGCGCACGGCCGCGGCGGCGCGCGCCACCTCGGGGTCGGCGGACTCGGCGCCGCGGATCCCGGCCGCGGCCCCCAGCAGCCTCGCGGCCCGCCCGGCGTCCGGGACGGTGGCGTACGTCTCCAGCACGGCCAGCGCCTCGATCGGCCGGGCGCACTCGGGGATCGCCCCCACCGTCAGCGACACCTCCACGGCCTGCACGAACGCGGCCCTGGCCGCCGTAAGGTCGCCCTCGGCCCGTGCGAGCCTGCCCATGCCCACCAGCAGCCGCGCCCTGCTGCCCGAGCTCTTGAGCCACTGCGGGTCGGCCAGCCGCACCGCCTGCTCGTAGAGGCCGCGTGCCCCGGCCAGGTCGCCCTCCTGGTAGGCGGCGTCGCCGAGCCCGCGCAGCGCCGTGCCGACGTACGTGGGCAGCCCGACCCGCCGCGCCACCTCGGCGGCCCGCTCGTAGTCGGCCCTGGCGCCGGCCAGGTCGTGGCGGATGCGGTAGTCGCCCCGGTTGCACAGCAGGTCGGCCAGGTCCTCGGCGGCCCCCAGCCGTTCGGCCAGCGCCACCGCCTCCTCGACGCGGGCCAGCGCCGTCGCGTCGTCGCCGCGCACACTCGCCATCCAGGCGAGCGCGTCGAGCACCAGCGCCGCCCCCCACCGGTCGCCCAGCGCCCGGAAGCCGGCCAGCGCCGTGTCCAGCCCGCGCTCGGCCGCGCCGAAGTCGGCCTCCGCCATCTGCGGGTAGGCCCACACCAGCCGGGAGACGGCCCGCTCCCACGGGTCGGGGCTGGCGGCGGCCTGCCGGATCACCCGGATCGTGATCTGCGGGTGGTCGCCCCCGGCGGTGACCATCGGCCACAGGAACGCCAGCAACGGCCTGCGCCGACCCCGCTCGCCGCGCGTCACCAGCGTCTCGGCGGCCCGGGTCCACGGCTCGCGGACGGCCGGGGTGAGGCCGCCGCTCACCGCCGTCAGCAGGCACAGCACGTAGTCGTCGCCCAGCTCGGGGTCGGGCACGTCACCGGCGGCCTCCAGCAGCGCGAGCGCCGGTCCGGCGGCGGCGCTCCGCATGCCGCGCATCCACAGATAGGACGACATCGCCCCCAGCAGCCGCATCCCGGTCGCCACCTCGCCCGCCTCGACGGCCCACCCCAGGGCCGCCATCAGGTTGTCGTGCTCGGCAGCCAGCCGCTCCAGCCGGTCGAGCTGCCCCTCGCGCCGCAGGTGGGCGTCGGCCTCCTCGGCCAGGGCCAGGAAGTGCTCCGCGTGCGCGCGGCGTACGGCGGGCTCCTCGGCGGCGAGGTGTTCGGCGCAGAAGGCGCGGATGGTCTCCAGCATCCGGTAGCGGCCGCCGGAGACCTCCACGAACGACTTGTCCGCCAGCGAGTCGAGCAGCTCCTCCGCCCCCGGCAGCGCGCACACCCGGGCAGCCGCCGAGGCCGTCGCCCCGCCGGGGAACACCGTCAGCCGGCGGGCCATCGCCTGCTCGCCGGCAGTCAGCAGGTCCCAGCTCCAGGCGACCACGGCACGCAGCGTCCGGTGGCGGGCGTCGGCGGTGCGGCTGCCCCGCGACAGCAGGCGGAACCGGTCGTCGTGGGCCAGCCGCCCGGCGAGCTCCGCGGGCTCGTGCGTACGGGTGCGGGCCGCGGCCAGCTCGATCGCCAGCGGCAGCCCGTCGAGCGTGGCGCAGATCCGCGCCACCGCCTCACCGGCCGCGAACCCCGGCCGGACCGCCGACGCCCGGTCGCTGAACAGCCGGACGGCGTCGTCCGGGGCGAGGGGCCGCACCGGCCACAGGTGCTCGCCTGTGACGTTCAGCGGCTCGCGGCTGGTGGCCAGCACCCGCAGGCCGGGACAGGCCGCCAGCAGCCGTTCGGCCAGCGCGGCGGCCTCGCAGACCAGGTGCTCGCAGTTGTCGAGCACGAGCAGTAACGCCCGCTCGCCGATCACCTGGACCAGGCGGGTCTCGTCGGCGGCGCCGCCCGGCCGCACCGGGCCGAGCAGGCCGTTCTCGCGGACGCCGAGCGCGGCCAGCACCGTGCGCAGGATCGCGCCGCCGCCCGCCACCGGGGCCAGCGCCGCCAGGCACACGTCCGCGTACGGCCGGGCGACCTCCACCGCCAGCCGGGTCTTGCCCGCGCCTCCCGGGCCGAGCAGCGTCACCAGCCTCGCCTCGCCGAGCAGCGACCGCACCGCCGCGACGTCACGCTCGCGGCCGACGAAGCTGGTCAGCGGGGCGGGCAGGGCAGGCCCGGCGGGCGCGGGCTCGCCGTGGAGCAGCGACCGGTGCAGCCCGGTCAGGGCGGGCGACGGGTCGGCGCCGAGCTCGTCGGCCAGCACCCGCCGGGCCCGCTCGAACGCCACCAGCGCCTCGGCCTGCCTGCCCACGGCCTGGAGGGCGCGCATGAGCTGCCCGCGCAGCCGCTCGCGCAGCGGGTGGCGGTCGATCAGCTCGCCCAGCTCCGGAATCACCTCACGCGGGCGGCCCCGCAGCAGGTCGGCCTCGATCCGGTCCTCCAGCGCCTCCAGGCGGCGCTCCTCCAGCGCCGCGCCGAAGGCGGGATCCAGGTCGGCCACGGCCGGCCCGCGCCAGAGCGCCAGCGCCTCCCGCAGCAGCCTCGCCGACAGCCCGGGATCGCCCGGCAGGGCGTCACGCCCCTCGGCGGCCAGGCGCAGGAAGCGGTGGGCGTCCACGTCGTCGCGGGCGACGGCCAGCAGGTAGCCGGCGGCCGACAGCTCCACCGCCACGCCGTCGCGCCGCAGCCTCGACACCTGCGACTGCAGCGCGTGCCGCACGTCGCCCGGCGGGCGGTCCCCGTACAGGACGTCGATCAGCCGCTCGCGCGGCACGACCTGGCCCGGGGTGAGCAGCAGGCAGGCCAGCAGCGCGCGCCGGGCCGGCCCGCCGAGCGCCACCTCGGAGCCGTCCGCGCGCCACGCGCGGGTGCTGCCGAGGATGCCGAAACGCATGGAAGCTACCTTAGGAGGCGTGAGCAAGATTCCCGCCGCCCCGGAGCCGCTGTCCGCGCAGGTGTTCGACAGCCACTGCCACCTCGACATCATGGTGGGCGACCGGCAGGCGTCGTCCGGCGACCCCGTGGCGCTGGCCGCGCAGGCCGCAGAGGCGAGCGTGCGGAGCATCCTCGACGACGCCCGCGCCGTGGGCGTCACCCGGCTGGTGACGATCGGCTACGACCTGCCGTCGTCGCGGTGGAACGCCGAGGTGGCCGCCGCGCACGACGGCGTCTACGCCGGGGTCGCGGTGCACCCGAACGAGGCCCACGACGCGACTCCCGAGGTGCTGGCCGAGATCGAGGCGCTGGCCGGGCGGCCCGAGGTGCGGGCCGTGGGGGAGACCGGGCTCGACTACTACCGCGACTGGGCGTCCAAGGAGGATCAGCACGCGAGCTTCCGCGCGCACGTCGAGATCGCCAGGCGCACCGGCAAGGCGCTGGTCATCCACGACCGCGAGGCGCACGACGACGTGCTGAAGGTGCTCGCGGAGGCAGGGCCGCCGCCGGTGGTGGTGTTCCACAGCTTCTCCGGCGACGCCGACCTGGCCAAGAAATGCGCCGACGCCGGATATTTCATGTCCTTCTCCGGGCCGGTCACGTACAAGAACGCCGGCTACCTGCGCGAGGCCGCGCAGGTCGCGCCCGCCGAGCTGATGCTCGTCGAGACCGACGCCCCCTACCTGCCGCCGGTCCCGCACCGGGGCAAACCCAACGCGCCCTACCTCATCCCGCTCACCCTGCGCTGCCTCGCCGAGGTCAAGGGCGTCCATCCTGACGCGCTGTGCGAGACCATCAGCGCCAACGGAATCACGGTCTTCGGCGAGTGGTAGCCATGATTCGGTGAAGCCGCGGCGGCGGAGGTTCCGCCGTCACTACCGTCGGGCGCCTGAAGCTCAACCGGAGGTCGCCCGTGCGAGGAAAGCGGCGTGCCCCGCGTCCCAAGATCCCCTGGCGCTCGCCGTGGACGCCTGTGGTGTGCCTGGCGGGCGTGGTGACCGTGACCGCCATCGCGGTCATCGGCAGCCTGGCCAAGGACGTGGTGCTGGTGGTCGACGGCGAGCCGAGGGCCGTGCGGAGCTTCGCCTCCTCGGTCCTCGAACTGCTCGGCGACCAGGGAGTCAAGCTCGGCAGGGACGACGTCGTACGTCCCGCCGCCCATGCGCAGGTCATCGACGGCGCCCGCATCGAGATCCGGCGCGCTCGGCCGATCACGCTGACGGTCGACGGCCGCACCACGCGGCGGGTCGTCACCGCCACCACCGTGCGCGGCGCGCTGGCCGAACTCGACATCCCGGCCGGCCGCCTGTCGGCGCCGCGCCACCGCCACGTGCCGCTGACCGGCATGTCGCTGACCGTCTACACCAAGCGCACCGTGTACGTGTTCGCCAACGGCAGCACCCGCCGGACCCGCACCACCGCGAGGACCGTGCGCGAAGCGCTCCGGCAGAGCGGGATCCCGCTCCAGCCGGGCCAGCAGGTGCGGCCTGCCGCGCACACGTTCCCGGCGGAAGGCACCGTGATCACCGTGCTGCCGCCGCGCACCGTGCCCGTCGGGCTGGAGGTCATGCGGCTCAACTGGGCGGCGCTGGCCCACTGCGAGTCACGCGGCAACCCCAAGGCCGTCAACCTGCACGGGCCCTACTACGGGCTCTACCAGTTCAGCCTGCCGATGTGGCAGCTCGTCGGCGGCACCGGCATGCCGCACGCCTGGCCCGCCGAGGAGCAGACGTACCGGGCGCAACTGCTCTACCAGAAGGTCGCCGGCAAGTGGGAGGGCCAGTGGCCGAACTGCGGGGCACACCTGTTCGGCACGCCTGCCGTCTCGTCGGCCAGCGCCTCAACCGGCCAGTGAGACGCCGAAGTCCGCCCCCTTCCGAGGCTGGACCGCGCGCAGGCCGTCGGCGTTGCGCGCGGCGACCGACACCGAGCCGTACGGGGCCGCGTCCGGCCGGCCCGCGTACAGCTTGTTGCCGCTGAAGGCCAGCGCCCAGCCGGTCAGCCCGCCGGCCGGCGCGAACCGCCGGTCGTCGGCGCCGTCGGCGGCGTCGACCACGCGCACCTCGCCGCCGTACGGGGCGCCGATCGCCAGCCTGCCGTCGTCCGAGGCGGCCAGCGCGAACCCGAACGCCTCCCCGCCGCCCTGCCGCACCTGGACCTTCGGGGCCAGCTTCTCGTCGTAGAGCTGCACGTACCCCGCCCCCGGAACCCCCACGGCCGGCCCGGCGCCCGCCACCCACGCCACCGCGTAGCCGTAGCGGTCACCCGAGGCGTCGGTGGGGGAGTCGAGCTTGACCGTGGACAGCCGCGCCGCCAGCGCGTCCGCGACGACCACCACCGAGCCCGAGTCGACCTTGCCCTCGGCCACCTGCCGGCCCGCGCCGTCGTCGTTCTCGTACGGCACGCCGACCACCAGGCCGTTGCCCGGCCCCATCGCCAGCGACCAGCCGAACTGGTCACCCACCTCGCTGTTGCCCCGCACGTCCACCGACTGCTGGCTGATCCGGCGCAGTGCCCCGGCGCCCTTGCGGACGTAGACGGCGCCCGCGTCGGCGAGCGTCCCGTCGTCCTCGTACGGCGCGCCGATCGCCACCAGGTCGTCCCGGGCCGCCAGCGACCAGCCGAGCCGCGCGCCGCGCTGCGGCCCCGGCGCCACCAGCCGCTGCGGCTCCGCCGCCCCGCCGCCGTGAATCACGTACGCGGCGCCCGCGTCGGCCGTGCCCGCCACATCCGTGTAGGGAGCGCCCACGACCAGGTCGGCGCAGGCGTCGCCGTCGACCTTGGCCAGCGCCACCGACCAGCCGAACCCGTCGCCCTCCGCCAGCCCCGGCACCTCGACCGGGACGACCTTGTCGCCCGAGATCACGTATGCGGCGCCGCGCCGATCGTCCGCGAACGGGTCGCCCACCGCCACGTCGTCCACCCCGTCGCCGTCGAAGTCGGCGGTCCCGCCGCACGCCGACCCGACCGTCTGGACGGACAGCGGGCTCAGCGCCAGCAAGAGAACCAGCAGGATCTTCACAGCCTGACCTCGATCTGGTCGCCGTCCTTGAGCATCGTCGCCGACAGCGCCACCGGCTTGCGGTAGAGCGGCAGGTCGAACACGAACACGCCGTCGATCCGGTCACCCGGCCCGAGCGCCGCCACCCGCGGCCCGCCCTCCAGGGGGCCGTGGCTGCCGCCCTGGTCGTCGCGGAGCGTCACGGCCGGGTCGCCGAGCTCGCGTGACGTGCCGCCGGGGTTCAGCACGGTCCAGCGCAGCACACAGAGCTGGCCCTGCGTCTGCGTCCGGCCGTCGTACTCCTTGAGGCCGCACTCGGGCGCGCTCGGCACGATCAGCATCGGGTCGTCGAACCCCGCGCCCAGCGTGAACCGGCGGCCCACGTCCCCGGCGGGCTGCCCGGCGGCCACCGGCGACGCGCTCGCCCCCGGGCCGCCCCCGTCGCGGCCGGAGGTCGCGATCAGCACCGCGCCGGTGACGGCGATGGCCAGCAGGGCGGCCGCGCCGGCGATCAGCCACCGCGTGCCGCGAGGCCGCTGGTGACCGGGGTCGGTGGCGCTGTCGGGAGGAGGCAGCGTGTGGTGGGCGGCTTCCTTCTTCTGCGGGTCGGGCGCGGCGGGGCGCACGGCGGTCGTGTCGCCGGGCGGGGCGGGGCGTACGGCGGTCGTGTCGCCGGGCGGGGGCGTCGTGAAGGTGGCCGTGATGTCTGGTTCGTCCACCACGTTCTGCGGCGCCCGCCAGTCGCTCAGCACCTCGGTCGCGACCAGCGTGGGCGGGTTCGCCGACGTCGGCGCGGCCCCTCCGACCAGGGCGAGCACCAGCTCCTGCGCCGTGGGCCGCCGCGCGGGCTCCATGTCGGTCGCGCGCCGTACCAGCTCGTCCAGCGGCGCGGGCAGCACCCCCAGGTCCGGCTGCAGGTGCAGGACCCGGGTGGCGAGCGTGATCGGGTCGCCCCGCCCGAACGGATGCCGCCCGTTGCCCGCGTACGCCACCAGGCACCCCCACGCGAAGATGTCCGCCGCCGGGGTCACACTCTGCCCGCGCACCTGCTCCGGCGCCCACCACCCCGGGCTGCCCAGCAGCTCACCGGAGAGCGTGAACCCGGTCTCCCGGTCGAGCGCCCGCGCGATGCCGAAGTCGATCACCCGGGGCCCCGACAGCGACAGGATGACGTTCGCCGGCTTGAGGTCGCGGTGCACCAGCTCGGCGACGTGGATCGCGGCCAGCGCCGCCGCCACGCCCAGCGCCACGCCGTGCAGCGGCCCGGGGTCCAGGGCCCCGTACGTGGCGATCTGGTCGGAGAGCGGGGTGCCGGCGATGTACTCGGTCACCATGTACGGCCTGCCGTCGCCGGTGTCGCCGTTGTCCAGCACCTGGGCCGTGCAGAACGACGCGACGCGCCGGGCGTTGTCGACCTCCGCGTGGAACCGGGCCGCGAACCCCTCCTGGTTGGCGAACTCGGCCTTGACCACCTTGACGGCCACGAACCGCCCCGTCGGCGCCCGGGCGAGGAACACGGTCCCCATGCCGCCTTCGCCGAGCCGCCCGAGCAGCCGGTACGGTCCGATCTCCCGCAGATCCGTGGGGCGAAGCGGGGCGGCGCCCGTTGGCTCCATGAGGGACGTCCCTTCCTGTTCCACCCATCCTCCCCTCACCGGCCCCCGTTCGCCACCGCAGGTTCTTCGATGCGGGAGACTGTATGGATGATGAGGCTGCTGGGCCCCGCAGAAATACGTATTTTGGCGAACAAGCTAGATCTGCGGCCCACCAAAAAGCTAGGCCAGAACTTCGTGATCGACGCGGGGACCGTCCGGCGGATCGTCCGCGTGGCAGAGGTGACGGCCGACGACGTGGTCATCGAGGTGGGTCCCGGCCTCGGCTCCCTCACGCTCGCGCTGCTGCCCGAGGCCCGTCACGTGGTGGCCGTCGAGATCGACCCGGTCCTGGCCGGGCAGCTTCCGCTCACCGTCGCCGAACGCGACCTCTCGGACAAGCTCACCGTCGTGGGCGCCGACGCCATGAAGATCACCGAAGCCGACCTCGCCGGACACGCCCCGACCGCGCTGGTCGCCAACCTGCCCTACAACGTGGCAGTCCCGGTGGTGCTCCACCTGCTGGAGGTGCTGCCCTCGCTGCGCAAGGGGCTGGTCATGGTGCAACTGGAGGTCGCCGACCGGCTCGCCGCCGCGCCGGGCTCCAAGGTGTACGGGGTGCCGTCGGTCAAGGCGGCCTGGTACGCCGACGTGCGGCGGGCCGGGCCGGTGGGGCGCTCGGTGTTCTGGCCGGTGCCGAACGTGGATTCCGGCCTGGTCTCCCTCACCCGCCGCGAACCGCCGTCCACCACGGCGTCGCGGGAAGAGGTGTTCGCGGTGATCGACGCGGCCTTCGCCCAGCGCCGCAAGACGCTCCGCGCGGCCCTGGCCGGCTGGGCGGGCAGCCCGCCGCAGGCGGAGGCGGCGCTGCGCGCGGCAGGCGTGGACCCCTCGGCCCGGGGCGAACAGCTCGACGTCGAGGCGTTCGCCCGGATCGCCGAGAACCGCCCTTAGCCTCTAGGCGTCGTGCGCCGGGTTGTCCACAGAACCTGGTTCGGGTCGATGAGGCCCGGGTTCACCGGACGATCCTGGGGCCTCCCGTTTCAACGACAGGAGGCCGACCATGACCGTCCACCAGACCATCCCCGCCGCTGTGTTCGCGGCTGCCCTCACCACCGCGCTCGCCCTCCCCATGTCCCCAGCGGCGGCGTCCGCGCCGGGAGACCCGTGCCCCGCGTCCGCCTCCGCCGCCGTCGCCTGCGCGGTCATCCGCCTGAAACCCGGCGCCCCCACCACCAAGGGCGCCGTCGCCGCGGCCGCCGCCCTGGCCCGGCTCGGCACCCCCTTCTCCTGGGGCGGCGGCTCCCCGTCCGGCCCCACCCGGGGCATCGGCAGAGGCGCGTCCACGGTGGGCTTCGACTGCAGCGGCCTGACCCTGTACTCCTGGGCCCGCGCGGGCGTCCGGCTCGGCCACTACACGGGCGCCCAGTTCCGCCAGGGCCGCCGCGTCCCGCTGACGGCCCTGCGCGAGGGTGACCTGGTCTTCTTCGGCGGCGGCTCCGGCGACCCCACCCACGTGGGCCTCTACGTACGCGGCGGCGTCATGGTGCACGCCCCGAAGACCGGCGACGTGGTCAGGACGACCCGCTTCCTCGACAACCCCTACTTCCGCGCCACCTACCGGGGCGCCGTCCGCCCGGGCTGACCCGCCTCCCGCCCAGCGCAGGTCTCGACCAGCGCCTTCACCAGGGGCGCCAGCAGCTCCCGGTCCTCCTCCCGCGCGGGCTCGTACTCGGTGATCCCCAGCCCCGCCACCGGGTGCCGCTCCGCGAGCGCCCGCACCATGCCCAGCAGCTCCTCGGGCAGCAACCCGCCGGGCACCGGCGCCCCGACGCTCCCGAACACCCCCGGATCCAGCACATCGAGGTCCACATGCACGTACACCACCTTGCCCGCCGCCCCGTCCCCTCCGACACCCGCCCCGACGCCATCCCCGCCGCCCGCCCCGCCGTCCGCCCGGCCGGCCGCCTCGACGGCGTCGAGCAGCGCACCCACGTCGGCCCGCCGCACGTGCCCCACGCCCGCCGCCCGGACGAACTCCACCTCCCCGGTGTCCAGATCCCGCACCCCCGCGAGCACGATCCGCCCCGGGTCCAGCGGTGGCGCCGCCACGAGCCCCACCGGCCCCTCCCCGGTGAGCGCCCGCAGCACCATCCCGTGATACGCCCCCGACGGCGACGACTCAGGAGTGTTCAGGTCGCCGTGCGCGTCGAACCACACCACCACCAGCCGCTCGCCGTACTCCCGCAGCGCCGCCTCGACCGGCGCCAGCTCCACCCCGCAATCGCCCCCCACGACCACCACCAGCCCGGACCCGTCCGCCGTGGCGAGGGCCGCCCGCACCCGCCCGGCGGTCACGGCCAGATCGTCGTCCACCACGTCCACCCGCACCCGCGTGCCGGCCGGGACCATCCCGGCCAGCAACCGCGCCCCCTCACGCAGCCGTTCCGCCGTCGGCGCCCCGGACCCCCGCCACTGCGGCACCTCGACAACGGTCACTTCACCCATGACCCCCACCCCTCCCACAAACATCGCGAACCGCCCCATCATCCCGCCCAGCGCCCGCCGCCACACCCCCCGCCCGCGCGGGCGGCCCGCACCCTCGACCTGCGCGGACGCCCTTCCACAGCCCCCGAATCCCGGACGGCGCCTTCCCACGCCCCCGGTCCCGCTACCATCGAGTGTCCTCGCCCCGTCGGCAGTGAAAGTGGCAGCAGAATCCATGAGTTCGGTGACCGTACGGGTGCCCGCCAAGGTCAACGTGCAGCTTTCCGTCGGCCCGCTCCGGGATGACGGCTACCACGACCTCGTCAACGTCTTCCACGCCGTCTCGATCTTCGACGACGTGGTGGCCAGCGAGTCGGAGACCATCGGCGTCTCGGTGACCGGCGAATGGGCCGACCGGGTCCCGGTCGACGACAGCAACCTCGCCGTCCGCGCCGCCCGCGCCCTCGCCAAGCACGCGGGCCGCACCTACGGCGTCGACCTCGTCATCCGCAAGGCCATCCCGGTGGCGGGCGGCATGGCGGGCGGTAGCGCCGACGCGGCCGGGGCGCTGCTGGCCTGCAACGAGCTGTGGGGCCTCGGCCTGCCGCGCGAAGACCTCATGGAGATCGGCGCCGACCTGGGCAGCGACGTGCCGTTCGCCCTCATGGGCGGCACCGCCGTCGGCACCGGCCGGGGCGAACGCCTCGCCCCGCTCACCACCCGCGGCGCCTTCCACTGGACGTTCGCGATCGCCGACGGCGGCCTGTCGACCCCCACGGTCTACGCCGAGTGCGACCGCCTCCGCGCCGCCACGTCGTCGAAGATCCCCTGGCCGGAGGTCGACCCCGACCTCATGGAGGCGCTGCGCGCCGGCGACCCGCACGGCCTCGCCCTCCACCTCGCCAACGACCTCCAGCCCGCCGCCCTGGCGCTGCGCCCCTCCCTGGCCACCACCCTGGCCGCGGGCCGCGCCGCCGGCGCCCTGGCCGCCCTGGTCTCCGGCTCCGGCCCCACCTGCGCCTTCCTCGCCGCCGACGCCGCCCACGCAACCCGCCTGGCCCAAGCCCTAGCCCAGACCCAAGGCACCTACACGGCCATCCCCACCTCCGGCCCCGCCCCCGGCGCCACCCTCCTCTAACCCCCAGCCAACACCCCAGCCCGCCCGGCCCGCGCGTTGAGGCCGCCCGCTCGGGCCGCGCGTTGGGGCCGCGCGGCTGGCCTGCCCGCTCGGCCTGCCCGTTCCGGTCGCACGTTGGGGCCCGCCCGCTCGGGCGGCGCGTTGGGGCCGCCCGGCTGGCCCACCCACTTGGCCTGCCCGTTCAGGCCGCATGTTGGGGCCCGCCCGCTCGGGCGGCGCGTTGGGGCCGCGCGGCTGGCCCACCCACTTGGCCTGCCCGTTCAGGCCGCATGTTGGGGCCCGCCCGCTCGGGCGGCGCGTTGGGGCCGCGCGGCTGGCTTGTCCGCTCGGCCTCCCCGCTCGGCCTGCCCGTTCTGGCTGCACGTGGGGACCGGCGGGGCGATCACCCGACGGCGTACGGGCGTGCGAGTGTGCGTGCGTACGACTGCACGGGCGTGTGGGCGTACGGGTGCATGGGTGTGCGGGCGTGGGGTGTACTCGCGCGGGCCTCCGGGCCTCCGGGCCTCCGGGCCTCCGGGCCTCCGGGCCTCCGGGCGTACGGGTGTGCGGGGGAATGGGCGCGCGGGGGTGTCTGGTGTTGCGGTTCGGCGGGCCCGGGGCGGGGGCGTTCACGTTGGGGCGGGCGTATGTGCGGGGCTGAAGGCGGATGCGGCGGGTCCTAAGCCCACTGGGGGGAGTTTCGTGCTCTCCGTGAGCCGATACGCTTGGAGAACGATGAACCTGGTCAATCTCGAGTCAGTCTCCCACGCCTACGGGCCCAAGCCGCTGCTCAGCGACGTCTCCCTCGGGGTCGAGATGGGTGAGCGCATCGGTGTCGTGGGCCGCAACGGCGGTGGCAAGACCACGCTGCTGAGCGTGATCGCCGGAGACGTCCGGCCCGACAGCGGGCGCGTGACGCACACGCGGGGCCTGCGCGTCGGCTTCCTGTCGCAGCAGGACCTGCTCGACCCGTCACACAGCGTGCGCGAGACCGTGCTGGGCGAGCTGGCCGAGCACGAGTGGGCGGGCGACCAGCGGGTCCGCGAGATCCTCGGCAACCTGATCGGCGACCTCGACCTCGACGCCAAGGCGGGCGACCTGTCGGGCGGCGAGCGCAGGCGTACGGCGCTGGCCCGGCTGCTGATCGGCGAGCACGACCTGATCATGCTGGACGAGCCCACCAACCACCTCGACATCGAGGCGATCGCCTGGCTGGCCGCCCATCTGGCGGGCCGGAAGGGCGCGCTGGTGGTGGTCACGCACGACCGCTGGTTCCTCGACGCGGTGTCCACCCGTACGTGGGAGGTCGTCGACGGCCGGGTGGAGCGCTACGAGGGCGGATATGCCGCGTACGTGCTGGCCAAGGCCGAGCGGGCGCGCATCGCCCAGGCCGCCGAGGAGCGCCGCCAGAACCTCATGCGCAAGGAGATCGCCTGGCTGCGTCGTGGCCCGCCCGCGCGTACGTCCAAGCCGAAGTTCCGGATCGAGGCCGCGCAGGCGCTGATCGCGAACGAGCCGCCGCCGCGCGAGACCGTCGAGCTGATGCGCTTCGCCGCCGCGCGCCTGGGCAAGACCGTGTACGACCTCGAAGACGTCACGCTGCACGCCGGTGGTCCCGGCGCGGGCCCGCTGGTGCTCGATGACTGCACCTGGCAGTTCGGCCCCGGCGACCGCATCGGCCTGATCGGCGTCAACGGGTCCGGCAAGTCGTCGGTGCTGCGCCTGCTCGCCGACACGATCAAGCCCGACTCGGGCCGGGTCGTGCGCGGCAAGACCGTACGCCTCGCGCACCTGTCGCAGGAGCTCGCCGAGCTCGACCCCACGCGGCGGGTCCTGGAGACGGTCGAGTCGGTGCGCAAGTACATCCAGGTCGGCAAGAAGGAGTGGACGGCCTCCCAGCTGCTCGAACGCCTCGGGTTCAAGGGCGAGGCGCAGTGGAAGGTCGTCGGCGACCTGTCCGGTGGCGAGCGCAGGCGGTTGCAGTTGCTGCGCCTGCTCATGGACGACCCGAACGTGCTGCTGCTCGACGAGCCGACCAACGACCTCGACATCGAGACGCTGAACGAGCTGGAGGACCTGCTCGACGCCTGGCCCGGCACGCTGATCCTGGTCACGCACGACCGCTACTTCCTGGAGCGGGTCACCGACCGGTGCGTGGCGCTGCTCGGCGACGGCCGGCTGTCGTTCCTGCCGGGCGGGGTGGACGACTACCTCGAACGCCGCGCCGCCGGCACCGCCGTGACGGCTCGCGTCGCCGGCACCCCGGCCGGGCAGCCCGCCGCTCAGTCGGCCAACTCGGCGGCCCAGCCCGCGCCTCCCACCGGCGAGGTCGCCGGCCTCTCGGCCAAGGAGGAACGCGAGCTGCGCAAGGAGCTCAACCGGCTCGAACGGCAGCTCGACAAGCTCAGCGGCCAGGAGGCCAAGCTGCATGCCGCGATGGCCGACGCGGCCAGCGACTACGCCAAGCTCGGCTCCCTCGACGCCCAGCTCCGTGACCTGCACGCGCAGAAGGAGACCGTCGAGGCGGAGTGGCTGGAGCTCGCCGACCGCCTGGGCGACTGACACCGCCGACCCCGCCCCGGGTGAACGCCGTACGGGGCCCTCGGGCATCAAGCGTGACCGGGGGTGCGACAGGGCCTTTCGGGCGCGCGGGTGGCGGCTGCCCCCTGGGCATCCGTGCCGGGTGGCCTGTGCGGGCCCGTATGCGGTCGCCCCCATGTGGGGGAGGGGCGTGGAGCTCAGCCGGCGGTCAGCTGTCGAAGGGCGCGAGGAGGGTGCGGAGGAGGGCGGCGAGGGTTCGCTGGTCGTCCGGGGCGAGGGAGGACAGGAGCTCGTGCTCGCGCCGCAGCAGGTCGGAGAAGGCGGCGTCGACGCGGGCGAGCCCGGTGTCGGTGAGGGAGACGAGGACGCCGCGCCGGTCCTCGGGGTCGGGGCGGCGGCGGACGAGGCCGGCCTGGGCGAGGCGGTCGATGCGGTTGGTCATGGTGCCGGAGGTGACGAGGGTGGCGCGCAGGAGGGCGCCGGGGCTGAGCTCGTACGGCTTGCCGGCGCGCCGGAGGGCGGTGAGCACGTCGAACTCCCAGGGTTCGAGGTCGTGTTCGCCGAAGGCGGCCCGCCGGGCCCGATCGAGGTGCTTGGCCAGCCTGGACACCCGCGAGAGCACCTGGAGCGGTTCGACGTCGAGGTCGGGGCGTTCGGCCCGCCACGCCGCGACGAGCCTGTCGACCTCGTCCTGCGCATCGTGCGTCATGGCATGAGTGTACTGTCTTGACATCGAGATACATATCTCGATACCAATTATCTTCATGTCAAGAGATATGTGGGACCCGGCCACGTACGACAGGTACGCCGACGAGCGGTCGCGGCCGTTCTTTGAGCTCCTCGCCCGGGTGCGGGCCGACAGCCCCGATTATGTCGTGGACGCGGGCTGCGGCACCGGCGAACTGACCACGGAGCTGGCCCGCCGCTGGCCGGAGGCGACGGTGGACGGCTTCGACTCCTCCCCGAACATGATCACCAGAGCCCGCTCGATCGACGGCGCCACGCCGAGGTTCGCCGTCGCCGACGTGACCACCTGGCACCCCGACCGCCCCGTGGACGTGCTGGTCAGCAACGCCGTCCTCCAGTGGGTCCCCGAGCACCGCGACCTGATCGAACGCTGGGTCGAGGCGCTGAGCCCAGGCGGCTGGCTGGCCTTCCAGGTCCCCGGCAACCATCGCGCCCCCAGCCACGCGGCCATCCGCGAGCTGTGCGCGTCGCGGGAATGGTCGGACCGGCTCGGCGACCTCGACAGGGGCGACCCGGTCGGCACGCCGGTGGACTACGCGGACCTGCTGAGCGGCTGCCGGGTGGACGCCTGGGAGACCACGTACGTGCACATCCTCCAGGGCGAGAGGCCGGTGCTCGACTGGGTGTCCGGCACCGCGCTGCGCCCGGTCCTCGACCGGCTGCGCCCGGACGAGGCCGAGCGGTTCACCGCCGAGCTGGCCGGGCTGCTCGCCGACGCCTATCCCGCGAGGGAGTACGGCACCCCGTTCCCGTTCCGCCGGATCTTCGTGGTGGCCCAGAAATGATCACAGCGCTGCACCATGTCCAGCTCGCCGCGCCGGCGGGCAGCGAGCCCGAGCTGCGGGCGTTCTACACGGGCGTGCTCGGGCTCACGGAGGTGCCCAAGCCGCCGGAGCTGGCCAGGCGGGGCGGCGCCTGGTTCCGGGGCGACGGCGTGGAGGTGCACCTCGGCATCGAGGAGGACTTCAGGCCGGCCCGCAAGGCGCATCCGGCGTTCCTGGTGTCGGACCTGGACGCGCTGGTGGCCAGGCTGCCCGACGCGGTGCCGGACGAGCTGTTCCCCGGCTACCGGCGCGTGTACGTGTCGGACCCGGTGGGCAACAGGATCGAGCTGCTTCAGCCCGTGTGATGTTCGTCCCGGGGTGACATCATTGTCCGGAGAACCGGACTCTTGCGAGGTGTCGTGGGCATCGAGATCGAGGACAAGTTCGACGTTCCCCCCGGCTTCGAGGTGCCGGACCTGACCGGTCTGGCGGAGGTCGTCGGCCCCAAATCCTTCCGGCTCGTCGCCCTTTATTACGACACACCCGATCTGCGGCTGGCGTCCAGGGGCGTCACGCTCCGGCGCAGGCGCGGCGGCGCCGATCCCGGCTGGCATCTGAAGCTGCCCAAGGCCAAGGGCGTGCGCCAGGAGATCACCCACCCGCTCACCCGCAGCACCAGGATCGTCCCCGCCGAGCTGGCCGAGCTGGTCCGCGCCTACACGCGGGGAGCCGAGCTCCAGGTGGTCGCCGAGCTCGACACGCGCCGCAGCATCACGGTCCTGCGCGACGGCGACACGAAGCTCGTGGAGATCGCCGACGACCGCGTCAAAGGCACGGTGTTCGGCAAGAACGGCGAAACCGGCGGCGATGCGGTCACCCGCTGGCGCGAGGTCGAGGCCGAGCTGCTGGAGGGCGACGCCAAGCTGCTGGCCAAGGTGGGCAAGCGGCTGACGAAGGCGGGCGCCGCGCCGTCGGCGGCGGCCAGCAAGCTGGCCAAACTTCTCGGCCCGCCACCGGTCCCGCGCGCCGAGCTGGAGCCGGGCACCGCGGGTCACGCCGTCGCCGGCTACCTGGCGGGCCACGTGGCCGCCCTCCTCACCCAGGATCCCCGGGTACGGAGGGCCGAGCACGACGCGGTGCACCAGATGCGCGTGGCCGCCCGCAGGCTGCGCAGCGCGCTCAAGGCGTTCAAGCCGATCGTCCGGGGTACGGCCGAGCTGCAGGAGGAGCTGCGATGGCTCGGCGAGGTGCTGGGCGAGGCCCGCGACCTGGAGGTGACCAGGGCCAGGTTCGCCGCCGAGCTGGACCGGCTGGCGCCCGAGCTCGTCACCGGCCCCATCCGCGCCCGCCTCGGTGACGACCTGCTCAAACGCGAACAGGAGGCCTACGGGCGCATCCGCGAGGAGCTCAGCGGCGAGCGCTACTACCGGCTGCTGGACGCGCTCGACGGGCTGGTGGCCGAGCCCCGGCTGACGAAGGCGGCGGCCGAGCCCGCCGCGAGCACCCTCCAGGACGTGGCGGAGGCGGGCTGGGCCCGGGTGACCGGGGCGTACGAGACCGCGCGGGCGATCGCCGACCCGCAGGCGCGCGAGCTGGCCATGCACGACGTGCGCAAGGCCGCCAAGCGCGCCCGCTACACCGCCGAGGCGCTCCAGGGGCCGCTGGGCAAGCCGATGGCCAGGCTCGCCGAGCTGGCGGAGGACGTACAGGAAGTGCTGGGGGCGCACCAGGACGGGGTGGTCGCGCAGGAGACGCTGGCCCGTGAGGCGCAGGCGGCCAGGGAGGCCGGCGAGGACACGTTCACGTACGGGCTGCTGGTCGGGCTCGAACGGGCGGCGGCCGAGCGGGCGCACGCGGAGTTCCCCCGGGTGTGGGCGGAGACGACACGGGCCGCGGCGAAGCTCACGTCTCGTGGTGCTCCACGCTGACAATCCGCCCGCCCACCCGGTGCAGCACGGCGAACGCGCCCTTGCGCAGGTGCAGGTCAGTTCCGCCGAGCGCGGCGATCAGCTCGGGCAGCACCTTGCCGTGGCTGCACACGACGGCGGGCCCGGTCAGCTCGCCGACCAGCGCCGGGGTCTTGCGCGGGTCCTGGCTCTCCTCGGCCAGCAGCGCGTCGCGGGTGATGTCGCGGGTGTACGGCTCCAGCGTCTGGACGCAGCGCAGGCTGGGTGAGCTCAGCACGGTCCTGGGCCGGAAGGCGGGCAGGACGGCGGCCAGCGTCGCGGCCTGGGCCCTTCCCTCGGCGTCGAGCGGGCGCAGGGCGTCGTCGCCCTGCCACTCCTGGCGGGAGCCCGCCGAGCCGTGCCGCACCAGGACGAGCGGGACCGTGTCCAGCGGCGCGGCGGGCAGCGCGCGCAGCAGGCCCGCGTCCCACTCGTAGGTCAGCAGGTCGCGCGCCCGTTCCGGGGACAGCCAGCGCAGCTCGTCGACCTCGTCGCCGGGCGTGAACGGGTCCTCGGCCGCCACCCGCCCGGCCCAGTAGTCGACCCGCTTGGGCCGCGTGCCGAGCAGGTAGTGGACCGGGGGCAGGGCGCGGCCGAGCGTCACGGTCAGGCCGGTCTCCTCGCGCACCTCGCGCAGCGCGGCGGCGATCACGTGCTCGCCGGGCTCCAGCTTGCCCTTGGGAAAGGTCCAGTCGTCGTAGCGCGGCCGGTGGACGACGGCCACCTCGGGGGAGCCCTCCTCGCCGCGCCACACGACGGCGCCGGCGGCCCGGATCGGGTCAGTCGTCAATGGTCCTCCAGCGGCGCGTGCCGATCAGGTGGCTCTGCAGGTCCTCGCCCTGGTGGCGCACCCACGCGCCGTCGGAGCCGAGCCACCACGTGCTCGTGGTCTCGGCCATCGCCTGGTCCATCAGCTCGATCAGGTACGCCTTGTGCTGCGGCGAGGTGACCTTGACCAGGGCTTCCACCCGGCGGTCGAGGTTGCGCCGCATCAGGTCCGCGCTGCCGATCCACACCTCGGGCCGCCTGCCGAGGCCGAACTCGTACACCCGGGAGTGCTCCAGGAAGCGCCCCAGCACCGAGCGGACGCGGATCGTCTCCGACAGGCCGGGGATGCCGGGCCGCAGCGTGCACACGCCGCGCACCCACAGGTCCACCGGCACACCGGCCCGTGACGCGCGGTAGAGCGCGTCGATGATCGGCTCGTCGACCAGCGAGTTCGTCTTGATCCTGATCCGCGCCGGGCGGCCCGCCTGCTGGTGGGCGATCTCCCGCTCGATCCTGGCCAGCAGCCCGCCGCGCAGCGAGTGCGGCGCGACCAGCAGCCGGCGGTAGGCCGAGTGGTTGGAGTAGCCGGTCAGGTGGATGAACAGGTCGGTGACGTCCTCGCCGACCAGCGGGTCGGCGGTGAGCAGGCCGAAGTCCTCGTACTGCCGGGCGGTCTTGGGGTTGTAGTTGCCGGTGCCGATGTGGCAGTAGCGGCGCAGCTCGCCGGAGGCCTCCTGGCGGACGACCAGCGCGAGCTTGCAGTGCGTCTTGAGCCCGACGACGCCGTAGACGACGTGGCAGCCGGCCCGTTCCAGCTTGCGGGCCCAGGAGATGTTGGCGTGCTCGTCGAACCTGGCCTTGATCTCCACCACGACCACGACCTGCTTGCCCGCCTCGGCGGCGTCGATGAGCGCATCGACGATGGGGGAGTCGCCGCTGGTCCGGTAGAGGGTCTGCTTGATCGCCAGCACCCTCGGGTCGGCGGAGGCCACCTCGATGAAGCGCTGCACGCTGGTGGCGAACGAGTCGTACGGGTGGTGCAGCAGCACGTCGCGCTCGCGCAGCACCGCGAACAGGTCGTCGGCCGAGCTGATCGCCTCGGCGGGCACGAACGGCCGGTAGCCGAGCTCGCCCCGGTCCAGGTCGGCGATCGCGTGCAGCCCGGTCAGGTCGAGCGGCCCGGCGATCCGGTAGATCTCGTGCGGGGCCAGCTCCAGCTCCTCCACGAGCAGGTCGAGCACCTCCTGGGTGATGGTGTCCTCGACCTCCAGCCGCACCGGCGGCCCGAACCTGCGCCGCCGCAGCTCCTTCTCCAGGGCCTGCATGAGGTTCTCGGTGACGTCCTCGTCGACCTCCAGGTCCTCGTTCCTGGTGACCCGGAAGACGTGGTGCTGGACGATCTCCATGCCCTTGAAGAGCTGGCCCAGGTGCGCGGCGATGACGTCTTCCAGCGGTACGAACCGGTCCTTGGACGCGGTCACGAACCGGGGCAGCTGCGAGGGCACCTTGACCCGGGCGAACACGGTGTGGTCGGTGGCCGGGTTGCGCACCACGACAGCCAGATTCAGGCTCAACCCTGAAATGTACGGAAACGGGTGGGCGGGGTCGACGGCCAGCGGCGTCAGGACCGGCCGGATCCGCTCACGGAAGAGCTTGCGCAGCTCGGTGCGTTCCTCGCGGCCCAGGTCGTCCCAGCGGACGATCTCGATGCCCTCGGTCGCGAGCTGCGGGCGGATCCGCTGGTGGAAGGCCGCCGCGTGCCGCCGGGCCAGATCGTCGGCGACGGTCGCGATCCTGGCCAGCTCCTCGCTCGGCTTGAGCCCGCTCTTGGTGCGCAGCAGCAGGCCGGTCGCCATGCGCCGCTTGAGCCCGGCCACCCGGACGCGGAAGAACTCGTCGAGGTTGCTGGCGAAGATCGCCAGGAACCGGACCCGTTCCAGCAGCGGCAGTGAGGCGTCCTCGGCCAGCTCCAGCACGCGCTCGTTGAACTGCAGCCAGCTCTCCTCGCGATTGAGGAACCTCTCCTGTGGCAGGGGTAGATCGTTACCGGAATGCAGCAGTTCAGCGGACATACGTGGAATATGCCCGGTCCGGTTGAACAGAACGTTAACTTCCCCGCAACGACTTATTCGCCTGGCGAGACGCCCGGCTCTCAGTCGCCCGGCTCGCCCTGTCCCAGGCGGGCGGCCCGCTCGGCCAGCCGGGCCTCACGCTGGCGCAGCTTGTCCTCGCGCTCGCGGACCTTCTCGGCTTCCTTCATGAGCCGCTCGCGCTCCTTCTCGGCCTCTTTGAGCAGGCGCTCGCGCTCCTTCAGCTCGCGCACCCTGGCCTTCTCGGCCTCCTTCAACTCGCGCTGGCGGATCTTCTCCGCCTCCTTCTGCTCCCGCTCGCGGGCCTTCTCCAGCTCGCGCAGCTCCTTGTCGCTGGTGCGCGGCGCGACGGCGGGCTGCGGGACGGCGGGCTGCGGCACGGCGACGGGCTGCGGCCGGGTGGCCAGGGTGATCGTGGGCTGCGGGTTGAGCCCGGTCAGGCCGTTCCAGGCCAGGTTGACCAGGTGGGCCGCGACCTCCTCGCGGCCGGGCTTGCGCACGTCCAGCCACCACTGGCCGGTCAGCGCCACCATGCCGACCAGCATCTGGGCGTACATGGGGGCGAGCTTCGGGTCGTAGCCCCGGCCGACGAACTCGTCGGCCAGGACGTCCTCCACCTGGCTCGCGATCTCGCTGATCAGGCTGGCGAACGTGCCGGTGCCCGACGCGGCGTGCGAGTCGCGGACCAGGATGCGGAACCCCTCGCTGCTCTCCTCGATGTAGCGGAGCAGGGCCAGCGCGGCCCGCTCCAGCTTGACCAGCGAGTGGGTGGCCGACAGCGCCTCGGTGATCATGGCGAGGAGTTTCTGCATCTCGCGGTCGACGACCACCGCGTAGACGCCCTCCTTGCCGCCGAAGTGCTCGTAGACCACCGGCTTGGAGACCTGGGCGGTCGCGGCGATCTCCTCGATGGAGGTCCCGTCGAACCCCTTCTCAGCGAACAGGGTGCGACTGATCAGTATCAGTTGCTCTCTTCGTTCTCTTCCGGTCATACGCCTGCGAGATCGGGATTCGGTCACGGTTCCCATAATGGCGTGCTGTCAGGAGATTCTCTTGGCCGCCAGGCGTTCCGGAGTGGGCCAGCGCACGTCGTGCACCCAGCCGAGCCGCTCGAAGATGCGGATGACGCCGGCGCTCAGGTCGATCTGGCCCTTGAGGGCGCCGTGCCTGGCGCAGGTGGGGTCGGAGTGGTGCAGGTTGTGCCACGACTCGCCGAACGACGGGATGGCCAGCCACCACACGTTGCGCGACTTGTCGCGGACCTGGAAGTCCTCCTCGCCGAACACGTGGCAGATGGAGTTGATCGACCAGGTGACGTGGTGCAGCAGGCCGATGCGCACCAGCGAGCCCCAGAACAGCGCGGTCAGCGCGCCCTGCCAGGACCAGGTGACGAGGCCGCCGATGACGCCGGGCAGCAGGATCGAGGTGAGCGCGAGGGCGCCGAACCAGCGGTGGAGCTTCATCACGTCCGGGTCCCTGACCAGGTCCGGGGCGTACTTCTCACGGTTGACCCGGTCGGCGTCGAACAGCCAGCCCATGTGGGCGTACAGCAGGCCCTTGGTCATGGACTTGAATCCGGGGCCGAAGCGCCACGGCGAGTGCGGGTCGCCCTCCTTGTCGGAGAACTTGTGGTGCTTGCGGTGGGTGGCGACCCAGTCGAGCACCGACATCTCCAGGGAGAGGCTGCCCGCGATCCCCAGAGCGATCTTGAGCGGGCGCTTGGCCTTGAACGAGCCGTGGGTGAAGTAGCGGTGCAGGCCGACCGTGACGCCGAGACCGGAGATGACGTAGAAGACCGCCGCGATCACCACGTCGCTCCAGCCGATGAGCCCCCATCCCCACGCGATCGGCACGGCGGCGCCGATAGCGATCAGGGGGAGCCCGACGACCAGCGCGAACGTGATCAGTTCGGCCTTGGTGCGCGGTTCGGGTTCGAAGTCGGGCTTCGGTCCTGGGGTCGAGCGTTCGGCGAGTACGGTCATCGGCTGCCTCTCACGAGCTGTTTGCGGTGATTGTCCTGGCTACGCAAACGTAACCTACGCCATCGTAAGTTAGGAAGCCCTAAGCGGCGATGTGTGTTTCGCAACGGGCTTGCCAACGACATGGGTGGGTTTCATGGCTTGCGGCTTTTGGGACGGTCTGTTATGCCGTCTCCCTGCCCAGAGAAGGCGCTGACACTCAGATGGGGGCGAAGGTGGGCGCGGAATCGGTATCGTAGGGGGTGTGTCGGACGCCACGGTGTCCGATTAATCCCGGATCGTCTAATCGGCAGGACAAGTGGTTTTGGTCCACTTTGTAGGGGTTCGAGTCCTCTTCCGGGAGCCTTTCGGGCGTCCCCCCTCGCGAGAGAGCCCAGGACGGGCAGGTATCCTCACGATGTCGGGAGGGTAGCGGTGCGGTAGCCACTGCCCTGAACCGTCCAGCCACAGGGAGCCTCAGTCCGTGAGTGTGCCGCGCCCGGCAGCCGTCGTCGTCCTCGCCGCCGGCGAGGGGACCCGGATGAAGAGCCAGACCCCGAAAGTCCTGCACGAGCTGTGCGGCCGAGCCTTGGTCGACCACATGCTCTCCGCCGCCCGTGACCTCGGTCCCGAGCGGCTCATCGTCGTCATCGGCCACGCGCTCGAACGCGTCGGCGCCCACCTCGCCGAGACCAGCCCCGACGCGCGCGCCGTCGTCCAGCGCGAGCAGCGCGGCACCGGCCACGCGGTCCGGACCGTGCTGGAGGAGGTCGGCGCCATCACCGGCACCGTCCTGGTCACCTACGGCGACGTGCCGCTGCTGCGCGCCGAGACCATGGCCGAGCTGCTGCGCAAGCACGAGGCCGACGGCAACGCGGTCACCGTGCTCACCGCCGAGGTGCCCGACCCCACCGGCTACGGCCGCATCGTCCGCGATCCGGACGGCGCCGTGCTGGAGATCGTCGAGGAGAAGGACGCCACCCCCGAGCAGCGCGCCATCAAGGAGATGAACTCCGGCATCTACGCCTTCGACGGCGCGCTCCTGGCCGACGCCGTCAAGCGGGTGTCCACCGACAACGCCCAGGGCGAGGAGTACCTCACCGACGTGCTGTCGATCCTGCGCGGCGACGGCCACCGGGTCGGCGCGCACGTCGCCGCCGACCACGCCGAGGTCGAGGGCGTCAACGACCGCGTCCAGCTCGCCCACGCCCGCAGGGTGCTCAACCAGCGCCTGCTGGAGCGCCACATGCGCGCCGGCGCCACCATCGTGGACCCGGCCAGCACCTGGATCGACGTCGGCGTCACCATCGAGCCCGACGCCGTCATCCACCCCGGCACCCAGCTCCACGGCAGCACGGTCATCGAGGCCGGCGCCGAGGTCGGGCCCGCCACCACGCTCACCGACACCCGGGTCGGCGCCGGCGCGGTCGTCCGCAACGCCGTCGCCGACAGCGCCGAGATCGGCCCAGAGGCCAGCGTCGGCCCCTACTGCTACCTGCGTCCCGGCACCGTCCTGGGCCGCAAGTCCAAGGCCGGCACCTTCGTCGAGATGAAGAACTCCCAGGTCGGCGAACGCTCCAAGGTCCCACACCTGACCTACGCGGGCGACGCCACGATCGGCGACGACGTCAACGTCGGCGCGGCCGTGGTCTTCGTCAACTACGACGGCGTCAACAAGAGCCGCACCACCGTGGGCGACGGCGCGTTCGTCGGCTGCGACACCATGCTCATCGCCCCGGTGACGATCGGCGACGGCGCCTACACGGCCGCCGGCTCCGTCATCGACGGCGATGTGCCGCCCGGCGCGATCGGGGTGGCGAGAGCGCGTCAGCGCAACATCGAGAAATGGGTCTTGCGCAGGCGCGCGGGCACGAAGTCGGCAGCCGCGGCCGAGCGGGCGCTGGCCGAGCAGCAACAGCAGGAGAGCAGCAGTGACCAGCATTAAACAGCCGGGCGAGAAGAACCTCATGCTCTTCTCCGGCCGCGCGTATCCGGAGCTGGCCGAGGAGGTCGCCGAGCACGTGGGCGTCTCCCTTACCCCCACCAAGTTGATCGACTTCGCCAACGGCGAGATCTACGCCCGCTACCTCGAATCCGTCCGGGGCTGCGACGCCTTCGTGATCCAGAGCCACACCGGCCCGATCAACCAGTGGATCATGGAACAGCTCATCATGGTCGACGCGCTCAAGCGGGCCTCCGCCAAGCGCATCACCGTGGTCATGCCGTTCTTCGGCTACGCCAGGCAGGACAAGAAGGGCCGCGGCCGCGAGCCCATCACCGCCCGGCTGATCGCCGACATCTTCAAGACCGCGGGCGCCGACCGGCTCATGTCGATCGACCTGCACACCTCGCAGATCCAGGGCTTCTTCGACGGCCCGGTGGACCACCTGTTCGCCATGCCGGTGCTGGAGAGCTACCTGAAGAACAAGCTCGACCTGGCCAACACCACGATCGTCTCCCCCGACACCGGCCGGGTGCGGCTGTCGGAGCGCTGGGCCGACACGCTCGGCACCCCGCTGGCCTTCATCCACAAGCGGCGCGACCTCGACGTCGCCAACTCGGTGAAGGTCAACGAGGTCGTCGGCAAGGTACGCGGCCGGACCTGCGTGCTCATCGACGACATGATCGACACCGCCGGCACGATCTGCAAGGCCGCCGACGCCCTCTACGAGCAGGGCGCCACCAACGTGATCACCGCCGCCACCCACGCGGTGTTCTCCGACCCCGCGGTCGACCGGCTGAAGAACTCGCGCATCTCCGAGGTCATCGTCACCAACACGCTGCCGCTGTCGCAGGAGAGCCGCTTCGACAAGCTGACCGTGCTGTCCATCGCCCCGCTGATCGCCCGCGCCATCACCGAGGTGTTCACCGACGGCTCCGTCACCAGTCTGTTCGAGGGAGACACCTGAGCCCGGTAGGCTGAGAGGGTTGCGCTCGTAACGCCTTCCGCTAGGGCGGGTGAGGGGGAGCGCAAAACCCATTCGCACTCTGCATCCCTAGGAGATGTCGTGTCTGAAGTCCGTATCGCCGCCGAACAGCGCACCACGTTCGGCAAGGGCGCCGCCCGCAAGATCCGCCGCGCCGACAAGGTGCCCGCCGTCCTCTACGGGCACGGCATCGACCCCAAGCACCTGACCCTGCCGGGCCACGAGGTGCTCCTCGCGCTCCGCACGCCCAACGTGCTGATCCGCCTCCACGGCGAGGGCGTCGACGAGCTCGCGCTGCCCAAGGGCGTCCAGCGTGACCCGATCAAGGGCTTCGTCGAGCACGTCGACCTGCTCCTGGTCAAGCGCGGCGAGAAGGTCACCGTCGAGATCCCCGTCACCGCCGTCGGTGACGTCAACTCCGAGGGCCTGTTCGACCAGCAGCTCATGAGCATCGCCGTCGAGGCCGAGGCCACGCACATCCCGACCGGCGTCGAGGTGAACGTCGAGGGCCTGGAGGTCGGCGCTTCGATCACCGCCGGCCAGCTCGACCTGCCCAAGGGCACCACGCTGACCGCCGACCCGGAGACCGTGGTCATCCAGGTCATCGCCAAGCCGACCGAGGCTCCCGCCGAGGAGGAGGGCGCCGAGGGCGAGGCTCCCGCCGCCGAGGGCGAGACCGCCGAGGCCGCTGCCGCCGAGTAACCATCCCGGTCACGGGGCAGCCGGCATGCCGGCTGCCCCTTTCCGCTTGAGGGGAAGCACATGGACCGCTGGCTGATCGTCGGGCTCGGCAACCCCGGCCCCGAATACGCGGGCAACAGGCACAACGCGGGCTTCATGACGCTCGACGAGCTGGCCGCCAGGGCCGGCGGGCGGTTCAAGGCGCACCGCAGCCGGGCCGAGGTGCTGGAGACGCGGGCCGCCGTGCTCGCCAAGCCGCTCACGTACATGAACCTCTCCGGCGGGCCGACCAAGGCGCTCGCCGACTTCTACAAGATCGGCCCCGACCGGCTCATCGTGGTCCACGACGAGCTCGACGTCCCGTACGGGGCGCTGCGCGCCAAGCTGGGCGGCGGCGACAACGGGCACAACGGGCTCAAGTCGATCACCAAGGTCCTCGGCACCCGCGACTACCTGCGCGTACGGTTCGGCATCGGCAGGCCGCCCGGCCGGATGGACCCCGCCTCGTTCGTGCTGAAGGACTTCGCCACGGCCGAGCGCAAGGACCTGCCGTTCCTGGTCGACCGGGCGGCCGACGTGGTGGAGTCGCTCATGGAACGCGGCCTCGACGTCACGCAGAACGAGTTTCACCGCGCCGATCTGAACATTTCCGGCCCTCCACGCTGATCCGCTCATAACGCCGTTCCCGCCTGGGCAGCCTGCACGCAGGGCTACGATCTAGTGACATTCCGTTGACGAACGTCACCTGGAGGCGTGCGTGCAGGACGGGTTGCTGACCGTCGCCGGAGCCGAGCCCAGCGTCGCCTGGCGCGCCGGGCCGCGCGTGCCCGGCTGGGTGCGCGCCTACCAGCTCCGGGCGATGGGCGCCGACCTGCTCGCCGCCGGCGCCGGGTCGGCCGCCGCGTTCTGCTTCCGGTTCGGCCACGTCAGCGCCCACGCGCTCCCCTACCTGCTGGTCAGCGTCGCGCTGCCCGCCGTGTGGCTGGGCGCCGTCGCGCTCAACCGGGCCTACGAGCCGCGCCTCATCGGCGAGGGCTCGGAGGAGTTCCGCCGCATCGTGCGCTGCGGGGCCGCGCTCACCGCCCTGCTCGCCATCGGCTCCTACCTGACCAAGGCCGACGTCGCCCGGGGTTACGTGGTGCTCGCGCTGCCGCTGGTCACGTTGCTGACGCTGGCGCTGCGCCATGCCCTGCGGCGCGCCCTGCACCGCCGCCGGGCGCGCGGGGAGTGCCTGCGCCGCGTGGTGGCCGTCGGCCACGCCGCCTCCGTCGACGAGCTCGTACGCCTGTTCCGCAAGGAGCGCTACCACGGCATGGACGTCGTGGCCGCCTGCCTGCCCGACGACGCCGCCCTCGACAGCGTGGCCGAGGTGCCCGTCGCCGGCCACTTCAGCGACGTGCCGCTGGTCGTCGAGCAGGCAGGCGCCGACACGGTCGCCGTGCTCGCCTGTCCCGAGATGGACGGCCTGGCGCTGCGCCGCCTCGCCTGGCGGCTGGAGGCCACCCAGACCGAGCTCGTCGTGGCCCCCGCGCTCATGGAGGTCGCCGGGCCGCGCACCATGATCAGACCGGCCGCCGGGCTGCCGCTGTTGCACGTCGAGCACCCGGAGCTGACCGGCGCCAGGCAGCTCGTCAAGAACGTCTTCGACCGGCTGGTGGCCGCCGTCCTGCTCGTGCTGCTGGCCCCGCTGCTGGCCGGGCTCGCGGTCGCCGTACGCGCCACCAGCCCCGGGCCCGCGCTGTTCCGCCAGGTCAGGATCGGCAGGGATGGCAGGCCGTTCACGATCGTGAAGTTCCGCACGATGCGGCGCGGCTCCGAGTATCAGAAGATCACCCTGGTCAGCGACGGCGACGGCCCGCTGTTCAAGATCCGCAACGATCCCCGGGTGACGCCGCTCGGCATGTTCCTGCGCCGCCACTCGCTCGACGAGCTGCCCCAGCTCCTCAACGTGCTGCTCGGCCACATGTCGCTGGTCGGCCCGCGCCCGCCGCTGCCGGAGGAGGTCGCCGGCTACGGCGACGACGTGCGCAGACGCCTGCTCGTCCGGCCGGGGCTGACCGGGCTGTGGCAGGTGAGCGGCCGGTCCGATCTGTCATGGGAGGAATCGGTCCGGCTCGACCTGCGTTACGTGGAGAACTGGTCCCTCATGTTGGACCTGCAGATCCTGTGGAAGACTTGGTCGGCCGTCGCACGCGGGCAAGGAGCTTACTGATGACGATTCGCGACGACCACGCCCTCGCCGCCGACCTGGCGACCGAGGCGGGCGAGCACCTGCTGGCGGTCCGGGACCGCGTCGGGTTCGCCGACCAGGCCGCGCTCAAGGCCGCCGGTGACCGGGCTTCCCACGAGTTCCTGATGGAGGCGCTGGCGAGGCTGCGGCCCAGCGACAGCGTGCTGTCGGAGGAGGCCACCCGCGAGGAGCGGCTCGACCCGCGCAGGCTGTCGGCCGACCGGGTGTGGATCGTCGACCCGCTCGACGGCACCCGCGAGTTCTCCGAGGAGGGCCGCGCCGACTGGGCCGTCCACGTCGCGCTGTGGGAGCGCGGCACGCTGAGCGCCGGGGCCGTGGCGCTGCCCGCCCAGGGCCGCACGCTCGGCACCGCCGAGCCGCCCAAGCTGCCCGCCCACGAGGGCGGCCGCTTCCGCATCGCGGTGAGCCGCACCAGGCCGCCGGAGTTCGTGCAGAAGCTCGCCTACCTCGCCGGGGCCGACCTGGTGCCGATCGGCTCGGCCGGGGCCAAGATCTGCGCGGTGCTCACCGGAGAGGTCGAGGCGTACGTCCACGCCGGCGGCCAGTACGAGTGGGACTCGGCCGCGCCGGTCGCCGTCGCGCTGGCCGCGGGAGTTCACGCCAGCCGCGTCGACGGCTCAACCCTGACCTACAACCAAGCCGACCCCTCCCTACCGGATATTCTGGTTTCCCTACCGGACTTGGCGTCTACCCTGCTCGCCGGGATTCGGGACCTGCACCGCTAAAAACGCCCCGAGGAGAGCGCTTATGCTCCAGCGCGACTACACGACGTCGCAGCTCGACGTACTCGAAGCCGAGGCCATCCACATCATGCGCGAGGTGGCTGCCGAGTTCGAGCGCCCCTGTCTGCTCTTCTCCGGCGGCAAAGACTCCATCGTCATGCTCCGCATCGCGGAGAAGGCGTTCTGGCCCGCGCCGATCCCGTTCCCGCTCATGCACGTCGACACCGGCCACAACTTCGACGAGGTCATCGAGTTCCGCGACCGCCGCGTCGAGGAGCTGGGCGCCAAGCTGATCGTGGCCTCCGTGCAGGAGTCCATCGACCAGGGGCGCGTCGCCGAGCAGACCGGCCGCCGCGCCTCCCGCAACCGCCTGCAGACCACGACGCTGCTCGACGCCATCGAGGCCAACCGCAACGACGCCGTCTTCGGCGGCGCCCGGCGCGACGAGGAGAAGGCCAGGGCCAAGGAGCGCGTCTTCTCCTTCCGCGACGAGTTCGGCCAGTGGGACCCGAAGAACCAGCGCCCCGAGCTGTGGAACCTCTACAACGGCCGCATCGCCCAGGGCGAGCACATCCGCGTCTTCCCGCTGTCCAACTGGACCGAGCTCGACGTGTGGGACTACATCCGGCGCGAGGGCATCGAGATCCCGTCGATCTACTTCGCCCACACCCGCAAGGTGTTCGAGCGTGACGGCATGCTGCTGCCCGACGCCGAGGTGGTCCAGCGAGGCGACGACGAGCCGCTGTTCGAGGCCGTCGTCCGCTACCGCACCGTGGGCGACATGACCTGCACCGGCGCCGTGCAGTCGACGGCCGCCACGGTCGAGGAGATCATCGAGGAGATCGCGGCCACCCGGATCACCGAGCGCGGGGCCACCAGGGCCGACGACCGCGCCTCGGAGGCCGCCATGGAGGACCGCAAGCGGGAAGGTTACTTCTAGACCGATGGACATTCTGCGTTTCGCCACGGCGGGAAGCGTCGACGACGGCAAGTCCACCCTCATCGGGCGGCTCCTGTTCGACTCCAAGGCGATCTTCGAAGACCAGCTCGAGGCCGTCGAGCGCACCTCGCGCGACCGCGGCACCGAATACACCGACCTGTCGCTGCTGACCGACGGCCTGCGCGCCGAGCGGGAGCAGGGCATCACGATCGACGTCGCCTACCGCTACTTCGCCACGCCCCGGCGCAAGTTCATCATCGCCGACACGCCGGGCCACATCCAGTACACCCGCAACATGGTCACCGGCGCCTCCACCGCCGACCTGGCCATCATCCTCATCGACGCGCGCAAGGGCGTGCTGGAGCAGTCGCGCAGGCACGCCTTCCTGACCTCGCTGCTGCGCGTCCCGCACCTGGTGCTCGCGGTCAACAAGATGGACCTGGTCGACTACTCCCAGGAGCGCTTCGAGGAGATCCGCGAGGAGTTCACCGCGTTCGCCTCCAAGCTCAACGTGGCCGACCTGACGTTCATCCCGATCTCCGCGCTCAACGGTGACAACGTGGTGTCCCGCTCCGAGAACATGCCCTGGTACCAGGGCACCTCGCTGCTCCACCACCTGGAGAACGTGCACATCGCCTCCGACCGCAACCTGACCGACGTGCGCTTCCCGGTCCAGTACGTGATCCGCCCGCAGCGGGCCACCGACCACGCCTTCCACGACTACCGCGGCTACGCCGGCCAGGTGGCGGGCGGCGTGCTCAAGCCCGGCGACGAGGTCGTCCACCTGCCGTCCGGGCTCACCACCCGGATCGCCTCCATCGACACCTTCGACGGGCCGGTGGAGGAGGCGTTCCCGCCCATGTCGGTGACGCTGCGCTTCGAGGACGACCTCGACATCTCGCGCGGCGACATGATCGCCAGGCCCAACAACCAGCCGCAGGCCGCCCAGGACCTGGAGGCGATGGTCTGCTGGATGGCCGACACCTCCAAGCTGACGCCGCGCTCCAAGCTGACGATCAAGCACACCACCCGCACCGCGCGGGCGCTGGTGCGCGACCTGCAATACCGGCTCGACGTCAACACCCTCCACCGTGACGAAGAGGCCACCGCGCTGGGCCTCAACGAGATCGGCCGGGTGACGCTGCGGGTCACGCAGCCGCTGTTCGTCGACGACTACGGGCGCAACCGGCTCACCGGCGGTTTCATCCTGATCGACGAGACCAGCAACAGCACCGTGGCGGCGGGCATGGTCATCGACTCCCGCTGAGCTTCGCTCCCGAAACGGCCGGTCGCGCTTCCCGCGGCCGGCCGTTCCGCGTTAGGTAGATCATTTCCGGTTCCTTGGCCGATTGATTACTCTCCGCGCTAGTGTCTCCACGTTCCGTGTTGGCGATGCGAGAGTCCATGCCCGTGAGCGAACCGCGCGTGATCTTCCTTGGCGGCCTCGGCCGCAGCGGCACGACACTGCTCGAACGGCTCCTCGGCGAGCTGCCCGGCGTCGTGCCCCTGGGCGAGGTCGTCCACCTGTGGGAGCGCGGCGTGCTGGCCGACGAGGCGTGTGGGTGCGGCCGGGCGTTCAGCGTCTGCCCTTTCTGGGTGCGCGTCGGCGACCGCGCGTTCAACGGCTGGACGGCCATGCTCGCCGAACGGGTCGTCGCCCTGCGCCACCGCGTCGACCGCACCCGGCGGGTGGCCCGCATCGCCCACGCCGACCTGGCCGAATACGTACGGGCCTACCGTCGCGTCTACCGCGCCGCCGCCGAGGCCGCCGGCGCCCGCGTGGTGATCGACTCCAGCAAGCACGCCTCCCTCGCCTACTGCCTGGTCGAGGCCGGGGTCGACGCCCAGGTCGTGCAGGTGGTGCGCGAGCCGCGCGCCGTCGCCCACTCCTGGAGCCGCAGCGTGGCCAGGCCCGAGGACGGGCAGCCGATGACCCGCTGGACCCCGCTGCGCACCGCCGTCCACTGGAACGCCCAGAACTTCGCCCTCGAAGTCCTCGCCCGGCGCGGCGCCCCCGTCACCCGCATCCGCTACGAGGACCTGCTGGCAGCGCCGGAGGCCACGCTGACCGGGCTCGCCGGGGTGCTCGGGCTCACCGGGTTCCGGCTGCCGTTCCTCGACGGCACCACCGCCTACCTGACCACCAGCCACACCTCCTCGGGCAACCCGATGCGCTTCAAAGTGGGCCGCGTCGAGCTGGCCCGCGACGACGCCTGGCGGCAGGGGCTGCCGCGCCACCACCGCGGGCTGGTCGCCGCGCTCACCTGGCCGCTCCGGGCCCGCTACGGCTACGGCAGGGCGACCGCATGACCGGTCCCGTCGGCGTGGTCGTCCCCACGCGCGGCGACCGGCCCGGCCTCCTGCGCGAGGCGGTGCTCGCCGCGCTCGCCCAGGACCACCCGGTCGACGTGGTCGTCGTCGCCGACGGCGTGCCGCCCGAGACCGTGCGGCGGCAGGTGCCCGACCAGGCGAGAGTGATCGGCAACCGGCTCAGCCCGGGGCTGCCCGGGGCGCGCAACACCGGCATCGCCGCCTGCGACACCGAGCTCGTCGCCTTCTGCGACGACGACGACCTCTGGCTGCCCGGCAAGCTCGCCGCCCAGGTGCGGCTCGCCGCCACCGGCGCCGAGTTCGTGAGCTGCGGCATCGAGATCGAGTACGGCGACCGCCGCGTCACCCGGCTGGCCGGGGCCGACCGGGTCACGGCCGCCGACCTGACCCGGTCGCGCATGGTCATGGTGCACTCCTCCACGTTCCTGTTCCGGCGCGGCGCGCTCTGGGTCGACGAAAGCGCCCCCGCCGGGCAGAACGAGGACTGGGACCTCGCGCTCCGCGCCGCCCGGCGCCACCCGATCGCCTGCGCCGACCGGCCCCTCGTCCGGGTCCGGTGGGGGGCCTCCCACTACGCCGCCCGCTGGGCCGACCGCATCGCCGGGCTGGAGTGGATGCTCGCCCGGCATCCCGAACTGGCCGTGGATCCACGCGGCGCGGCACGGATCTACGGCCAGCTCGCCTTCGCCCACGCGGCGCTCGGCCACCGCCTCGACGCGGCCCGCTGGGCTTCCCGCGCCCTGTCGGCCCGCCTCGGCGAACCCCGCGCCCCCATCGCGCTGGCCGTCGCCGCCGGCCTCATCCCCGCCCCCCGCGTCCTCGCCCTCCTCCACCGCCGAGGCCACGGCATCTGACCCCGCCCCACCGGACAACGGACCCCACCATGCCCTCACCCACCCACCCCTTCCCACCCCCTTCGGCCCCGCCAACCCCCGGCATCCACGACACCCCGAGCGCCCCACCGCCTCCCGGAGCCCTCCACCGCCTCCCGGACACGCTCACCCGACCACGCGACACCACCCCGGAGGCCGACTCCCCAACGGAGACACGCCCGCGTGCCGCCGTCCTGGACGCGGCGGGCTCTGGGGCGCTGGGGCGGGGCGCGGCTGTGGATGGACGTCGCCCGCAGGCGCCCCAGGAGGCGCTGCCCGGCAGGCGGCCTGCTCCCTCTGCGGAGGCCGACTCCCCAACGGAGGCCCGGCCGCGTGCCGCCGTTCTGGGTGGGCGTCGCCCGCTCGCGGCCGGGGAGCCGTTGGGCGGTGAGGCGCTGCCCGGCGGGCCGCCTGCCGCTGTCCTGGAGGGGGCGGGATCAGCGTCTGGGGTGCTGTCGGCTGGGCGGCGGCGGGTGGTGGTGGGCGGGGTGGGGGTGGATGCCGTCACCGAGGCCGAGGTGGTGGAGTGGGTGAGCGGGGAGGTGGAGGCGGGCCGCGGGGGCCAGATCGTGACGCCCAACGTGGACATCTGCCGGGCCGTGGCGCGGGATGCCGGGTTGCGGGAGCTGGTGCGGCGGGCCGAGGTGGTGGTGGCCGACGGGATGCCGCTGGTGTGGGCGTCACGGATCTCGGGGACACCGCTGCCGGATCGGGTCACGGGCGCGGACCTGATCTGGTCGCTGAGCGCGCGGGCGGCGCGGCGCGGCTGGCCGGTCTACCTGCTGGGCGGGCCGCCCGGGGCCGCCGAGGGCGCGGCGGGGGAGCTGGCGCGCCGCTGTCCTGGGCTCGACGTCCGGGGCGCGGTGTCGCCGCCGTACGGGTTCGACGCGCGCCCGGCGGAGCGCGAGCGGGTGGTGGGCGACGTGGCGCGGGCGCGGCCCCGGCTGGTGTTCGTGGGGCTGGGCTTCCCCCGGCAGGAGCTGCTGATCGGCGACCTGCGCCAGGAACTGCCCGGCGCCTGGTTCCTGGGCTGCGGGGCGGCGATCGCGTTCGCGGCCGGGATGGTGCCGCGCGCTCCGGGGTGGATGCGGCGCGCCGGGCTGGAGTGGGCGTTCCGGCTGGGGTCGGAGCCGGGCCGGTTGGCCAGGCGCTACCTGGTGGACGATCTGCCGTTCGCGGTGCGGCTGCTGCTGGAGGCCAGGCGCGGGGTCATGCGGCGGTGAGGGCGCGGACGCGGGCGATCTCCGCCGGGGTGAGGCCGCGGGCGGCGGTGCGCAGAGCCTGGCGGGAGTCCATCGGCCGGTAGGCGGTGCGGGAGAGCCCTGTCCAGGTGAAGCTCCGGGCGGGCCCGGTGGGGGCGGTGCAGGCGTGGGTGATGCGGCGTTCGGCGGCGGGGGTCCAGGTGAGCCCGGCGTGGTCGTACAGGGTCCGGAAGCCGGGCAAGGGGTCGGCGGCGAGGTCGTCGTACGAGGTCACGTGGATGCCGGGGAGGCGGGAGAGGATCGTGCGCGTCACCCGCCACAGCGCGGCGGCCTTGGCGAGCCGGTCCTGGGAGCCGATCAGCGGGCGCAGCAGCTCGACCTCGGGGTGGTCGCGGACGAGGAGGGGCTGTTCGAGCAGCTCGTGGAAGTAGACGGTCCAGCCGAGCCGCTGCCAGCTTGCCACGAAGGCGACGGGGTCGCGGACGAGTGCGATGACGCGGCAGCCGAGCCGGGTGGCGAACCAGCCGGCAGACAGCACCGCGAACGGGTCGTCGAGCAGGGCCCGCCGCCCGGTCAGCCGCCCGTACCCGAACGCGGCGCCGTAGCGGATCATGCGGGCCAGGTCGTACGGGGTGCGGTTGGCCCGCAGTTGGGTCGCCCAGCGGTAGCGCAGGGCGACGGTGTCGCGGAAGGCGGGCAGCCAGGCGTCGGCGTTGTCTTCGCAGATGTACTGGAACCGGTGGGTCACGTGGGCGCGCAGCACGCCGGGGGAGCGGCCGGGCGGGTGTTGCGGGTTGAGCGGTTCGTTGACGTAGACGAGTTCGCCGCCGGCGGCCAGCATCTTGCCGGTCCAGCTCGTACCGCTTCTGGGCAGCCCGGTGACGAGCACGGGCGGGTTCACGCGGCGGCCCAGGCGCGGAGGCGGAGGGCGCCGAGGCTGTGGCGGCCGAAGGGGCGCAGCCCGTAGCGGCGGTGGAGCTGCCAGAGCGGCAGGGCGTTCTTGACGAGCAGCCCGCCGGCCCAGCCGAGCGCGGCGCCGAGCGCGCCGTGGGCGGGGATGAGCGCGAGGTCGAGCAGCACGGTGACGCCGAGCGCGGCGAGCAGGTTGAGCAGGCTGCCGGTGGTGTGCCCGGCGGCGGTGAGGACGACGTCGACCATGCCGCACGCGGTGGCCGCCATCATGGCGGCGGCGAGCACCAGGGCGACGGGCGCGGCGGCGTCGTAGCCGGCGCCGAACAGGTCGAGCAGCCAGGGCGCGAGCGCGGCGTAGCCGAGCCAGACGGGCCAGGTGAGCAGCACCAGCCACATGGTGGTGACCTGGTAGAGCTCGCGGGCGCGGGCGAGGTCGCCGTCGGCGAGCGCGCTCACCAGGCGGGGTTGCGCGGCGCGGGAGAGTCCCTGGTTGGCGAGCTGCCCGACGACCTTGAACCGGGTGGCGGCGGTGTAGACGGCGGCCTGGACGGGCCCGCCGAGCGCGGCGACGAGCACGATGTCGAGCCGCTGGAACACGGCCTGGACGGCGCCCGCCGCCGACCGGGGCGCGGTGTGGCGCCACAGGTCGCGCCCGGTGCCGGGCAGGTACGGCGTGCGGGGCGCCCGCCCGCGCAGCGCCAGCCCGGCCAGCACGGCCACGATCAGGTACGGGGCGGCCCAGGCGAGGGGCAGCGCGGAGGCGTGGGCGAGGGCGGCGGCGACGAGGGTGAGCTGGCCGACGGGCAGCACGATCCCGTCGAGCAGCACGGTGGGCCGCATCGCCCCGAACCCGCGGGTGGCCGCGAGCAGCACGTCGGCCACGGCGATCGCGGGCAGCGCCCAGGCCAGCGGCCCGAGCTGCGGGTGGAGGACGATCCCGGCCGCGGCGGCGACCACGGCGACGGGCACCACCGCTGCCTTGACATATCCGGAAACGCCGAGATAGCCGTACGTCCCGGCCCGCGCGATGAAGTACACCAGCCCGTTCCCCGCGTCCAGCTTGGCCACCCCGGCGGCCAGCAACGCCAGCGCGGTCACCGCGAAGAACTCGCCCGCCTGGGCGGCAGGCAGCCCCCTGGTCACCACCACCACGAGCGCGAACTGCGCCAGCGCCCCCACCGCGGCCCCGGCCAGCCCTGCCGCGCCGCTGCGCGCCAGACCCGTCACCGCCACGACGGCGCCCCTCCCAGCCAGCGCACCAGCCGCGCGTCGTCCGCCTCGAACCGCTCGCGCAGCGCCCGCCGCAGCGACGCGGGCAGAGGCCTCGGCAGCGCCCGCCCGTTGTGCCGCTCGAACGCCGGGTATCCGAGCCGGGGCACGCCCAGGAAGTCCAGCACCCGGTCGTAGACCGGCTCGGGCTCGGCGAAGAACCGGTGGCTGTCGAGCACCAGGATCCGCTCCCGCCCGAACAGCGGCTCCAGCCGGTCGAGCTGCGCGGCGTAGCGGCCCCGCGCCACGTAGGCGTGATGCCGGTGTGAATGGTGCACCGAGTACGGTCGCGCCCGCAGGCTCTCCTCGGCCCCGGCCAGCCGGCGTTCCTCCAGTTCGAGCGCGTACTCGAAGCTGGACTCGGTCTCGTACCCGCGGGCGAGCTCGTGGGCGTGCGCCGAGCACGCCCGCTCGACGGGGTCGCGCACGAGCACGATCAGCTTGACCCCCGGCAGGTCGGCGGCGATGCGCTCGCCGGCCAGCGGGTGGAACAGGTAGTAGGGCGACGACTCGAACGCCTGCGCCGGGGCCCCGTGGCGGCGAGCCAGGAGCGCGGCCCCCACGCGCAGCGGGAAGTGCCCCCGGTACCACGGCAGCCCCCGCCGGTAGCCGGTGTCGAAGTAGTGGACGCCCTTGTGCAGCACTGGTTTGAGCAGCAGCGGGTGCTGGGCCAGCGCCCGGTAGAGCGAGGTGGTGCCGCACCGCTGAGCCCCGACGATGAGGAACGAAGGCAGCACGCGCGCTCCCGAGGTGAACCGCCCGGCCCCGCGCGAAACCGACAGCACGGGCCGCTTCATCGGCTTCACAGGATCGGCTCCTCGTGGTCGACGAGGGGGGACAGCCAGCGTTGCGGCGGCCCCAGCGGCTCGTGCCCGTCGGCGGCGTGCCGGTCGGCCAGCGCGACGAGGTAGAGCAGCGCCGTCCGCCTGGCCTGGGCCGCCGAGAGCCCGTAGGGCGCCAGCACCCGCAACGCCTGGGCGAGGCAGGCACGCGCCGCGGTGGGCGGGTCCATGCGCCGCAGCGCCCGCTGGAAGAAGTGGTGCATCGCGTCGAACCCGTGCGGCGCCCCGGTCGCGTAGCGCTCCCAGTCCCACACGAGCAGCCGCCCGTCGGCGGCGGGCGCGATGTTCCACGGCGCCAGGTCGCCGTGCCACGCGCCGTCGCCGGTGGCGGCGATCTCCTTGACGGCGCGGACGAGCAGCGGCTCGGGCACCCGGCCGCGCCGCGCGGGCAGCGGCGACAGCGCGAGCACGCCGAGCCCGCGCCAGGTGCCGTGGTAGAGCACGCTGGGCGCGACGACGCTCTTGAGCGGCCGGTCGGCCAGCCGTGCCAGCACGGCGGCCTCGTTGGCGACCAGCGCGCGCGCCCGCTCGCTGTCGCCGACCTTCACGTACGCCAGCCGCGCCCCCGCCGAGTACGCCTCCAGGACCGGTTTGCGGTTGGCCCGGCGGGCGGGCCGCACGTGCACGACGAGCTCGACCGGCGTGCCGAACACCTCGCCCAGGTGGTCGCCGATCGAGCCTTCGGCGGGCAGCATCACCCTCGGCCCGGGATGCCACCACCGGCGCGGAGCCAGCCGCCGGGGCAGGTAGGGGTGGGGCAGCACCGTGTAGGGGCGCGGTGACCCGGTGCCGGGAAAGAGCAGGTCGAGCGTGTCGCCGAGATAGCGCAGCCGGATCCTATGGTCGTGCATGCGTGTTCCTCCACAGGAGGGCGAAGGAGATGAAGTAGAGGCTCAGCGGCGTGACCAGCCCGTCGTAGACGAACATGTAGAGCAGCACCAGGCACATCACGAGCACCCCGGCCAGCCCGATCGGCGTCCGGTCGGGCCAGTGGCGGCGGATCGCCCCGGCGAAGAACGCCACGTAGAGCACGGCCCCGGTGAACCCCTGGGTGATCATCAGCAGCCAGAGCTGCCCGTCGGCGCCCAGCGGCGGATGGCCGCAGCCCGCGCACCAGCCGGTCTTGCCGGTGGTGATCGTGCGATGGTTGCCGAGCGCGTTGCGCGTGTTGCCGTAGCCGGCGACGGGGGAGTGGGTGGCGGCCTCGATCGTGGCCGACACGGTGAACGCCCGGATGTCGTTGGAGTGCGGTTTGTCCAGGCGTTGCATGACGAGCCCGGCCAGCGGGCTGAGCGCGAACACCAGCGCCGCCGCGACCGCCCCGGCGCACAGCATGAGCCTGGTCCGGCCGCCCACCCGGACGATCAGGTACGCGACGGCCAGCCCGAGCCCGATCCACAGGCCGCGGTTGAGCGAGTAGACGATCGGCACGGCGGCCAGCGCGACCAGCGCCACGGCGAGCACCCGGCGGCGGCGCGACCCGTACACCCACCAGCCGACCACGAACCAGATCAGCAGCACCGACACGTTGCTGCCCCACGCGTTGGCCCATTCGTAGGGGGCCTCCGGGCGCGGCATGGAGTAGCCGAGCACCTTCTGCGTCTGGGAGGCGGTCGGGTGGATGAGGTTCTGCACGAACGGGTTGCCCGCCAGCCAGTCGGGCAGCAGCATCTCCACCGGCGAGGTGAAGGAGAACCCGGGCGCGAGCAGCCCGAGCAGCCCGCCCGCCACGGTCGTCACGAACAGCACGCCGAGCATCCGCACCAGCCGGAGCTGCGGCAGCTCCCGCTCGGTGAGGTTGCCCAGGTAGAGCACCATGACCATGAGCGACAGGTAGAGCGCCAGCCGCATCGCGTAGCCGGCCAGCCGGCCCGCGCCGAGCTCGCCGTAGGTGCCGGGCGGCATCTCGCCCAGCATCAGCGCGCTGATCAGGTAGCCGCCGATGAGCAGCGCCCACAGCCCGAACCCGCGCGGCACCCGCACCGGCCGCCGCCGGAACAGGATGACGGCCATGGGCACGGCCAGCACGACCACCGACAGCCCGCCGAAGCCGAGCGCCCACCAGACCGGATAGCCGAGCAGCAGCGCGCCGATGGGCCAGGCGGGCCCTTTCACGTCGGCTTGCCCAGCGAGCCCACCGGGCGGTTCACGGGCTTGTGCGCGGGGGTGTGCACAGGCGTGCTCATCGGCGTCGTCAGGGCGCCGCTCTCGGCGAGCTCGCCGCTCGCGACCAGCTTGCCGAGCGTGTTGGGCCGGCGCGGCTCGGGCACGGGCGCGGGCGTCAGGTCCGTCGTCGTCACCACGCCGATGACGGGCACGCGGTGCCGGCCGACCTGCCGTACGGCGGCCGCGACCTGCTCGGCGGTGGCCTCGCCCAGCCCCACGAGCAGCACCGCCGCGTCGGCCCGGCCGAGGTCGCCCACCTCGGCGCCGTTGAGCACCGACAGCGGGGCGCTGGCGGCCAGCGGCGCGATCACGGACGCGGTGCCGAGCTCGGCGGGCACGGCCTTGACCAGCAGCCACTTGCCGGGGCAGGCGGAGACGACGGAGGTGGCGAGCTCGGCCGGGCGCGCCAGGTCGGCCAGGACGGGCAGCCCGGTCAGCCGTTCGACGTCGGCGGCGGTGCGCAGCCGGGTGTCGAGCCGGTCGCGCAGGCTCGCCGCGCCGGCCCCGGCCAGCAGCCCGGCGACGAGCCCGGAGGCCAGGTGGAGCGGCAGGCTGGGCGAGCTGGGCGCGGACGGCGGCTCGGCCGGGCTGATGACCGAGCCGGGCGTCACCGGGACCGTCTTGAGCGCGTCGTACTTGAGCGTGAGGCTGTTGGCCTGCCGGTTGAGCACGCCCTGCCGGTGGAGCGCGAGCGTGTGCTCGGCGGTGCCGCGGCGCAGCCCGCCGAGCTGTGTGACGGCCTTGGCGAGCGCGGCGTTGACCTGCTTGAGCTTGGCCAGGATGAGCTTCTGCTGGGAGGTGATGGCGGCCTGCGCGCCGTCGGCCCGGTGGGCCAGGTAGGCGTCGGCGTAGGCGCGCGACTGGGTGGCGGCGGCGACGGGGTCGGGCGCGGTGACGGTCATGAGCAGGACCGCCGAGTTGGGCGGCACCGTGACCTCGACGGGCTCCGGCTCGGCGATGCCGGCGATCTGGGCGGCGGCAGCGGCGACGACGCCGGAGCGGGCGATCTGCGCCTCGGTGTCGAGGTTGAGCTGCTCGCGCTGCCTGGCGGTCACCTGGTTGCCCTGCTCGGGCACGCCCACCGGGGTGACGAGGACCTGGGTGGTGGCGGTGTAGGCGGGCGGGGTGAGCCGCATCAGCGCCAGCCCCATCGTGCCGCCGGCCAGGAAGCAGCCCAGGAACAGCAGCCAGCGCCTGCGGAGCAGCGAAAGGTGCGCCCCCAGCTCGGTGCCGGAGCGGTGGGCCGGGCAGTCCGGCGTCGAGCTCATGGAGGCGCGTCTCCCTGAAGTGCGTAGCGGATTGTCGCGCTTCTGCGACTCTGCGTCACGTGCCGAGGTGTGCGCCCACTATAGGCGGGCCGGATATTACCCAGGTCGATTACCCAAGATTTTCTCCCGTACGGGCGGGAATTCGTCCTTCAATAACCGGCGATAAAGGGATTTGTACGGCGGGCCGCACCGCCCCTGATCTGCGGTCTCGGCTGACGATCCGGCATGGGCGTGGCATGGTTCAGGGTTGACGGGCGGGGGCTTGAATGAGGGGGGCGGGTCATTTTGCCGCATAATTCGCCACATATCATCGCGTGGGCTCTGGTGCCGGCGCTGGTCGTCGTGCTGTCCGCCTGCTCGGCGGCCGACGAGACACCGGTCGCGGCCCGGGCGAGCCTGCCGCCGGTGGTGGCGACCCCGCCCGAGTGCGCCGTCACCAGCAGGCTCATCCCGTCCTGCGGCGCCTGGTGGGGGATCGCGCCGGAGATCTTCACCGGCGCGGGCGTGACCCGGGCCCTGGAGAACGCCGAGCACCGCATGGGCGCCAAGGCCGACATCCTGCACGTCTACCACCGGGGTAGGGAGCTGTTCCCGACCGACGAGGAGATCCGGCTCGCCCGCGACCCGGCCAGGCCCCGGCTGCTGCTCATCAACTGGAAGCCGTCGTTCGGCCACACCTGGGCGGAGATCGCCGACGGGGCCATCGACTCCCGGATCGACCGGCTGGCCCGCTACCTGCGGCGCACGTTCCCCGAGCGGTTCTTCCTGACCATCCACCACGAGCCGGAGAACGACGTCGACGCCGCGGCCGGCTCCGGCATGCGGGCCGGCGACTACGCCGAGATGTTCCGCCACGTCGTGCTCCGGCTGCGCGAGCGCGGGGTGAAGAACGCGGTCACCGTGATGACCTACATGGGCGCGCCCAACTGGGCGTCCAAGCCGTGGTTCGAGGAGCTCTACCCGGGCGACGACGTGGTCGACTGGGTGGCCATGGACCCCTACGCCGACGGCCGGGTGCAGGACTTCGGCACGCTGGTCAACAAGACGCGCGAGGACTTCGACGAGTGGCCCGGCTTCTACCGGTGGATGCAGTGGCGCTTCCCCGGCAAACCGGTCATGGTCGCGGAATGGGGCGTGTTCGAGCGGGCCGACGACCCGGCGTTCAAGCGGGCCTTCTACGAGTCGGTGCGCCGGCAGATCCGCCGCTATCCGCAGATCAAGGCGCTGGTCTACTTCGACTCGCCGCACGCCCCGAGAGGCAACACCAGCTTCGACACCGAGCCGACGGCCGACCGGGCGTTCACCGAGCTCGCGAGAGATCCGCACTTCCGCGCGACTCGCGTGCCGCGGCCCTGACCCGCCACCGCCAGCCCGCCACGACGACCGCCGTCGCCGCCACCAGCGCGACCACGGTGACCGTGTTGGGCACGTCGAGCAGCTTGAGCGCCGAGGCCAGCAGCACGATCGCGAGCATCGCCCTGATCAGCCCGCCCGGCGCCCGCGAGGAGATCCGCGCGCCCAGGTAGACGCCGGGGATCGAGCCGACGAGCAGCGAGAGCGTCAGGTCGGCCTGGAAGTCGCCGAACAGCAGGTGGCCGAGCGCCGCCGACACGACCAGCGGCACCGCCTGGACCAGGTCCGTGCCGACGAGCTGGTTGGCCTTGAGCGCCGGGTAGAGCGCGATCAGCGCCACGATGATGAGCGACCCGGAGCCCACGGACGACACCCCGACGACCAGGCCGCCTACCATACCGACCAGTAGGGTCGGTATTGGGCGCACGACGATCTCCCGGGCCTCCGCCGTTCCGCCCCGGTCGCCCAGCCACGCCTTGGCGGCCAGCCCGGCGACCGCGAGCAGCAGGGCGACGCCGAGCGCGTACTTGACCCCGTCGCCCACCGCGAACGCCCGCGCCAGGAACACCCCGCAGAACGCCGTCGGCACCGAGCCCGCGCAGAGCCAGCCGACCAGCTTGAGGTTGACCGTGCCCCGGCGCAGGTGGACGACGCTGCCGACCGGCTTCATCACCGCCGAGGCCACCAGGTCGCTGGAGACCGCGGCCAGCGGCGGGACGTTGAAGAACAGCATCATCATCGGCGTCATCAGCGCGCCGCCGCCCATGCCGGTCAATCCGACGACGATCGCCACCAGGAACGACCCGGCGATGAGCGGGAGGTCGATCATCGCACCCACCCGCCGCCGCGCAGCGTGTCGAGCACCCGCCCGACGGCCGCCTCGACCGACAGGTGCGTGGTGTCGATGGTCAGGTCGGCGTCGTCCGGTTCCTCGTACGGATCGGAGACGCCGGTGAACTCGGGGATGAGCCCGGCCCGCGCCTTGGCGTACAGGCCCTTGCGGTCGCGGCGCTCGCACTCCTCCAGCGGCGTGGCGACGTGCACGAGCAGGAAGTCGGCGCCGACCGACTCGGCCATCTCGCGGACCTCGGCCCGCGTCTCCGCGTAGGGGGCGATGGGGGCGCAGATGGCCAGGCCGCCGTGGCGGGCCGCCTCGGCGGCCACGAACCCGATCCGCCGGATGTTGAGGTCACGGTCGGCCTTGGAGAACGTCAGCCCCTTGGACAGCAGGTGGCGCACCACGTCGCCGTCGAGGTAGGTGACCGTGCGGGTGCCCAGCTCCAGCAGCGCGTCGCGCAGGCCGCGGGCGATCGTGGACTTGCCCGACCCCGACAGGCCGGTGAAGAACACCACCAGGCCGCGCCGGTGCGGCGGCCCGGGGATGCGCACCGGGTCGGGCCCGGCCAGGTGCTCGCTCGCGCCGTAAGCGAAGGCGACGTGCTCGCGCAGCTCCAGGTCGATCTCGGGCTCGTCGCGCGGCGCCAGCGGCACCGGGACCACCATCGTGCCCTCGGGGAGCTGGTCCCTGGCCCGCAGCGCGGCCCTGACGACGCCCGGCCCGGCCTCGCCGTACGCGAGGGGGAGCAGCAGGATGACGGCGCCGAGCTCCTTGGCGGTGGCGACGATCTCGCCCAGGTCGTCGAGCGGCCCGCGCATCGTGACGGCCAGCGCGTCGCGCCCGCCCAGGTCGACGCGGACCTCGTCGGGCGTGCGGCGCAGCCGCGCGAACGGGCCGTGCTCGGGCGCGCCGAGGCCCTTCACCGGGCCGGCCGCCAGCCCGTCGTGACCCCGCTCGGTCACGCTCAGCACGGCCAGCGGCACGCCCTCGGGGTCGAGCAGCGTGACCTCCTCGCCCGGGGTCACCTCGTCGGGCAGGGTGATCGTGACGGGCGCGGGCCACGGGGTGCCGTCGGCCAGCGTGCCGCGCTCGTGCACCGTGTGGAGGTCGTCGTGGCCGAGAAACCCCGTCAGCGGCTGGAACGCCCCCGAAAGCAGCAGCTCAAGATCGGCCAGCTCGCGCGCGTCGGGGGTCCACTCCACGATCGTTCATCCCAACTATCCCGATTACATTGGTAGGAAAAAATACCACTGTACTCGGTGTGGCCGCTAGATCAGACGGGCGAAGTGATACTCGGGCTTCCTGATGACCATCGTGATCTCGTCGTGGGTGGCAGGGTATCGCCCGCGGGTCAGCCGGGCGGCCAGGCCGACGAGCGCGCCGCCCACCCGGCCCATCGCGGGCCCGCTGGTCGCGGTCTCCTCGTCGGTGATCAGCAGGCCCCGGGTCAGGCAGAACGCGTGCATCCCGTCGGCCGAGGCCAGCGGCCCGTGCACGACCGGGAGCGGCCCCGGGGTGCCCGGCACGACCAGCCGCCGCCACAGCAGCCGCCGCACCCAGGCCGGCGTGAGCCGCTCCAGCAGCGCGTAGGCCGAGTTCCTGTCGCGCATCCGCAGCAGCACCAGGCCGCCCGGCCGCAGCGACTGCAGCAGCCGGTCGAAGACCAGCTCCGCGTGCTCGATGCGCTCCAGCAGGAAGGAGAGCTGGATCACGTCGTACGCCCGGGGCGGCAGCGCCGCCGAGCGCAGGTCGCCGAGCGTCCAGGCGACCAGGTCGGCCCGCTCCTCGACCACTCTGCGTATCGCGGGCAGGTCCTCGTCGACCCCCGTGACGCGGACGTCGATGCGCCCCAGCGCCAGCGGCTCGTCGTGGGCGCACCCGGCGACCAGCACGTCGAGGCGCCGGCCGAGCTGACCGGTCCACTGCTCGCGGATCCGCTGAACAAAGAGATCGCCCCCTTGGGCGACCGACCGCACGTCAGACATGTGACCCACAGTAATCAATAACTGCCGAAGAGTAAGGGACATCGGTCCCTCGCGAGCGTTTCCGCGCGTGATGGCGGCGGACGGGTGAGGGGCACCCGGCCAGTAGTCTGGAACGACCACACCCCCGCTGCCGTTCGGCCGGGGGTAGTCGTGTTGCCATGGGGCTGACTGATGAGTCTTTCCGGACTGCTTGACCTTGTCTCCGCCGACCCGAGCCTGGCCGCCGCCCTCGAACAGGGCGGCGACGTGGCCCTCGTCGCGCCCGCCGCGCTGCGGCCCTTCGGCGTGGCCGCGCTGGCCGGGCACGACCAGCGCGCGGTCCTGGCCGTCACCGCGACGGGCCGCGAGGCCGAGGACCTGGCGGCGGCGCTGACCAGCCTCATCGAGCCCAGCACGGTCGCGGTGTTCCCGGCCTGGGAGACGCTGCCGCACGAGCGGCTCTCGCCCCGCTCCGACACCGTCGGCCAGCGGCTGGCCGTGCTGCGCAGGCTGGCGCACCCGGTCAAGGGCGACAGCGCCGCCGGGCCGCTCAACGTGATCGTCGCGCCGATCCGGGCGCTGTTGCAGCCGATCGTGAAGGGCCTGGGCGACCTGGAGCCGATCCGGCTGCGGGCCGGCGACGACGCCGACCTGGACGCGGTCGTGGCCAACCTGGTGGGCAACGGCTACCACCGGGTCGACATGGTGGAGAAGCGCGGCGAGGTCGCGGTGCGCGGCGGGCTGCTCGACGTGTTCCCGCCCACCGAGGAGCACCCGCTGCGGCTGGAGTTCTGGGGCGACACGGTCGAGGAGATCCGCTGGTTCAAGGTGGCCGACCAGCGCTCGCTGGAGGCGGCCGAGGACGGGCTGTTCGCGCCGCCCTGCCGCGAGCTGCTGCTGACCGGCGAGGTCCGGGCCAGGGCGCGGGAGCTGGCCGAGCGGCACCCGGCGCTCGCCGAGGTGCTCGACCAGCTCGCCGACGGCACGCCGGTCGAGGGCATGGAGGCGTTCGCCCCGGCGCTGGCCGGGGAGATGGACCTGCTGATCGACCACCTGCCGGACCGGGCGGCGGTGTTCGTCTGCGACCCCGAGCGGATCAGGAGCCGGGCCGAGGAGCTGGTGCGCACCTCGCAGGAGTTCCTGGAGGCGTCCTGGATCAACGCGGCCGCCGGCGGCGAGGCGCCGATCGACCTCGGGGCCGCCGCGTTCCGCTCGCTGGAGGAGATCCGCGACCACGCCGGCTCCCTGGGGCAGCCGTGGTGGTCGATGGCGCCGTTCGGCACCGGCGTCGAGCTGGCCGCGCACGACTCCGAGGCCTACCGGGGCGACACCCGCAAGGCGCTGGAGGACGTCAAGGGCTGGCTGGCCGAGGACAAGGCGGTCGTGCTGCTCAGCGAGGGGCACGGCCCGGCCGAGCGCATGGTCGAGGTGCTGAAGGGCGTCGACGTCCCCGCCCGTCTCACGAAATATCTGGACAAGGCGCCGGAGCCGAAGGTCGTCCACGTCACCACCGGCCTCCTGGAGCACGGCTTCGTCACCCCCGGCCTGGCCGTCCTCACCCACCTCGACCTGGTGGGCCAGAAGGCGTCCACCAAGGACATGCGCCGCCTGCCCTCGCGCCGCCGCAACATGGTCGACCCGCTCCAGCTCAAGGTCGGCGACCACGTCGTGCACGAGCAGCACGGCGTCGGCCGCTACGTGGAGATGGTCCAGCGCACCGTCCAGGGCGCCACCCGCGAATACCTCGTCATCGAGTACGCCAAGGGCGACCGCCTCTACGTGCCCACCGACCAGCTCGACGAGGTCACCCGCTACGTCGGCGGCGAGGCGCCCACGCTCAACCGGATGGGCGGCGCCGACTGGGCCAAGGCCAAGTCGCGGGCCAAGAAGGCGGTCAAGGAGATCGCCGGCGAGCTCATCCGCCTCTACTCGGCGCGCATGGCCTCGCCCGGCCACCCCTTCGGCCCCGACACCCCGTGGCAGCGCGAGATGGAGGACGCCTTCCCCTACGCCGAGACCGGCGACCAGCTCGAAGCCATCGACGAGGTCAAGCGCGACATGGAGCGCGGCGTCCCGATGGACCGGCTGATCTGCGGCGACGTGGGCTACGGCAAGACCGAGATCGCAGTGCGCGCGGCCTTCAAGGCGGTGCAGGACGGCAAGCAGGTGGCCGTGCTGGTGCCGACCACGCTGCTGGTGCAGCAGCACATGTCGACGTTCACCGAGCGCTTCTCCAGCTTCCCCGTCACGCTCAAGCCGGTCTCCCGCTTCCAGACCGACGCCGAGATCAAGGGCACGCTCGACGGCCTGCGCACCGGCGCCGTCGACGTGGTCATCGGCACCCACCGGCTGCTCAGCCCCGAGGTCAGGTTCAAGGACCTGGGCCTGATCATCATCGACGAGGAGCAGCGGTTCGGCGTCGAGCACAAGGAGGCCATGAAGCACCTGCGCACCCAGGTCGACGTGCTGGCGATGTCGGCCACGCCGATCCCGCGCACGCTGGAGATGGGCCTGACCGGCATCCGGGAGATGTCCACGATCCTCACCCCGCCGGAGGAGCGCCACCCGATCCTCACCTTCGTCGGCCCGTACGACGAGAAGCAGATCGCGGCGGCGATCCGGCGCGAGCTGATGCGCGACGGGCAGATCTTCTTCGTGCACAACCGGGTCGCCTCGATCAACCGGGTGGCCGCGCGGCTGCGCGAGCTGGTGCCCGAGGCGCGCGTCGCGGTGGCGCACGGCCAGATGAACGAGCACCAGCTCGAAAAGATCATGGTGGGCTTCTGGGAGCGCGAGTACGACCTGCTCGTCTCTACCACGATCGTGGAGTCGGGGCTGGACGTGCCCAACGCCAACACGCTCATCGTCGACCGGGCCGACAACTACGGCCTGTCGCAGCTCCACCAGCTCCGCGGCCGGGTCGGGCGAGGGCGCGAGCGCGGCTACGCGTACTTCCTCTACCCGCCGGAGAAGCCGCTGACCGAGACCGCGCACGAGCGGCTGGCCACGATCTCGCAGCACACCGAGATGGGCGCCGGCATGTACGTGGCGATGAAGGACCTGGAGATCCGCGGCGCCGGCAACGTGCTCGGCGCTGAGCAGTCGGGCTTCATCGCGGGCGTCGGCTTCGACCTGTACGTGCGGCTGATGGCCGAGGCCGTGCAGGAGCAGAAGGCCAAGCTGTCGGGCGCCGAGCCGGTCGAGGAGGTGCACGACGTCAAGGTCGAGCTGCCGATCAACGCGCACATCCCGCACGACTACGTGACCTCCGAGCGGCTGCGGCTGGAGGCGTACAAGCGGATCGCGGCGATCTCCGCGCCGATCCACATCGACGAGGTGCGCGCGGAGCTGACCGACCGCTACGGCAAGCCGCCCGTCGAGGTGGAGAACCTGCTGGAGGTCGCCAGGTTCCGGATCAAGGCGCGGCAGGCGGGGCTGACCGACGTCACGCTCCAGGGGCAGAACATCAAGTTCGGCCCGGCCGTGCTGAAGGAGTCGCAGCAGGTCCGGCTCGACCGGCTCTACAAGAAGGCCGTCTACAAGCAGGCGGCCGAGACCCTGCTGGTGCCGGTGCCCAAGACCAAGCCGCTGGGCGGGCAGCCGCTGCGGGACCTGGACCTGCTCAAATGGTGTGGCGACCTGGTGGAGGCGATGTTCCTCGAGCCGGCGCGGGTAAGCTAGCGGCGATTTTTGTCGAAGGGATGCACGTGAAGTCGATACGAGCGGTTTTGGTCGCTGCCGCGGCGGGAGCCAGCGTCCTCGCGCTGACCGCCTGCTCAACCCCTGTCGAGGCCGGCGCGGCGGCCGTGGTCGGCAACCAGCGGATCTCGGCCAGCGATCTCACCCGGAACGTCCAGGAGTTCGAGGCCGCGCTGAAGAAGGCCAACATCACGCCCGAGCAGCTCGGCGTGCCGGTCACCCAGTTCGTGCTGTTCCGGATGACCAACCAGGCCCGCTACCAGCAGCTCGCCGCCAAGCACGGCATCACGGTCACCGAGACCGAGGTCGACGCCGCGCTCCAGCAGCCCGGCCAGCAGCAGTCGCCGGAGATGAACCTGCTGTCCAAGGGCGTCGCCCCGGCCAGCGCGCGCCCCTACCTGCGCGCCGAGCTGGGCGCGGCCAAGCTGATCGAGAAGTTCGGCGGCACCCAGAGCCAGCAGGCCGCGGCCAAGTGGGCCGAGGAGTACAACTCCATCAAGACGCAGTTCAGCCCCCGCTACGGCACCTTCCAGCAGGACCAGGGCTTCGTCGACCCGGGCCGCTTCGGCAAGCCGCTGCAGCCCGCCCAGCCACAGCAGCAGCCGCAGGGCTAGGCATGCCACTCGTCGTCGTCACCACCTCGCCGCGCGTCGCGCCGGGGCTGCTGAGCCACCAGGCGTGGCAGGCGCTGCGCTCCGGCCCGGTGCTGACCGGCTCCGCCGATCACCCCCAGCTCCCCTACCTGGCCGAGGCCGGGGTCGAGGTCGACGTGGTGACGCCGGACCCGGCCTCGCTGGCCAGGCGGGCCGTGACCGACACCGTCGTGTGGCTCGCCTCCGGTGACGACGAGGACTTCATGCGCGCGCTCGGCCACGCCGCCGTCGCGCTGGCCGACCCGCCCCTGATCGAGGTCGTGCCCGGCTCCTACGACCTGCCGGGCGCCCGCGTCCTCGACCTGGTCGCGGTCATGGACCGGCTGCGCGTCGAGTGCCCGTGGGACCGCAAGCAGACCCACGAGTCGCTGGTCCCGTACCTGCTCGAAGAGGCGTACGAGGTGCTGGAGGCCATCGAGGAGTCCGACTACCCGGCGCTCCGCGAGGAGCTCGGCGACCTGCTGCTCCAGGTGGTGTTCCACGCACGGGTGGCCGACGGGTTCGACATGGACGACGTGGCCGCCGGCATCGTCGACAAGCTGGTGCGGCGCCACCCGCACGTGTTCGGCTCGGTCCGGGCCGAGACCGCCGACCAGGTCAACGACAACTGGGAGGCCATCAAGGCGGCCGAGCGGGCCTCCAAGGGCGGCGAGTCGCTGCTCGACGGGGTGCCCATGGGCCAGCCCGCGCTGTCGCTGGCGGCCCAGCTCGTCCGGCGGGCCGAGCGCGGCGGGGCGCCCGGGAGCCTGGCCGCCGCCGTGGGCCAGGGGGTCGCCCGCGAGCTGTGGGACCTGGTGCGACGCGCCCAGGAGGCCGGGGTCGACGCCGAGGCCGAGCTGCGCGCCGCCGCACGCGCCTACCGCGACAGGGTGCGCGCCTGGGAGTCGCGAGAGGGCCGATAGGCTCTAGACCCATATTGCCTTTCGATTTAGGAGCGCATCCCGTGGCTACCATCGAGGTCGTATACGCGCGCGAGATCCTCGACTCCCGGGGCAACCCGACGGTCGAGGTCGAGGTGATCCTCGACGACGGCAGCACCGGCCGCGCCGCGGTGCCGAGCGGCGCGTCCACCGGCCAGTTCGAGGCTGTGGAGCTGCGCGACGGCGACGACCGCTACAACGGCAAGGGCGTGCAGAAGGCCGTCCTCGCCATCACCGACGAGATCTTCGACGAGATCCACGGCGTCGAGGCCGAGGACCAGCGCATCGTCGACCAGATCATGATCGACCTGGACCGCACGCCCAACAAGGCCAAGCTGGGCGCCAACGCCATCCTGGGCGTCTCGCTGGCCGTGGCCAAGGCCGCCGCCGACAGCGCCGAGCTGCCGCTGTTCCGCTACGTGGGCGGCCCCAACGCGCACGTGCTGCCCGTGCCGATGATGAACATCCTCAACGGCGGCGCCCACGCCGACACCAACGTGGACATCCAGGAGTTCATGATCGCGCCGATCGGCGCGCCGACGTTCCGCGACGCCGTCCGCATGGGCACCGAGGTCTACCACGCGCTCAAGTCCGTGCTGAAGGAGAAGGGCTACGCCACCGGCCTGGGCGACGAGGGCGGGTTCGCGCCCAGCCTGCCGTCCAACCGCGACGCCCTCGACCTGATCCTCGTCGCGATCGAGAAGGCCGGCTACCGGCCCGGCGAGGACATCGCGCTCGCGCTCGACGTGGCCGCCTCCGAGTTCCACAAGGACGGCGTCTACACCATCGACGGCAAGGGCCTGTCCGCCCAGGAGCTCATCGCCTTCTACCAGGACCTGGTCGACAACTACCCGCTCGTCTCCATCGAGGACCCGCTCGACGAGGAGGACTGGGAGGGCTGGCGCGCGATCACCGAGGCGCTCGGCTCCCGGGTGCAGCTCGTCGGCGACGACCTGTTCGTCACCAACCCGGAGCGGCTGGAGCGCGGCATCAAGGCCGGCACCGCCAACGCGCTCCTGGTCAAGGTCAACCAGATCGGCACCCTGTCGGAGACCCTCGACGCCGTCGACCTGGCCCACCGCAACGGCTACAAGTGCATGATGAGCCACCGCTCGGGCGAGACCGAGGACACGACGATCGCCGACCTGGCCGTGGCGGTCAACTGCGGCCAGATCAAGACCGGCGCGCCGGCCCGCTCCGACCGGGTGGCCAAGTACAACCAGCTGCTGCGCATCGAGGAAATCCTCGACGACGCCGCCCGTTACGCGGGTCGTGACGCTTTCCCGCGGTTCCAGCGCTAGTTTCGGGTACGGCCCGCGGTGGGCGAGTCCTGCCGCGGGTCCCGTCGCCGTCTGAGGGGGTAGTGCGTTGGCGAAGAGACCGCAGCTGACCGGGCGAGCCGCCATCCTGGCGATCGTGGTGTGCGCGATCGCCATGAGCCTGGCCTACCCCGTGCGCGAGTACATCGCCCAGCGGCGCAACATCGCCGAGCTCCGTGAGGAGAAGGCGCGGGTCGAGGCCGAGCGCCAGCGCCTGCTCGCCGAGGCGCAGCAGGTGCGCGACCCCAACTGGATCAAGCGCACGGCCAAGGAGCGGCTGCACTACTGCGGGCCGGGCGAGAAGTGCTACGTGGTCATGGGCGCCGACCCGGGCAAGGGCACGACGGCGGTCAAGCGGCCGGCGGCGCCGCCGCCGTGGTATCAGACGCTCTGGGAGTCGGTGCAGGCCGCCGACGACGGCACCGGCCGCCGGGCGGGCGTAACCGACCCGGCCGACACGACCGGCGAAACTGACACGTCCGGCAAGGCTGGCAAGACCGGCGAAACTGACACGACCGGCGAAGCTGACAAGACCGGTGAGGCCGGCACGGCCGGCGAGGGGGAGTAGGAGAGCGTTGGAGAGCAGTGACGTCGAGGCGGTCCAGCGGCAGCTGGGGCGGCCTCCCCGAGGGTTGCGCGGGGTGGCGCACCGCTGCCCGTGCGGCAACCCCGACGTGGTCGAGACCGCGCCGCGGCTGCCCGACGGCTCGCCGTTCCCCACGCTCTACTACCTGACCTGCCCGCGGGCCGCCTCCGCGATCGGCACGCTGGAGGGCTCCGGGCTGATGCGCCGGATGCAGGACCGGCTGGCCGACGACCCCGAGCTGGCCGCCGCCTACCAGGCGGCGCACGACGACTACGTCGCCCGGCGTGACAAGGCCGCCGAGGAGGAGGGCCTGGAGCCGCTCCCGCGTGACATGCAGAGCACCGGCGGCATGCCGCTGCGGGTCAAGTGCCTGCACGCGCTCGTGGCGCACGAGCTGGCGGTGCCCGGCAGCAACCCGTTCGGCAGGGAGGCGCTGGACGCGCTCCCCGACTGGTGGAGTGACGGACCATGCGCGTAGCCGCCGTCGACTGCGGCACCAACTCGGTGCGGCTGCTGATCGCCGATGTCGGCGACGACTCGCTGACCGAGGTCGAGCGGCGGATGGAGATCGTCCGGCTCGGCGAGGGCGTGGACCGGACCGGGCGGCTGTCGCCCGACGCGCTGGAGCGCACGTTCGGCGCCATGCTGCGCTACCGCGAGCTGATCGACCGGCACGGGGCCGTCGCCACGAGGGTGGTGGCGACCAGCGCCACCCGTGACGCCGGCAACCGCGACCGGTTCACCGACGGCGTCCGGGAGATCTTCGGCGTCGCGCCGGAGGTGGTGACGGGCGCGGAGGAGGCGGAGCTGTCGTTCACCGGCTCGACGCGGGGCCTGCTGCGGCTGTCGCCGGAGACCGAGGTGCCGCAGGGCCCGCTGCCGCCCTACCTGGTCGTCGACATCGGCGGCGGCTCGACCGAGTTCGTGGTCGGCTCCCGTCACGCGGAGGCGGCGATCTCCGTCGACATCGGCTGCGTGCGGCTGACCGAGCGTCACCTGCGTGACGCGGGCGACCCGCCGTCGGCCGAGGCGCTGGAGTCGGTGGTGGCCGACGTCGAGAAGGCGCTCGACCGGGTCGAGGCCGAGGTGCCGGTGCGCCAGGCGCACACGCTGGTGGGACTGGCCGGTTCGGTGACGACGGTCGCGGGCGTCGCGCTCGGGCTCCCGGAGTACGACCCGGCGCGCATTCACCATGCGCGGATCTCCGCCGAGCAGGTGCACGAGGTGACGCGGCGGCTGCTGGCGATGACGCATGGTGAGCGGGCGGCGCTGGGCGTGATGCATCCGGGCCGGGTGGACGTCATCGGCGCGGGGGCGCTGATCCTGGACCGCATCGTGAGGCGGTTCACATTTGCGCAGGTAGTAGTGAGTGAGCATGACATTCTCGATGGAATTGCGTGGTCCCTGGCCTGAAAAGTGGCTAAATCGGGACATAACTCGCTTGCGTTCGTGTTGAGCGTGCAATCAGTTCTGTGCTTTAGTGATCGTGCATAACGGGGGCTTTGCCATATTGCGCGACACAAGAGGGCTGTCGGCGTGGCAACCGTTCCCGAGCGCATCTCTTCCCTCACGGAATGGAGCCTCATTCATGAAGTCCTCTGTGTTAGCGCGGAAGGTGGCGGCGTTCGGCGCCTCCACTTTCGTGCTGGCCGGCCTGGTGGCCGGGCTGGTGTCCAGCCCCGCTCAGGCCGCCACGGCCTCCTCCGCGACCGCTGGGGCAGCGGCCGCCAAGACGAAGGCCAAGGTCTCCGTCTCCACGCCGAAGGTGTCGGAGCGTGACTACGTCGGCGCCTGTCCGGTGTCGGTGACGTTCTCCGCCACGGTCAAGGTCTCCAGCAAGGCCAAGACCACGCTGGCCTACCGCTGGCTCCACGGCGACGGCTCGAAGAGCAAGGTCAAGACCGTCAAGGTCAAGGGCACGAAGTCCGTGAAGGTCACCGAGAAGGTCACCTTCAAGGGCGACGTCAAGGGCTGGCAGGCCCTGCAGGTCCTCGGCCCGCGCACGGTGACCTCGAAGAAGAGCTACTTCTCGGTCAACTGCATGAAGCTCGAGGGCACCCGCGACGACGTGCGGGTCTCCGCGCGCGCCTGGGCGAGCCCGTCCCACTACGTGGGCTCGTGCGACCCCGGCAAGCGGATCCACTTCGCCGGCCGGATCACCGTGAACCGCCCGGCCTGGGTGCGCTACCGCTGGGTCGTCAACGGTGACGTCGTGGACTACGGCAAGGTCAAGGTCTGGGACTCCCGCAAGGTCTACGCGGGCATCACCGCCCGTCACAGCCAGCGCGGCTCCGCGGTCCTGCAGATCCTGAGCCCGGACCGTGAGTACTCCAACCGGGCCTACTACAAGGTCTGGTGCAAGGACTACACCCCGCCGGCCCCGGCTGTGAAGGTCTCCGCCTCCGACCTGGTGACGGCGACCAACCACGACGGCTGCAAGGTCAGCGCGCACGCCAACATCAACCTCAACCGCGCCGCCGACGTCCGGTGGGTCTGGTCCGTGAACGGCCAGGCGGTCGAGCAGGGATCGCGCTACTTCGGCAGCGGCACCAAGAACGTCTCGCTCTCGCAGCGGGCGCTGCACGGCGCCGCGAAGAACGGCGGCAAGATCACACTGTCGGTCTACGGCCCGAACAACAGCGACTCCATCACGCAGTCCTACGCTGCGTGTGACGAGCCCAAGCCCGAGCCCTCCTACGAGGTCTCCGGCGCTTCGGTGACCGCGAGCGAGAACACCTGCCCGTCCGGCACCCTGTCCGGTTCGGCCACGGTGACCGGCAAGAACGGCTTCAAGGGCCAGGCCGTGTGGACGTACGAGGGCACGCACCTCGGCGACGCGAACATCGGTGACGGCTCCACCACGGTCTCCTTCTCGCAGAACTTCAACGATCTGACGAAGGACGGCGTGGCCGAGCTGAAGATCTTCGACCCGAGCGGCAAGCTCCTGAAGGTGGTCCCGGCCTCCTTCCAGGCGCCCTGCAAGAAGGCCTGAGATCGCTGAACCGGGTGGCGCCTGGCGCCACCCGGTTTTCCTTTTGCCACTATTACGCTTTGCACAGTAGTGTGCATGGCGTGGATAGCAGCCAGTTGCTCAAGGGCGTGCTCGACCTGGCCGTCCTGGCGGTGCTCGACGACCGCGACGGCTATGGCTACGACGTCGTCCGCCGCCTCAGGGAGGCCGGGCTCACCGAGGTCGGCGACGCGTCCGTCTACGGCACGCTGCGCCGCCTGTTCAAGGCGGGCGCGCTGACCTCGTACGTGGTCGCCTCCGACGAGGGGCCGCACCGCAAGTACTACGGGCTCAACGACGCCGGACGCCGGCAGCTCGCCTCGTCGGCGGCGACCTGGACCTCGTTCGCCGCCACCATGGACTCCCTGCTGAAGGAGGGGCCGCATGACTGATCACGATGCTTACGCGCGGGCCGTGCGCGAGGCTCTGGCACGCCATCCCGAGCGCGAGGAGCTGCTGGAGGACCTGGACGACCATCTGGCGGAGATCGCCGCCGAGTCGGACGCGTCGCTGGAGGACCGGCTCGGCCCGCCCGGCGCCTACGCCGAGGAGCTCCGGGCCGCCTACGCGGGCCGCCCCGAGGCCGTCAGCGGCCGCAGGAGGCCGCGTGAGATGGCCGCGGGGTTCGTGGCCCGGGTGCGGCGGCACAGGCTCTACGGGGCCGCCACGGGCTTCCTGCGGGAGCTGCGGCCGGGCTGGTGGGTGCTGCGGGGCTACGCGCTGGGCATGGCGGCGCTGGCGCTCAATCCGGGCCCGGCGGCCGAGGGCCCCGGACTCGTGCCGGGCGGCGCCGTCGAGATCCTGGTGGTCGCCGTGGCCGTGGCGGCGTCGGTGTGGTTCGGGCGGCGCCGCGGGGGATGGCCGGTCCTCTCGCTGGCCGTCGCCGTCAACGCGGCGGCCGCGGTGGCGCTGCTGGCGGGGGTGCTCGCGGGCGCCGCACCCGTCCCGGAGCAGGCGTTCTCCCCGACGCCGCAGTCGGTGCGGCCCGATGTCGTGCTGGTCGGCTCGGGATCGCCGTTCGCCGCCGCCGTCACCAACATCCGGCTCTACAAGGACGGCAAGGCGCTCGTGGGGGTGGACATCTACGACCAGGACGGCAGGCCGCTCGTGCTGTCGCCGGAGGAGCACGGCCTGGAGATCGACCCGGCGTGCGGCGACGTGATCCGCAACCGCTACCCGCTGCCCCTGGTGACCGCCGAGGAGGCCGAGGCCAGGCGGCTGCGCGAGCTGGAAGGCGGCAAGGCCGACGTGGTGCCCGCGCCGTCGGCCTGCGCGACGTCCGAGCCGCGCTGATCGGGCACCAGCTGATCGGGCACCATCGGTGTCATGAGCTACGTACCTCCCGGCACCGGCTGGCCCGACGACCCCGCGACCCCCGCCACGCCCGTGGCCGCCGGCCCGGCGGACGTGCGCGCGCTGGCCGACTCCAGCCGCGACCTGGCCGACCTCACCGCCCGGCAGTCGGTCTGCCGGGCCTGCCCGCGCCTGGTGGCCTGGCGCGAGGAGGTGGCCGACGTCAAGCGGCGGGCGTTCGCGGACGAGACCTACTGGGGGCGGCCCATCGCCGGGTGGGGCGAGGAGCACCCGCGGATCCTGCTCGTCGGCCTGGCCCCGGCCGCGCACGGCGGCAACAGGACCGGCCGGATCTTCACCGGCGACCGCAGCGGCGACTGGCTGTTCGCCTCCCTGCACCGCACCGGGCTGGCGGTGCAGGCGACGAGCACGTACGCCGGTGACGGTCAGAAGCTGGTAGGCACGCGGATGCTGGCGTCGGTGCGGTGCGCGCCGCCCGCGAACAAGCCGCTGCCCGAGGAGAAGGCCACCTGCTTCCCGTGGATGGCCCGTGAGATCGCGATGGTGGCCGACAGCGTGCGGGTGGTCGTCGCGCTCGGCGGCTACGCCTGGCAGGCGATGTGGCCGGCGCTGCGGGAGGCGGGCTACGCGCTGCCGCGCAGCAGGCCGCCGTTCGGGCACGGCGCCGAGGTCGAGGTCGCGTACGGGAGCGCGCCCGTGACGCTGCTGGGCTGCTACCACCCGAGCCAGCAGAACACGTTCACCGGCAGGGTGACGGCCGACATGCTCGACGGGATCTTCACGCGGGCGGCCGAGCTCTCGGTGTGACGCGTTGCACCATCCCCGCGTTGGCCTTCGCGGATAAGCGTGGCGTAAGCTTGTGAATGCTTTCACAAGCTATCCATCAAGGGATGGGGCCATGAACAAGCACATCTTGATCGTCGGCGGCGGTTACGTCGGTCTCTACACGGCACTGCGTCTGCAGCGCAAGCTCTCCCGGGAGCTGCGCGCCGGCGAGGTGCGCATCACGATCATCGACCCCCAGTCCTACATGACCTACCAGCCGTTCCTGCCGGAGGCGGCGGCGGGCAACCTGTCGCCCCGGCACATGGTCGCCCCGCTGCGGCGGGTGCTGCCCAAGGTGAGCATCCTCAACGGCCGGGTGACCAAGGTCGACCACGCGGCCCGCACGGTCACCTTCCAGCCTGCCGAGGGCGCGCCGCGTGAGGTCGCCTACGACGTCATCGTCATGGCCGCGGGCTCGATCTCGCGCACGCTGCCCATCCCCGGGCTCACCGACATCGGCATCGGCTTCAAGACCGTGGGCGAGGCCATCGCGCTGCGCAACCGGGTGCTGCACCTGCTCGACGTGGCCGAGTCGACCGAGGACCCGGAGGTGCGCCGCAGGGCGCTGACGTTCGTGGTGGTCGGGGCGGGCTTCGCCGGCGTCGAGGCGCTGGCCGAGCTGGAGGACATGGCCAAGCACTCGACCCGCTACTACCGCAACATCAAGCCTTCGGACATCCGCTGGGTGCTCGTCGAGGCCACCAACCGGGTGCTGCCCGAGGTGGGGCCGGAGATGGGCAAGTGGACGCTGGAGCAGCTCCGCGAGCGCGGCATCGACGTCAAGCTGGACACCCGGCTCGAATCGTGCGTCGGCGGTCACGTGGTGCTCAGCGACGGCTCGGAGTTCGAGGCCGAGACGCTGGTGTGGACCGCGGGCGTCAAGCCCAGCCCGGTCGTCGCCGACAGCGACCTGCCGCTCGACGAGCGCGGCCGGCTGAAGACCACGACCAAGCTCACGCTCGCCGGCACCCGCGACGCGTTCGCCGCCGGTGACGCGGCCGGCGTGCCCGACGTGACCAACCCCGGCCAGTACTGCGCGCCCAACGCCCAGCACGCCGTCCGTCAGGCGAAGGTGCTCGGCGACAACATCGTCCGCCACCTTCGCGGGCAGGAACTGGTCGATTACCGCCACAAGTACGTCGGATCGGTCGCCGGTCTCGGCCTGCACCAGGGCGTCGCGAACGTCTACGGCGTCAAGCTTCGCGGATTCCCTGCGTGGTTCATGCACCGCACCTACCATCTGTCGCGGGTGCCTACGCTGAACCGCAAGGTCCGTGTCGTCGTCGACTGGACCCTGGCCCTGTTCTTCAAGCGCGAGACGATCTCGCTGGGTGAGATGGAGCACCCGCGCGAGGGGTTCAGGGCAGCCGTCGCCACCATGCGACGCTAGCCCAGGCACGGCAGCGCCCCGGCGGTCCCGCCGGGGCGTTCCGGCACCCGCTGACGGAACTAGAAAGGGGTGCCGCCGGTGGGGCTATCAGCGGTGACCGTGCTCGGCGTCGACAGGCCAGGCGTGATCGCCGAGGTCACCGGCGCGCTCGCCGACTGCGGGGCGAACATCCACGACTCGACGATGACGCTGCTCGGCGGCCACGTCGCGATGATGCTGCTCGTCTCCGGCGACCTCAGCTCCGACGACCTGCTGGAGAGGCTGTGCGTGCCCGACGCGGTGGTGACCGCCTCCGCCGTCGAGGCCAGGCGCTACTTCCGCGCCCACACCAACGGGATCGGCTACGTGCTCACCGTGCACGGCCCCGACCGGCCGGGGATCATCTCGGCGATCAGCGCGGTGCTGGCCGCCGACGGCGGCAACATCACCGGCATGAGCACCCGCCTGTCCGGCCGCCTGTACGTGCTCATCGCCGACGTCGAGCTGCCGGAGAAGGTGGACGTGGCCGCGCTCATGCGCAGGCTGGCCAACGTCGGCGCGGGCCTCGACTCGGAGATCACCTTCCGTCCCGTCGAACCGGACCTCCTGTGAACGTACGGCCGGGGACCGCCCGTACGCTCCTCGGCGCCCCGCACCCGCTGCTGTCGTCGCCCGCCGAACAGGTCGACCCCACCGCTCCCGAGGTCGTCGCCGCCGCGGCCGACCTCCTCGCCACGCTGCGTCACGAGCCCGCCAGGACCGGCCTGGCGGCTCCCCAGATCGGGCTGAGCTGGCGGCTGATCGCCTTCGACGCCGGCCGCCACCCTCGGAGCCGTTCGTCGGCCGGGGAGCTCGTCATCGTCAACCCTCGCCTCACGGGGGCGTCCCACTGGGACCGCGGCCGCGAGGGCTGCGCCTCCATAGCGGGCCTTTTAGGAGATGTACGGCGAGCGTCGCGTATCACCGTACATGGGCGTTTGCCAGGAACCGGGAAGCCCGTCACCATCGAAGCGGATGCATTCGAAGCTCGGTGTATTCAGCACCAACTGGACCATCTGGACGGCGTACTCTTCCTGGACAGAGTGTCTGGAGCCCTATCACTTCACCGCAGACTTCACACTTGTGACGCCTGATGCGAAGTTGTGCTCCTCGGAAGCATGGTCCGTTTCGTATGATTGCGGCGCCCCCGTAGCCCAATGGCAGAGGCAAACCCCTTAAAAGGGTTGACGTGCGGGTTCGAATCCCGCCGGGGGCACCGGCTTCTACCATGGGAAATGCTTCTTTCTCGGCCGCGGAGGCCTGGGAACTTCCGCGGCGCGGCGTTCGTTGACCTCCCGGCTGAAGTCTCGAAACTACATAGATCCGAGCGCGAGTTGACCTAGGTGCCGTCCGGTCCCATAGGCTCGGCGCACAGGAGGCAGCGATGGAGAGCAAGAACCCCGTATTCAGCAGATCGCGGCAGCAGACCGGCTGGGGCGGCCAGGCGCCGACCCCCGACCAGCTGCAGCACATGTACGACGCTCCGTCGTACACCCCGCCGGCGCCCCCGGCCTTCCGCACGATGACGATCGACGACGTCGTGGTCCGCGGCTTCATGACGCTGGGCGCGCTCGTCGTGGCGGCCGGCGCGGCGTGGTATCTCAACGTGTCCATGGGCGTGGCCATCGGCGCGGCCATCGTCGCGCTGGTGCTCGGCCTCATCGCCTCGTTCAAGCAGAGCACCAACCCGGCGCTGATCCTCGGCTACGCCGTCTTCGAAGGCGTCTTCCTCGGCGCGCTCAGCCGGGTCTTCGAGGGCGCGATCAGCGGCATCGTGGTGCAGGCGGTCCTCGGCACCGCGATGGCGTTCGCCGGCATGCTGGCCGTCTACACGCTGCGCATCGTCCGCGTCACCCCGAAGATGGTCAAGTTCGTGATCGCCGCCGCGATCGCCGCGCTCGGCCTGGTCCTGGTCAACCTGCTGGCCGGCCTCTTCGTCGACGGCGGGCTCGGGCTGCGCGAGGCCGGCCCGCTCGGCTACGTGTTCAGCGCCGCGATGATCCTGCTCGGCTGCTTCTTCCTGCTCCTCGACTTCGACGCCATCGAGCAGGGCGTCAAGCAGGGCGCCCCGGAGAAGTTCGCCTGGCAGTGCGCCTTCGGGCTCACGCTGAGCCTGGTCTGGATCTACCTGGAGGTGCTCCGGTTCCTGTCCTACTTCACCAGTAGCGACTGACCCCCGGACCGTCACGGAAAGGGCCCCGCCGGTGACCGGCGGGGCCCTTTCGCTGCGCGACCGGAAATCTACCCGCCGTGACAAGATCCTCCGGGCTTGGGGCCTTGCCATATCTCTGCCTGTGTTGCAGTGTCAACAAAAGGCCTTAATCCGTGGAGGTGCCCATGTCCTTGAACCACTCACCGGAGACGCAGACCAAGCTCATCGCCAGAGTCCCGACCATCACGGGACGCGAACTCCCCGAGTGGTTCCAAGCCATCGACAACGGCCCGGCATTCCTGAGGTGCGACGAGCGGGCCAACTGGCTCGCCGACGAGCACGGGCTGACCCACGGCTACGCCGCCGCGATCGTGCACGAACACGAGCGGCACCGCCGTAACCGCATGGGCTTCATCTAAGCCCTCCCCGTCGACCCGCGCCCGTGCCCCGCACGGGCGCGGACCCATGACGCGGACCCTGACACGGCCGCGCGTGCTGGCACCCACGGAAGCGAGCACGCGATCATGGCCGCATGGATCTCGACAGAGCACGTGACTTCCTGACCCGCAACCACCGGGCCATCCTCCTGACCACGCACGCCGACGGCCGCCCGCAGATGTCGCCGGTGGTCGTGGGGGTCGACGACGCCGGGCGCGTCGTCGTCAGCACCCGGGAGGCGGCTGCCAAGACGCGCAACGCCCGCCGCGACCCCAAGGTCGCCGTCTGCGCCTTCACCGACGGCTTCTTCGGCGAATGGGTGCAGGTCGAGGGCACCGCCGAGATCGTCTCGCTGCCGGAGGCCATGGACGACCTGGTCGCCTACTACCGGGGCATCTCGGGCGAGCACCCCGACTGGGACGACTACCGCGAGGCGATGAGGCGCGAGCGCCGCGTCATCATGCGCATCACCCTGGACCGGGCCGGCCCCGACGTCCACCGCTGACCGTCGCGTACCGGAGATCCGGCGGGCGCCGCGAGGACGCCCGCCGGACGGATCAGCTCAGGCGCTCCAGGATCATCGCCATGCCCTGGCCGCCGCCCACGCACATCGTCTCCAGGCCGATGCTCTTGTCGTGGTGCTGGAGGCTGTTGATCAGCGTGGAGGTGATGCGGGCGCCCGTCATGCCGAACGGGTGACCGACGGCGATCGCGCCGCCGTTGACGTTCAGGCGGTCCAGGTCGATGCCCAGGTCCTGGTAGGACGGGATCACCTGGGCGGCGAACGCCTCGTTGATCTCGACCAGGTCGACGTCCTCGATCGCCATGCCGGCGCGCGCCAGCGCCTGCTTGCTCGCCTCCACCGGGCCGAGCCCCATGATCTCCGGCGACAGGCCCGTGACGCCCGTCGACACGATCCGGGCCAGCGGCGTGATGCCCAGCTCGGCCGCCTTCACGTCGCTCATCACCACGACCGCCGCCGCGCCGTCGTTGAGCGCGCAGCAGTTGCCCGCCGTGACCGTGCCGTCGGGGCGGAAGACCGGCTGCAGCGCCGCCACCTTCTCGTACGTGGTGCCGGCGCGCGGGCCGTCGTCCTTGTTCACCACGGTGCCGTCGGGCAGCGTCACTGGCGTGATGTCCTTCTGCCAGAAGCCGTCGGCCAGCGCCTTCTCGGCCAGGTTCTGCGACCGCACGCCGAACTCGTCCTGCTCCTTGCGGCTGATCCCCTTGAGCTGGGCCAGGTTCTCCGCCGTCTGGCCCATCGCCACGTAGATGTCGGGGACCGTCCCGTCCTCGCGCGGGTCGTGCCAGGTGCGGCCGCCTTCGGCGAACGCCTTCGTCCTGGCCCGTGCCTCGCCGAACAGCGGGTTCATCGTGTCGGGCCAGGCGTCGGAGTTGCCCTTGGCGAACCGCGACACCGTCTCCACGCCGGCCGAGACGAACACGTCGCCCTCGCCGGCCTTGATCGCGTGGAACGCCATCCGCGTCGTCTGGAGCGACGAGGAGCAGTAGCGGGTGACCGTGGTGCCCGGCACGCCGTCCAGGCCGAGCAGCACCGCCACGACGCGGGCCATGTTGAAGCCCTGCTCGCCGCCGGGCAGGCCGCAGCCGAGCATGATGTCGTCGATCGTCCCCGGGTCGAGCTGGGGCACCTTGGCGAGCGCGGCCTTGATCATCTGGACGGTCAGGTCGTCGGGGCGGATCTCCTTGAGCGACCCCTTGCCGGCCCGTCCGATGGGCGAGCGGGCGGTTGCGACGATGACTGCCTCGGGCATGGCCCCTCCTTTGTCAGCACAGTGACTAGAACTATATTCCAATACCTCCGAGTCATCACGCCCCGCCCTCCGGTTCTTCGGAGAGCGGGGCCGTTCAGGGGGGTTCAGGGCCGTTCAGGGGCCGTGCGGGAAGGTCAGCCGTACATTCCGGGGGCGGTGGCGGTGCGGTCGTTGGTGGCGTGGACGTGGCCCTTCTCGTCGCGCCAGAGCCGCCAGCCGTCCTGGCTGCCGGTGTACCAGGCGGGCGGGGTGGCCGCGCCGCGCACGCGCTTGCCGGTGGCCAGGTCGTACTCGCACAGCGCGGCCGTCGAGTAGAAGCCCGGGGCCTGGCCGCGCAGCGGGAGGGGCTTGGGGTCGGTGACGCAGAAGGACCAGCCGCGCTGGTCGTCGACGGGGACGGACTTGCCGGTGACGAGGTCGAAGGCGGACCCCTTGTGGCCGTGCTTGAGGAAGCCGAGCTTCTCCATCCGGCTGGGGAAGGCCAGCCACCAGCCGGAGCCGGGCACGTCGGAGGCGGTGATCTGGCCGACGACGCGGCCGGTCTCGGAGTCGAGCCGGGCGAAGCCGCCGTAGGCGCCCTGCTGGTCGACGGGCCGGACGACGGGGGCGAAACCGGGGCTGCCCGAGGGGTAGACGCGCACGACGGAGGGCCGCATCCAGTTGATCGTGCCGTCGCCGATCTTGATGGAGAACAGCCCGAACGCCGAGACCTTCTTCGTCTTGGGGTTGGTGTAGGGGGCGACGTAGCCGATCAGGTTGTCGCCGGTCGAGCCGAACGCCCAGCCGCCGGACATGTCGATGCCGGGGCCGAGCGCCTGCTCGATCGGCTGCTGCCACTGGAGCTTGCCGGTCTTGAGGTCGTACGACTCGATCATGGGGTTGGCGGCGAGCCGGAGCATGAGGACCCGGCTCGCGTCGGACCATTCGACCTCGGCGATGCCGGGCAGCTTCCACATGAGCTTGCCGGTGGCGGGGTCGAGGACGACGACGCGGGCCTTGGACAGGGCGGTGTGCTCCGACAGGCAGATGTAGGGGCCGCAGCGCTGGGGGCCGAAGGTGGAGTGGATGGGCCGGGTCCACAGCTGCTTGCCGGTGCGGGCGTCGCGGGTGATGAGGGTGGCGTTCCAGCGGCCCTTCTTGGCGGGGTCGAGTGCGGCGATGACGGCGCCCTTGCCGGTGTCGACGAGGGCGGGGGGCGAGACGCCCATGCCGGGCAGGCGGCCCGCCATGGTGGCGGGGTGGGCCCAGAGTTTCCTGCCGCTGGCCTGGTCGAGGGTGACGGTCTCCAGCGTGCCGTCGGGCTTCATGGCGGTGGCGGTGACCACCCCGCCGGCGGCGGCCATCCGGCTGACGGCGTTGATCTCGTTGTTGTGCCAGGTCGGGAAGCTGGCTGTGGCTGCGTCGCTGTTGGAACAGCCGGCCAGGGCCAGGGTTCCGGCGAGGGCGAGAGCCGGTTTCGCGAGAGGCCGGAGCACGGGCAATTCACTCCAAAGGTGGACGACGAGTGACGGCCCCGGCTCGGAGGGTGACCGGGTTCAGGCGTCGTTCAGCCCCTCCCCGAGGCGACGGCGGAACAGGTTGGCCCACTTGCCGTGGGTGCCGCTGGCCCGCCCGTCGACCCGGGTCGCGGAAACCTCGGTGCCGGGCTCCTCCGCGGCCGTGGCCGCCGCAAGGTAGATCGGTTGCAGTCCTTCGCCGCGCGCGGGCCGAGGCTCGGGCCACAGTCCTAGCGCGGCGCATACAGAAGGTAGCACCGCGTAAGCGGCCTGGGCGTAACCTCGGTCAGATGGATGGAAACGATCCGGTCCGAACATTTCGCCCGGATTTGCGTGGAATTCCTCGCCGAGGAGGTCGGCGAACGCCACCGTACGGCCGCCCGCGTCGACCACGCCGACCGTCTGGGCGGCGGCGATCTGGCGGCTCCACCGCCGCGCCACCCAGCGCAGCGGCTGCGCGATGGGCCGGACCGTGCCCAGGTCGGGGCAGGTGCCGACGACCACCTCGGCCCCGGCCTCACGCAGCCGCCTGACGGCCTTGGTCAGGTGACGCACGGCGGTGGCGGGCGAGGTCTGGGTGATGACGTCGTTGGCGCCCACGAAGATCACTGCCACGTCGGGGCGGAGTTCGAGCGCGGCGTCCACCTGCTCGGCCAGCTCGGCCGAGGCCGCGCCCGACTTGCCGACGACGCGCAACCGTACCGGACGCTCGGCGACGGCGGCGAGGCCGCACGCGATCAGCACCCCGGGGGTCTTGCCCGGATCGGTGAGGCCCAGGCCGACCGAGGTGGAGTCGCCCAGCATGGCCAGCTTGAGCGGCTCGCCGGGGAAATCGCCGTAGTCGCCGTCGGAGAAAGGGCCGTCCATGCCGTGCGGGCGCCCGATCGTCTTGCGGGCCAGCATGCCCTCCGCGATCAGCAGGCCGTAGGCGGTCGCGCCGAGCGCCGTCAGGCCTCCTCCCCCCAGCGCGGCGGCTGTCGCGATCCTGCGCGCCGCACGCGCCATGCCCGCTGGCCAGACCACGTGTGTCCTCCCAACCGAACTCGGCGGTAGCGTTTGCATGAAACTAGCCGAGGGCCTGCCAACCGTACGGGATCTCGGCCCCGGACCAGCTGACCAAGCTTCGGTAAAGAAGGTGAACACCTCGGTGCGCGTTTATGATTCCCTGGTCGAGCTGATGGGCAACACTCCGCTCGTCCGGCTGCACAAGGTCTCGGCGGGGTTGCCGGCCCAGGTGCTCGCCAAGGTCGAATATTTCAACCCCGGCGGATCGGTCAAGGACCGGATCGCGGTCCGCATGATCGAGGCCGCCGAGGCGTCCGGCGAGCTGCGCCCCGGCGGCGTGATCGTCGAGCCGACCTCGGGCAACACCGGCGTCGGCCTGGCCATCGTGGCCCAGCAGAAGGGCTACCGGTGCCTGTTCGTGGTGCCGGACAAGGTCGCCGGTGACAAGATCTCCGTCCTGCGGGCCTACGGCGCGGAGGTCGTCGTGTGCCCGACCGCGGTCTCGCCCGACCACCCGGAGTCCTACTACTCGGTCTCCGACCGGCTGGCCCGCGAGATCCCCAACGCCTGGAAGCCCGACCAGTACTCCAACGTCAACAACCCCGAGTCCCACTACCACTCCACCGGCCCCGAACTGTGGGAGCAGACCGACGGCGGCATCACGCACTTCGTCGCGGGCATCGGCACCGGCGGCACGATCAGCGGCACCGGCCGCTACCTCAAGGAGGTGTCCGACGGCCGCGTCCGGATCATCGGCGCCGACCCCGAGGGCTCCGTCTACTCGGGCGGCTCCGGCAGGCCGTACCTGGTCGAGGGGGTCGGCGAGGACATCTGGCCGGCCACCTACGACACGGACATCTGCGACGAGATCATCGCGGTGTCCGACCGCGACTCCTTCAACATGACCCGCAGGCTCGCCCGCGAGGAGGGGCTGCTCGTCGGCGGCTCGTGCGGGATGGCCGTGGTCGCGGCGCTCCAGGTGGCGGCCAAGGCCGGGCCCGACGACACCGTCGTGGTGCTGCTGCCCGACGGCGGCCGCGGCTACCTGTCGAAGATCTTCAACGACGACTGGATGGCCGACTACGGCTTCCTGACCACCGCCTCCGAGGAGGGCCGGGTCGGCGACGTGCTCGCCCGCAAGGGGCCGGGGCTGCCGGAGTTCGTGCACGCCCACCCGCACGAGTCCGTCGGCACCGCCATCTCGATCATGCGCGAATACTCGGTGTCGCAGCTCCCGGTCATGAAGGAGGAGCCGCCCGTCATGGCGGCCGAGGTGGTCGGCTCCATCGTCGAGCGCGACCTGCTGGAGGCCCTCTACCACGGCAAGCTCTCCTCCGACGACCTGATCTCGCAGCACATGTCGTCGCCACTGCCCATGATCGGCAGCGGCGAACCCGTGTCCCGCGCGGTCGAGGTGCTGGAGAAGGCCGACGCCGCCGTGGTGCTGGAGGACGGCAAGCCCGCCGGGCTGCTCACCCGGCAGGACCTGCTCGCGTTCCTGGCCGGCCGTTAGGGCTTCATGATCGACTTGATCACGGTGCCCAGGCCCTCATGTCCGCGCCCCTCGGCGTCGGCGCGCTGGAACAGCCGGCGCAGGGCCTGCGGCACCGTGGTCTCCAGCCCGGCGGCCTCCAGCGCCGCCACGGCGTGGCCGAGCCCCTCGGCCTGCATGTGCAGGCTGTTCAGCTCGCCCGGGTAGACGCCGGCCTCGAACTCCTCGGCCAGGATCTTCGCGAAGCCCATCGGCCCGTCGGAGCCCAGGCCGGTGAACGTCTCCCGGGCGAACGGCACGAACTCCGACGGCGCCACCCCGGCCGTGCGCAGCAGCGCCATCGCGTGCATGTAGCTCGTCAGCGACGACCAGAAGACCAGCAGCTGCGCCTGGTAGTACAGCATCGCCAGACCCTGGTCGTGGCCCACGTACGTGACCTCCGACAGCGCCTCCAGCGTGCTCGCGTGCCGGTCGAGGATCGGCTTGGGGCCGCTGTAGAAGGCGTACGCGCCGGGCTTGCCGATGCCGGGCGGCGGCACCATGATCCCGCCCGTCACCAGCGTGCCGCCCCGCCCGGCCACCCACTCGGCCGCCTCCCGCAACGCCTGCGGCGTGTCCGAGGAGAGATTGACCACCACCTTCCCGTCCAGCCTGGCGTCGCCGAAGCTGTCGTACATCGCCTGATAGCTGATCTGGCTCACCACCAGCAGCTCGCCCGTCACCGGCGAGTCCGCCCACTTGGCCCCCCGGGCCACCAGCGGGTCCGCCTTGCTCGCCGTACGGTTCCACACCGTCACGTCATGGCCCGCGGCCAGGAACGTCTCGGCCATCGTCGCGCCCATCGGCCCGAGGCCGATCATCGTCACTTCACTCATGGGTTCACCCTGACCGCAGGCGCTTCGGAATTCCTTCCGGTCCGCTACGGGTTGGCACTGACGTGGTGCGATTCGGGGTGCTCGGCCCGCTGGCCGTGTGGGACGACGACGGCGGCACGGTGCGCGTGCCCGAGGCCAAGGTCCGGGCGCTGCTCGCCGACCTGCTCGTCTACGGCGGCGCGCCCGTGCCGGTGGACCGGCTCGTCGACGACCTGTGGGGCGAACGGCCGCCGCGCAACCCCGCCGGCACCCTCCAGGCCCGGGTCTCCCAGCTCCGCCGCGCGCTCGGCGACCCCCGGCTCGTCGTGCACGGGCCCGCCGGCTACCGGCTCGCCGCCGCCGACGTCGACGCGGACCGCTTCCGCGAGCTGTGCCTGCGGCAGGCCGCCGGGGCCGAGGAGCGCGCCGCGCAGCTCGACGAGGCGCTGAGCCTGTGGCGGGGGGCCGCGTACGCCGACTTCGCCGACGACGGGTTCGCCCAGGCGGAGATCGCCCGCCTGGAGGAGCTGCGCCTCACGGCGCTGGAGGAGCAGGCGGAGGTACGGCTCGCGCTCGGGGCACGCGTCGACCTGGGCGGGCTCGTCGCCGCGCACCCGTTGCGCGAACGGCTCGTCGCCGCCCACATGCGCAGCCTCTACCGGGGCGGGCGGCAGGGCGAGGCGCTGGCCGCGTTCACCGCGCTGCGCGAACGCCTGGCCGACGAGCTCGGCGTGGACCCCTCACCCGCTCTCTCGGCCCTCTACCAGGCCGTCCTCCGCCAGGACCCCGCCCTCCCCTCCGAAGCCGACGGCACGGCCCGCACGGCCCCGCCCACGGGACGCGGGCCGGTTGCGCGCGAACCCGGCCCTGCCGCCGGACCGCCCGGGCGGGGGAACCTGCCCGCTCCGGTGGGGGACCTGATCGGGCGGGACGCGGAGGTGGCCGAGGTCGCCGGGCTGCTGGCCGCCCACCGGCTGGTGACGCTGACCGGGCCCGGCGGGGTGGGGAAGACGCGCCTCGCCCTGGAGACCGCCCGGGGCGTACGGCCGCCGACGGCCGGGGAGGTGTGGCTGGTGGAGCTGGCCGGGGCCGCGGACGTCGGCGAAGCGCTGGCCGCCACGCTGGGCGTGCGCGACGACGGCGCGGCCGGGCTGGTGCAACGGCTGGCCGGGGCGCTGGCGGGCAAGCACGCGCTGCTGGTGGCGGACAACTGCGAGCACCTGGTCCAGCAGGCCGCCGAGGTGGTGTCCGCGCTGCTGCGGGCCGCGCCGGGGCTGCGCGTGCTGGCCACGGCCCAGGAGCCGCTCGGCGTCACCGGCGAGGTCGTCCGCGTCGTACAGCCGCTCACCGAGGCGGCGGCGGTGCGGCTGTTCACGGCGCGGGCCGGGATCGAGGCCGGGCCCGCCGTCGCCACGATCTGCCGGCGGCTCGACGGCATCCCGCTCGCCCTGGAGCTGGCCGCCACGCGGGTGCGGACGCTCGGCGTGGAGGAGGTGGCCCACCGGCTGGACGACCGGTTCCGGGTGCTGACCGCCGGCATGCGCGACGCGCCCGCCCGGCAGCGGACCCTGCGGGCGACCCTCGACTGGAGCTGGGAGCTGCTGCCCGAGCACGAGCGGATCGTGCTGCGCCGGCTGGCCGCGCACGCCGACGGGTGCACGCTGGAGGCGGCCGAGGAGGTGTGCGCGGAGCCGGGCGTGGACGTGCTCGACGCGCTCGCCCGGCTGGTAGACCGGTCGCTCGTCACGCCGGGGCCGCGCTACGGGCTGCTGGAGTCCGTGGCCGCCTACTGCGCCGAGCGGCTGCGGGAGGCCGGGGAGCAGGAGACGATCCGCGAGCGGCACGCGCGCTACTACACGGCCCTCGCCGAACGGGCCGAGCTGCGGGGGAGCCGCCAGCGCGAATGGCTGGACCGGCTCGACCGGGAGGCGGCCAACTTCCGGCTCGCGCTCGCCGGGCCCCGGCCGTTGCGGCTGGTCAACGCGCTGGCCTGGTACTGGTTCCTGCGCGGCAGGCTCGGCGAGGCCCGCAGGTCCATCGCCGCCGCGCTGGCCGCCACGCCGCCCGGCGCCGGGCCGGAGCAGGAACGGCAGGCGGCCGTGGCGTCCGTGTGGCTGGCCGGGATCACGCTGGCCATCGGGGAGGCGGCGCCCGCCATCCGCCGCGACGGGCTCGACCGGGCGGGGCAGGCGCTGGCCGACTGGCTCCCGGCGCAGGTGCGCTGGGCGTACGGCGACCAGCGGGCGCACGAGGAGGCCGTGGAGCGGGCGCTGCGCGCGTTCGAGGAGCTCGGCGACCGCTGGGGCGTCGCGGCGGCGCTCCAGCTCCGGGCCAAGCTCGCGGCCGTGCGCTCCGACCTGGACGCGATGCGGCGCGACGGCGAGCGCAGCCTGGCGATCTTCCGCGAGCTGGGCGACGGGTGGGGGCGCATCGAGGCCATGGACGCGCTCGACCGGCTGGCCGAGATGCGCGGCGACTACGCCGAGGCCGCCCGGCTGCGGGAGGAGGCGCTGGGGCTGGCCGAGGAGCTCGGGTTCGAGGTGGCGTTCCGGCTGTCGGCGGTGGGCCGGGTGGCGCTGCTGGAGGGCGACTACGCGCGGGCCGACGACTACCACGAGCGGGCCCGCAGGCTGGCCGTGGAGCAGTCGTACAAGTCGGCCGAGGAACACGCCGTGCTCGGGCTGGCCATGAGCGCCCGGCGGCGCGGGCGCCACGCTGAGGCCGAGGCGCTGCTGCTGCCCTGGCTCGGCTGGCTGGAGGAGGTGCGCGGGACGCCGGGGATCGCGTTCGTGCTGGCGGAGCTGGGGTTCGCGGCCGAGCAGCGCGGCGACGCGGACACGGCGGCGGCCCGGCAGCGGGCGGGCCACGCGGCGGCGCGGGAGTCGGGCGACCCGCGGGCGGTCGCGCTGGCGCTCGAAGGGCTGGCCGGGGCCGAGGCCCTGGCGGGCGACGCCGTACGGGCCGCCGAGCTGCTCGGCGAGGCCGCGGCCCTCAGGCGGTCGGTCGGCACGCCGCTGGCCGCGGGGGAGCGCTTCGACGTCGACCGCATCACCGCCGCGGCCCGGGCCGCGCTGGGCGACGACCGCTTCCGCCACGCACACGCCACCGGCGCCACCCGCGCCCCGCGCGGCACCCCAGGCCCCCCGCCACCCAGCGCAGCGGACGGGAACTGACGCACCCCGCCATCCACCGCCCCGGGACGGGGACTGACGCACCCCACCATCCACCGCCCCGGACGGGGACTCAGGCGAGGCGTGGGCCCCGGGGCTCAGGTGGGGAACTCGGCCAGGACTTCCCAGGCGCCCTGGGGGGTGGGGCCGGCGCGGAGGCGGCCGCCCAGGGCCTCGACGCGCTCGGCCATGCCGACCAGCCCGAAGCCGCCGCCCAGCCGGGCCACGCGGGGGTCGGCGGCGGAGCCGTAGTTGCGCACCCGCAGCACCACGGCGGCCTCGTACCGCTTGAGCGACGCCTCGATCCACCGCGTGTGCGGCGCGTGCTTGCGGACGTTGGTGAGCGCCTCCAGCAGCACCCGGTGCAGCGTCGTGATCACCTCGGGCGCCAGCGTGCCGTCGCCGAGCCCGGGCCCGATCTCGAAGGCGACCTTCGGCCCCTCCGCCGAGAACCGCTCGGTGAGCAGCCGCAGGTCGCCCAGCGAGGTGCCGGGGGTGCGCGAGGCCTCCTCGGCGCGCAGGACCGTGACCATGCGGCGCATCGAGGTGAGCGCCTCGCTCCCGGCCGTGGCGATGGCGTCGAGGGCGGGCACGACGGCGTCCGGGCTGGTCTGCGCGACGGTGCGGGCGGCCTGGGCCTGCACGACGATGCCGGTGATGTGGTGGGCGACCAGGTCGTGCAGCTCCCGGGCCAGCTCCAGCCGTTCGGCGCGGCGTACGGAGTGGACGGCCTCGTTGCGGCGTTCCTGCTGGAAGCGCAGGTAGCCGCCGGCCCCCGCGACCGTCGACCAGCCGACGAACAGCATGAAGGAGAAGACGAACGCCTCGTTGCCCCCGGAGCGCCAGATCGTCTCGGCCATCAGGACGACCAGCCCGGCGCAGGCGAGGATGGCGGCGTTGCGCACGGGCTCGACGTGGCGGAGCACGCCGATGATCAGGATGAGCATCGCGCCGGTCTCGGCGGTGCCGGGCACGCCCTCGACGCCGTCGAGCGAGAGGATCAGCGAGGACAGGAACGACAGGCCGAGCAGGGCGGCGTAGGACTCGATGCGGTAGCGGCGGCGCAGCACCACGGCGGTGATGCCGGCCACGCCGCACAGCACGGCGAGGAACTGCAGCCCGCCCGCGCCGACGGCGATGACCAGGTCGAGCATGAGCATCATGCCCAGCCAGCCGAGCATCGCGATCTCGCTCAGCCGGCGGATCCAGTAGACGGCGCGTTTGGATTCCCCCACGGCCTTGAGCCTAAGCCGCAAGTCGGACAGCTCGTATCGACCGATCGGCCGACCCCGGGGCCGAGGGACCGGCCCTTCAGCCGAGGTGGCGGCGGGGGCGCGCGGCGCAGCATGGAGGCATGGTCTTCATCGGATTCGTACTGCTGGGTGTGGGGCTGGTCATCGGGGTGCTGCTGGCGCTGTCGGACCCGGTCCTGCTGTCGCGCATCAACGGCGAGGAAGCCCAGGGGCAGAGCGGCAGGCACATCCACGTCGCCCCACCCCAGGAGCGGGAGGAGGAACGGCGCGCCGCGTCCGTTACCGTGGCCGTATGACCAACGGTTTCGAAACCCTGGCGATCCACGCAGGTCAGGAGCCTGACCCCGTGACCGGCGCCGTGGTGCCCCCGATATACGCCACGTCCACCTACAAGCAGGACGGCGTGGGCGGCCTGCGCTCCGGCTACGAGTACAGCAGGTCGGCCAACCCGACCAGGACCGCCCTGGAAGAGGCGCTGGCCGCGGTGGAGGGCGGGGCGCGCGGGCTGGCGTTCGCCTCCGGGCTGGCCGCCGAGGACACGCTGCTGCGCGCTGTGTGCAAGCCCCAGGATCACGTGATCATCCCCAACGACGCCTACGGCGGCACCTACCGGCTGTTCGCCAAGGTGAACGAGCGCTGGGACCTGCACTACGACCCGGTCCCGCTGGGCGACCTCGACGCGGTGGCCGCGGCGATGACGCAGAAGACGCGGGTCGTGTGGGTCGAGACGCCGACCAACCCGCTGCTCGGCATCGCCGACATCGCCGCGCTCGCCCAGCTCGCCCACGACAACGGCTCGCTCCTGGTCGTCGACAACACCTTCGCCTCGCCGTACCTCCAGCAGCCGCTCTCGCTGGGCGCGGACGTGGTCGTGCACTCGACGACCAAGTACGTGGGCGGCCACTCCGACGTCGTCGGCGGCGCGCTGATCGCCCGCGACCGGGGGCTCGGCGACGAGCTCGCCTACCACCAGAACGCGATGGGCGCGGTGGCCGGGCCGTTCGACGCCTGGCTGACGCTGCGCGGGCTCAAGACGCTGGGCGTGCGGATGGACCGCCACTGCGACAACGCCGAGCGGGTCGTCGACCTGCTGCTCGCGCACCCGCGCGTGACGCAGGTGCTCTATCCGGGGCTGGGCGAGCACCCCGGCCACGAGGTCGCCGCCAAGCAGATGAAGCGGTTCGGCGGCATGGTGTCGTTCCGGGTGGCGGGCGGTGAGGAGGAGGCCGTCGCGATCTGCGACCGGACCGAGCTGTTCACGCTCGGCGAGTCGCTGGGCGGCGTGGAGTCGCTCATCGAGCACCCGGGCCGGATGACGCACGCCTCGGCGGCGGGCTCGCCCCTGGAGGTGCCCGGCGACCTGGTGCGCCTGTCGGTCGGGATCGAGACGATCGACGACCTGCTCGCCGACCTGACGCGGGCGCTCGGCTAGCTGCCCGGCACGACCATCAGGAAGAGGATCACCAGCCAGATCACGGTCAGCAGGCCGCTGATGGCGGCGATCCGGCCGACCTGCACCTTCGCGTCGTCGTCCGCGGCCTCGCTCTCCAGGGCCTGGACGGCGCCGCGCAGGTCGCGGTCGACGATGACGAGCAGCACGATGGCGACGATGAACAGCGTCATCGACGCCGTCATGTACCAGGCGCCGAGCAGCCCGCCGCCCATCACCACGCCGAGCACGATGCCGAAGACCAGCACGCCCAGCGAGCCGACGCTGTAGATCCTGGTCATGCGCTGGATGGTGCGGACGACGGGCACGTTCTTCGTACGGATCGCGCGCGGCGCGGCGTGGGTGGCGGCGGTGATCGGCCCGATCGTGAAGATCGCGAAACCGATGTGCAGCCACAGAAGCAGGTCCGTCATGCGGAAGAGACTAGTCGCCGACGATCTCGGTGGGGGACTCGACACTCTCTTTGCCGTCAGGGGAGCCGAGCATGATGAGCTCGGTGACGGCGATGGTGACGACCATCACCAGGATCAGGACAATCATGGCGAGCATGGGACACCCCTCCTTTCCCCCCTGCCGGATGTGAATCCGCCGGACGTAAATATCGTCCGTAATGACTAGACGGCCTGGCAACGGAATAAGTTCGCCCCGGGTAAGGTGGATGGCCGCTGGTCTTTCCTTACCGTTTGGGCACAAGGGGGTGCCGTCCGTGGCCATCAGGCACGTCGAGCCGTATTCCGACGAGTGGCTGCAGCAGCCGTTCTGCTACGTGCGCCGGGTCGTCGAGCTGCTCGGCGCCGAGGCCGACGGCTGGTGGGAGGGCCCGTGCGAGCCGCGTGAGGCGACCGTCAGGCTCGCCGACGGCGCCGCGCTGGTGTGGGACGAGGAGAGTGGATGGCGGCTGGGCCGCTTCGTCTCGGGCGCCCCGGGTCAGCACACGGAGCTGTCCGGCGTCCGCTATCTCGGCGGCGGGCTGCTGCCCCGGCCGGAGCGGGTGCCCGCGGCGCTCGCCGACGCCCGCGCCGGGGTGGGCGCGAGCAGCGCCTGGCGTCCCTGCTACCGCTCGCACCGCAACTGCCGTGACGGGTTCGACGTCGCGCTCGACTTCTACGCGCGGCTCGTCGAGGCCTAACGCGCCCGGCGCACCCGCAGGAAGTCGCTCACCACATACTCGCCGAGCCGGTCGGCGCTGGGCGAGAAGACGCGCCCGCCGTTGCGCCGCGCCACCTCGTCGACGAACTCCTTGAGCCGGTCGTCCCCGGCCAGCATGAAGACGTTGATCGTGGCCCGGCGTCTGGTCATCTTGTCGACCTCGGCCAGCGTGAGCTCCAGCGTCTCCGGCGAGGGCGGCCACTCGAACGCCGAGCGGCCGTTGCGCAGCAGGTGCGCGGTCGGCTCGCCGTCGGTGACGACGAGCACGACGGGCTCGAAGTCGGGGTGGCGGTCGAGGTGCCGCCCAGCGATCAGCAGCGCGTGGTGCAGGTTGGTGCCCTGGACCATGTCCCAGTCGAGCCCGGCCAGCTCGTCGGGCTGCAGCACGCGGGCATAGTTGGAGAAGCCGATGATCTGCACGGCGTCCTGCGGGAACTTGGAGGCGACCAGGGCCTGCAGGGCGAGCGCGGTCTGCTTGGCGGCGGCCCAGGTGCCGCGCAGGGCCATCGAGTAGGACAGGTCGACGAGCAGGCAGACGGCGGCGGCGCTGCGCCGCTCGGTCTCGGCCACCTCGAAGTCGTCCACGGACAGCTTCACCGCCGTACGCCCCCCGCCTGCCGGGTCCGTACGCAGGCCGCCGGCGCGGACGGCGTTGACCAGGGTGCGGACGACGTCGACGGGCTGCTCGTCGCCGAAGCGCCACGGCCGGGACGACCCGGTGAGCTCGCCGGCCGAGCCCGCGTCGTGCTGGTCGTGGTCGCCGCGGCGGCCGGCGTCGAGCGAGGAGAAGACACGGCGCAGCGCGGTCTCGCCGAGCCGCCGCACCGCCTTGGGCGTGAGCTCCAGCTTGCCGCGGCGGCGCAGCAGGTAGCCCTGCTCCTCCAGCTCCCGTTCGATGCGCTTGAGCGCTTCGAGGTCGTCGACCGCCGAGCGGCCGAGGGCCCGGCGCACGGCGGCCTCGTCGATGTCGTCGAGCCGGGCCCCGGGGTAGTCCTGGCGCAGCGCGCTCTCCAGCCCGCTGAGGTCGGCCAGCTCCTCCAGGGCGGTGACGGCGTCGCCCATGCCCAGGGGCTCCTCGCCGGTCAGCCGTTCGGTGGCGTCCCAGGCGAGGTCGGGGCGGCGCGCGTACAGGGCCTCGCCGAGCCGCCGCATCTGGTCGGCGAGCCCGGCCTGGTCGAGCGTCTGGCTCATGAGGTTGCCGAGCTCCTCGCGCTGGCGCGGGGTCATCGAGGCGAGCATGCGCTGGGTGGCGGCGGCCCGCCGGGCGAGGATGTCGACGAGCTCGTCGAGGTTGCGCGGTTTCTCCGGAAAGAGGTCACCATATTTCGCCATGAAGGAGTCGAAGTCCGCCTGCGTGTGCTCGCCCCGGGCGTCCTTCTCCAGCATGTCGTTCAGGTCGGCCATCATCTGGCGGACCCGTTCCATCGCCGCCGGGTCGGGGTTCGCCAGCGCCTCGCGCAGCCCCCTGAACTGGGCGTCCAGCACCTCGCGCCGCAGCAGGTCGCGCAGCTCCTCGAAGGTCTGCCTGGCCGCCTCCGAGCGCCACTGGTAGGTGCTCAGCTCCTGGATGGCCCCGGCCGTGTCGTCCGGCAGCGCGTCGAGCTCGGCCTCGCGCAGCCGGGCGTCGTCGGCCGGGTCGGGGAACAGCTCGGCGCGCTCCTGCCCGATGGCCTTGTCCAGCAGCGCCCTGGCCTTCTCCAGCGTGCCGTCGAGCCTGCCGCTCTCACGCAGGTCGCGGCGGCGCCGCCGGACCTCCCTGAGCATGTCGTCCAGGCCGCGCCGGTCCTGGGCGCCCGGCAGGCCGCGCTTGAGCAGGTCGCGCAGGGCGTGGACGGGCGTGGAGCCGGACAGGATGGCGTCGCCCATCTCGTCGAGTGCCGCGCGCACGTCGTACGGCGGGGCCAGGGGGTCGGGGCCATCGTGGTACTCGCCATAGCGGTAGGCCGTCACGCACCCACGCTAACCCGAGATGCCCTGCTATGCGTCGCCGAACACCTCCCACACCTGGAACACCTGGCCGCTGCGCGGCTGATAGTCGATCTGGACCAGCACCGGGTGGCGCAGCTTCTTCAGCGCGGCGGTGAAGTCACCCGCGCCGCAGTGCTTGGTGCCCAGGCCGTCGCGGTCGGCGTTGACCGGCCTGCCGGTGAGCCAGCCCGCGCCGCAGCGGGACGTGACGCGGCTGAAGGTGAGCGCGTGCGTGTAGCCGAGCTTGACGGTCGTCCCGCCCCTGGTGAACAGCAGCGTCCGGTCGCCGGCCCGCTTGACCGTGCCGCGCACGACGCTGAGCTTCGACGGGTACGGCAGGAACTCGGTGACCTTGACCGCCTGGCCGCCGGAGTGGTGGACGCGCACCGCGACGGGGCCGGACGCGAGGCTGTCGGACAGGTCGGCGGCCCCGCACCGGGTCCGGCCGAAGTTCTTGGCGTCGAGCGCGACCCGGCCCTCGGTCTCCTTCAGGCCGCAGGCGACCGCGACCCGCAGGTAGGCGGCCTTGGTGTAGCCGAGGCGCAGCTCCTTGGCCCCCCGGATGGCCTTGAGCCGGTAGCTCTTGCGGACGGCCGTGGCCGACTGCGGCAGGATGCGCAGATGGCCGGCGCCGTCGGCCCAGGCGTAGCCGTACACGACCTGAGGAGAGGTCTCCGCCGAGGCGGGGGTGGCGTAGGCGCTCAGGGCGCACAGGGCGAGGGCGGTGGTGGCGCTGGCGAGCAGTCGCATGGGCGGTTCCCCCCCGGACGAAACGGTCAGTCGTCCAATACGACGTGCGGAACCGCCCCAATGTTCACGTCCGGTAGACGGCGACTCCGTCGAGGTCGTCCTTCGACAGCCGGCGCATGAGGTAGAGGCCCTCCATCGCGAACTCCAGCGCCGCCGCCGCGTGCCCGGGCGACTCGTCGCCGGCTCCCATGCCGAGCTTCGACATGATCTTGGCCAGGCCGTCGACGGGCCCGATGCGGCGCAGCAGCTCACCGGCGGCGACCAGCTCGCCCGACTCCACCTGGGCGCCCTCGGCGAACTTGTCGGTCAGCGGCGACAGGTCCATCGCGCCCAGCCGGGTGCGGAACGTCTCGGCCGTGGCGCGGCGCAGCAGGTGGGCCAGGATCTCGGTCTCCCTGCCCTCCTCGCTGACCTCGAACTCCACCTTGCCCCGTAGGCTGTGGACGACCGGCGCCAGGTCGCACACCCGGGTGACGGCCTGGTCCTCGCCGGTGATCGCGGCCCTGCGCACGGCCGAGGCCGCGGCGGTCTCGGCGGCGGCGATCGAGAAGCGCGCCGACACGCCGGAGCGGGCGTCGACAGCCGTGGACTCGCGGACCAGCCGGGTGAAGCGGGCGATCACCTCGACGAGGTGCTCCGGGACGTCGGCGCCGATGTCCGGCATGGACTCCTGCCGGATCAGCGTCAGCTCGTCCTCGATCGTGAGCGGGTAGTGGGTGCGGATCTCGGCGCCGAAGCGGTCCTTCAGCGGGGTGATGATCCGGCCCCTGTTGGTGTAGTCCTCGGGGTTGGCGCTGGCGATGAGCAGGATGTCGAGCGGCAGCCGCAGGTTGTAGCCGCGGACCTGGATGTCGCGCTCCTCCAGCACGTTGAGCAGCGACACCTGGATGCGCTCGGCCAGGTCGGGCAGCTCGTTGACGGAGAAGACGCCCCGGTTGGTGCGCGGGACCAGGCCGTAGTGCACGGTCTCGGGGTCGCCCAGCCTGCGCCCCTCGGCGATCTTGATCGGGTCGATGTCGCCGATCAGGTCGCCGACGGAGGTGTCGGGGGTGGCGAGCTTCTCGCCGTAGCGCTCGTCGCGGTGCTTCCACGCCACCGGCAGCTCGTCGCCCAGCTCGGCCGCGAGGGCCCGGCAGCGTCCGCAGGCGGGCGCGTACGGGTGGTCGTTGATCTCGCAGCCCTCGACCACCGGGGTCCACTCGTCGAGCAGGCCGGTGACCGTGCGGATGAGCCGGGTCTTGCCCTGGCCGCGCTCACCGAGCAGGACCAGGTCGTGCCCGGCCAGCAGGGCGCGTTCGAGATGGGGCAGGACGGAGTCGTCGAAGCCCACGATGCCGGGAAAACGGGGCTCGCCCGCTCTGAGCTTGACCAGCAGGTTTTCGCGGACCTCGGCTTTGACGGTGCGATGAACGTGGCCGCTCTCTCGCAACTCGCGGAGGATACGAGGCTGATGCACGGGATCGACCCTACGTCCCCGGCGCGCGAAGTGGCAGGGGTTTCGCATCTGGCGGATATTTCGGATCTTGACCATTGCGTGGCGGTTCGTGTGCGTGCTTGTCCCTTTAGTGGGGAGAATCGGGCCTAGGGAACTTGGACCTGCCGAGGGAGGCGAGAGGCGTGGCAGTCATGACGAGCCGCTTCGCCGACGGCCTCGCCGTGGATTCCGACCTGGTCGAAGCCGCGGAGAGGGCTGTCGGCCAGGCCCTGGCGAGGCTCAGCGGTCAGGCCGACCTGGTCTGCTTCTTCATCTGCGGCGACGATCCCGAGGACGTCGCCAGGGCGGGGGAGCGGGCGATGCGGATGGCCCCCGAGGCGCACGTGATCGGTTGCAGCGCCACCGGCGTGATCGGCGACGGGCAGGGCGTGGAGCTGACGCCCGCCGTGAGCGCGTGGGCGGCCACCCTCGACGGGGCCGAGCTGACCACGTTCGCGCTGGAGACGCTCACGGCCGAGGACAGGTTCGTGGTGGTCGGGCTGCCCGAGCGGACGGCCGACGACCACGTGGCGATCCTGCTCGCCGACCCGTACTCCTTCCCCACCGACGCGTTCGTCGAGCGCTCGGCGGAGGTGCTGGGCGACCTGCCGCTGGTCGGCGGACTGGCCAACGGCCTCCAGGGCAGGGGATCGGTACGCCTGTTCGCCGACGGCGAGGTCTACACCGAGGGCGCCATCGGCGTGCTCATCAGCGGCGCCATCCGGGTGAGCACCGTGGTCAGCCAGGGCTGCCGCCCGATCGGGCCGAGCATGGTCGTCACCCGCTGCGAGGAGAACCTGCTGCTGGAGCTCGCCGGCCAGCCCGCCCTGTCCCGCCTGGAGGACATCGTCAGCGACCTGGACGAGGACGACCGCGAACTGGTCGCCGCCGGGCTCCAGATCGGCCTCGCCATGGACGAGTACGCCGAACGGCACGAACGCGGCGACTTCCTCATCAGAGGCGTGATCGGCATCGACCCGGAGCGGGAGGCCGTGGCCATCGGCGACATCGTGGACATCGGGCGGACCGTCCGCTTCCAGGTGCGCGACGCGGCCACCGCCGACGAGGACCTGTACGACGTCCTCGACGCGCACCGGGAAGAGCTCGGCCGCGTCGACGGGGCGCTGCTGTTCTCCTGCAACGGGCGCGGATCGGCGATGTTCGGCACCGCCGACCACGACCCCGTCGCGCTGCGGGACACGCTCGGGCCGATCGGCGTGGCGGGCTTCTTCGCCGCCGGCGAGGTCGGCCCGGTCGCCGGCCACAACCACGTCCACGGCTTCACCGCCTCCGTGCTGGTGTTCTCCTCGGCGAGCGGCGGGTGATCCTCGCCCTCGACATCGGCGGCACCAAGATGGCCGCCGCACACGTGGACCACGACGGCGCCGTGCTGCGCACCCTCCGCGCGGCCACCCCGCAGGACGCCGACGCCGAGACCCTGTGGAAGACCCTCGCCGGCCTCGTCGAACCGCTCGCCGCCGGCGTGACCGCCGTCGGCATCGGCTGCGGCGGCCCGATGACCTGGCCCTCGGGCGAGGTCTCACCGCTCAACATCCCCGGCTGGCGCGACTTCCCGCTGCGCGCCCGGCTTTCCGGCCGCTTCCCCGGCCTTCCCGTACGCATCCACAACGACGCCGTCTGCGTGGCCCTGGCCGAACACTGGCGAGGCGCCGGCCGGGGCGTCGCCGACATGCTCGGCATGGTGGTGTCCACCGGCGTGGGCGGCGGCCTGATCCTGGGCGGCAGGCTCATCGACGGCGGCACCGGCAACGCCGGGCACATCGGCCACATCGTGGTCGAACCCGACGGCGGCCCGCCCTGCGGATGCGGCGGCCACGGCTGCCTGGAGGCCGTCGCGCGCGGCCCCGCCCTCACCGAGTGGGCGCTTGCCCGCGGCTGGACGCCCGGCACCGCCTCCGCGGGCGACGGCCTCTACCAGGAGGACCGCGCGGTGACCGGCCGGGCGCTGGCCGCCGACGCCCTGGCCGGGGACGAGGTGGCGCTCGCGGCGATGCGCCGGGCCGGGCGGGCGCTCGGCATCGCCATCGCCTCCGCCACCCACCTGTGCGACCTGGACCTGGTCACCATCGGCGGCGGGCTGTCCCAGGCGGGCGAGCCGCTGTTCGGGCCGCTGGAGGAGGCGCTGCGCGAGCACGCCAGGATGGCCTTCGCCCGCCGCCTGCGCGTCCTGCCCGCGGCGCTCGGCCAGGAGGCCGGGCTGGTGGGTGCGGCGGCCCTGGTGCTGACGGAGGAGCGCTAGGAGCCCAGGCCCCACTCGTCCCGGAGCCGGTCCGTGGCGGCCCGGTGCCGGGGGTGGTAGGCGGGGAAGAACTCCTTGCCGCATTCGAGGTCGTCGAGCGCCGAGCTGATCTCCTCGCGCAGGTGGGGCATGGCCTCCTCGGGAGTGAGCGCGGGCATGACCTCCATGCCGGGCTCGGCGCCGGGGTTCTGCTCCCGGCCCAGCGCCGACAGCTTGGCCCGGAAGCGCTCCTCCTCCAGGTGGCTGATCTGGCTCGGCTTCTCCGTGGACACCGGGTATCCCTTCGCGCGCAGGCAGGCCGCGTAGTCGCGCGCCAGAGCCACGAGGCGGGGGTCGCTGTCGAACTCGCGCTCGTCGAGGGCCCGGTGCGCCGCCCCGTGCAGCCGGTAGAGGTCGTCGACGGCGGTGACGTCCCTGCCGAGCACGGCCTTGACCGCGCGGGTGAAGCACTCCTGGTCGGCCTGGTGGTAGGCCGTCTGCTGGCTGGCGGACAGGGCCGAGATGTAGCGGTCGTTGGGGAAGGAGGGGTGCAGGTCCACGCCCCCGGCCTCCTGCGTGGTGCGGTGGACGTAGCCGGAGAAGACGCCGTGGCCGTACCTCTCCCGGTGCCGCCGCATCGACGCGTAGTGGCCGTCGGCGCGCCGCAGGGCTTCGGGCGTCAGCGTGCGGTCCGGCACCCACATCTCGTACTTGAAGCCGCGCTCGGCCATGCAGGCGGCCTTCAGGCTCTCCCAGCGCCACCGCTTGCCGGTGCCGCCGGCCTCGGCGCTGGAGACCGCGCAGCCGGTCAGGGCGAGGAGCACGACGAGCGCGAGGGCCCTCACAGGACGAGCCTTCGCCGCGCGGTCGCCGGGGCGACCGCCGAGGCCGCGGTGAGGACGGCCAGCAGCGCCCAGTGGGCGATCTCCTGGCGGGAGGCCAGGGACAGGTGCTCGCCGAGCACCGCCGTGGCCGGCAGCAGGTAGACGGCGGCGGCGATCGCCCAGCGGCCGTCGCGCGTCAGGCGGCCCGCGTAGACGGCGGTCACCAGGAGGGCCGCCTCCAGGACGACCCGGACGACGGTCTGCGCGCTCGGGCTCGCCAGGTCGTCCCAGCCGGGATCCAGCCCGGCGGCCACCGGCAGGACGGCGAGCCACCACCACGACCGCGGCCGTGGCCGTTCGCCTCGTGCGGCCAGCACGAGCAGCCCCAGCACCACCAGCGCGCCGGAGGTGGCCGTGGCGACCGGCCCGGCGTTGCCGTACAGGGCGGGGCCGTCCGCCCACGGGCCGCCCGGGAAGACCGGCAGGAGCGTGCGGTCGAGCCAGGGCTGCCCGAGCGTGACCGCCACGGCCTTGCTGCCGGTGAGCATCATGACCGGCAGCGCGAGCCCGACGCGCCCGCGCAGGACGGCGAGGAAGCCGAGCGCCGCCAGCGCCGTCCACAGGCCCGTCTCGGCCGTGTACGGGATCAGCGCGGCCAGGTTGACCAGCGACAGCGCCAGCACGCCGAGATGCAGGCCGTCGGCCCAGGCCGGGCCGGCGGCCGACTCGGTGAGCCGGGCGCGCATCCCGCCCAGCAGCAGGGCGCCCGCCTCGCGCGCCGGCGGGCGGGCCCGGCCGGGTCCGGCGGCGTCGAGAAGCACGTCGAGCAGCTCGTCGCCGTGGTCGGAGCGGTAGCCGGAGGGGTAGGCCCGCAGGAGTAACCGGTAGTGCCGCTCCAGCGGGCTCATCCCGCCGTCGCCCCCAGGTGCCGCCGGGTCACCACGGCGGCGGCCTGCTGCATGCGCCGGGCCTCGGCCTGGACCAGGCCGGTGCCGTCGTCGGTGATGCGGAAGTAGCGGCGCTTGCGGCCGTTGACGATCTCCTCGCGCTCGACCTCGATGACGCCGTTGGCCGCGAGCCGGTCGAGCGCGCCGTAGAGGGTGCCGACCGCCAGCGTGATCCGGCCGTCGGACAGCTCCACCACCCGCTTGAGAATCGCGTGCCCGTGGAGCGGCCCGTCGAGGAGCGAGGCGAGCACGAAGTAAGCCTGCTCGCTCAGGCCCGTCGATCCCTTCGGCATGCGGGCACCATACTTCGATGCCCGAAGTGCGGCAAGAAGATCATGCCGGGCGGCGCGGCTGGAAGAGCCAGGCGTCGAAGAGCGCGTCGAGCTGCTTACCCGACAGGCGTTCGGCCAGCGCCACGAACTGCTCGGTGGTGACGCTGCCGTAGCGGTGCTCGGCGGCCCAGGTCTTGAGCAGGGTGAAGAACGTCCGGTCGCCGATGGCCCGGCGCAGCGCGTGCAGCGTCATGCCGCCCCGCGTGTAGACGGACTCGTTGAACAGGTCGGCGGGCCTGGCCCGGCCGGGCGGGTAGGACCAGATCGGGTCGGTGGCCGGGCGGGCGTGGTAGGAGGCGAACAGGGCGTCGGCGGTGCGCCGGCCCTTGTGCTCCGACCACAGCCACTCGGCGTAGGTGGCGAAGCCCTCGTTGAGCCACAGGTCCTTCCACCGCTTGATGCTGAGGCTGTTGCCGAACCACTGGTGGGCCAGCTCGTGCGCGATGATGCCGTCGTCGGGCTCGAAGCCGCCGTAGATCGGCTTGGTCTGGTTCTCCAGCGCGTAGCCGGCGGAGAAGTCGTCGACCACGCCCCCGGTCGAGCCGAACGGGTAGCGGCCGAAGACCGTGCTCCAGTAGTCGGTGATCTCGCCCGAGACCCGGTGGAACTTCTCCAGCGTGGAGCGGAACCTGGGGTCGACGGCCGCCAGGTTGGGGATGCCGCCCGTCGTGGTGCCCTTCTTGAGGTGGAACTTCCCGATGGTGGCGGTGGCCAGGTAGGTGGTCATCGGGTGCGTCTCGCGCCACCGGAACGTCGTCCTGCCCTCGCTGGTGCGCGGCTCTCCGCGCAGCTCGCCGTTGGCCAGCGCCGTCACGCCCTCGGGCACGGTGATCTCGAAGTCGAAGGCCGCCTTGTCGGCGGGGTGGTCGTTGCCGGGGAACCAGGTCTTGGCGCCGTTGGGCTCGCACGCCACGAACGCCCCGTCGGGGGTCGGGACGAAGCCGTAGGTGCCCAGGTTGGTGGAGTTGCGCACCGGCTCGGGCACTCCGGAGTAGGAGACCCTGGCGATGAACGGCACGCCGCGAGCGAGCGGGCGGGCCGGGACGACCGTGAGCTCGTCGCCGGCCCGGGTGAACGTGGCGGCGGTCCCGTCGACCCAGACCCCGTGCACGGTGAGGCCCCTGAGGTCGAGGTTGAACCGCGACAGCGGCGCCGTGGCCGTGGCGCGGATCGTGGCCTCGCCGTCGAGCTGCTTGCTCGCGGGCGTGTAGCCGAGCTTGAGCGCGTAGTGGGCGACGTCGTAGCCGCCGTTGCCGTCGGTGGGGAAGTCGGCGTCCCCGATGCCCGCCGCGCCCGCCTGGGCCCCCGCCGGGCCCTCGTCGCGGGCCGCCCCGTCGGACGGCCCGCACGCGAGCACGCTCATCAGGGCGGCCAGCGCCGCTGCCCGCCGCCTGGTGTGCCTCATGACGCGGCTCCCCTTCGTGATCGCAAACTTACGTAACGTAAGCATCCACGAAGGAGCCGCTGATCACCACCGGTTCAGAGGTTGCCCCTGCGCTCCTGCTCGCGCTCGATGGCCTCGAACAGCGCCTTGAAGTTGCCCTTGCCGAAGCCGAGCGAGCCGTGGCGCTCGATGAGCTCGAAGAATACCGTCGGGCGGTCCTGCACCGGCTTGGTGAAGATCTGCAGCAGGTAGCCGTCCTCGTCCCGGTCGACGAGGATCTTGCGCTTGTGCAGCTCCTCGATCGGCGCGCGCACGTTGCCGATGCGGGCGCGCAGCTCCGGGTCCTCGTAGTAGGAGTCGGGGGTGTCGAGGAACTCCACCCCGGCCGCCCGCATGTGGTCGACGGTGGTCAGGATGTCGTTGGTGGCCAGCGCGATGTGCTGCACGCCGGGGCCGCCGTAGAACTCCAGGTACTCGTCGATCTGCGACTTCCTGCGGCTGACGGCCGGCTCGTTGAGCGGGAACTTGACCTTGCGGGTGCCGTCGGCCACGACCTTGGACATCAGCGCCGAGTATTCGGTGGCGATGTCGTCGCCGACGAACTCGGCCATGTTCGTGAAGCCCATGACGTTGCGGTAGAACTCCACCCACTCGTCCATCTTGCCGAGCTCCACGTTGCCGACGCAGTGGTCGACGGCCTGGAAGAGCCGGCCGGACTTGGTGGCGGGCGGGGCGACCAGCGGCTCGGCGGCGACGTAACCGGGCAGGTAGGGGCCGCCGTAGTTGGACCTGTCGACGAGCGTGTGGCGGGTCTCGCCGTAGGTGGCGATCGCGGCGAGCACGACCTTGCCGTGCTCGTCCTCCACCGTGTACGGCTCGTCGAGGCCGCGGGCGCCGTGCGAGACGGCGTGCTGGTAAGCCGCCTCGACGTCCGGCACCTGGATGGCCAGGTCGATGACTCCGTCACCGTGCGCGGCCACGTGTGCGGACACCCCGGTGCCCGCCCGTACGGCGCCCCGGAACTCGAACGTGGCGCTGCCCGAGGTCAGCACGTAGGCCACCTCGTCCCGGCTGCCGTTCTCGGGCCCTCGGTAGGCGGTCAGCTTCATGCCGAACGCCGTGGAGTAGTAGTGGGCGGCCTGCTTGGCGTTGCCGACGGCGAAGACCACTGCATCCATGCCGTTGACCGGAAAGACATCACTCATGCCACTAACTCTCGATTTACCTGGGCGAGTTGTGCAAGAGTTACGTAGATGAGTGGACAATCTGCCCAATCCTGGGTGTGAAGCACCGGAGAACCTGTGACTATTGACCACCTCGACGCGCGCCTCATCGCTCTGCTCGCCGCGGAGCCGAGGCTGGGGGTGCTGGAGTGCTCGCGCCGGCTCGGGGTCGCCCGCGGCACCGTGCAGGCCCGGCTCGACCGGCTGATCGCCCGGGGCGTCATCACCGGGTTCGGACCCGACGTGTCGACCGTCGGGCTGGGCTACGACGTCACCGCGTTCGTGCTGATGGAGATCCGGCAGGTCGCCGGGCACGACCCGGTGGCCGACCGGCTGGCCCTCATCCCCGAGGTGCTGGAGGTGCACACCATCACCGGAGGCAGCGACCTGCTCTGCCGGGTGGTCGCCCGGACCAACTCCGACCTGCAGCGCGTCATCGACCAGATCGTCGGTGTGCAGGGAGTTCTCCGGACTTCTTCGATCATCGCCCTGGACACCCCTGTTCCGTACCGAGTGTTGCCTTTGGTGGCCGATGTCCCGCGCAGGGAGGGTCAACGGCCGTAGCATCGGCTCAGGACGATGCACCGTTATCGATCGTTTACCCTTGACGTTCGCGCCGAGGACCAGGGGAGGGCGGCACGATGCGAAAGCGGCGGTTGCTGCGATTCCTGCTGATCACGGCCGGTGCCGGCCTCGTCGTGCTGGCCGCGCTGTTCGGCATCGCGTGGGCGATGACGCCCATCCCCGACAGCACGCAGAAGGACGCCACCGCCCAGGGCTCGGTCATCTACTACCGCGACGGCAAGAGCGTCATCGCCCGCCAGGGCATGAACCGCCGGGTCGTCACCCTGGACAAGGTGCCCGAGCACGTCCGCGACGCCGTCATCGCCGCCGAGAACCGCTCCTTCTACGAGGACGGCGGCGTCTCGGTCAAGGGCACGACCAGGGCGCTGTGGTCCACGCTCACCGGGCAGCAGCTCCAGGGCGGCTCCACCATCACCCAGCAGCTCGTCCGCAACTACTACAGCGGCCTGAGCCAGGAACGGTCGGTCACCCGCAAGTTCAAAGAGATCATGATCTCGCTGAAGGTCGACCAGTCCAAGTCCAAGGACTGGGTGCTGGAGCAGTACCTCAACACCATCTACTTCGGACGCGGCGCCAACGGCGTACAGGCCGCCGCCCAGGCGTACTTCGGCAAGGACGTCGAGGACCTGAGCATCGCCCAGGGCGCCTACCTGGCCGCGGTGATCCAGCAGCCGAGCCGCTTCGCCGACCCGGTGGGCCCCGACCTGGACGCCGCCGAGGCCCGCTGGCGCGCGATCGTGGACGCCATGGTGGAGACCCGCGCGCTCACCCCGGCCCAGGCCGCCGAGCAGAAGTTCCCCAAGCTCAAGGCGCCCAAGAAGCCGTTCCAGCTCAAGGGCCAGGCCCAGTACATGCTGGAGCAGGTCACCGCCGAGCTCAACCGGCGCGGCTACACCGACGAGGACATCAACGGCGGCGGCCTGAAGATCGTCACCACGTTCGACAAGGACCTCATGGCGGCCGCCGAACGCGCCGTCAAGGAGACGCTGCCGGACAACCTGCCCAAGAAGCTGCGCACCGGCCTGGCCGCCGTCGACCCGGCCACCGGCGAGGTCGTCGCCTTCTACGGCGGCAGCCCCAGCAAGTCCAAGTACGACAACGCGTTCTCGGCCAAGGTGATGGCCGGCTCCACGTTCAAGCCCTACACGCTGGCCGCCGCGCTCGACAACGGGTTCGGCCTGTCGACCAGGGTCAACGGCAACTCGCCGATGCGGGTGGCGTCCGACCCGGACAACCCCATCCCCAACGACAGCGGCCGCTCCTACGGCCGGATCGACCTGGTCTCCGCCACGCAGAACTCGGTCAACACCGCGTTCGTGGACCTCGCGCAGAAGGTCGGCCCCGAGAAGGTCGCCGCCACCGCCGAGGCGATGGGCATCCCGGCCGCCCAGCTCGCCCCGCACGTCCAGGCCGCCACGTTCCCGCTGGGCGTGGCCTCGGTCAGCGCCGTGCAGAACGCCTCCGGCTTCGCCACCTTCGCCAACGGCGGCGTCCACATGGAGACGCACGTCGTCAGGAGCGTCACCGACGCCGACGGCATGAAGGACGTCGTCAAGCCCGAGGCCACCCGCGCCGTCAACGAGCAGGCCGCCGCCGACGCCACCTACGCGATGCAGCAGGTCGTCCAGTACGGCACGGGCACCGCGGCGCGGCTGTACGACCGGCCGGTCGCGGGCAAGACGGGCACCACCGACGACTCCCGCGCGGTGTGGTTCAACGGCTTCACGCCGCAGCTCGCCGTGGCCGTCGACATGTTCCGCGACGACAACAAGACCGTGAGCATCCCCGGCTACGGCGTGCAGTTCGGCGGCCAGCTCCCGGCGCGGATCTGGCGGGCGTTCATGGCCGAGGCGATGGAGGGCGAGCCGGTCGAGCGCTTCCCCGAGCCGTCGCGCTACGGCTACCAGCCCGACTACGGCGAGCCCCGGCACGACCAGCGGCGGCCCGAGACGCTGCCCACCGACGGGCCGGAGCAGGAGTGGACGGAGACGCCCGACTCGCCCGACGCCACCGAGCCGCCGATCCCCGAGCCCACCACCGAGCCCGACACGCCCGACGAGCAGTCGCCGACCGTCCCGGACGAGCAGCAGGGCCCGCCGACGCAGGCGCCGGCCGAGCCCACGGGCGGCCCGCCCGACGACGGCGGCCGCCCGGAACCCGTTCTCTAGCCGGGCCGCCCACACGTCCTGATCGTGTGGGGACCGGCGTCCCTCCGGCCGCTGTGGAACGTTCTGCGGCTCATACGCTGCCTCTCCCCGTCGGTGCGTTTCACCCCGACGCTAGAGAGCGCGTGTTGGGAACCTGTTGGTGCCCGGTCAGCCCCCGGAGCGCTCCAGCTGCGCCCGCAGGTCGGCGGCCGTGGTGACCGGCAGCTTGCAGGCGAAGCCCTCGCACACGTACGCGGCCGGCGACCCGGCGACCAGCCCGCGCCCCTGGAGCAGCGGCACGGCGTCAGGCGCCGACCCGGAGCCCAGCGCCACGACGGCGCCCGGCGCCCCCGCCAGGTAGGCCGCCTTGTGCAGCTCGGCGGTGCGCGGGTCGTCCGGCGGTCCGACGACCGCCACCTCGACCGGCCCGTCGAGCGCCGCCCGCGCCACGGCCAGCCCCCACCCGGCGAACCGGGCGTGCTTGCCGGCCAGGACCGACACGGTGCCGAGCGCGGCGTGGGCCGCCTCGCGGTGCCGGGCCGAGCCGGTCAGCGCGGCGTAGGACAGCAGCGCGCCCGCCGCCGCGTACTGGCCGGACGGGGTGGCGTTGTCGGTCGGGTCCTGGGGCCGCTGGAACAGCCGCTCGGCGTCGTCGGCGGTGTCGTAGAAGCCGCCCGTCCCGTCGCCGAACCTGTCGAGCACGGTGCCGAGCAGCGTCTCCGCCAGCCGGAACCAGCGCGCCTCACCGGTCACGCCGTGCAGCGCGATCAGGCCCTCGGCCAGGTTCGCGTAGTCCTCCAGCACGCCCGCGTTGGCCCCCGCCCGCCCGTCGCGGGAGGTGCGCAGCAGCCTGTCGCCCTCGACGTGCACCTCGTGGAGCAGCACGGCGGCCGAGGTGGCGGCCTCGACCAGGTCGGGCCGGTCGAACACGATCCCGGTCTCGGCCAGCGCGGCGATCGCCAGCCCGGTCCAGCCGGCCACCACCTTGTCGTCGCGGCCCGGCCGTACGCGCTCCTCGCGGGCGGCCAGCAGCCGGGCCCGCACGCTGTCGAGCCGGGCCGTGTCGGCGGGGTCGGACAGCAGTTGCAGCACCGACGTGCCGTGCTCGAACGTGCCCGTCACCTCGAACACCCCGGCCGCCCAGGCGCCGTCGTCGTCGCCGAGCACCTCGCGGAGCTGCCCGGGGGTCCAGACGTAGAACTTGCCCTCCTCGCCCTCGCTGTCGGCGTCGAGCGCCGAGGCGAACCCGCCCTCGGGCGTGCGCATCTCGCGCAGCAGCCAGTCGGCCGTCTCCAGCGCGATCCGCCTGGCCAGCGGGCCGCCGCCGGCGACCCACCAGTGGGTGTAGACGCGCAGCAGCAGGGCGTTGTCGTAGAGCATCTTCTCGAAGTGCGGCACCACCCAGCCGGCGTCGACGCTGTAGCGGGCGAACCCGCCGCCGAGCTGGTCGTACAGGCCGCCCCTGGCCATCGCCTCCAGCGTGCGGCCGCTCATCTCGCGCTCGCCCGAGCGCAGCAGGAACTCCAGCACCATCGACGGCGGGAACTTCGGCGCGCCGCCGAACCCGCCGCGGACCGGGTCGTACGACTCGCGCAGGTTGGCCACGGCCTGCTCCAGGGTCCCCGCCGTCGGCAGCGGGCCGCTGGGCAGCGTGGTGCCGGAGCCGAGCACCTCGACGACCTTCGCGCCCTGCTGGAGCACGGTCTGCCGATCCTCGGTCCAGGCCTGGTGCAGCCCCAGCAGCAGCCGCTGGAACTGCGGGCGCGGGAAGTAGGTGCCGCAGTAGAAAGGATGCCCGTCGGGGGTCGCGAACACCGTCATCGGCCAGCCGCCCTGCTGCGTCATGGCCTGCGTGGCGCTCATGTAGACGGCGTCGACGTCGGGCCGCTCCTCGCGGTCGACCTTGACGTTGACGTAGTGCTCGTTCATCAGCCGGGCGGTGGCCTCGTCCTCGAAGCTCTCGTGCGCCATCACGTGACACCAGTGACACGCCGAATAGCCGACGCTGATCAGCAACGGGACGTCGCGGCGCCGGGCCTCGCTCATCGCCTCCTCTCCCCACGGCCACCAATCGACCGGATTGGCGGCATGCTGGAGCAGATAAGGAGAGGTCGAGCCGGCGAGCCTGTTCACACAGCCAGGCTCTCACACGCCCGGGACCCACCCGTTATCGGCGGACCGGTGTTTGCGAAGGCGGCGGGGGCGTAGTTTACGGATCGTGGATCTCGACTTCGTCTGCGCGCACGCCGGGCGCGCACCGGCCGCGCTCACCCGGCGCGACGTCGCCCGCGCCCTGCTGGCCGTGGCCTCCGGGGTGGCGCTGGTGGCGCTGCCCGACCTGCGGCGGGCGATGATGGCCGCGGGCAACCCGCTGTCCGTGCGGTTCTGGGACTCGGCCAGATCGGCGCTGAGCTCCATCGAGTCGGGCGCCGCCACGATGGGCGACGTGCAGCGCTGGGTCGAGTCGACGGGCACCGAGCCGATCCTCATGACGCCGAGCTACTTCGTGTGGCCGGAGGAGGACGAGCGCGGGCCGGTGGCCCAGGAGATGTTCGGGCGGCTGGTGGCCTACCTGGAGGAGCGGGTGCGCTCGGGCGAGATCGACCCCGACGCGCTGGCGGCCGGCGACCAGGGCGCGCGGCGCGCGTACGAGGAGCTTCAGGAGCGGTGGCTGGCCACGCCGCTGGCCGACGGGCGGGTGCCCGGGTTCGCGGTCAGCGACGAGCAGGACGAGGAGCTGTTCGCGGCGTTCGACGAGGAGGAGGCGTTCGCGCTGTCGGAGCTGCGGCGCATCCTCGGCGAGCTGGACAAGCTGCCGGAGCTGCCGATCGCGGAGCTGGACCGGGCGGCGACCCGGCTGCGCGAGCTGCTGGGCGAGCCCGGCTATCCCGGCAACGTGCTGCGGGCCTGCGCGGGGTTCGACGAGCGGCCGCTGCCGGTCGACGAGGCGGAGCTGTGGCTGTCGGTGGCGGCGGGCATCGCCGGGCCGGTGTCGGACCTGTCGGAGGAGAGCGACCTGCTGGAGGAGTTCGCCGACCTCGACCGGGAGGTCAGCGTCGAGGACTCGGTGCTGGCCAACCTGTGCGCGCTCCAGCACGCCGACTGGCTGGCCGCGGTGGCCGCGCTGACGCGGCTGGGGCCGGGCGCGCCCGCGTCGCCGGAGCGGATCGCGGTGCTCATCGCCGAGTCGGAGGACATCGACGGCTACGACGAGGACCCGGGCGACCTCGACGCGACGGAGGCGCTGTTCGTGCCGGTGGTCGCGCTGTGGGCGCAGCTCGGCATCGTCGACGAGGACGAGAGGCTCACGCCGCTCGGCTGGTGGGGTCTGCCGATGGCGCTGGAACGCGCCTGGTCGCCCGCCGACTAGCTGCCGGGCTGGTCGCCGAGCAGGCTCTTGAAGTCGGGGTGGCGCTCGATGTAGGAGGCCACGTAGGGGCAGAGCGGCTGCACGGTCAGGCCGGTGTCACGCGCCGCCTCCAGGGCGTGCTTGACCATCCGGCCCGCCAGCCCCTGCCCCTCGTGCTCGGGCGAGACCTCGGTGTGGGTGAAGACGATCTTGGTGGGCAGCAGGCGATAGTCGGCGAACCCGGCGACCTTGCCGTCGACGAGAACCTCGAACCGGCTCTCCGCCGAGTTGTCGACAACTTCAATCGGCATTTTTCACGCTTTCCTGCTGCCGAAGCTCGGCCTCGGAAGGCACCTCGATCTTCGAGATCTGCTTGTTCATCGACTTGACCAGCAAATAGAGCGCGAAGCCGATGAGAGCCACGACGGTGAAGCCGAGGATGCCCGGACTGATGTCACCTGCTGCTAGAACGGTCACACCTCCAGTCTGCCACCTGGGGGTGGTGCTCCGACCGGCGCCTCAGTGGCAGGCGGGGGAGGTCTCCTCGGCGTGGATCCCGGCGAACAGGTCGTCCTCCGGCAGCTCGGTGTCGACCAGCGAGCGCGCCAGGTGGTAGTCCTCCGTCGGCCAGATCTCCTCCTGCAGCTCACGCGGGCAGACGAACCACCAGCCGTCGGGGTCGACCTGGGTGGCGTGCGCCTTGAGCGCCTCGTCGCGGATCGCGAAGTACTCGCCGCACGGCACCTTCGTGGTCACCTCCCACTTGGCCGGCCGGTCCTCCCAGCGGGAGATCCAGTCGGCGTACGGGGAGCCCATGTCGCGCGCGGTCATCGCCTCGTGCAGCGCCTCGAAGCGGGCCCGGTGGAAGCCCATGTGGTAGTAGAGCTTGAGCGGCTGCCACGGGTCGCCGGTGCCCGGGTAGCGGTCGGGATCGCCGGCCGCCTCGAACGCCTCCACCGACACGCGGTTGGTCATGATGTGGTCGGGGTGCGGGTAGCCGCCGTCGTCGTCGTACGTGATGATCACGTGCGGCCTGAACTCGCGCACGGCCGCCACCAGCGGCGCCGAGGCGTCCTCCAGCTTCTGCAGCGCGAAGCAGCCCTCGGGCAGCTCCTCGTCCTCGCTCTCGGGCAGCCCCGAGTCGACGAAGCCGAGGAAACGCTGCTGCACGCCCAGGATCTCGCGGGCCCGGTCCATCTCCGCGCGGCGGACCGCGGCGATGTTGGCCACGATCTCCGGCCGGTCCATCTTCTCGTTGAGCACGGAGCCGCGCTCGCCGCCCGTGAGCGTGCAGACCAGCACGTCAACGCCTTCGCGGACATATCGCGCCATCGTGGCGGCGCCCTTGCTCGACTCGTCGTCGGGGTGGGCGTGGACGGCCATCAGCCTCAGCGGTGCACTCACGGGCTCGATGTCTCCTCAGTAGGGACCGATCAGTTGCCCAGAGAGGTTAGTTTCTGCTGGGCGGTCGCGAGGGCGTGACCCCCGCGGGCGACAATTGTCTCGGATAACGCTCAGGGAGTGCAGGGAGATTCCGCCATGGCCACCAGAGATGTCGGGAACGGACCCGTTCTCGGCACACCCGCCGACTTTCCGGACCGTCCCGAGCGGGGCGGCCGGCTCGTCGTGCACGTCGTGATCGGGGTGCTCGTGGCCATCGTCGCAGGTGGCTGGGGTTACGTGATGTGGTCGATGACGGGCACCGCGACGGGCGCCAAGGCGCAGGTGGTCTCGTTCCGGATCGAGGATCAGGCCCGGGCCGAGGTAACCTTCACGGTGCACAAGCCCGACGACCGCTCGGCGGTGTGCCGGATCAGGGCCACGGACGTGAACCACGGGGAAGTAGGCAGCAAGGAAGTAAGAATTCCGGCTGGTGAGGGTAGTAAGCCCCGCAAGGAGCGCCTGGACACCAGTGCCCAGGCGACGTCTGTCCACGTCCAGTACTGCAATCTCGTATAGTGAGACATTTGGGGAAGCGTTCCAGCCGTTGACTTGTTAGCCTTTCGCAATTCAACCGTACGCAACCTTCAGTGATCTCAGGGCCCCCTAAGCAAGCAAGGAGAACCCGTGGCCGACTCTCGCGATGAGAACGTCACATGGCTGACGCAGGAGGCGTACGACCGCCTGAAGGCCGAGCACGAATATCTCTCGGGGCCCGGGCGCGTCGACATCGCCAAGAAGATCGAGGCCGCCCGTGAAGAGGGCGACCTCAAGGAGAACGGCGGTTACCACGCAGCCAAGGACGAGCAGGGCAAGATGGAGGCCCGGATCTTCCACCTCCGTCAGATCCTGGACAGCGCGCAGGTCGGTGAGGCCCCCAAGACCGAGGGCGTGGTCGGCCCCGGCATGACCGTGACGATCCGCTTCGAGGGCGACGACGACGAGGTGACCTTCCTGCTGGCCTCCCGCGAGGAGAGCGGCGCCCCGATCGACGTCTACTCGCCCAAGTCCCCGCTGGGCGCGGCGATCAACGGCAAGAAGATCGGTGAGAAGGCGACCTACAGCATGCCCAACGGCCGCCAGAACACCGTCGAGATCCTCGAGGCTGTGCCGTACATCGGCAACTGACCCCCGCAGACCGGCACCGCCGGGCCCACGACGGCCCGGCGGTGTTCACGCGTGCCCCCTCGGGCATCCGGCAGGACCTCAGCTTTTTGGTCAACACCCCCAGGCGGCGTGACCACCGCAGGCTGATCCCGTTCATCGTGGTGGCGCTGGTGGCCGTGCTGACGGCCGACGTGCTGCTGCTGGCGGAGATCGAGCGCCCGGCGCCGCAGCCCGTCGCCGCCGAGCCCGTACGTCCCCGCCCGGCGCCCCGGCAGAGCCTGATGGCCGGCACGAGGACGGTCGAGCCGGTCAAGCCGCTCGGCACGCTGCACAAGCCGCACCTGTTCGTGGTGACGCGCAAGCCGTTCACCGCCAAGCAGTTAGCCAAGATCGCCAAGGTGCCCGGCGTGCGGGCGATGGAGCTGGCCGACGCCGCCAGCATCACGCTCGACGGCAAGCGGGTGCAGACGCTCGCGGTGTCGCCGTCCACGTTCCGGGCCTACACCCCGAAGGTGACGGCCGCCTCCGACCCGCTGTGGTCGAACGTGGCCGCCGGGGACGTGGCCGTGTCGTTCGTGCTCGGCAACGACGGCGGGCTGACGCTGCACAGCAGGGTCAGCGGGCCGCGCGGGCCGCTGCGGATCGGCGCCTACGCCACCACCGGGCTCGGCGCGGTCGACGCGGTGGTGTCGCGGGAGACCGGGCGGGCGCTCGGCCTGCCGCGCGACAACGCGCTCATCATCAGCGCGCCCAAGACCAACTCGGCCGAGCTCCAGCGCCGGGTGATGAAGCTGCTGCCCAAGGGCACCCAGTCGGCCATGGTCAACCCGGTCCTGCCGCCGACGCGGGCGCGCGAGCGCAACTGGCCGACCGGCTCGTTCATGACCGGCGAGCAGCTCACGGTCGCGCTGGAGGCCGCCGCCTCCAAGCTCGGCCGGCCGTACGTGTGGGGGGCCGAGGGGCCCGACACCTTCGACTGCTCGGGGCTGGTCCAGTGGGCCTTCGCGCGGGCGGGGGTGCGGATGCCGCGCGTGACGCACCAGCAGTGGCTGACCGGCCCGCAGGTGCCGCTCTCCCAGGCGCAGCCCGGTGACCTGCTGTTCTGGCGCAACGACCCCACCAACCCGGCCTACATCTCGCACGTGGCCATCTACTGGGGCAAGGGCAAGATGCTGCACGCGCCGCGCACGGGCGACGTGGTCAAGATCGCACCGATCAGCACCCGCAACCTGGCCGGGGTGGTGCGGGTGAGCCCGCAGGCCGCCGGGCGGGTCTGAACGGTTCCCCCTACGGATACCCGATGGGCTTCGGCGCGTGCATTCGGGACGCAACTGTGTAATGGTGATTACATGGCAAGCGATGATGTGACCGCGCAGATACGCGGCTGGTTCACCGGGCGGCTCCCCGAGGGCTGGTTCACCGGTGCGCCCGAGGTCATCAGGGACCGCGAGGAGATCGCGGTGCTCGGCACGCTGCCCGACCCGCCGGCCGGCGCCGACGACGCCGAACGGGCCGCGCTCGTCGAGGGGCTGATCCGGCGCTTCCGCGAGGAGACCCGGGAGCGGCGGATCGAGATCGCCAAGGAGGCCGAGCGCCGGTTCCGGCAGAAGGTCTCGTGGGGCGTCGTCTGCGGTGGCGAGACTGTGATGTTCACCACACTCTCTGTGCCCGTTATGACCAGATTGCGGCAATCTGAGCGGCAAGTTCTCGACACGCTCGTGGCCGCCGGCGTGGCCCGCAGCCGCAGTGACGCCCTCGCCTGGTGCGTCCGTCTCGTCGGCCGCAACACCGACACCTGGCTGGCCGAGTTGCGCGACGCGCTCCAGCACGTCGACCGCGTTCGCTCCGCCGGCCCCGATCTGCATTCCTGAGGCACGCAGGGAAAACCGTCCGGGCAATGGACTAAACCATTTCCGAAATTGGTTTAGACCATCCCTATTGGACTGAACCAGTGCCCGGACGAGTTTCTTTTAAATCGTGTCCCGGTGGGTAGGCTCCCCCAATCGTCGAGGCCGCTGCCTGCGGCGACACCCGAGTCAGAGGTCTACGCCAATTGGCTTTCGGGTGCCGTCGTCGTTAATGATGAGCGGGCCCTGAGAGAGTGGAGGAGCCGCAGTCGTGTCCGTTTCCGTGGAAGTCCACGCGCCGACCAGCAATCGCGAATTGGCCGCGTGGGTGAAAGAGATAGCGACCCTTACCGAGCCGGACCGGATCGAGTGGTGCGACGGCTCCGAGGAGGAGTGGACGCGCCTGACGAACCTCCTCGTGGAGCAGGGCACGTTCGTCCGCCTGGCCAAGCGGCCCAACAGCTTCTACGCCAAGTCCGACCCGAGCGACGTGGCGCGGGTGGAGGACCGTACGTTCATCTGCTCCGAGCGCGAGCAGGACGCCGGCCCGACCAACAACTGGATCGCTCCAGCCGAGATGCGCCGGACCTTCGGCAAGCTGTTCAAGGGCTGCATGCGCGGGCGCACCATGTACGTGGTGCCGTTCTGCATGGGACCGCTGGGCGGCGAGATCTCCCAGCTCGGCGTCGAGATCACCGACTCGCCCTACGTCGCGGTGTCGATGCGGATCATGACCAGGATGGGCGAGCGGGCGCTGCGGCTCATCGAGGAGCGCGGCGAGTTCGTCAAGGCCGTCCACAGCGTGGGCGCGCCCCTGGAGCCGGGCCAGGACGACGTGGCCTGGCCGTGCAGCTCCACCAAGTACATCAGCCACTTCCCGGAGACCCGCGAGATCTGGTCCTACGGCTCCGGCTACGGCGGCAACGCGCTGCTCGGCAAGAAGTGCTACGCGCTGCGCATCGCCAGCGCCATGGCCCGCGACGAGGGCTGGCTGGCCGAGCACATGCTCATCCTCAAGCTCACTCCGCCCACCGGCGAGACCCGCTACATCGCCGCCGCCTTCCCGAGCGCCTGCGGCAAGACGAACCTGGCCATGCTCCAGCCGACCATCCCCGGCTGGAAGGTCGAGACCGTCGGCGACGACATCGCCTGGATGCGCTTCGGTGACGACGGCCGCCTGTACGCCATCAATCCCGAGGCCGGCTTCTTCGGCGTCGCGCCCGGCACCGGCCAGGTCACCAACGCCAACGCGGTCAAGACGCTCTGGGGCAACAGCATCTTCACCAACGTCGCGCTCACCGACGACGGCGACGTGTGGTGGGAGGGCCTGACCGAGGAGCCGCCCGCGCACCTCACCGACTGGAAGGGCCGTCCCTGGACGCCCGACAGCGGCGAGCCCGCGGCGCACCCGAACGCCCGCTTCACCACACCCGCCTCGCAGTGCCCGACCATCGCCCCCGAATGGCAGGACCCCAAGGGCGTGCCCATCTCGGCGATCCTGTTCGGCGGCCGCCGCGCCACGGCGGTGCCGCTCGTGACCGAGTCGCTGAGCTGGGAGCACGGCGTCTTCCTCGGAGCCAACGTCGCCTCCGAGAAGACCGCCGCCGCCGAGGGCAAGGTAGGCGAGCTGCGCCACGACCCGTTCGCCATGCTGCCCTTCTGCGGCTACAACATGGGCGACTACTTCGGCCACTGGCTCAAGATCGGCCGTCGCAAGGGCGCCAAGCTGCCGCGCATCTACTACGTCAACTGGTTCCGCAAGAACGCCGACGGCAAGTTCATCTGGCCCGGCTTCGGCGAGAACAGCCGCGTGCTGAAGTGGATCGTGGACCGGCTCAACGGCGAGGCCAAGGCCGTGCCCACGCCGATCGGCCTGCTGCCGGAGACGCTCGACACCGAGGGCCTGGACCTGCCCGAGGAGGACCTGCGCACGCTGCTCACCGTCGACCGCGAGGTCTGGCGCGAGGAGGCGGCGCTGATTCCCGCCCACTTCGACACCTTCGGCACCCATCTGCCCAAGGAACTGTGGGAGGAGTACAACGCACTCCTCGACCGGCTCTCCTGACCTTGCGCGTGCGGTGCGGCCGTTCTAGCTTGGCCGTACCGCACCCGGGGGAGTCGTGGATGAACTTATCGATCGTCGCCGTCCTCGTGGCGGCGGTGTTCCTGATCGCCGCCGAGCCGTACGTCGCCGTCGCGCGACGGCGGGTCGCCGAGAAGCCGCCCAGCGGCATCGATCACCACTTGTCTCACTATGAGCTGGCCTATCTGGCCGGCGGGCCCCGGCGGGCCGTCAACACGGCGCTGACCGTCCTCGCGACGGCCGGCGCCGTCCGCGTCTCACGGGCCGGAGTCAGCCTCGTGTACGGCGCCGCGCCGTCGCCCGTGCCCGTCGAGCAGGCGGTGATCGACTACCTGGCGGCCAGGCCCGGCGGGTGCACCGCCGCGGAGGTGCGGCGCGGGCTCGCCGAAGACCGCGCGGTGACCGCGATGGCCGACGGCCTCGTCCGCCGCGGGCTGCTCGTGCCCGAGGGCGCGCTCGACCACGCCCGTTCGCGGATGCGCCTGCTGGTGACCGCGCTGTTCGTGGTGATAGGCGTCGACGCCGCCGCCCTCGCCCTGACCGCCGGCGGTCTGCTGGGCGACCCCGACGACCTCTCCGTCCTCACGCCCATCAGCCTGTTCACCGTGGTCTACGGGATCGCCACGGTCCTGCGCCAGCGCGAGAAGCTGCGCGCCGTGCTCACCCGCGAAGGGCGGCAGGTCCTGAAGACGGCGCGCTCGGCGCACCCGCGCACCGCCCGCGACCGCACGTCCGTCGCCGCGGCCGTCGGCGTGCCCGTCGCCCTGTACGGGCTCGGCGCGGCCGGCGATCCCGTGATCACCGACGAGCTGGCCAGAGGTGCCCCGGGCGGCGACGTGAGCGGGGTCTGCGGCAGCCACGCCGACCATTCGTCGGGCTTCGGCGACAGCTCCTCCTCCGACAGCTCCTCCTCCGGCGGCGGAGGCTGCGGGGGTGGCGGCGGCTGCGGTGGCGGCGGATAGGTTCTTGAGACCTTCACGGCACAGCCGTCCGGCCGGGGCCGATCATCTCTCCAACGACAGCGTCGTCCGCGGACACCTTCCACCGAAGAGGAGGCCGCTTTGGACAGCATCCCCGGGCTCGTCCTCACCCTGATCGTCTGCGCCGCCCTGGCCGTGCCCATCTCCCGGGCCGTCTCCGCCCTGGCCGAGCTCGACCGGCGGCAGCGCGCCGGCGGCGACGGCGACCGCACCCGCGACCTGACCCCCTACGAGCTGGCCTACCTGGCGGGCGGGCCCAAACGGGTGGTCAACACCGCCATCGCCGTCCTGGTCCGCTCCGAACGGCTGCGCGTCTCACGCGGCGGTCAGCTGCACCGCCTCACCGGCTCCTCCCGCCCGAAGGAGCCGGTCGAGCGGGCCGTCCTCGACGCCGTACGGGCGCAGCCCGCGGGCCTGCCCGCCGCCTCCGTACGCCACCAGGTGGGCAACGGCCCCGCCGTGGACAGCGTGCGGCACCAGCTCGTCCGGTACGGGCTGCTGGTGCCCGACGGCTCCCACGCGACGGCCAGGCGGCTGCTCAGGCGGCTCAAGGCGCTGTCGGTGGTGTCGCTCGTCCTGGCCGTGGCCGGGCTCGCCGTCTTCCTGGCCGTGCCGCACACCCTGGTCGTCGGGTTCGGCGCGGCGGCCCTCGCCGTGGCCGGCGTCACCGGCCTGATCGCGCACCGCCGCCGGCGGGCGCTCGCCGACGAGCTCACGGACGCCGCCCACGAGCACCTGCGCCTCGCCCGCTCCGCCCACCCCGCGGGCGTCCTCGCCGCGTCCGGCATGGGCGCCCTCGCCGTCCCGGTCGCCGTGCCCGTCGCCCTGCACGGCCTCGGCGAGCTGGGCGACCCCGAGCTGGAGGCCGAGCTCCACAGCCGCGGCCAGGACGTCCCGTACGGATCGAGCTGCGCGGGCGGCAGTTGCGGCGGCGTCGGCGGCAACGACTTCGGCAGCGGCAGTAGCAGTGGCAGCGGCGACAGCGGAGGCGGCGGCGGTGACGGCGGCGGCGGTTCCAGCTGCGGCGGCGGTTGCGGAGGCTGCGGCGGCGGCTGACCCCGCCGCCTCCGGTCCCGCCCGGTCGCGTGTCAGCGGCGGCGTCAGCCCGGTGACGGCCCGGCGTCAGCGCGACCGGCGACCGTGGACGTCATGGACGGTGCAGCGAGTCGCTGACGACAGTCCATGACCGCCACCTGGGACCGAACACCGTAGGTAGGGACAGTCATGAGGGAACAAGGCAACCACGGCTCCTCCGCAGCAGGACACGCCGGAGCGACCGGGACGATCCGCCGCGACGGCGGCGCGCCAAGGCGCCGCCACACCGTCTTCCGGCCGATGGCGGTCACAGCACTGGCGACCGGGCTGCTGGCCGGGGCCATCGCACCCCCGGCTGTCGCGCCGGCCGCGGCCGCCGCCACCAGCAGCGCGGTCGTGTCGAACGACGCCGGCCAGGACCGCCCGGAGCTGCAGCGGGCCGCCCAGGCGTTCGTCGACGCCGGGTTCCTCGGCGTGCAGGTGCGCGTGCGCGACGAGCGGGGCGAGTGGACCGGCAGCGCCGGGCGGCGCAAGCTGGGCGCGAGCGCGAAGCCGCCCGCGAACGGGCACACCTGGGTGGGCAGCGTCACCAAGACCTTCGTCGCGACCGTGGTGCTGCAACTGGTGGCCGAGGGCGAGCTCGGGCTGGACTCCCCGGTGGACGGCTACCTGCCCGAGTATGGGCTGGACCGGCGGATCACGGTCCGCATGCTGCTGCAGCACACCAGCGGCCTGTTCAACTACACCGGCGACCTCGCCCCCGACGGCTCATGGGTGCCCGGTCTCCCCGCGACGGGCAAGGAGTGGCTGGACAACCGGTTCCGCTCCTACCAGCCGGAGGAGCTGGTGCGGTTCGCGCTGTCCAAGCCGGTCAAGTTCGCGCCGGGGGCGGACTGGAGCTACTCCAACACCAACTACACGCTGGCCATGCTGCTGATCGAGAAGGTCACCGGCCGTTCGTTCGACGCGGAGCTGAAGCGGCGGGTCGTGCGGCCGCTCGGGCTGACGGGCACCGTCGTGCCGGGCGACCGGACCCGGCTGCCCGGCCCGTACGCCCACGGCTACTTCCGCTACCAGGACGCCGGCCAGTGGAAGGTGGCCGACGTCTCCCGCCAGAACAACACCCTGCTGGCCGGCGCCGGTGACATGATCTCGACCACCGAGGACCTCCAGACGTTCTTCTCCGCGCTCAACGGCGGCAAGCTCCTGCCGGCCCGGCTGCTGACCGAGATGCGCGAGCCGCACGCCAAGAGCGACCCCCTCTACGGCCGCTACGGCCTCGGGGTGTTCGTCAAGGACCTCGGCCCCGGCTGCGGCACCGTGGTCAACCACAACGGCAGCCCCCCGGCGGGCTACGCGGCGCTGATGTACAGCTCGCCCGACGGCGCCAGGACCGTGACGGCCGCGCTGACCGCCGGAGACGCCGAACTCGACATGGCCGCCTATCCGAAGCTGCTGGACGGGCTCGTCAAGGCGGCGCTCTGCGACGGGCAGCCCACCGGCTGACCAGGCGCCGGACGACGGGAGGGACGAAGGTCACCCGCCCGGGGGTTTCCCCGGGCGGGCAGGTGGCGGTTTCATGGGCGGCGACGCCGGAACCTGACGATCGGGGAGGGTGCGTGGAGCGGCTGGGTGTGGGGATCGGCTGGCGGGCGGAGATCGACCTGACCGTCGAACGGCTGCCGGGCGTCGAGTTCGTGGAGGTCATCGCCGAGAACGTGCGCCCGGCGGCACTCCCGCACTCGCTGCGGCTGCTGCGCGAACGCGGCCTGCCCGTCATCCCGCACGGCGTCAGCCTGGGCGTCGGCGGCGCCGAACCACCCTCGCTCGCCACGCTCGCCCACCTCGCCGCCTGCGCCCAGGCCCTCGACGCGCCGCTGGTCAGCGAGCACCTGGCGTTCGTCAGGGCGGGCGGCATCGAGGCCGGCCACCTCCTGCCCGTGCCCCGCACCCGCGACGCGCTCAAGGTCGTCGCCGAGAACGTCCGCCAGGCCCAGGACGCCCTCCCCGTGCCGCTCGCCCTGGAGAACGTCGCCGCCCTCTTCGGCTGGCCCGACGACGAGCTCACCGACGCCCAGTTCCTCACCGAACTCGTCGAACGCACCGGCGTACACCTGCTGATCGACGTGGCCAACCTCTACACCAACCAGGTCAACCTCGGCCTCGACGCCGCCCACGCCCTCGACACCCTGCCCCTGGAACGGCTCGCGTACGTCCACGTGGCCGGCGGGTACGAGCGGGACGGCGTCTGGCACGACACCCACACCACGGCCGTCCCCGATGCCGTCCTCGACGTCCTCGCCCAGCTCCGCGCCCGCGTCGACCCGCCGGGCGTCCTTCTCGAATGGGACGACCACTACCCCAGCGACGACGCCCTGGCCGCCGAGCTCTCCCGCATCCGGGCGGCACTGGCATGACCGGCGAGCGCGACGACCTCGCCCGGGCCCAGCAACGGCTGATCGCCGCCCTGGTCACCGGCGCGCCCCCGCCCGACGGCTTCGACCCCGAACGGCTGCGCATCCAGGCGAACAGCCTCGTCGCCAAACGCCGCAGCGTCGTGGCCAGGCTCCGCCCGGACGCCGCCGCCGCCTCGGGGCCCGACCTGGCCGCCGACTTCGCCGCGTACGCCGCCTCCCGCACCGCCCCGCCGCCCGGCTACCGCGCCGACGCCGACGACTTCGCCGCCTGGCTCACCGCCCACGGCAAACTCCTCCCGCCCCCCAAGCCCCCTTGGTGGACCCGCTTCCTCCCGCACCGATAACCCAGGCGTTGCGCGTACGTCCTGTTGAGGAGGGGCGGGGACCGGGCCGCAGGCGCGCCCTCCCGGCTGCTGGCGGCGGTCCTGGCAGGGGGAGGGCGGGGCCCTTGGGGCGGGCGTGCCCTCCCACCTGCTTGCGGCTGCGTACGCCTTGCCGGGGAACGGGGTTGGTTGGTGCCGGGTGGGAAGAGCTGCCGTACGGGGCGGGGCGGGGGCGAGCTGGGCTGCTGGTTGCGTACGATTCCGGTGTGGGAGCCGCGGCCGGGCGGGCGGTGCTGACGTCGGCGGAGCCGGCGGGCTTCGTCCGTGGCCTGGTCCACGAGGCCGAGATCATCTGTTGTGAAGAACTATCGCGTTCAGGCACGGGCACGGGCGAAACGCGGTGATAATTGCCTGTTAGGTCATCCGACCTGAGGCACGCCAGCGCTGGAGGGACTCCGTGGGCCTGCGCGATCTGGTCTACCGGCTGTATGAGCGCCGGTTGGAGGCCAAGCTGTCGAAGGACAGCATTCCCCGGCACGTCGGGGTGATCATCGACGGCAATCGCCGCTGGGCGCGTGCCATGGGCATGAGTGATGTGGCCAAGGGCCACCGCAAGGGCGCGGACAAGATCTCCGAGCTGCTCGGCTGGTGCCGTGAGACGGGTGTCGAGGTCGTCACGGTCTGGATGCTGTCCAACGACAACCTGAACCGGCCCAGCGAGGAGCTGGAGCCGTTGCTGCGCATCATCGAGGACGTCACGCAGGAGCTGGTGGACCAGGGCTGGCGGATCAGCCCGGTCGGCGCGCTCGATCTGCTGCCGGATCGCACGGCTAATGTCCTAAAAACTGCGAAAGAAGCAACATCGCACCGTCCCGGCCTGATTGTGAACGTTGCAGTTGGGTATGGAGGAAGGCGTGAGATTGCCGATGCGGTGCGCTCACTCCTGCAGGAGCATGCGAGCAAGGGCGCGAGCATCGAGGACCTCTTCGAGGTGCTCGATGTCGAACATATCGCGGAGCATCTCTACACCCGCGGCCAACCCGACCCGGATCTCCTCATCCGGACCTCGGGCGAGCAGCGTCTGTCGGGCTTCATGCTGTGGCAGAGCGCTCATTCAGAGTTCTACTTCCACGAGGCATACTGGCCCGACTTCCGCAGGGTCGATTTCCTGCGGGCGCTGCGCGACTACGCTGCGAGACACCGGCGTTACGGTTCCTGACGGGACATCTGGGTATCCAGGACGTAACGTTGGAAGTGTCCGGCCGCAGGCCGGACGCTCCGGAAAGGGCCCGCCTTTGCGCCAACACTGCCGAGGGGGGCCGGAGTCCGGCGCCCCCGGTGGCATGTCGCGGTCGGGGACACGGGCCCGGTCCGATTCCCGCCTCGTCTGCAGGGCGCCCGTCCCCATGGGCGCCCGGGGGAGAACGTGTGGCAGTGTCCTCGAGCAACCCTTCGTCCAACTCGGCCAAGCGCACGTACGTGCTCGACACATCGGTCCTGCTCGCCGACCCGGCGGCCATGACCCGCTTCGCGGAGCACGACGTCGTTCTGCCGATCGTCGTCATCACTGAGCTGGAGGGGAAGCGGCACCATCCCGAGCTGGGCTACTTCGCCAGAAAGGCCCTGCGCTACCTTGACGACCTGCGGGTTCAGTACGGCCGGTTGGACGAGCCGATGCCGACCGGCGACGGCACGATCAGGGTTGAGCTCAATCACAGCGATCCGTCCATCCTGCCCGTGGGCTTCCGCCTGGGCGACAACGACACCCGCATCCTGACGGTGGCCCGTTCGCTGGCCGCCGAGGGGTGTGACGTCGTGCTCGTCTCCAAGGACCTGCCGATGCGGGTCAAGGCGGCCTCGATCGGCCTGGCCGCGGAGGAGTACCGCGCCGGTCTGGTGATCGAGTCGGGCTGGACGGGGATGGCCGAGGTCCAGGTGACCGCGGAGGACGTCGAGACGCTGTTCGACAGCGGCACGGCCGATCTCGAGGAGGCCAGGGACCTGCCGGCGCACACCGGTCTGCGGCTGCTGTCGGCGAAGGGTTCGGCCCTCGGCCGGGTCCAGCCGGACAAGTCGGTCAAGCTGGTGCGCGGCGACCGCGAGGTGTTCGGTCTGCACGGCCGGTCGGCGGAGCAGCGCATCGCGCTGGAGCTGCTGATGGACCCGGAGATCGGCATCGTGTCGCTGGGCGGCCGGGCCGGCACCGGCAAGTCGGCGCTGGCGCTCTGCGCGGGCCTGGAGGCCGTCCTGGAGCGCCGCCAGCACCGCAAGGTGGTGGTGTTCCGCCCGCTGTACGCGGTGGGCGGCCAGGAGCTGGGCTACCTGCCGGGCACCGAGGGCGAGAAGATGGGCCCGTGGGCGCAGGCGGTCTACGACACGCTGAGCGCGGTCACCACGCCCGAGGTGATCGACGAGGTGCTCGACCGGGGCATGCTGGAGGTGCTTCCGCTCACCCACATCCGCGGCCGGTCGCTGCACGACGCGTTCGTGATCGTGGACGAGGCGCAGTCGCTGGAGCGCGGCGTCCTGCTGACCGTGCTCAGCCGGGTCGGCGCCAACTCGCGCGTGGTGCTCACGCACGACATCGCCCAGCGTGACAACCTGCGCGTCGGGCGGCACGACGGCGTGGTGGCGGTGGTGGAGAAGCTCAAGGGCCATCCGCTGTTCGCGCACGTGACGCTCACGAGGTCGGAGCGCTCGCCGATCGCCGCGCTGGTGACGGAGATGCTGGAGGACATCACCCTCTAGGGCTCACCTGCTCCGGGCACTGGAGACCGCCCTCGCGCCTGGCCGGGCGGCGGTCTCCGTACGTCTGCACGATCCTGATGTCCTCGACGGAGGGGTCCTGCTGGGCCGTGCAGACGATCTGGGCTTTGCCGACCCTGGTCAGGGTTCCATCGCCGCGGATGTAGATGGTGAGCGTCGAGGTCCTGGGCAGCCTGACCTCGTCGCGCGGGACGGGGTTCAGCGAGTCCTCGATGCGTTCGAGCGTGAAGCCGCGCAGCGCCGTGTCCAGGTCGCCGAGCGGCTTGGTGGAGGCCGCGAACAGGGCGTTCAGCAGGCTGCTGACCGAGTCGGACTGGACGTCGGCGGGCTCCAGCGACAGTTCGCCGTCCTTGAGCAGGTAGATGGTCTTCGAGGGCGGCGGGATGTCGACGACGGGCGCCTGGGCCCGGTCGACCACGTCGGTGGGCGCGATGCCGCACGCCGCCGTCAGCAGCAGCAGGGCTCCGGCCAGGGTCCGTCTCATGCCAGCGGGCTCCTGTTGTGCGGGAGCCAGACGGTGAAGAGCGTGCCGGGGTGCTGGGCGCGTACGGAGATCGTGCCGCCGTGCAGGTGCACGTTGGCGCGCGCGATCGCCAGGCCCAGCCCGCTGCCCTGGCTGCGGGCGCGGCCGGAGCCCGCCTTGAAGAAGCGGTCGAAGACGTGCGGCATCGCCTCCGGCGGGATGCCCTTGCCGTGGTCGCGCACCTTCACCTCCAGGCCGTTGTCCGTGGCTCTCGCGCTGACCATCACGGGTGGTTCGCCGTGTTTGAGGGCGTTGCCGACGAGGTTGGCGACGATGACGTCGAAGCGTCTGGGGTCGAGGCTGACGAGGAGGCTGCGGGAGGAGTTCACCCGGACCTTCTCGCTCCAGCCGCGCACCTCCAGGCAGTCCTGGATCGCGTCGGCGACGTTGACCTCCTCCAGGTTAAGCGTGGCGGTGCCCGCGTCGAAGCGGCTGACCTCGATGAGGTGCTCGACGAGCTCGCGCAGCCGTTCGATCTCGCGCAGGACCAGCCGTACGGCCTCGGCGGGGGCCTGCGGGAGCCGGTTGGCCTCCTCCGAGAGCATGTCGGCCACGGCCGTCATGGCGGTCAGCGGGGTGCGTAGCTCGTGCGACACGTCGGCGACGAACCTGCGCGACATCGCCTCCAGGGAGCGCAGTTCCGACACGCTCAGCTCCAGGGCCGCCGCGGCGTCGTTGAACCGGGCGGTGAGCTCGGCCAGCTCGTCCTGCCCGCGTACGGGCAGGCGGGTGTCGAGGCGGCCCTCGCCGAGCGCCTGGGCGGCCGCGCTGAGCCGCCGTACGGGCAGCAGCACCTGCCGGGCCGACAGCAGTGCCACGATCAGCGCTATGCCCACGATGGCCGAGCCGCCCTGGGCGAGCTTGGAGCGCAGCGTGGCGAGCTGGCTCTCCTCGTCGCGCATGGGGAAGAAGACGAACGCGCGCAGCCCGGTGGCCTCGGGGCCGGCGCCGTGGTCGCGGTAGACCTCGGCGCCCACGATCAGCCACAGCTCGCCGTGCAGGAGCTGGCGCTGGGAGACGACCATCTGCTTGGCGCGGCCGTGCAGCTCGTTCGGCACGTCGGCCATGGTCATCGGGCCGTCGGCGTTCGTCAGGTTGCCGTACTCGATCACCACGCTGCGGCCGGGCCCGTCGAGCGCCTGGGTCAGGTAGCCGAGCTCGCGGGTGCTGGGCGCGGCCTCGCCGGGCCGCAGCCGGCCGATGGGGAAGGTGATCCGGCTGAGCTCCCGGGAGATGAGGTCGACGGCGGAGTCCTCGGCCCGCTTGACCAGCGCCGACTTGGCCAGTTCGAAGCCGATGGTGGCGACCAGGACCGACGCGGTCACGGCGACCAGGGTGAAGGTGATGACCAGGCGCGCCCGGAACCCGGTGGGCAGCCTCATCACGGAGGGCTGAACCGGTAGCCGAACCCGCGGACGGTGTGGATGAACACCGGCTCGGCCGGCCTCGGCTCGATCTTGGCGCGGACCCGCTGCACGCAGGCGTCGACGAGCCGGGAGTCGGCCACGTGCGTGTGGTCCCAGACGGCGCGCAGCAGGTAGCGCCGGTTGAGCACCTGGCCGGGGTGGCGCACCAGCTCCAGCAGCAGCCGCAGCTCGGTGGGCGTCAGGTGGATCTCCTTGCCTGCCAGCGTGACCTTGAGCGCGCCCCGGTCGATCATGAGGTCGCCGAACGTGATGCGGTCGGAGGAGGCCGATTCGGCGCGGCGCAGGATGGCGCGGATGCGCGCGTCGAGCACGCGTGGTTCGACGGGTTTGACCACGTAGTCGTCGGCACCCGCCTCCAGGCCGACGACCACGTCGAGGTCGTCGCCGCGGGCGGTGAGGAGGATGACGGGGAGCTGGTCGAGCTTGCGGATGCGGCGGCACACCTCGACGCCGTCGATGCCGGGCAGCATGACGTCGAGAATGGCGATCTCGGGACGGCGTGACCGGATGTGGTCCAGGGCCTCCTCACCCGTCGCGTAGGAGGTGACGGAGTGCCCCTGCCGGGCCAGCGCCAGCTCCAGAGCTGTGCGGACCGAGGGGTCGTCTTCGACGAGAAGGATGCCTGCCACTCGCACATTATTCCGGCTTGTCAGGTATATCCGGGTTGTGTCATGAAACTGTGACGCGCCTCTTGCCTGATCCTTAAACCCCTGTAACAGCGTATGAATCGGCCCTCCCCTCGGTTACGGGTGCCCGAGGGGCGGGCCAACCAGTGTGACCAAAATCACAGTTGCCGGTAACCTGCTGGTTGGCCAAGGTACGGCCAAGCGAATCCCGTGTTCCGGTTGCGCAGCACCCCCCAAGTCACGGCAAGCTCATGGATCGTGAGCCCAGGTCCCAGGTTGAGTGAGCGCCCGTCGCGCAGCGTCCCCCGCTCGGCACGCCGACGCTCGCGGGTGACCCCCAAGCGAGTCGTGATCATCGGCCTCTCCGCCGTGATCGTCTTCGGCGGCGGCGGCTTCGTCGCCTACCGCGCCATCGAGAACGCCAGCGCCCCGCCGGCCGACCCGCTCTCGCTGGAGGACCTCGGCCGGATGGCCAGCGGCGACTTCTACTCGCCCGACCCCGAGGCCGACCAGCTCAAGGAGGCCGCGCTCCAGGCCCACAGGGCCAAGAAGCTCAAGGAGGGCCGGGCGGCCAACGACGACCCGCTCGACGTCATCGAGATCAAGAAGCAGGCGCCCGGCGGCGACGGCTTCCCGCCCGCCAACTTCCCGCCCGGCAGCGACCCCTCGCCCGGCAGCAACAAGGCCACGGCCAAGGCCATGCTGTCCTCGTTCGGCTTCGGCACCGACCAGTGGGGCTGCCTGGAGAACCTCTGGCAGAAGGAGAGCGGCTGGAACGAGCGGGCGATGAACCGCTACTCCGGCGCCTACGGCATCCCCCAGTCGCTGCCCGGCAGCAAGATGGCCAGCGCCGGCGCCGACTGGCAGACCAATGCCGCCACCCAGATCAAGTGGGGCCTCGGCTACATCAAGGGCCGCTACGGCACCCCTTGCGGCGCCTGGGGGCACTCGCAGGCCAGGGGATGGTATTAACAGGTCAGCATTCCTCCTGTAATCGGCAAGCCGTCAGGCCCCGCCGTGTATGACCGCGCACGCTGGCCGCATGGGTGTGAAGGTCAGTGTGATCGTCAATGTCCACAACCCGGGGGATTCCGCCGACGCGTGCATCCGCTCCACACTGGAGCAGACGCTGCCGCCGGACGCGTATGAAGTGATCTTCGTGGACGACGGGTCCACGGACGGCATCGCCGAACGGCTCGACACCGTCGCCGCCGTGCGCCGCAACGTGCGCGTGCTGCACCTGCCGCACACGGGCTCGCCCATGCGCGGCCGCAACGTCGGCATCGCCTCCGCCCGGGGCGACTACGTCTACCTGCTCGACCAGCACGACCGGCTGGAGCGGGACGCGCTGGAGCGCATGCACGAGCGGGCCGTCGAGACCGACGCCGACGTGCTGGTGGGCCGCCTGGTGCGCGACGGCGGGCCGCCGATGACCGCCTTCGGCCGCAGCAAGGCCCGCGCCGACATCCTGCGCGACCGGCTGCTCACCCTGCTCACCCCGCACAAGCTCTACCGCCGCGCCTTCCTGGAGGAGCACGAGCTAGGCTTCGCCGTCCCCGGCGGGGCCATCGCCGAGCAGGCGTTCGCCGTCCGCTGCTACCTCCAGGCCAAGGTCATCGCCGTCCTCGCCGAACAGGTCTGCTGCCACCTCGGCGAACGCCCGCCCGCCCCCGAGGAGCCGCGCGCCGCCGTCCGCGAGCTGCGCGCCCTACTGCGCGACATCGACGCGTACGTGGGCGAGGGCCGGCAGCGGGACCGCATGTACGCGTTCTGGTTCCGCTCGGCGGTGCTGCGGCCGTTCCTGTCGACGGCGTTCGCCGGGTCGTCCACCGACCGGGGCGCCTACTTCCGCATGATCCAGGAGCTGGTGGCCGAACGGTTTCCGGACCGGCTCGACCGCTACCTGCCCGTCCAGCTCAGGGCCGTGGCCGCGCTGATCCGCGCCGGCCGGCTCGACCAGCTCGTCATGCTGGCCAACTCCACCCGGCGGGCCGGGCTGAGCGCCGGGCTGACCGAGGTGCGCTGGGACGCCCAGGTGCTCGTGCTCGGCCTGGAGGTCGAGGTGCTGAGCGGCGACGGCAAGCCCGAGCGCTTCCGCGTCGACGACGACCGCCTGCACTGGCGGCCGCCCAGGGCCGTCGACCCCAAGCTGCTCCCGCAGAGCGTCACCGACGTCAGCGAATCCGTCGAACGCGCCCGCATCGAGGTCTACCTGCGGCACGCCGAGTCCGGCGACGTGCACTTCCTGCCGGTGGCCTACCAGGTCGAACGGGTGCCCGACGGCCGCAAGCACGCCCGGGTGCGCATCGTCGGCGAGGCCAGGGTCGACGTGACCGCGGCCGCGCAGGGCGAGCCGCTCAGGCCCGGCCAGTGGGAGGTGCACGTGCGCATGTTCGGCGGCGCCCACCAGGCCAGGAGCCGGGTCCGGCGGCCGGAGGGCCCGCTCAACTGCCTCGGCGTGCTGGCCCAGCGGCCCAGGATGCGGCTCGTGGTGCCCTGCTGGACCGACGCGGGCGAGTTCGGCCTGGCCGTGGAGCCACGCACGTTCACCGAGTCGATCGCGCTGGTGTCGCCGGGCGTGGAGACCAAGCTGGTCGGTGAGAGCCTGTTCGTGGTGCTGCCCGTGCCGTACCTGCCGCCGAGCGGCGGGCCGCCGCTGGAGCTGGTGCTGCGCGGCACCGGCCGCAGGCCCCGCGAGGTGTCTGCGCCCGCGCTGGCCGAGGCCGGGGTGCCCGGCAAGATCGCCGGGCAGCTCGTGGCCAAGCTGCCGATCAAGCGCAGGATGCCGGGCCGCGACGAGCTCGGGACCGGCGTGTGGCTGCCGGTGCTGCGGGGCCCGGAGGAGGAGGTCGGGCTCCGGTTCGCGCTGGAGGTGCGCAAGGGCCGGGTCACCGTGCACCCGGCCACCGCCGCCGACCCGAAGCGGCGCTCCCCGATGGGCCGCGACACCCGGCTGCACCGGCTGGGCCGGCGGCTGCCCGGCGCGCGGCACATGGTGCGGCTGGCCCGCGCGCACAAGCACCGCTACCTGCGCGACTGAACCCACGCCTCCAGCTCGGCGAACGACTCGCGGAACACCGGCAGCATCGGCGTCAGCCTGCCGGGGTGGGCGTCGACCAGGCCGTCGAGATGGTTGCCGCCCTCCACCCGGTGATAGCGGAAGGGGCGGTGCGGCCCGACCATCTCGGCGTACACGTCGGAGGAGCGCGAGATCGGCAGCAGCGAGTCGAGCGTGCCGTGGATGGTGATCAGCGGCTTGGTGATCCTGCCGGTCAGCGCGATCCTGGCCACCGCCGCGTACGGCCTGCGCTCGGCGTAGTCGTAGTCGGCCGGGGCGCCCTCGTAGGACGGGTCCAGCTCACGCTGGTAGAGCTGCTGGGTGAGCTCCCAGTAGTGCTGCCGGTGGAACGGCCACAGGAACTCCGAGCCCGCCGCGAACCCGGCCCGCCGCACGCCCTCCGGGTCCGGGTACGCCTTCAGCGCCTCCGGCAGGTAGTCGAGCAGGTTGTCGCCCTTGAGCCGCCAGAGCGTGCCCTCCCAGTCGAGGCCGCCGTCGTAGAGGTGGCCGCGGTTCTCCAGCTGCCACCTGACCAGGTAGCCGCCGTTGGAGATCCCGGCCATGAACGTACGGGCCGGCTTCCTGCCGTAGCGCTGCCTGACGACGGCCTTGGCGGCGAGCGTGAGCTGGGTGACGCGCTCGTTCCACTCGGCGATCGCGTCGCCGGGGCGGCGGCCGTCGGTGTGGAAGTCCAGGCCGGTGTTGCCCTTGTCCGTGGCGGCGAACGCATAGCCCTTGGCCAGCACCCAGTCGGAGATCGTGAAGTCGTTGGCGTACTGCTCCCGGTTGCCCGGGGTGCCGGTGACGACCAGGCCGCCGTTCCAGTCGTCGGGCAGCCGGATGACGAACTGGGAGTCGTGGTTCCAGCCGTGCGTGGCGTTGGTGGTGGAGGTGTCGGGGAAGTAGCCGTCGATCTGGACGCCGGGCACGCCGGTGGGGTTGACCGTGGCGGCCGGGTGCAGTCCGGCCCAGTCGGCGGGGTCGGTGTGGCCGCTGGCGACCGTGCCGGCGGTGGTGAGGTCGTCGAGCCGGGCGGTGACGGCGTGCTCGGCGCCCGGCACGGTCAGCCCGCCGGGGCCGCCGGGCACGAGCAGGCTCGCCACGAGCGACATGGCCACGATCATCGTGCCTCCTCGAGGTGCGCGGCCAGCAGCCGGTCGAAGTCGGCGGGCCGCTCCAGGTGCGGGCTGTGGCCGCAGTCGTCCAGCACGACCTCCCGGTAGCGGCCGTAGCGCTCCAGCACCGCCCGGGTCTGGGCGACCATCGGCTGCGCGGGCGTGCCGGGGGAGCCGGGCACCACGCCCAGCGCCCCGAGGTGGGCCAGGTCGTACAGGGAGGTGTCGGAGACGATCAGGTCGTCGGCGCCCCTGATCCACAGGATGGGCGGCCTGGGCTCGACCTGCGGCAGGCCGTCGAGCCGGAAGTGGGTGGGGGCCAGGGCGTTGAGCACGCCGTGCTTGCCGGGGGCGACGTGCGGCCAGGCCGCCGAGGTGGCCGGGTCGCCCGGGTAGTTGGCCTCGCCGACGCGGGTGGTGAGCATCGCCCGTACGTAGAAGTCCTCGTCGGGCACCGGGTGCTTGACGTAGGTGGCGCGGAAGACCGAGCGGGGCGAGGCGGGCGACTCGTCCGACAGGTCGCCGGCCTTCAGCCGGGTGACGAAGTCGGGGTTCGCGGCCCCGGCTCCGGCGCCCGCGCCGTCGGGGTGCGTGAGCGTGCCGTCGGGGCCGTGCGTGCCGCCCCAGCCGTACGGGGACACCGGGTTCACCAGCGTGACGCTCCTGACCAGGGCCGGGTGGTCGAGCAGGAGCTGCAGCACGACGCCGCCGCCCATGCTCCAGCCGACCAGGTGGAGCGCGGTCAGGCCGAGGGCGTCGGCCAGCTCCGCCAGGTCGTCGGAGAAGTCGCGGACGCCGCGCGTGGCGTCGACCGGCTCCGGGTCGCTCTCGCCGAAGCCGCGCAGGTCCACCGCGAGCGGGCGGAAGCCGCCGGGCAGCGCGGCCATGCTGTCGCGCCAGAACGCGCCGGAGGAGACGTTGCCGTGCACGAACAGCACCGGCTCGCCGGTGCGGCCCTCGACGGTCCTGACGTGCTGGGTGAGCCTCGGCGTGGTGATCTTCACGCGCGGATCCTCTCTGCCAGGTCGCGGCCCTGGGTCTCCTTGGCGGCGTAGACGGCGGCCAGGGTGAGCGCCGACGCGAGCGCCAGGTAGGCGGAGATCGGCAAGCTGCTGCCGAACTCCCGCAGGAGCTGGACCGCGATGATCGGGGCCAGCGCGCCGGCGACGATCGCCGAGAGCTGCGCGCCGATCGACACGCCGGTGTAGCGCATCCTCGTCCCGAACAGCTCCGAGAAGAAGGCCGCCTGCGGGCCGTACATCATGCCGTGGAACAGCAGCCCCACCGTCACCGCCAGCGTGATCGCCAGGAAGTTGCCCGTGTCGATCAGCGGGAAGAACGCGAAGATCCACAGCCCGACGCCCGCGGCCCCCGCCAGGTAGATCGGGCGGCGGCCGAACCGGTCCGACAGCGCCCCCCACAGCGGGATCGTCACGAAGTGGATCGCCGAGGCGATCAGCACCGCGCCGAGCACGGTCGAGTTGTCCAGACCGGTCGTCTTGGCGTAGGTGATGACGAAGACCGTGATCAGGTAGAAGGAGATGTTCTCCGCCATCCGGGCGCCGATCGCGATGACCACGTCCCGCCAGTGGTGCCGCAGCACGCCCACGATCGGCGGCGCCTTCTCCGGGGCGGCCTGCTGGAACACCGGCGACTCGGTGATCGTCAGCCGGATCCAGAGCCCGATCAGCACCAGCACGCCCGACAGCAGGAACGGCACCCGCCAGCCCCACGCCAGGAAAGCCTCGTCCGACTGGAACGCCGCCAGCGCGGCCAGCACGCCGGTGGCCAGCAGGTTGCCGCCCGGCGCGCCCGCCTGCGGCCAGGACGCCCAGAAGCCGCGCCGCTTCGCGTCGCCGTGCTCGGAGACGATCAGCACCGCGCCGCCCCACTCGCCGCCCAGCGCGAACCCCTGCACCAGCCGCAGCCCCGTCAGCAGCAGCGGCGCCGCCGCGCCGATGCCCGCGTACGTGGGCAGGCAGCCGATCAGGAACGTGGCGACGCCCATCATGAGCAGGCTGACCACGAGCAGCGTCTTGCGGCCGACGCGGTCGCCGAAGTGGCCGAACACCAGCCCGCCGAGCGGGCGGGCGACGAAGCCGACGGCGTAGGTGAGGAACGCCAGCAGCGTCCCGGTGAGCGGATCGGACTCGGGGAAGAAGAGCTGGTTGAACACGAGTGCGGCTGCCGAGCCGTACAGGAAGAAGTCGTACCACTCGATGGTGGTGCCGATCAGGCTCGCGCCGACGATCTTCTTGATGGAAGTGGCCATGCCGTCACGCTAGGGAGTGACCCGCGTCACTCATATGGGCGCCGGCCCCACACTCTAGCTGGAGGGTGTGTGGCCGAGCCGGTGCAGCCGGAGGGCGAGCTGGATCTCCAGGGCGCGCTCCGGCTCCTGCCAGCCGTCGCCGAGCAGCTTGGCGACCCGGTCCAGCCGCTGGGTGACGGTGTTGACGTGGATGTGCATGGCCTCGGCCGTGCGTGACGGCGACATGCCGGAGCCGAAGTACGCGGCCAGGGTGGCGGCCAGCGCCGTGCCCCGGCGGGCGTCGTACTCGATGACGGGGCCGAGCGCGCCCGCCACGAAGCCGGGCACGTCCCTGCCCTCGCCGATGAGCAGCCCGACGAACCCCAGCTCGCCGGCGCTCGCGCCGTCACCGGCGCGCCCGAGCGCGACGAGCGCGTCCGCGCACCGCCGCGCCTCCCGGTAGGCCCGCGCGACCCCGACGGGGCCCGTCTCCGGGGCGGAGGCGCCCGCGGTCGCGGGGGTGCCGAGCGACGCCGACAGGTCGCCGGCGGTGCGCTGGGCCAGCGCGCCGGGGTCGCGGCCGGGCAGCAGCAGCACGACCTCGCCGGGCCGCGCGGCGGCCAGCCCGTGGCGCTGGGCGGCCTGCGAGGACGCCCAGAACGCGGCACGCTCGCGCTGCCCGTCGTGCCGGGCGACGACCACGACGTGCGGGGCCGTCAGGTCGATGCCGAGCCGCCTGGCCCGGTCGGCCAGCCCGGGGGAGCCGGGCCTGGAGATCAGGTCGTCGAGCAGCTCGCCGCGCACCCGCCCCTCGGCCTCGGCGACGCTGCGCCGGAACAGCAGCAGCAGCGCGCACACCAGCGCGGCCCGCTCCAGGATGCGCTCGTCGGCGTCGTCGCTGCGCAGCACCAGCGTGCACAGCGGTTCGCCGCCGACGTCCACCGACGCGATGCACAGGTCGCCCCGGCGCACGGTGCGGCCCAGCGCCCGCGACGCCTGCGCCGCCTCCAGCACCCCCGGGTCCACCCCGCCGGGCGCGTCCGCGTCCGGCCCGGCAGCCCGTACGGGATCGGTCAGGCCGGCCACGTGGCCGGTGAGCGGGCGGCCGAGGTCGTCGAGCACGGCCAGCGAGCCGCCGAGCACGTCGGTGACGACGGCGGCGACGTCCTCGATGCCGCCGCCGCGCAGCACCAGCGACGTCATGCGGTCGTGCGCCGTGGCGGCCCGCTCCACCGCCTCCGCGTGCGCCCGCGCGGTGCGGTGCGCCTGGGAGAGCTCCTCCAGCGCGTTCCTGGTCTCCTGCAGCAGCCTGGCGTTGTCGATCGCGACGGCGGCGTGCGCGGCCAGGCTGGCCAGCAGCGACACCTCCTCCTGGTGGAACGGCCTGGCGCTGCGGTTGGCCGCCATCAGCACGCCGATCACCCGCTGGCCCAGGCGCAGCGGCACGCCCAGGATCGCGACCAGCCCCTCCTCCTGGACGGCCTCGTCGATGTCGTCCTTGTGCCGGAACCGGGCGTCGGCGAAGTAGTCGGCGGTCGAGTACGGCACCGCCGTCTGCGCCACCAGCCCGCCCAGCCCGGCCCCCATCGCCAGCCGCAGCGACCGGAACTTGGCCGAGATCGACCCGTCGGTCACCCGCATGTACGTGTCGCCGCGGTCGGGGTCGTGCAGCGTGAGATAGGCGGTGTCGGTGGCCAGGAGCTGCCTGGCCCGGTGCACGATCGCCTCCAGCACCGCGTCGAGGTCGCGCAGCGCGGCCAGGTCGCCGGCCGTGTCGTAGAGCGCCGACAGCTCGGCCTCGCGCCGGGCCCGGCGCCTGAGCAGGGCGCGCACGCGCAGCGCCTCGACCTTGGCGCGTTCGAGCTCCTCGATCGCCGCCGGGTCGGCGCCCGCGGCCCGCGCCTCGATGACCGGGCCTTCGAACTCGACCGCCGACGCCTCCCTGGCCAGCAGTTCGAGGAACCGCCTGACCACTACCGCGCCGTCCAGCCGCCGTCGACCGGCAGCGACACGCCGGTGATGAACGACCCGGCCGGCCCGCACAGGTAGGCGACCAGCTCGGCGACCTCCTCCGGCTCGATCAGCCGCTTGATCGCCGCCGGCCTGAGCATGATGTCCTCGACGACCTCGTCCGCCGCGATGCCGTGCGCGCGGGCCTGGTCGGCGATCTGGCCCTCGACCAGCCCGGTCCGCACGTACGCCGGGCACACGCAGGTGGAGGTCACCCCGTGCGGCGCCCCTTCGAGCGCCAGCGTCTTGCTGAACCCCTCCAGCGCGTGCTTCGCGGTCGTATAGGCCACCTTGTACGGCGAGGCGCGCAGCCCGTGGACCGACGAGATGTTGACGATCCGACCCCAGCCCCTCGCGTACATGCCCGGCAGCACCCGGCGGGCGATCAGGAACGGCGCCTCCACCATCACCCGCATCATGGCGGCGAACACGTCGGGCGGGAACTCCTCGATCGGCGCCACGTGCTGGAACCCCGCGTTGTTCACCACGATGTCGACCGGCTCATCGGGCAGCGTGCCGGCGAACCCCGGCTCGGCCAGGTCGGCCTCCACGGCCAGCCCGCCCACCTCGGCCGCGACCTCGCGCGCCAGGTCGCCCCGCCGGTCGACGACCAGCACCCGGGCCCCGCCCGCGGCCAGCCGCCGGGCGCACGCCGCGCCGATCCCGCCCCCGGCCCCCGTCACGAGCGCAGTGCGCCCCGTCAGCTCCATGCCTCCGACCCTAGGCGGTCGCGGCTGCGGCACGCATGGGCTGGGACGACATACCTGACCGCTTCCCTATGTGGTCCGGCGCACCTGATAGCCTGTCCGCGTGATCGCGTATCCGTCCCAGTGGTGGCCCGCCTCCTAGGCGGTCCCACCAGCGCATACGCATCCCTGGCCGCCTCGACGAGGCGGCCCGCCGGGAGCTCCCGCGACGCCCTGTCGAGCTCCCCGACACACGAAAGGGCGTCCTCATGACCGTCACCTGGTCCGCACTGCTCACCACGCTTCTCGGCGGCAGCTCCCTGTCGGCGCGCGAGGCGGCCTGGGCCATGTCGCAGATCATGTCCGGCAGGGCCACCGACGCGCAGATCGCCGCCTTCGCCGTCGCGCTGCGCGCCAAGGGGGAGACGGTCGAGGAGGTGGCCGGCCTGGCCGACGGGCTGCTCGCCGGCTCGTCCGCGATCAGGATCCCCGGTGACACGGTCGACCTCGTCGGCACCGGCGGCGACCGCGCCAACACCGTGAACGTGTCCACCATGGCCGCCGTCGTCGCCGCCGCGGCCGGCGCCAAGGTGGTCAAGCACGGCGGCCGGGCCTCGTCCTCCACCACCGGCGCGGCCGACGTGCTGGAGGAGCTCGGCGTGGTCGTCGACCTGCCGCCGGCGGCCGTGGCGCGGGTGGCCGAGGAGGCGGGCATCACGTTCTGCTTCTCCGCGACCTTCCATCCGGCGCTCAGACACGCCTCGCGGGCCCGCCGGGAGCTGGGCGTGCCCACGGTGTTCAACTTCCTGGGGCCGCTGACGAACCCGGCGCTGCCCGCCGCCCAGGCCGTCGGCGTGTTCCATCCGCGCATGGCGCCGGTGATCGCGGGCGTGCTGGCCGAGCGCGGCGGGTCCTCGCTGGTCTTCCGGGGTGACGACGGGCTCGACGAGCTCACCACGTCCGGGCCGTCGTCGGTCTGGGTGGTGCGGCGCGGCACCGTCACGCCCACCTCCTTCGACCCGGCCGAGCTGGGCATCCCGCGCGCCACGCCCGACGAGCTGCGCGGCGGCGACGCCCGGCACAACGCCGCCGTCGCCCGCGCCGTGTTCGCCGGGACGCCGGGGCCGGTGCGCGACATCGTGCTGCTCAACGCCGCGGCCGCGCTGGTGGCCGCCGACGGCGCGCCCCCGGCCGAGGGGCTCACCCAGGCCCTGGAGGGCGCGTACAAGCGGGCCGCCGACGCCGTCGACTCAGGTGGGGCCGCGGATCTGCTCGCCCGCTGGTCAGCGGCCACCCGGGCACTTGCTTCCAACTCGTAATGGAGTTAACCTGCAACTGTAGTTGGAGGTTACAGCCACTCCGAGTTTCAAGGAGGTTCGGATGCTGCTCACGTCGATCGACCCGTTCTTCCAGGAGTTCGAGCGCCAGTTCAACCGCCTGGCCCGCCAGACCTTCGACGACGGAGCCGCGATGGCCATGGACGGGCTCCGCCGCGACGACGACGTCATCCTGCGCTTCGACCTGCCCGGCGTCGAGCCCGGCTCGATCGAGGTGACCGTCGACCGCGGCGTCCTGAGCGTCAGCGCGCGCCGCGAGGAGGAGATCGGCGAAGGCGAGCGGCTGTTCGTCCGCGAGCGCCCGATGGGCACCTTCACCAGGCGCGTCTACCTGTCGGAACACCTCGACAGCGAGCGCATCGACGCGGGATACGACAACGGCGTCCTCACCGTCCGCATCCCCGTCCTCGAACGCGCCAGACCGCGCAAGGTGGAGATCCAGCGGACCACGCCCAAGGCCATCAACGCCTGACACCGGCGACCGGGGCGGGCGCCACCGCCCGCCCCCCGTCCGCCCCCGTCCGAAAGCGAGAGAGGCCGCATGCCCCAACTCCCCTTCGACAACGAGCACGCCCCGCTCTACTCGCTCGGGCAGGTGGCCGAGATGCTCCAGGTCCAGCCGGCCTACCTGCGCCGGCTGGACCGCCACGACGTCATCAGCCCCGGCCGGTCCAACGGCGGCCAGCGCCGCTATTCACGCCACGACATCCTGGCCGTCCAGCACGTCACCCGCATGGTCGACGAAGGCATGACGCTCATCGCCATCCGCCGCATCCTGGAGCTCGAACGCGAGCTCGCCCAGGTGCGCGACGAACTCGACCAGGCCCGCGCCCGGCTGGCCGAGCTCGACCGGCCCTAGCCGGGCCGCGTCATCGACAGCACGTCCAGCAGGCCGTCGAGCTGCTCCTCCGTCAGCGTGCCGTTCGCGACGTGGCCACGCTCGATCACCACCTCGCGGATCGTCTTGCGCTCCTGGAGAGCCTGCTTGGCGATCTTGGCGGCCTCCTCGTAACCGACATGCCGGTTGAGCGGCGTCACGATCGACGGCGACGACTCCGCGTACTCCCGCAGCCTGTCGACGTTGGCCGTGATGCCCATGACACACCGGTCGGCCAGCAGCCGCGACACGTTCGCCAGCAGCCGGATCGACTCCAGGATGTTGCGCGCGATCAGCGGGAGCTGCACGTTCAGCTCGAAACTGCCCGACGCGCCCGCGAACGTGATCGCCGCGTCATTGCCGATCACCTGCGCCGCCACCATCGCCGTGGCCTCCGGGATGACCGGATTGACCTTGCCCGGCATGATCGACGAACCCGGCTGCAGATCCGGCAGGTTGATCTCACCCAGCCCCGCCCGCGGCCCCGACCCCATCCAGCGCAGATCGTTGGCGATCTTGTTCAGGGAGACGGCCACCACCTTGAGCTGGCCCGACAGCTCCACGACCGAATCCTGCGCGCTCTGCGCCTCGAAATGGTCCATCGCCTCACGGAACCCGATCCCCGTCGCCTCACGCAGCCGCGCGATCGCCAGCTCCGCGAACCCCGGCGGCGTGTTGATCCCCGTGCCGACCGCCGTGCCGCCCAGCGGAAGCTCCAGCAGATGGCCCAGCGCCGCCTTCACCCGCACCGCGCCGTGCTCCACCTGCGTCGCGTAACCGCCGAACTCCTGGCCCAGCGTCACCGGCGTCGCGTCCATCAAATGCGTGCGGCCCGACTTCACCGCATCCTGGAACTGCAGCTCCTTCGTCCGCAGCGCCGTCGCCAGATGCTCCAGCGATGGCAGCAGATGGTAGGTCACCTCCGTCGCCGCCGCCACGTGGATCGACGTGGGGAAGACGTCGTTCGACGACTGCGAGGCGTTCACATGGTCGTTCGGATGCACCGGGCGGCCCAGCCGCTCCTCCGCCAAGGAGGCGATCACCTCGTTCGCGTTCATGTTGGACGAGGTGCCGGAACCCGTCTGGAAGACGTCGATCGGGAAATGCTCGTCGTGCTCGTTCTCCGCCACGTCGGCCGCCGCCTGCGCGATCGCCTCCGCCAGATCCTTGTCGATCACGCCCAGCTCGCCGTTGACCTCCGCGGCCACGGCCTTGATCAGGCCGAGCGCGGCGATGTGGGACGGCTCCAGCGTCCGGCCCGAGATCGGGAAGTTCTCCACCGCTCGCTGGGTCTGCGCGCGCCACCTGGCGCCCGCCGGGACGCGCACCTCGCCCATCGAGTCACGTTCGATACGGTACTCGCTCATGCCTCCCAGTCTGGCTCACGGGCAGGCGATCAGCCCTGAAGCAGGGCCACGATCAGGATGGCGATCACCACGGCTGCGGCGGCGGCGACGCCCATGAGCATGAGCATGCCCTTGCGGTTGCCGCTCGCGGGCTCGTCGGGGCCGGCGATGGCGAACAGGTCGGTGCCCAGGCCGTGGGAGTCGGGGCGCTCCGGCTGCTGGGGCCCCGGCGGGTACGGGCCCTGCTGGGGCTGCCCGGGAGCGGGCTGCTGGGGGCGCTGCTGCTGCGGGGTCGGCGGGTACACCTGGAGGCCCGGCGCGCTCGGCAGCTGGATGCGCGTCGTGACGATGGTGCTCTCGTCCCCGGCCTTGCCCACGGGCCCAGGCCGCCCGGCGCCCTGAGGCCCAGGCCCCTGAGGCCCCTGCGCCCGCGGTCCGCGTCCCTGAGGCCCTTGCGGTCCGGCCGCCTGCGGTCCGGGGCCCTGTGGTCCGGGGCCGTGAGGGGCGGCCGCCTGGGGTCCCGGCCCCTGGGGTCCGTTCGCTTGGGGCCCCGGTCCGTGGGGTCCCGGTCCCTGCGGCCCTTGTCCTTGGGGGCCGGGGGCGTACGGGCCCTGAGGAGACGGAGGCTGAGGGGACGGAGGCTGGGGGGACGGAGGCTGGGGGGCGTGCCCGGGGTCGCCGTGCGGGGGCGTGCCCTGCGCCGGGCGGCCCTGCGGGGGCGACTGCGGCGCGGGCGGCGTCCGGGGAGGGGCGGGCTGGGGGAAGGGGCTCTTGGGCCGCTGCAGGCTGACCGTCCTGTCGGAGTCGGCCACCGCGCCGGGCCCGCCGAGCTGTACGGGCGCCGCCGCGCCGGGCGCGAACGCCGAGCCGACCTCGCTGCTCGCCGGCGTCCCCGCGCCCGGCCCGGGTGTGGCTGGGGGTACGGGCTGGGGGCGGGAAGCGGGCTGGGACAAGGGGGACTCCTGGTTGAGGGCCTCGCCGGTGATGGCCGGCATCTCGCTCGTCGGCGTGTCGGCGACCATGCGCAGCATGGTCTCGGCCTTGGCGGCGTTGAGCCGTTGCTTGTAGTTCTTGTGCAGGAGCCCGTCGAGCACCGGGCGGAGCTGGCCGGCCTGGGTGGGCGGGTCGGCGCTCTCGCTGAGCAGCGCCGCCAGCGTCTCGGCGATCGTGGAGCGTTCGTAGGCGGGCCGGCCCTCGACGGCGAAGTAGAGCGTGGCCCCCAGGGACCAGATGTCGGACTCGGGCCCGGTGTATTCGCCTCTGGCACGTTCCGGGGCGGTGTAGCCGGGGGAGCCGATCACCATGCCGGTCCGGGTGAGCCGGGAGTCGCCCTCGGCCTTGGCGATGCCGAAGTCGGTGAGGACGACGCGGCCGCTCTCGGTGATGAGCACGTTGCCGGGTTTGACGTCGCGGTGGGTGATGCCCTGGGCGTGCGCGGCGCGCAGTGCGCCGAGGAGGTCGACGCCGATCTCGGCGACGAGCCGGGGCGGCAGCGGGCCCTCCTCGTCGATGACCTGCTCCAGGGAGCGAGCCTCGATGAGCTCCATGATGATCCACGGGCTGTTGTCGTGGACGAGCACGTCGTGGATGGCGGCGACGGCCGGGTGGCTGATGCGGGCGGCGATGCGCCCTTCGCGGACCATGCGTTCGCGCAGCTCGGCGCGTTGCTCCTCGGTGAGCCCGGGATCCTGGCGGATCTCCTTGACCGCCACTTCGCGGCCGAGGGCGCGGTCGCGGGCACGCCACACGGTGCCCATGGTGCCCCGGCCGAGGGGCGAGATGAGCTCGTAACGCTCCGCTAGCAGGCGCGTCTGCTGTTCCGGCATGAGAAGAAGATATCGATTCTCGCTTGGGAAGTGCTTTAACCTCGCTTGCGAAGTTCTCTTGGCCAGAACCGCCGAGGAAGGAACAACTTTATCACCGTCGATTTCAAGCGGGCATAAGCCGACGGGGCGGGCCTGGCTTCCCCTCTTTTCCTGTGAACTCCCTCACCCGGCTTGCGTTCCTGCCGCTGGACGGGCACGCTCACGGTCGCCGAGGAGGTGACGTCGGCCCGGTGGAGCCCGCGGTGCGCGGGCCGGCGTGGGAAAGACGGCGCGTGGAGCGCCATGGCCGGGCGCGGGGCCTTGCGCGGGGTCAGCGGCTCCTCGGCGGACCCGCCCGCCGCCACGCGGGCGAGCATGAGGGAGGCGCGCACCGAGTCGAGCCGGGTGTGCGGGTTGATGCGCAGCAGCGCGTCGAGCACCGGGGCGAGCGGCCCGGCCTTGGCCATCGGGATGGGCTCGCCGCTGGTCAGCGCGGCCAGCGCGGCAGCTGCCGTACGGCGTCCGTGCAGGCCGCGGCCCTCGACGGCGGTGTAGAGGGTCGCGCCGAGCGACCACAGGTCGGCGGCGGGGCTGGCCTTGGCGCCGAGCACGCGCTCTGGAGCGATGTAGCCGGCGGAGCCGAGCACGATGCCGGCCTGGGTGATGGAGACGTCGCCTTCGAGGGCGGCCAGGCCGAAGTCGGTGAGCACGGCGCGGTCCTCGGTCACCAGCACGTTGCTGGGCTTGACGTCGCGGTGCAGGATGCCCTTGGCGTGCACGGCGCGCAGCGCGCCGAGGATCTGGCGGCCGATCTCGGCGGCGTGGCGCGGCTGGAGCGGTCCCTCCTCCTGGATGAGCTGCTCCAGGGACTTGGCCCGGAGCAGCTCCATCACGATCCACGGCCGGTCGTCCTCGGTGACCACGTCGAAGACGGTGATGACCGACGGGTGGGCGACCATGGCGGTGGCCCGGCCCTCGCGTTCGGTGCGCGCGCACAGCTCGGCGCGCAGCTCCTCGTCGAGCACGGTCGGAAGGCGCACTTCCTTGACCGCGACCTCGCGGTTGAGCAGCTCGTCATGTGCCCGCCACACGGTGCCCATGCCGCCGCGTCCGACCGGTTCGACGAGCCGGTAGCGCGCGGCGAGGAGGTAACCGGAGGGCGCACGCATGCCTGGCAGCTTACCTATTTGTGTAAACCGACCAGTAGAGGCGTGGCCGATAATTTGTTGCGAATCCAAGTCAACCGGTCTGACCGGTGACGTCAGCAAAGCGGGCGGCCACATCCTCCCAGTTGATCAGGCCCCAGAGCTTCTCGACATAGTCCGGGCGCACGTTGCGATACTGCAGGTAGTAGGCGTGCTCCCAGGCGTCGAAGACGAGCAGCGGCGTGGTGTTCATGCCGACGTTGCCGTGGTGGTCGTACACCTGTTCGACGACCAGCCGCCGGCCGAGCGGTTCCCAGGCCAGCACGCCCCAGCCGGAGCCCTGCACGGACGCGGTGGCGGTGGTGAGCTGCTTCTGGAACGCCTCGAACGTGCCGAAGTGCTCGTCGATGGCGTCGCGGAGCGGCCCGTCGGGGCGGTCGCCGCCGTCGGGGGAGAGGTTCTGCCAGAAGATCGAGTGCAGTACGTGCCCGGACAGGTTGAACGCGAACGTCTTCTCCAGCCCGACCAGGCCGCCGAACTCGCCCTTGTCGCGGGCCTCGGCCAGCCGCTCCAGCGTGTCGTTGGCGCCCTTGACGTAGGCGGCGTGGTGCTTGGCGTGGTGCAGCTCCAGGATCTCGCCGGTGATGGCGGGCTCCAGCGCCGCGTAGTCGTAGGGCATGTCCGGAAGGGTGTAGTCGCCCATGAGTCCTCCTTCGGTGGTGATCACGACACTATTGCAAGAGATTCGCAGTTGCATCAGTCTTGCGACCTAGGACTCGAGTCGGGCAGCATGGGAGGGCAGTTCGGTCCTGTCCGGGTGGGCGGCTCGCCCCGCCCGCCCGGGTGACCGCACTCCACTCCTCTTAGACACGCCGCCGGGTAACGGGCAGGCAGTGATTGCTGACGGGAACTCTGGGGACGCGTCAGCAAGTTGTAAGGCTGTGGTAAGGGCACGCAGGCATGCTGGATCTATCGGGCAGGAAGGCACATAAGGAGGCCGAATCTGTCGGTGCCGATCGTCACAATGAAGGCATCAGCCCGAAGCTCGACAGCAACTGACAACCGATCGAGGGACGTGGTGAAGATGCGCCAGATCCAGGTTCGCCGCCGGCCCCGCAGGCCGAGCGGGGCCTCGCTGGACCTTCGCACGCCGTCCGGGCGCCAGCTGCCCTACTGAGATCAGAACCCAGGAGCGCCATCTGAGAGGTGCACGATGTGCAGTCACGTCCCCACTTGTCCGAGTTCCGATTCCCCCGACCGTGAAGCCGCGCACGTGATCTCGGCCCACCCCGACCAGGGCTGGAGCCTGCTCTGCAACGGTGTCGTCCTGTTCGAGGACACCGGCCTGCTGCTGCCCGACGGCAGCGTCGTGGCGCCGCATCGGGTGCCGGTGGCGGCCTGACCGCGCTGCCCGGCACCCTGGGACGTCAGGCGGCTCAGCGCCGCCCGATGCTCAGCACCGGCCCGGTGCGGTCGGTGAAGAAGTCGTCGCCCTTGTCGTCGACCACGATGAACGCCGGGAAGTCGACGACCTCGATCTTCCACACCGCTTCCATGCCGAGCTCGGGGTATTCGAGGACCTCGACCTTCTTGATGCAGTCCTGGGCCAGCCGCGCCGCCGGGCCGCCGATGGAGCCCAGGTAGAAGCCGCCGTACTGCTTGCACGCCTCGGTGACCTGCTTGGACCGGTTGCCCTTGGCGAGCATCACCATCGAGCCGCCGGCCGCCTGGAAGCGCTCGACGTAGGAGTCCATGCGCCCCGCGGTCGTCGGGCCGAACGACCCGGACGCGTAGCCCTCAGGCGTCTTGGCCGGGCCCGCGTAGTAGACCGCGTGGTCCTTCAGGTATTGGGGCATCTCGCCGCCGTTGTCGAGCAGCTCGCTGATCTTGGCGTGCGCGATGTCGCGGGCGACCACGAGAGGGCCGGTGAGCGACAGGCGCGTCTTGACCGGATATTTCGTGAGCTCGGCGAGGATTTCGGGCATCGGGCGGTTGAGGTCGATGGAGACGACGTCGTCCGACAGGTGCTCGTCGGTCGTCTCGGGCAGGAACCGCGCCGGGTCGGTCTCCAGCTTCTCCAGGAACACGCCCTCCGGCGTGATCTTGGCCAGGGCCTGCCGGTCGGCCGAGCACGACACCGCGATCGCCACCGGGCAGGACGCGCCGTGCCGGGGCAGCCGGATCACCCGCACGTCGTGGCAGAAGTACTTGCCGCCGAACTGCGCCCCGATGCCCAGCTTCTGCGTCAGCTCGAAGACCTTCGCCTCCAGCTCCAGGTCGCGGAAGCCGTGCCCGGACGCCGACCCCTCGGTGGGGATCGAGTCGAGGTAGCGGGCGCTGGCGTACTTCGCGGTCTTGAGCGCGTACTCGGCGGACGTGCCGCCGACGACGACCGCGAGATGGTACGGGGGGCACGCGGCGGTGCCGAGCGAGCGGATCTTCTCCTCCAGGAAGGCCATCATCCGCTTCTCGTTGAGCACCGCCTTCGTCTCCTGGTAGAGGAAGGACTTGTTGGCCGAGCCGCCGCCCTTGGCCATGAACAGCAGCTTGTACTCGTCCGGGTGGCCGTGCGGGTCCTCGGCGTAGAGCTCGATCTGCGCGGGCAGGTTGCTGCCGGTGTTCTTCTCCTCCCACATGGTCAGCGGGGCCATCTGGGAGTAACGCAGGTTGAGCCGCGTGTAGGCGTCGTAGACGCCGCGCGAGATGTGCTCGGCGTCGGCCCCGTCGGTCAGCACGTGGCGTCCGCGCTTGCCCATGACGATCGCGGTGCCGGTGTCCTGGCACATGGGCAGCACGCCGCCGGCCGAGATGGAGGCGTTCTTCAGCAGGTCGAGCGCGACGAACCGGTCGTTGCCGCTGGACTCGGGGTCATCGACGATCTTGCGGAGCTGGGCGAGGTGCGACGGCCGCAGGAAGTGGGAGATGTCGTGGATCGCCGTCTCGGTGAGCAGCCGCAGCGCTTCGGGCTCCACTTCGAGGAAGGTCCGCCCGGCCGCTTCGATCTTCTTCACCCCATCCGACGTGATCAGCCGATATTCCGTGTCATCGGCGCCCAGGGGAAGCAGATCGGTGTAGTCGAAGTCCGGCATGGTCAGTAGGGTACGCGCTCTCCCGCGCCGTCCGCCGCGCGGTGGTCAGGCCGATGAGGATGCCGACGATGACCAGCCCGGCGCCGAGCAGGTCGTAGCGGGACGGCGTGGCGATGCCCAGCACCAGACCGGTGCTGATGGCCCCCACCGGGATCAGCCCGGCGAACAGCCCGGCCCGCCCCGGCCCGAGCTTCGGCAGCGAGGTGTACCAGAGCAGGAACGCCCCCACGGTCACCACGACCGCCAGGTAGCCGAAGCCCAGCGCCTCGGCGGCCGTCGGCATCCGGAGCATCCCCGTGCCTTCCCGGACGAACCCGGTCACGGCCAGCAGGGGCACGGCCAGGACCGTCGAGTACGTGGACACCCGGATGGCCCCCAGCTTGGGCAGCAGCGGCAGCGCCAGCAGGGAGAAGCCCACCTCGCCCACCAGGGCGACGAGCGCCCACAGCAGGCCGGGCAGGTTGCCGCTGCCGAGCCCGGTGGCGAGCGTGGCCCCGGCGACGACCACCACGGAGCCGGCCAGCAGGCGCGGAGCGGGCCGGCCGCCGGCGATGGCCAGCGCGAGCGGCACGGTGCCGAGCACGGTGCCGACCAGGGCCGGGCCCGCCACGCGGGTGGACTCGATCACGGCCACGTTGAAGATCACCAGCCCGACCGTGGTGAGCGCGCCGAGGAGCAGCCACTCCCGGCCCGTCAGCCGGACGAACCGCAGCTTCATCACCCGCGTCACCGCGACCAGGACGACGGCCGCGAGCAGGTAGCGCACGGCCTGCCCGCCGTACACGGGATAGTCGTTGACCAGCCCGGACACCCCGGCCAGTGTCCCGACGAGGAACATGGCGGCTGTGGCCCCGGCGACTCCGTTTCTCATGTACGGCATGCTAGGAAGCCAATGGTCTCCGCAAATAGTCCAAAGAGCCGAGGTAAAACAGGACCATTATGGCCGACCTTCATATCGCGATAAATCGCGGCAAGGGGGCGATCGCTGGGCAGATCGCCTCCGAGGTGCGTGACTCCATCCGGCTCGGCAGACTCACCCCCGGCACCCGCCTGCCCGCCTCCCGCGACCTGGCCGCCGACCTGGGCGTCTCCCGGGGCGTGGTGGTCGAGGCGTACGAACAGCTCGTCGCCGAGGGCTTCCTGATCTCCCGCGTCGGCTCCGGCACCCAGGTCGCCCCGGCCGCCGCCCGCGCCCCCAGCCCCGCGCCGCCCCGGTCAGGGCCGCGCGCCCCCTACTACGGCCACCGCCCCACCTCCCCGGAGCTCGGCCACTTCCCGCGCGAACGCTGGCTGGCCGCAGTCCGGCACGTCCTGGCAACCGTGCCCGCCGACGCCCTCGACTACGGCGACCCCGGCGGCGTCCCCGAGCTCCGCGAGGAGCTGGCCGGCTACCTGCGCCGGGTGCGGGCCGCCGACGTGCGCGCCGAGAACCTGGTCATCGTCGGCGGCGTCGCCCAGGGCCTCAGCCTGATCCTGCACGTGCTCACCCCCGCCGGGCTGGCCGTCGAGGACCCCAGCAGCCACCGCCAGGCGCCCCTGCTGCGCCGCGCCGGGGCCGAGCTGGTGCCCGTCCCGGTGGACGAGGACGGACTCGACGTCGCCGCCCTGCGGGCCCGCCGGGCCGACTCGGTGCTGGTCACGCCGGCCCACCAGTTCCCGACCGGGGTGGTGCTCTCGCCCGCGCGGCGGGCCGCCCTGCTGGAGTGGGCGTGCGAGGGCGACCGGACGATCCTGGAGGACGACTACGACGCCGAGTTCCGCTTCGACCGCGACCCCGTCGGCTGCCTCCAGGGGCTCGCGCCCGACCGGGTGATCCTGTCCGGCAGCGTCAGCAAGGCGCTGGCGCCCGGCCTGCGCCTGGGCTGGGTGGCCGCCCCCGCTCACCTCGCCGACGCCGTCCGCCGCGCCCGGGGCGAGCTCGACCTGGGCTCCCCGGTCATCGAGCAGTACGCGCTGGCGCATTTCCTGCGCACCGGCGGCTACGACAAGCACCTGCGCCGCATGCGCCGCGAGTATCACCGCCGCCGCGACGCGCTGGTCCAGGCACTGGCCGAGCACGTGCCCGGTGTCCGGGTGCGCGGCATCGAGGCCGGGCTGCACGCCTACCTGGACCTGCCCGACGGCTGGGACGAGGACGAGGTGGTGGAGGCGGCGCTGGAGCTGGGGCTCTCGGCAGAGGCCGTCGCGCCGATGCGCTCGTCCGCCGGACCGCCGGCCGTCGTGATCGGCTTCGCCCGGGTGCCCGCCCGCAAGGCCGCGGAGGCCGTACGCGGACTGAAGGTCAGAATGTCTGGACAGGAGTAGGGCGCTCGCCTAGAAAGAAGCCATGCGCGTGGGACTGCTCGGGCTGGGCCGCATCGGCGCCTTCCACGCGGCCACGCTGGCCGCGCATCCGCTGGTGGACGACCTGGTCGTGGCCGACCCGGTGCGCACCTCGCCGCACGGCAGGCCCGGCGACCCGTTCGAGGCCGACGCCGTGGTGATCGCCACGCCCACCGGCACGCACGCCGCGCTGCTGCGCGAGGCCTGCCGGCGCGGCGTCCCGGCCTTCTGCGAGAAGCCCGTCGCCGCCGGCGTCAAGGAGACCGCCGAGGTGCTGGAGGCGGCCCGCGGCCACCGGGTGCAGATCGGCTTCCAGCGCCGCTTCGACGCCGGTTACGCCGCCGCCCGGGCCGCGCTGCGCGCCGGCGAGCTGGGGGAGCTGCACCGGGTGCACCTGATCACCGCCGACCCCGCCCCGCCGCCCGCCGCCTACATCCCGCAGTCCGGCGGCATCTACCGTGACTGCCACATCCACGACTTCGACATCCTGCGCTGGGTGACCGGCCGCGAGGTCGTCTCCGTGTACGCGACCGGCACCAACCGCGGCGCCGCCTTCTTCGCCGAGGCCGGCGACGTCGACACCAGCGCCGCGCTGCTCACCCTCGACGACGGCACGCTGGCCACCGTGCAGGGCTCGCGCTACAACGGCGCCGGGTACGACGTCCGCATGGAACTCGCGGGCACCCGGGGGACCCGCGCCGTCGGCCTGGGCCCGCGCGCCCCGCTGTCGTCGGCCGAGGGGCTGCAGCCGCACGGCGAGCCGTGGCCCGACTTCGTCACCCGCTTCGCCGACGCCTACGCGGCCGAGCTCGACGCGTTCCTGCGCGGCGCGCCCGGCCTGTGCCCGATCGAGGACGCCCTGGAAGCCCTGTACGTCGCCGAGGCCGCCGAGCTGTCACGCCGCGAACGCCGCCCGGTCGAGGTCGCCGAGGTGCGCGAACCGGTTACGCCCCGGCCCTGACCCGGGGCGCGAACCCGCGCGCCAGCACGATGATCGCGGCGGCCAGCACGAGCGGGGCGGCGAACGCGACCCGCATGTCGGCGGCCTCGGCGATCGCGCCCACCAACGCCGAGCCGACGATGAACCCCACGTAGTTGAACAGGTTGACCAGGGCGATCGCGTTGCCGGTGCCCGCCGGGTCGAGCTTGCCCGCCGCCGAGAACGACTGCGGCGCCACCACCGACAGCCCCACGCCCGTCAGCCCGAACGCCACCACGGCCAGCGGCTGGCTGGGCGCCGCCACGATGCCCAGGAAGCCCAGCGTGGCGATCGCGCCGCCGAGCCTGACGATGCCCGCCGAGCCGTAACGCCTGACGGCCAGGTCGCCCGCGAGCCGTACCAGCAGCGTGGTCGCCTGGTAGGCGGCATAGGCCAGCGGGATCACCCGGGCGTCGGCGGCCAGCGTGTCCTGCATGAAGACCGTGGAGAAGTTCGACACCGCCGCGTCGCCCACGTACAGGAAGGCCATCGCCAGGCAGAGCGGGAGGAGCGGCCGGAACGGGACGCGACCACCTGCCGTGGCCGTCTCCGGGACGGCCCGCTCCTCGGCCGCCGTGTAGAGCTTCGGCCCCGCGACCAGGGAGCCCGCGACGGCCACGGCCATCGGGATCGCCATGGTCGCCTCCAGCGGCAGCCCGTCGCCCACCGCCGACACCCACAGCGCCCCGGCCAGGCTCAGCACGCTCCACAGGCAGTGGAAACCGTTGAGCACGGCCCGGCCGTAGCGGCGCTCGACCGCGACGCCCTGCATGTTCATGCCCGCGTCGACCGCGCCGACCGCCACCCCGAACAGCAGCAGCGCCGGCACCAGCAGCGGCACGCCCGGCGCGAGCCCGGCCAGCACGACGGCGGCGGCCACCAGCGGCTGGGCCACGCGCAGCAGCGCCTTGCTGCCCAGCCGGGCCGCGATCGAGCCGGCCGCCACGCTGCCGACCCCGGCGAAGACCGGCACGATGAGCAGCAGCACCGTCAGCGCCCCCGTGTCGAGCCGGTGCTTGTCCTGGAGGTGGGCCACCTGGGTGAGCAACGTGGCGAAGGAGAGCCCCTGCACGGCGTAGACGGCGAACGTGGCGAGGCGGGCTTGGCGATCACGCGGGGACGGCACGGCGGCCTCCTGATGGGGGGAATCAAACGTGAGGCGGGGTCAGGTTAGCCCGCCGACGTCTCCTCCACCAGGCCCACCGGCTTGCCCGCCGCCCACACCCCGAGCGCCGTCAGCGCGATCACCTCGATCGCGGCCAGACACCGCTCGACCAGGCCCAGCGGCATCACCTGCCACCACGCCAGACCGCTGCGCGCCCCCACCATCACCACCGCGCCCATGCCCAGCACCCACAGCACCGCCACGATCCCGAACACGAACGCCGCCAGCGCCGCCCGATGCCGCTCCGCCCGCCACGGCCTGGCGATGATCAACGCCGCCAGTGGCAGGCTCAGAAACGCGATCACGCTGCCCGCCCGATGGATGCTGCCGCTCAGCGACGGCCCCACCGACCAGTCGTGCTTCGGGAACCACGCCGTCACCAGCAGCCCGGCACTCCAGGCTAGCAACGCCACCGTGCCCACCACCCCCGCCAGCCGCCGCCGCGCCAGCGACACGCCGATCGCCGCCGACCCCACCGCCAGCAGCGCGACCCCCAGCCCGAACAGCCACCCCCGCTCACCCAGGCCGTGCTCGCTGATCGTGCGCCGGAACGGGTCCATCTCGCCCAGCGCGGCCAGATCCAGGCCCACGAGCAACGCCGCCCCCGCGCCCACCGCGCCCAGCCCCCAGCGTGCCGACCGATGCACGAACACCCCTCCCGACGCCTGCCTGTCCGGCTCAACGGCCGCAATCTCAGGGAGATTCCGGGGTCCGCTCCCGCGGAGCGCCGGATATTGTCAGAACTGTGAACGAACGCCCCGGGTCCTGGTTGCCGCGCCTGCAAGAAGTCGGTGAGCGCCTGGCCGAGGAGTGGGTGTCCGCCCGCCGCCCGGCCCAGGAAGGCGCGCCCCAGCCACACGAGCTGCGCGCCTCCGACGCCGACCGCGAACGCATCGCCCAGGTGCTCCAGGACGCCCACGCCGACGGCCGGATCACGCTGGAGGAGCTCGAAGAGCGCCTCACCACCCTCTACGCGGCCCGCACGCTCGGGGAGCTCGCCCAGCTCACCGCCGACCTGCTGCCCGCCGACCAGCAGCCGCTCAACCTCGACGGCCGGCCCGTCTCCGCCGTCTTCAAGAAGCAGGAACGCGGCGGCCGGTGGGTGGTGCCCGCCGAGCTGTCGGTCACCGCCATGTTCGGCACCACCAAGCTCGACCTGCGCGACGCGATCCTGCAGAACCGGCGCATCGTCATCAACGCCACCCTCGTCTTCGGCGGGCTGGAGATCCACGTGCCCGAAGACCTGGAGGTCATCCGCGTCACCAAGGACAAGACCGTCAGGCTCACCAAGCAGCCCACCGAGCCCGGCGCCCCCGTCGTCGAGGTGCGCACCAGCAACTTCGCCGGCGAGGTCAAGGTCAAGGAGCCGCCCCGCCGCAAGCGCCGCCGCTGACGGTCCCGCTCAGCCCGCCGTGTCGAAGTTGATCGCGCTGTAGGCGCGCAGCTTCCACAGCTGGTGCTCGCTCTCCACCTTGCGGATCGTGCCCGAGCGCCCGCGCATCACCAGCGACTGCGTCACCGCGACCCCGCCGCGGAAGCGCACACCGTCCATCAGCTCGCCCTGGGTGATGCCCGTCGCGGCGAAGAACACGTCGTCGGACCTGACCAGGTCGTTCGTGGTCAGCACCTGGCTCAGGTCGTGACCGGCGTCGATCGCCCTGGCCCGCTCGGCGTCGTCACGCGGCCACAGCTTGCCCTGGATGACGCCGCCCAGGCACTTGAGCGCGCACGCCGCCACGATGCCCTCGGGCGTGCCGCCGATGCCCAGCATCAGGTCGATGCCGGTGCCGCCGCGCGCCGCCATGATCGCGCCCGCCACGTCGCCGTCGGTGATGAACTTGATCCGCGCGCCCGTCTCCCTGATCTCCTTGACCAGCCGCTCGTGCCGGGGCCGGTCCAGGATCACCACCGTGACGTCGGCCGCCGAACAGTGCTTGGCCTTGGCCACCGCGGCGATGTTCGCCGCCACCGGCGCCTCGATGTCCACCACGTCGGCCGCCTCCGGCCCCGTGACCAGCTTCTCCATGTAGAACACGGCCGACGGGTCGTACATCGACCCGCGCTCGCTCACCGCGATCACCGACACTGCGTCGGGCATGCCCAGCGCCGTCAGCCTGGTCCCGTCGATCGGATCGACCGCCACGTCACACTCAGGGCCACCGCCGTCGCCGACTTGCTCCCCGTTGAACAGCATCGGGGCGTGATCCTTCTCACCCTCGCCGATCACCACCACCCCGTTCATCGACACGGTGTTGATCAGCTGGCGCATCGCGTTCACCGCGGCGCCGTCCGCGCCGTTCTTGTCGCCCCTGCCGACCCAGCGGGCGGCCGCCATCGCCGCCGCCTCTGTAACGCGTACGAGCTCCAAGGCGAGATTCCGGTCAGGGGCGTGCTCGCCCGTAGCAAGTGCAGCCGGAACCGACGTCTGATCGGACATGATGAAGGGCCTCCTCGTGGACGACTATCCCGATCGTAGTTGTCCCTGTATCCCCGGTCAGCGGAGGATAATGTGCCAGCCATGAGCAGCGAAGTGGAACAGCCGGTCACGGCCCGCACCTCCGAGCGGGGCGCGGCCACGCGCAGCGCTCTGCTGAGGGCCGCCCGCGACGTGTTCGTCTCCAAGGGCTTCGCCGAGGCGGGCGTCACCGACGTCGTGGCCAAGGCCGAGGCCAGCGTCGGCAGCCTCTACCACCACTTCGCCGGCAAGGCCGACCTCTACCTGACGCTGTTCGAGGAGTTCCAGGCCCGGCAGACCCAGCGGACCAAGCAGGCCGCCCGCGACGTGCGCGACAGCGGCGAGAGCGACCCCATGCGGGTCTTCGTCGCCGCCGCCCGCGCCTACCTCGACGGCTGCCTCGAAGAACGCGAGCTCGCCGCCCTCTTCCTGCGCGGCGACGGGCCGCCCGGGTTCGAGGTCGTCATGCGCGACCGGCTGCGCACCTGGGCCCGGCGCAACGCCGCGCTCTTCGACGACTCCGAGAACGCCCTCGTCGTCGTCATCACCGGCGCCCTCGCCGCCGCCGTCAGCGAAGTCGTCCAGACAGGCGACCGGGCGCTCGCCGACGACGTCCTCGCCATCGTCGGACGCATTCGCCCGACCGGCGACGCCACCGGGTAACCTCGCCAAGTGTGCGACGGTTCACCGAAGGTTTCTACGGCTACGCGGTAGCCCTGTTCGTCTGTTTCGGGGCGGTAGGGTTGTTCCTGCTCATCACCCCGCAGAGCCAGGGCGAGCACATCCCGAAGCTCGACTACACGATCACGGTGGCCAACTTCGCCCGCACCGTCCCCTACCAGGTGTGGGCCCCCGCCAAGGACCCCGAAGGCTGGATCCCCAACAGCAACCGGATCGCCAAGGGCGAGGGCAAGGCCCAGGTGCTCCACGTCGGCTACGCCACCAAGGCCCGCCAGCACGCCATGCTCATCCAGAGCGACGAGAAGCCGGCGGCGGGGTTCGCCAGCCGCATGGCCAACTCCGACAAGCCCACCGGCACTCAGGACGTCAACGGCCAGCAGTGGGAGCGGCGCTTCCGCGAGGACAAGAACCAGCGGACGCTCATCCGCATGCTGCCCGACGTGACGCTCGTCGTGACCGGCACCGCCGACTGGACCGAGCTCGGCCAGCTCGCCGCCACCCTCCAGCAGCGCCCCAAGCCCGCCGCCTGAGCTTCGGCGGGGCCCCTTCGCGGGGCTGGGCTCACGCGTTCGGGTGTTTCGGTCCCTGTGCGGGCGGTGGGGCGTGTTCTGTCGGGTGGGGCCCCTAGGGTTGGAGGGTGGCAGATGACAAGGCACCCTCATACGAGCAGGCCCGCGAGGAGCTGACCGAGGTGGTGCGCCGCCTGGAGACCGGCGGGCTCACCCTGGAGCAGTCCATCGAGCTCTGGGAGCGGGGCGAGAAGCTGGCCGCGATCTGCGAGGAGTGGCTCCAGGGCGCCCGGGTCAAGCTGGCCGCCGCGATGGCGCGCCGGTCCGACCCGTCGGCCACGCCGGGCGACGCCCCCTTCTAGCCTGCCCCGTTCCAGCCTGCCGCGTACTAGCCGCGGTGCAGGGCCACGACCGGGATGCGGCGGGTGGTCCTGGCCTCGTACTCGGCGAACGTGGCGGCGACGGCCACCATCCGCGCGTAGAGCTCGTCACGCTCGGCGCCTTCGACGAACTCGGCCTTGACCTCGAACGTCTCGGTCCCGATCTCGGCCGTGGCCACGGGGTTGGCGCGCAGGTTGTGATACCAGGCCGGGTGGTGGTCGGCGCCCGCGTTGGAGGCGATGATCACGTAGCGGTCGCCGTCTTTCAGATACATCACCGGGGTCGTCGTCGGCTTGCCCGACTTGGCGCCGGTCGTGGTGAGCAGCACCAGGTCGGAGCCCTCGAAGTAGCCGCCCACGCGTCCGCCGTTGGCCCGGAACTCGTCGATGACCTGCTGGTTGAAGTCGTTCGCCATGATTCCCACCTCTAATCGGAGAACTCTCCGTTCTCAACCGCGGAGCCTAAACGGAGATTCCTCCGGTTGCAATCGCTATGCTCAGCGTGTGCGCCGACAGTTGCCAGTGGTCGGGCAGCCGCAGCCGGAGCGGGCCGACGCGGCGCGAAACCGGCAGAAGATCATCGACTGTGCCACCCGCCTGATCGCCGAACGGGGAGCCGACCAGCTCTCCCTCGACGAGATCGCCCGCGAGGCGTGCGTGGGCGTCGGCACCGTCTACCGCCGCTTCGGCGACCGCGCCGGGCTCGTCTACGCCCTCGTCGACGAGCGCGAACGGCGCTTCCAGGAGGCGTTCATGACCGGGCCGCCGCCGGTCGGGCCGGGGGCGGAGCCCGTCGAGCGCATCAGGGCGTTCCTCGCCGCGCTCGTCGACCGGATCGTCGAGCAGCTCGACCTGTTCATGCTCCTGGAGACCGGGCCGCCCAAGGCCATGTTCGGCGGGCCGTACCAGGTCCATCATCGGCATCTGACCACGCTGATCGCGCAGGTCAGGCCCGGCTCACGCGCCGGCTTCCTGGCCGACGCGCTGCTCGCCTCCGCCACCGCCCGGCTGATCTCCTATCAGCGCGAGGAGCGGGGGCTGAGCGTCGAGGAGATCAAGGCCGGGTTCGACGAGCTGGCGCTGGCGCTCGTCACTCCCCGGCAGGCTCCGCGCGCACCGTCACCCGGTCGTCCGGCAGCCGCACCGTGAGCACGGCGCCCGGCTCGATGTCGGCGGCCCGCCGCACCACCTCACCCGACGGGTGCTGGACGATCGCGTAACCGCGCTCCAGCGTGGCCGCGGGCGACAGGGCGACCAGACGCGCCCGTACGTGCGTGAGATCGTCGCCGGCCCGGTCGAGCGAGGACGTCAGCGAACGCCTGGCCCGCTCGCGCAGCGCGTCGACCTGCTCGGCGCGGCGCTCCAGCTCGCGCACCGGATCGGCCAGCGAAGGGCGGGAGCGCACCGAGGTCAGCCACGACATCTCGCGGTCGAGCCAGCCGCCCACCACCCGGCGGCCCCGGTCACGCAACTGGCGGACCAGCGTGAGCTGCTCGCCGACGTCGGGCACCACCTTCTTGGCGGCGTCGGTCGGGGTGGAGGCGCGTACGTCGGCCACCAGGTCGAGCAGCGGGCTGTCCTGCTCGTGGCCGATCGCGCTCACCACCGGCGTGCGGGACGCGGCCACGGCCCTGACCAGCGTCTCGTCGGAGAACGGCAGCAGATCCTCCAGCGACCCGCCGCCCCGGGCGATGACGATCACCTCGACCGAGGAGTCGGCGTCGAGCCTGGACAGCGCCTCGGTCACCTCGCCCACCGCGTAAGGGCCCTGGACCGCGACCTCCTCGACCTTGAACCGCACCGCCGGCCAGCGACGCCTGGCGTTCTCCAGCACGTCGCGCTCGGCCGCCGAGTCACGGCCGCAGATCAGCCCCACCGTGCCCGGCAGGAACGGCAGCCGCCGCTTCCTGTCGGCGTTGAACAGTCCCTCGGCCGCCAGCAGCCGGCGCAGCCGCTCAAGACGCGCCAGCAGCTCGCCGACGCCCACCGGGCGGATCTCCAGCGCCGTGAAGGCGAACGAGCCCCTGTTGACCCAGAAGTCCGGCTTGACGTGCACCACGACCCGCGCGCCGTCGGCCGGGCGCGGCTCGGTCGCCTCGTAGACGCCGCGCGGAGCCGTGACCCGGGCCGACACGTTGGCCACCGGGTCGCGCAACGTCAGGAAGACCGTGCCGCCGCGGGCGCTCAGGTCGGTGATCTGACCCTCGACCCACACCGTGCCCAGCTTGCCGATCCAGCCGCCCACCATCTGCAGGACGGTGCGGACCGGCAGGGGCGCCTCGGGGGTGGTCTTCGAGCTCATGCCCGAAGCCTACGGTGCCGCGCCGACTATTCCCCGGCCTGCAGCTTGGCCAGCCGGTTCTCGTACATCTTGACGACCTCGGGGCGGGCGGCCGTCGCCTGCTCGTAGGCGAGGCAGGCGCCGATCTGCTCGGCGGACTTGCCGCGCATCCGGGCGCGCAGCGAGGCGACGCTCAGCTCGGAGTAGCCGGGCATCGGCTCCACCAGGCCCGTCTCCTTCACCGGGGTGGCCACGGCCGGAGCGGTCTCCTGCGCGGGGGCCTCCTTGGCGGGAGTGGCCTCGACCGCCTCGGCCAGCTTGTCGGCCTTCGCGGCCTTGGGAGCCTTGGGCGTGCTGGTCTTGGCGGGGCTGGTCTTGGCGGGCGCCTTCGCGGCGGGCTTGGCGGCGGCCTTGGGCTTGGCCTTCGGCTTCTCGGCCGCGGGCTCGGCCACGGCGGCACGCTCCGTCACGGCGACGGCCTCGGCCACAGACGGCTCGGGCACGGCGACGGCCTCAGGCGCGGCAGCGGCTTCCGGCTTGGCCTCGGCGGCGGGCTCGGCCTTGAGGTCGGCGGCGGCCTCGGGCTTGGCCTCCGGGGTGGCGGGCTCCGGCTCGGCCTCCGTGGGGGCGGGCTTGGGCTGGGGAGCGGCGGCGGCCTCGGCGGCGGGCTTGTGGACGGCCTCGGCCTGGGCCTCGTCCTGCTTGGGCGCCGGGGTGAAGATGACCGGGTCGGGCTTGGTCTTGGAGGTGCCGTTGGGCGCGGCGGCGTCGGGCCGGGGCGCGAAGATGACCGGCTCCCTGCGGGCCGGCTTGTCCTCCTCCTCGGCGGCAACCGCGTCGGCGGGACGGGAGTCGCGCTCCTCCTGCTTCTCCTCCTCTTCCTTGCTGCCCAGCCCCTTGATCGAGTTCTTCACCCGGTCGACGAACTGGAGGGCGTGCCCGGCGATGCTGAGCGTGCCCTGGACGAAGAGGACGGGCAGGTCACGGGCCTTGCCCTTGAGCTCGTCCTTGTCGGTGACGGTCTTGGTGATGTTGCGTATCACGTCGCTGAGGGACATGTACGTCTCCCTGGGAGGTCAGTATTGGACGGCCAGTCTGGCAAAAGGCGGGCAACCGCGCACGCTCGGGCTTGCTGGTCGTTCCACGTAGCATAAGAAGTATGGAGCCCCAGACGTCCACTTCCCGCCGCGTCCTCGTGGCCAGGCCGCGCGGCTACTGCGCCGGAGTCGATCGAGCCGTTGTCGCGGTCGAGAAGGCCTTGGAGCAGTACGGCGCGCCGATCTACGTGCGCAAGCAGATCGTGCACAACACGCACGTGGTCAAGACGCTCGAGGCCAAGGGGGCCATCTTCGTCGAGGAGACCGAAGAGGTGCCCGAGGGCGAGATCGTGGTGTTCTCGGCGCACGGCGTCTCGCCCGCCGTGCACGGCGAGGCCAAGGAGCGCGGCCTGCGCACCATCGACGCCACCTGCCCGCTGGTGACGAAGGTGCACAACGAGGCCAAGCGCTTCGCGAGCCAGGACTACGACATCCTGCTCATCGGGCACGAGGGGCACGAGGAGGTGGAGGGCACCTCCGGCGAGGCGCCCGACCACATCCAGCTCGTCGACGGCCTCGACTCCGTCGACCGCGTCCAGGTGAAGGACCCGAGCAAGCTCGTCTGGCTGTCGCAGACGACGCTGTCGGTCGACGAGACGACCGAGACCGTGGCCCGGCTCAAGGAGCGCTTCCCGACGCTCATCGACCCGCCGAGCGACGACATCTGCTACGCGACGCAGAACCGGCAGGTCGCCGTCAAGGAGATCGCCGCGCAGTCGCAGCTCGTGATCGTCGTCGGCTCGGAGAACTCGTCCAACTCCAAGCGCCTGGTCGAGGTGGCCAAGGACTACGGCGCCGACGCCTCCTACCTGGTCGACAACGCCTCGTTCATCCGTGACGAGTGGCTCGACGGCGTCACCACCGTCGGCGTCACGAGCGGCGCGTCCGTGCCGGAGGAGCTGGTCGAGCAGGTGCTCGAACGGCTGGCCGGCCACGGGTTCGGCGACGTGGAGGAGGTCGAGCCGGTGAAGGAGAGCATGCGTTTCGCCCTGCCGCACGAGCTCCGCAAGGACCTGCGCGCGTCCTGACCCACGATCGGCCCGTACGGGATCCCGTACGGGCTAGTCGTCGCCCCGGGGGGTGCCGTAGACCTTCGGCTCGAAGTAGCCCTCGGGCTCGGGGACGAACGGCTGGCGCGGGCGCGGCACGTCGGCGCCCGCCCGCAGCTCCTCGCGCAGCTCACGCACGTTGTCGCGCAGGCCGCGCCCCCAGGCGATGCCGAGCACCACGGCCGAGCCGGCGAACAGCCAGGGCGCGCCGCGTGACAGCGAGCTGTAGAGGCCGAGCGCCAGCGACTGCACGATGCCCACGGAGCTGAGCGCCCGCCCGAGCTCGACGAAGAGGGTGGCGACGAAGAACACCAGCGGCGGCGTGACGACCAGCGACAGCAGCTCGCGTGGATTGACCAGGAGCACCGCGAGCAGGCACGCCGCCACGAACGCGACCCCGACCAGCGCCTCGATGCCGGCGACCGCGGCCAGCACGTAGCCGGCGAGCGTGGCGAGCAGCGTGAGCGCGATGGCGCCGCGGGCGGTCAGCCTGACGGCAGATCTCTTGCCTTTCCCGGTCATCGGACCCGCCCCCCTTTATTGCGACCCGTTGGCCAACTTACCGTTCGTGTGCGGGAGGAGAGACGTGGTTTCGAGCAGTTCGGGGGAGGCCAGGGGCCTGGGCACGCCTTCGAGCGTCTCGGGCGTGGCCAGCTCGCCGTCGACCACGCCCAGATCGTGCAGCTTGCGCGCGGTGACGAGCACCCGGCTCTCCAGAGAGCCGACCGTCTTGTTGTACGCCTCCACCGTACGCGCCAGCGAACGGCCCAGCGACTCCACGTTGCGGCCCATCGAGGACAGTCTTTCGTACAGCTCCTTGCCCAGCTCGAACACGGCGCGGGCGTTCTCGCTGAGCGCGGCCTGCTGCCAGGCGTAGTGGGCGGTGCGCAGCATGGTGATCAGCGTCGTCGGGGTGGCGATGTGCACCCGGCGGGCCATCGCGTACTCCAGCAGCCCGGGGTCGCGCTCCAGCGCCGGTGACAGGAACGCCTCGCCCGGGATGAACAGGACGACGAACTCCGGCGACGGGTTGAACCCCTGCCAGTAGGACTTGGCGGCCAGCCGGTCGATGTGCTCGCGGATGTGGCGGGCGTGGGCGTCGAGGCGTACGGAGGCCAGTGACTCGTCGGCGGCCTCGGCGGCCTCCAGGTAGGCGGCGAGCGAGACCTTGGAGTCGACCACGATGTTCTTGCCGCCGGCCAGGCGCACCACCATGTCGGGCCGCATCGCGCCCTCGGTGACCTGTTCGTCGAAGTCGCAGTGGCGCTGCATCCCGGCGATCTCGGCGACGCGGCGCAGCTGCATCTCGCCCCAGCGCCCGCGCGCCTCGGGCCGTTGCAGGGCGCGCACCAGCGCCGTCGTCTGGGCGCGGAGCTGTTCGTGGCTCTGCCGGACGAACTCCATCTGCTGGGTCAGCTCGGCGCTCGCGGCCCGGCGTCCCGACTCGGTGTCGCGCAGCTGCGACTCGACCCGCGCCAGCGCGTCCTTCAGCGGCTCCACCAGGTGTTCGACGGCCTGCCTGCGCTGGTCGAGGTCGCCGGTGGCCTCGGCGCGGGTGGCGGCCAGCCGGGTCTCGGCCAGCTCCAGGAAGCGCACGTTGTTGACGTCGAGCGCCCGCGTGGACAGGGCCTGGAAGCGCTCGGCGAGCTGTTCCTCGACGTAGACGAGCTTGTCGGCGGCGGCCTTGGCGCGCGCGTCGGACTCGGCCACCCGCACCGCCGCCCGCGTGCGCGCCACCAGGAATCCGATGGCCGCGCCGACGAGCAGCCCGATGAGGAGGGAGACGACATCCATCCACACGATGATGGCAGCCCTGCCGCGCCGGGACGGGTCCCGACACGCGACACAGTAAACTCGCTGGACGTGAGCCTCTCTATCGGCATCGTCGGCCTGCCCAACGTCGGCAAGTCCACGCTTTTCAACGCGCTGACCAAGACCGGCAACGCCCTGGCGGCCAACTACCCGTTCGCGACGATCGAGCCCAACGTGGGCATCGTCGGCGTGCCCGACGACCGGCTGCCCGTGCTGGCCAAGATCTTCGGCTCGGCCCGGATCCTGCCGGCCAAGGTGGAGTTCGTGGACATCGCCGGGCTGGTCAAGGGCGCGTCCGAGGGGCAGGGCAGGGGCAACCAGTTCCTGGCCAACATCCGCGACACCGACGCGATCTGCCAGGTGATCCGGGTCTTCGGCGACCCCGACGTGACGCACGTCGACGGGGAGATCTCGCCCAAGCGCGACATCGAGACGATCAACACCGAGCTGATCATGGCTGACCTGCAGACGGTGGAGAAGGCGATCCCGCGCCTGCAGAAGGAGTCGCGTCACAACAAGGACAAGAAGGGCGCGCTGGAGGCCGCCGAGGCCGCGCTCAAGGTCCTGGAGACCGGCAAGACGATCTTCGAGGCCCAGCTCGACGGCGAGGAGCTGCGCGAGCTCCACCTGCTGACGGCCAAGCCGTTCCTCTACGTGTTCAACCTCGACGCCGACGAGCTGGTCGACGACGACCTGCGGGCCCAGCTGTCGGCCCTGGTCGCGCCCGCCGAGGCGGTGTTCCTCGACGCCAAGATCGAGTCGGAGCTGGTGGAGCTCGACGACGAGGAGGCGCTGGAGCTGCTGCAGTCGGTCGGCCAGCAGGAGTCGGGCCTGTCGCAGCTCGCCCGGGTCGGCTTCGAGACGCTCGGGCTGCAGACCTACCTGACGGCCGGGCCGAAGGAGACCAGGGCCTGGACGATCCGCAAGGGCGCCACCGCGCCCGAGGCGGCCGGCGTCATCCACACCGACTTCCAGCGCGGCTTCATCAAGGCCGAGGTCGTCTCGTTCGACGACCTGGTCGAGGCCGGCTCGATCGCCAGCGCCCGCTCGGCCGGCAAGGCCCGGATCGAGGGCAAGGACTACGTGATGCGCGACGGCGACGTGGTGGAGTTCCGCTTCAACGTCTAACGTGGGCGCGTGCCCGACGCGATCTTCGCCGATCCCCGGCTGGCCCGGATCTACGACCCGCTCGACCCCGACCGGAGCGACCTCGACGCCTATGCGGCGATGGTGGCGGAGTTCGGCGCCCGGCGGGTGCTCGACGTGGGCTGCGGCACGGGCACGTTCGCGTGCCTGCTGGCCGCGCGCGGCGTCGAGGTGGTCGGCGTCGACCCGGCGCAGGCGTCGCTGGACGTGGCGCGCGGCAAGTGCGGCGCGGTGCGGTGGATCCACGGTGACGCCACCACGCTGCCGCCGCTGCGCGTGGACCTGGCCGTGATGACCGCGAACGTGGCCCAGGTCTTCCTCACCGACGACGACTGGCAGGCCACGCTGCGCGGCGTCCGGGCGGCGCTGCGGCCGGAGGGCGTGCTGGCCTTCGAGACCCGCGTTCCCGCCCGGCGCGCCTGGCTGGAGTGGACGCGCGACCGTACCCGCAGGCGGGTGGAGATCGCGGGCGTCGGCGAGGTCGAGACGTGGTGCGAGGTGCTGGACGTGTCCGGCCCGCTCGTGACCTTCCGGCACACGTACGTCTTCGGCGACGGCGGGGACGTGGTCACGTCCGACTCGACGCTGCGGTTCCGGGAGCGGGACGAGGTCGAGCGGTCGCTGGTCGCGGCGGGCTACCGGGTCGAGGACGTGCGCGACGCGCCGGACCGGCCGGGGCGGGAGTTCGTGTTCGTCGCCCGGTTCGTTGCCTGAGGGACAGCTTCCGCGTCAACCACCCGGCGAGTTTGCGCGTCGAATCGTCACGGCGTTCACGCTGAATCGGGAGGCCCTCATGATCCGTCGCATCATCCGCAGACGTCGTCCGGTGCCGAAGCTCGCGGGCATCACCCTGGAGGAGGAGCTGGCCCTGCTCAGGGTGGAGCTCATGTACGGCCTGCGCGTCAACCGGGAGGCATATCTGCGCAGGAAGGTGGACGAACGGGAGGAGCTGGCCACCCGCACGCGCGGAGGCGACGCCAGGATGATGCTCGCGGAGCTGCGCGGGTCGCTGGAGCGGGCCGTACCGCCCGCCGCACCCCCGACCGTCGTCGAGCTTCACAGCCGCCGCAGGCCGGTCGGCGACCAGGGCCCCGAGCCGGCCTGACCCCCTATACGGACGTGCCGCCTGCCCGCTGCCGGGCAAGGCGGCCGTTCCTGTTTTCAGGAGGAAATCGCAGGTCAGAGCACCCCTGACGCCATATGGACAGGAATAGGTGGCCACCGGGTTATGCGTTTTTAGGTCTCTGGCCTGGTCAAATGCCCATTCGACAGGGAACGCACACAAGTCGGCGCTCCGATGCGTCCCATGCGCACTCGGTTTGCCCCCGGACGGCGATGCTTGCAGCATGGGCGTGGCTTTCCTGGAACAATGGCGGAGACCGGATAGGGTGACTGCTTCACCGCGGATGATGGGGATCGGCAACGGACGACACCGCGCCAGCCGGGGGGATTGGCGCGAGCGGAGGCGTGATGGCTCGTAGGTCAACCGTCCAGCACGGTCCTCGGATCGCTGGCGACCCCGGCCTTTCCGCACGCCCTGAACACGACTTCGACGCGCCGCCTCCGCACAGGCCGCGGCGCGGAGGCTGGTCGGGCGGCGGCGGGCGATGGCTGGTGTGGACCGGGCGCATCATTCTCTGGGCGCTTATTGTGGTTATCGTGGTGAATGGGATCCGTGCCCCTTTTGAGCGGTTTACCGGCCAAAACGCCGCCGCGCCGAATGCGGCCGCCCAACCGGGCAGCTCGTTCCCGGCGGACCGTGGCATGGCGTTCGCCGCGCAGTTCGCCGGCGTTTACCTGAATTTCAGCCCCGACGACGCCGTGAGCAGGTCCGGCAAGCTGGCCGCGTTCATGGCCGACGGCATGGACCAGCAGATGGGCTGGGACGGCAACGGCAAGCTCGGCGCCGTGGCGATCCAGCCGTACGACATCCAGGTCAGCGACGACAACAACGCGATCGTCACCGTCGCGTTCCAGTCGGGCTCCCGCAGGCTTCACCTGTCGGTGCCGCTCTACTACTCCGAGGACAGGTTCGTCGTCTCCGGCTGGCCCGCCATCCTGCCCGCCCCCGCGCCGGCCGAGCTGCCGCAGGTGGCCGCGCCCGAGAGTGACGACGTGGCGGCCGCCGAGCTCAAGCCGCAGCTCGAAGGCTTCTTCCGCTACTACGCGCTGGGCAACACCGTCGAGCTGCAGCGTTACGTGACCGCCGGCACGAGCCTGCCCACCTTCGCGGGCGCGTTCACCTTCGGCGAGCTCAAGAGTGTCGTGGTGCCTGTGGGGGGTGCCACCCGTGAGATCCAGGCGGTCGTGGTGTGGATCGTGCCCGACGGCACGCCGCCCGCGGACGAGGCCAACAACCCCGAAGCGGTGTCCGGCCGCCTCCAGCAGGCTTACCGCCTCACTGTCGAGAAGCAGGGCGACAAATGGTACGTCGACGACATCCGCGGCGCCGGTAGGGCCGTTGGGTAGACGCACGACCGCGCTGCTGATCGGCACCCCCCGGGAGGACAAGAAGTGATCTTGAAAACCATAGTGCTCAACCTCATCGAAATGACGCCCACACCAGCACCGACGGGCGTCAACACCGAAGGACTCGCCGACTTCCTGCGCGCGTTCTTCGCCCCGCTGTTCCTCGTCGTCGTGTCCGTGGTCGCGCTGTTCTTCCTCTTCACCCGCGAGATCACGCGCTTCGTCCAGTTCCTGATCCTGGCCGTGGCCATCGGCGTGATCTTCTACGTGCCCAACATCATCGAGGTGACGGCCAAGGCGATCGCGGGCGCGCTGGGCATCGACCAGTGAGGGTTGGGACCGCCTCCGCGCGGTCATGAACGAGCGGGTGGAGAGGAGGACCGCGTGGACCTGCCCACGTACACGAACATCTGGCGTATCGAGAAGCGGCTCTACAAGCTGTACGACCTACGGCTCCCCATGCCGCTGCCCATCGTCTGGATCGGCGTGTTCGTCGGCGTCTTCGTGCCGTGGTCGCTCCTGCTCTGGCTCGTCGGCGTACCCGTCGAGATGCCCTGGCACGTGCTCTTCCTGGTCCCGCCCGGCATCGTCACCTGGCTGTCCACCCGGCCCGTCATCGAGGGCAAACGGCTGACCGAGCTGCTGGAGTCGCAGCTGCGCTACCTGGGGCAGCCGCGCGCCTGGTACCGGCTGTCGCCAGCGGCCGAGCCCGAGACCATCACGTTCTCCGGCCGCGTCTGGCACGCCACGCCCAAGCGGGTGAAGGTCAAGAAGCCCCGCAAGGCCCGCCAGACCCAGCGCAAGCGCGCCCCCGAACGGGTCACCGGGCCCCGCCAGGTCCGCCCCGCCGTGGCCGCCGCCGCCGTGGCCGCCGCCCAGGCGCCGCTCGCCGACCCGCCCGTCCGCTGGGGTTCCCGCGTCCGCCCCACCGCCGCCGCCCCCGCCCTCGCCCCCGAGCCGTCGTCACCCTCGTCGTCGCCCGTGCCCTCGCCCTCGGCCCCGGTCGAGCTGCGCCTCGTACGCGACACCCCCGCCGCCCCCGACCCCGCACCGGACGCGCAGGGCCTGCGCGCCTTCGACGGCGTACGCGACCCCGCCCCGGCGCGCCCCAGACCGGAGACGGCGGCCCGCAAACCCACGGGCAAGCCGATCGACACCGAGGCCCTGCGCCGCCTCCGCAAACTCGCCGCCACCGCCGACCCCCCCAAACCCACCCCCACCCCCGACGCCACCCAGACCCCCGAGGTCACCCCGGGCCGCCACAAGGGCAGCCCGACGCCCGACCGCGCACTGCCCGCCGGGAGCGCGCCCGCGCCCGAGCCGGCCGCGGCCCAGGAGGGGGCGTCGGCCTCCGGGCAGCCTCCGGCCCGTGAGCCTGCCCCTGCGTCCGGACAGCCCCCGGTGCCTGCGGTGGCGCGTGGAGAGTCTTCGGTCCGTGAGAGTGCCTCCGTCTCCGATGCGGGGCCGGCCGCTGAGGAAGCGGCCGCTTCCGGGGGGTCCCCGGTTGGGGGGAGTGCCGCCCCCGCCTCCGAGCAGGCCCCCGCCCACCAGCGGGCCGCCGCTTCCGAGCAGGCCGCCGCCCCTGAGGAGGCCCCCGCGTCCGAGCGGGGCGCCGCATACGGGGAGGCCGCCGCCTCTGAGGAGGACGCCGCCCGCTTCCGGGCCGTCGCCCCTGAGGAGGCCCCCGCGTCCGAGCGGGCCGCCGCCCGTGCGAAGGAGGGCGCCTCCGCGCAAGCCCCCGGTCCGGAGCAGGCCGGTGCCCCCGAACGGGCGGCTGCATCCGGGCGGGTCTCCGCCTCCGAGGAGGCCGCCGCCTCCGAGGAGGTCCACGGTGAGGTTGGTGGGGCTGGGCCGGAGGCCGAGGGGGATGAGGCGGCGCGGAGTCAGCACAGGAAGGGGCAGCCGCCCAGGTTGGGGCCGGGGGTGGCGTTGCCCGACGCGCGGGCGTGGGCGCCGTTGAGTCCCGACGCCAAGCCCGTCACCCTGTCGCGCCCGCTGCGGGGGCGTGAGGCTGAGCTGCCGAGCCGGGCGATTCATCGTCCGGACGTCGTGCCCGGGGAGTTGCCGCCGCCGGAGGAGGTCGCGCCGGAGCCGGTGGCCGAGGCGCCGGTGGCCGAGGCGCCGCCGGTGGCCGAGGCGCCGACGGTGCCCGTTGAGCCGGAGGAGGGGCGTGACGGCGGGGCGGCCGTGGTGCCGGGGCCCAGGCCGGGGCAGCGGGTGCGGCGGGTCGAGTCCGTGGTGGGGCGCGACTCGGGCGGCTGGCGGCGCATCGCGCAGGTGGTCGTGGGCGGCAACGGCGTACGGACCGACGGGTCGGAGCTGGACGAGGCGCGCGCCCGGGGCGTGTTCGCCGGGAGCCGGCGGGTGGTGGTGCTGGGGTGCACCGGCGGCGCCGGGCAGAGCACGACGGCGCTGATGCTGGGTCACACGTTCGCGCAGTACCGCGACGACCGGGTGGTGGCCGTGGACGCGGCGTCGGGTGACAGCAGCATGACGAGCCGCATCCATCCGGAGACGCCCGAGACGCTGACGTCGCTGCTGGCGGGGTTGCAGCGGGTGAGCGGCTATCTGACGATGCGCGGCTACACCACGCGCACCGCTTCGGGGCTGGAGGTGGTGGGGGCCGACGGCGACGAGCAGCGGCTGGCCGACCGGGGGCTGTTCTCGGACCACCGGCTGGGCGAGGCGATGAGCCTGCTCGACCGGCACTACAAGCTCACGGTGATCGATCCGGCCGCCGCGCTGGCCGCCCGCGTGCTCCCGTACGCGGATCAGCTCGTGCTCGTGGTGCCCGCGAGCGTGGAGGCGCCGGACGCGGTGGCGATGACGTACGAGTGGCTGGACGGGCACGGCTGCGCGCACCTGAGGCGGCGCGCGGTCATGGTGGTCAACGGGGTGAGCCGGCGTTCGATGACGGACGTCGAGCAGGCGGAGGCGGTGGCGCGCGGCAGGTGCCGGGCCATCGTCAGGGTCCCCTGGGACGACGATCTGGCGCCGGGCGGCGCCGGGGTGGTCGATCCGGGGCAGCTGCGCGCGGCCGGGCGGCGGGCGTATCTCGCTCTCGCCGGGGTCGTGATCGCGGGCTTCGCGGCACAGAAGGTCCGAACTGAGGAAGAGGAGCTGGCGAGTGACCCCCCGGGCACGAGAATCGGTGAGCGATAAGTGAACATGCGAGCAGGCATGGCCCGTTCATGCGCCGAGGGGGCGGCATGAGCAGGGCGTCTAGAGCGCGTCAGCGCCTGGCGGTCCGCTATTTCGACGACCGCATCCTGCTCACGGACACCGACGCATGGGCGTATTTCCGCCTTCCGACGGTCAGCTACGAGTTCGTCACGCCTGAGGAGCGTGAGGCGCTGGCCACCAACATCACGATCGCGCTGGCCGCGATCAGGATGCCCGACGCCGAGGTGCACCTGCGGGTGGCGCATCGCGCCTATCCGGCGGCGGAGTGGGCGATGGCGCTCAACGCGACCTCCGACGAGGGGCCGGGCTGGCGCGACTACCTGGAGGAGATGTACCGGCACGTCTGGGCGAAGGACTTCTGGTCGAAGGAGGTCTATCTGGGCGTACGGCTCGGTCCGCGGGGCAAGCAGCTAGGCGCCGGGGTGCTGGCTCAGGTGTTCGGCTTCTACCAGAAGACGGAGAAGGTCCTCGGGCTGGAGGACGACCACGTGCCCGAGAGCGAGGTCGGCCGGTGGACCGAGCAGGCCGAGCGGCTGGGCCGGGCGCTGGCGTCCAGTGCCCTGTATGCCCGGCATGCCACGTCGGTGGAGGTCGCGTGGCTGTTCCAGCACGCGGCGGCGGGGGCGCTGGCGGACGCGGCGCCGTCGGCGAGCCCGAAGCGGCGCTGGGGCAAGGGCGAGATCGAGTCGCTGGTCGAGGGTGAGATCCACAACGGCAGGTCGCTGCTGCGGATCGTGCAGCCGCAGGGCGACTCGTACGTGGCGTATCTGTCGTTCGCCCGGTTCCCGGACCTGATGCCGTTCCCCGACGGGGAGCCGTGGATGCACTTCGCCGACCAGTTGCCGTTCCCGGTGGAGGTGTCGTCGCGGATGCGGCTGATCCCGCCGGTGAAGGCGTCCAAGGACGTGGCGCGCAAGCTGGCGCACGCCCGCGACATGGACATCCACATCCGCGAGGCGGGCGCGGAGGCGCCGCTGGCGCTGGCGGAGCAGATCGACGCGGCCCGGATGCTGGAGCACGGCATCACGAAGGAGCGGCTGCCGTTCGTGTACGGGTGGCACCGGCTGATCGTGTCGGCGCCGACCGAGGACATCTGCGTGCAGCGGGTGGAGGCGGTCGTCGAGCACTACCGCGACATGGGCATCGACGTGGTCAACTCGACCGGTGACCAGTTCTCGCTGTTCTGCGAGTCGCTGCCGGGCGAGAAGGTGGGCGTCAACGCCTACGCCCAGCGTCAGCCGCTGCGGACGATCGCGGGCGGGATGGCGACGGCGACCGTCGACCTGGGCGACCGGCTGGAGGAGGGCGGCGAGGGCTGGCTGGGCCCGTACATCGGGGAGACCGTCGGCCGGGCGCGCAGCATCGTGCACTTCGACCCGCTGCTGGCGGCCAGCCGCAACCGGCCGACCGCCATCGCGATCACCGGCGAGCCGGGCGGCGGCAAGACGACGCTGGCCCTGCTGATGATCTACCAGATGGCGTTGCGCGGCGTCACGGTCGCGGTGATCGACCCGAAGGGCGACGCCGAGTCACTGGTCGAGCTGCTGCAGAAGCGCGAGCGCAAGGCGCGGATCATCCCGCTGGGCTCGGCCGCGCCGGGGCTGCTGGACCCGTTCTCGTTCGGGGACGACATCGCGGCCAAGAAGACGATGGCGACCGAGACGCTGCGGCTGCTGCTGCCGCGCATGTCGGAGGAGCGCGAGTCGGCGATGATCCAGGCGGTGGCGGCGGTGTCCAACGCCGCCGACCCGTCGCTCGGCAAGGTCGTCGACTATCTGGGGCAGGCCGAGGACGCCGCGTCGAAGAACCTGGGCGCGGTGCTGCGCTCGATGTCGGAGATGCACCTGGCCAGGCTCTGCTTCGACCCGTCGGGCGGCGACCAGATCGACAGCGAGGGCTGGACCACCGTGTTCACGCTCGGCGGGCTGACGCTTCCCGACGTGGCCACGGGCCGCGACGACTACTCCTACGAGCAGCGGCTGTCGGTGGCCCTGCTCTACCTGGTGTCGCAGTTCGCCCGGCGGCTGATGAACGGCCTCGACCGGCGCGCGCCCAAGGCGATCTTCCTGGACGAGGCGTGGGCGATCACGTCCACGCCCGAGGGCGCCAAGCTGGTGCCCGAGGTCAGCCGGATGGGCCGCTCCCGCAACACCGCCCTCGTCCTGGTCTCGCAGAACGCGGGCGACCTGCTCAACGAACAGGTGACCAACTGCCTGTCGTCGGTGTTCGCCTTCCGCTCGACCGAACGGGTGGAGGTCGGTCACGTGATGTCGCTGCTGGGCGTCGAACCGTCGGAGGAGCACAAGGCCGTCCTCAGATCGCTGGGCAACGGGGAATGCATTTTCCGTGATCTGGATGGCAGGGCGGGCCGCATCGGAGTAGACCTGATCTCCGAGGAGCTGCTCCGCTGGCTCGACACGAACCCGACACACGACAAACCCGGCGGCGGCGGGCATGATGATCTTCAAGGGGGAGTGGGCCACGCGCAGGAGGTGCGGTCATGAGGATCCGGCTACCCAGACGATGGGCTCTGGCGCTTGTGGTGTTGCTCGGCGTCCTCGTGGTGCCGATCGTGGCGGGCAGCCTGTCGCCCGCCGCCGCGGGCCCGTGTGACCTGTCCGGCGAGCTCGCCCCCGAGGTGATCGGCGGCGGCACCGACGGCATGATGCAGCCGCCGACGCCCGAGCCCGGCACGCCGGCGGCGGTCACCAACTACAGCCAGTTCGGCATGGCCGGCCAGTTCTGGCACACGCACGAGCTCGGCTGCTCCGACATCGCGGCCGTGCTCGGCAACTCGTGGGCCAACACGATCTTCCTGTGGGCCAAGGCCGTCGACCGGCTCACGATCACGACCTACCAGGCGGCGGCGACCGAGGGGCCGCTCCAGTCGATCAAGGACGTGGTCGACGACATCGTGACGAACCTGTCGGAGGCCATGTACTGGCCCTACCTGCAGCCCATCGTCATCCTCGGCGCGATCTGGCTGGCCTGGTACGGGCTGATCCGCAAGCGGGCCACCACGACCGCCGAGGGCGTGATCTGGATGGTGCTCGCGGTCACGGTCGCCACCTGGTTCCTCAGCCGGCCGCAGGACTTCACCGGCTTGGGCAAGGTCGTCACGGACAAGACCGGTGAGGTCGTCAACTCCGCCTTCTCCGGGCTGCCCGGCGCGGGCGGCGCGTCCTGCCTGCCGCCTCCGGGCGACGCCAGCCCCGAGGTCAAGGCCGGCGGCTTCGGCCAGAACGGCACCCCGGGCGTCGACCAGAACGCCGACGCGCTCTGGTCCACGCTGGTGTGCAAGCCGTGGCTGATGGGCCTGTTCGGCACCGCCGACCCCAACCAGCCGATCGTGCGCGACTTCGGCCGCACGATGCTGGAGACGCAGTCCATCCCACCGGCCACGGCAGGCCAACCGGCACCCGATGTGGGAGCGCATCAGGCGAAATATGCCGAGATCGCTGACAAGCTGCGCAACGACTCGCGTTACTTCATCTTCTCCGGGCGTGACTGGACGAGCCGGCTCGGCGTGGCCATCGGCGCGCTGATCGCCGCGCTGGTGGCCGGGGTGCTCATCTTCCTGGTGGCGGTCTCGCTGCTGGTGCTCAAGGTGGGCTTCCTGCTGTTGCTCATCCTCGGGCCGGTGTTCCTGCTCATCGGCGTGCATCCGGGCAGCGGGCGGATCATCGCCATGCGCTGGGTGGAGATGCTGATCGGCACCCTGCTGCGGCAGGCCGTGCTCGCGCTCGTGCTCGGCGTGCTCGTGTACGGTTACGCGCTGATCATCTCGACCGCGATGCCGTGGGGCATGCAGATCCTGTTCATGGCGTTGCTGACGATCGCGGTGTTCTTCTACCGGCGGCCGTTCCAGCACCTGTTCGCCTCCATGAACGGGCACACGCTCACCACCCGCATGCTCGGCGACGCGGCCAGCTCGCCCGTCCTGGAGCGGGCCTCGAACGTGCTGCCGCCGGTCGCCTCGGCCAGGATCGGCCGCTGGGGGGCGCGTAAGGCGGAGCCCATCGTCAGCGCGGTGGCGGGCGGCGCGGCCGGCGCCACGGCGGCGACCGTCGCCCAGGGCCGGGCGCGCGGCGAGGAGGGCGAGACCGGCGCGATGCCGTCGGGCGTCCGGGTGCCCGCGCCGCTCGACACTGACCCGCAGGGCGGCAAGGCGGCCGGGCGGCAGGCGACCGCTCCCCGCAAGGGCGACGCGCCGCCGCTCAACCTGGGTGGCACGCCGACCCGCACGCGCGGCGCCGGCGCGGCCCCGCGCGGCGCCGCCCCTGGCCGTCCCGGCGGCTCAGGTGGCTCGGGTGGTTCCGGCGGTTCCGGTACGGCGGGCGGCGGCTGGTTCGGCGGCCGTTCGGGCGGTGGCTGGGCGCCACGCGGAGGCTCGGGCGGCACCCGTACGGGCGGCTCCCGCCTCGGCGGCTCAGGCGGCTCAGGCGGCGCGAGCGGGTCCGGCGGGTCGGGCGGGTCCCGGTCCGGCGGCTCCTGGTCGGGCGGGTCCGGCGGGTCGCGGTTCGGCGGCTCCGGGTCCGGCGGGTCCGGGTCCGGGGGGTCGCGCGCGTCGCGGTTCGGCGGTTCGGGCGGCGGCGGGTCCCGGTCGGGCGGGTCGATGTTCGGCGGGTCGCGGCGGACCGGCTCCGGCGGCGGGTCGCGGTCCGACCGGCAGTCGTCAGGCGGCGGCATCTTCGGCAGGAACGAGGACGGGCGGGTGTTCGGCAACGGCGGAGGCGGCAGCATGTTCAGCCGCTCCGAGTCCGACGGCCGCGCCTCCGAGCCGCCGCCGCTGTGGGGCAGCTCCCGCAAGGCCGAGCCGCCGGTGCCGTTCTGGCTCAACCCCTCCCACCCGGACAGGGACTGATCATGGCTCAGCGGGGCGACAAGCGAGGGATGGCCTTCGCCGTCATCGTCGTGATCATCGCTGCCGTCGGCGCCTACCTGTGGCTGTGGCCCGACCCGGAGCAGCCCGCCGCCGAGCAGGCCGCCTCCGGCCGGACCACGAGCACGCCGGCCATCGCGAGCACGCCGCTGGCCACCGCCAGTGACGCGCCCTTCGACGTCTACTCCTTCCTGCCGATGTCCAAGGAGCAGCTCGCCGCCGCCGCCGACCTGGCCGAACGCTTCACCGCCGAGTACGCGACGTACCGCTTCGACGAGGCGCCGCAGACGTACGCCGACCGGGTGCGCAAGTACACCACCGCGGACTTCGGCAACATCCTGGCCAGGACCCGCACCGCGGCCGGCCCGGTGGAGCAGGACGACCAGACCGTGTCCACGGCGACGGCCGCGCTGAAGGAGATCCGGCAGATCGAGAAGACCAGCATCGTGTTCGTCATCACCGCGACGCAGCAGCTCACCGGCAAGAGCGGCGCCAAGCAGCAGGCGGCCGACTACGCGGTGACGGTCAGCCAGCTGGGCTCCGATTGGCGGGTGTTCGACCTGAGGCCCGCCGACGAGGGCCAGGACGGGGATCCGCAGGGGTGAACACCTCCCGCCCCCGCGTGATCCTCGCGGTCGTCGTCGCCGGGATGCTGCTGCTCGTCCTGGTCATCGTGTCGCCGATGCTGATGACGTCCATCCCCTCGTTCGTCGGCAGCGGTGGCGCGCCGCCCGACTGCACCGACGGCACCCAGGTGCAGGAGGCGTCCGACTCGGCCGCCTCCGACATCCCCACCGAATACCTGGAGCTCTACCGGCAGCACGGCAAGAAGATCGGCGTCCAGTGGAACATCCTGGCCGCCGTCGGCAAGCGTGAGACCGACCACGGCCGCTCCAACCTGCCGGGCGTCAAGAGCGGCACCAACTACGCCGGCGCGGCCGGGCCGATGCAGTTCCTGATCAGCACGTGGGGCGGCAAGGCCCGGATCCCCATGTCGTCGACGTTCAACGGCTACGCCTCCGACGGCGACGGCGACGGCATCGGCGACGTCTACAACCCTGCCGACGCCATTCTCGGCGCGGCCAGGATGCTCAAGCGCAACGGCGCCCCCGAGAACGTCCGCCGCGCCCTGTTCGTCTACAACCGGGCCTGGTGGTACGTGGACCAGGTCGAGGAGATCGCCAGGAAGTACGCCAGGTCCGGCGAGGTCGAGGTGCCGCCCGAGACCGACGACTCCTGTGACGAGCCGCTGGTCGAGGCCGCGCCCAGCGACGTCGTGCGCAAGATCCTGGCCTACGCGCTGGACCAGCGCGGCAAGCCGTACCTGTGGGGCGGGACCGGGCCCGACGCGTTCGACTGCTCGGGCATCATCTTCGCCGCCTACCGGTCGGCTGGGCTGTCGATCCCGCGCACCACGTTCGGGCAGTGGCCGTTCGGGGTGAAGATCGAACAGGGCACCGAGCAGCCCGGCGACCTGGTGTTCTTCAACGCCGGGCCGGGCACGTCGGCCAACAACCCCGGGCATGTCGGGATGGTCGTGTCGAAGGGGAAGATGGTGGAGGCACGCTGCCGGCTGTGCGGGCCGATCAAGGTGACGAGCTACGAGTCGCGGGACAAGATCGTCGGGTTCACCCGGCCTCTGCAGAACCCCGCCGTCCTCGACCAGCTCGAGAAGCTGAAGAATGCATCCCTATGACAGTGATCGTGGTGGCCGCGGCGATCGTGGGAGACGGCGGGCAGGTGCTCGCCGCGCAGCGGGGCGCGCCCGCGGCGCTGAGAGGCGGGTGGGAGTTCCCCGGCGGGAAGGTCGACCCGGGGGAGAGCGAGCTCGACGCGCTGGTCCGCGAGTGCCGCGAGGAACTCGGCGTGGAGATCGCCGTCGGCGAACGGGTCGGCGGTGACTGGGCGCTCGGCAAGGAGTACGTGCTGCGCGTCTGGCTCGCCACCGTCGCCGCAGGCACGCCCCGGCCCAAGGAACACCTGGCGCTGCGCTGGCTCGCGCCCGGCGCGTACTACGACGTGCCGTGGCTGGCGGGGGACCTGCCCGTGATGAAAGCCGTGGAGAAACTGCTCCGCGAGGATTGAATGGTCGCCCTCTGTGACATAACGATTACTGGGCGTTATTTGTCACGATGAGGGAGGCGGCGTCATGAATCGGGGCTGGATCGTGGGCGGAGCCCTGATGCTCGCTGCCGCAGTGCCCGCCGTGCCTGCGGCGGCCAACGGGGTGTCCATGGTGCTCGACCAGGTGGGCAACCCCGACGGGGTGCTCAAATGGATCAGGACCGGCGACGTGCTGCGCTACCAGGTGCGGCTCAAGGGCCTGGGGCACGACGCCCGGCTCGCGGTCGCCACGGTCCCGGCCGCCGCCCTCACCACCGTCGCCTGCCCCGCCACGGGCGCTGTCGCTGGGGCTGTCACCGGGGTCGTCCCTGAGGTCGTAGCGAGTCCCGCGCCGGTGGGGGTCGCCGCTCCTCCGGAGGGCGTCCCCGGGCGGGTGGCAGGCGCCCGGGTGACGGCGAACCGGGCGCTCTCGGGGGCGGTGGACGCCGGTGCCCGCGTGTGCCCGCTGGGGCGGCTCGCCGGCAAGCAGGTCGTGGACGTGACGCTCACCGTTCCGCAGGGGGCCGGCGAGGTCGAACTGGCCGCTGTGGCGAAGGTGCGCGAGGACGACGGGCTCGGGCACACGACGATCGCCAGGAGCGTGCGTACCGCGGTCTTCGAGGGGCCCGTGCCGCGTGACGCGGTGGGCTTCAGCGGCAACGCCGTACGCCTCACCCGGAAGGCAGCCCCGCCCGCCGCCGTCCCTCCGTACCCCGGAGGCCACTCGGCCCGGCCGTCCCGGCAGGACGCGCTCGCCCAGAGGGACGCATCCCGCCACGAACGCCCGCCCGCCCAGGACGCGCCCGCTCTCCATGCCGCACCCTCCCTCAAGGCCGCACCCTCCGTCGGGGGCGCACCCGCGCCGGGCGACGCCACCACGCGCAGGCGCACGCCGCCCGTAGGTGGCGCGCCCGCGCCGGGCGACCCCGCCGTACGTGGCCGCACACCGTCCACCGGCGGCGCGCCCGCTCAGAGGGGCGCATCCGCTCAGAAGGGCGCGAACGCCCAGGACGCGCCGGCCCTCAGCGCGGCACCCTCGGTCGGGGGTGCGCCCGCGCCGGGTGGGGCCACCGTGCGGGGGTACGCGCCGTACGTCGCGGACGCGCCCGCGTTGGGTGGGGCCACTGCCGTTGAGGGCGTGCCCGCCCAGCAGGAGGCGCCTGCCGCTGCTCCCGGTGGGGGCGGGGTGGCGTTGGCGCCTGTGCAGACCGGGCAGCCGGCGGAGGCGGTGGAGGCGCCCTTGCCGCGGGAGGTCGGGGGCGGGAAGATGCGGGTACGGGCCGAGGAGGCGGTGAATCCGCTGGCCGGGCCGCGGGGCGTGCCTGCCGTGGCGGTGGGGATCGCGGCGCTGATGGGGGCGCTGTGGCTGATCGCCAGGGTGCAGCGGGCACGCATTCAAAAAAACGTCTGGTAATTCCGTCTTTACTGTGCCTTTTACCCGACTAGTATTCCCTTGACCAAGGTTGCGGGACTGCGCGGAGGGCACAGGTGGCACGCACGCGAGCGACGGCCGTGTCCGCGATGGTGCTCGCACTGGGGCTGACCTGCGCGGGTGTCGCCCCGTTCGTGGGGCAGAGCGCTTCGGCGACGGCCTTGACCCCGGTGGAGCCGTGTGACGCGGGCGAGGTGTGCGAGGAGGGTCCGCCGGAGACCACGGTCACCGTCATCACCACGCTGCCGACGCCGACCCCGACGGAGCAGCCGGAGACGACGGTCACCAAGACGGTCACGGCGACGCCGACTCCGAAGAAGACGACCGCCAAGCCGACGCCGACGAAGACCACGCAGGCGCCCGATCCGACGCCGCAGACGAGCTCGGCCCCGCAGCCTCAGCCGCTGCCGACGCAGAGCGTGGAGGTCCCGGCGGCGACGCCTTCCGAGACGGAGTCGGAGGTCGAGATGCCGCAGGTGGCCACCAGCGACCCGCTGCCGTCGGAGACGCTGCCGCAGTCGTCGGAGAGCGAGCCGATCCCGCTGGAGGTGCGTAACGCGGCGCCGGAGTTCGACCAGCGGACGCTGACGCAGCAGCTCAGCATTCCGGCGCTGGTCATGGTGCTGCTGGTGCTGTTCGCGGTGCTGATCTTCGAGGGCCGGTTGCGCCGGATGGCGCATGCCGCGGCGGTGCGCAAGGCGGGGCCGCAGCTGCCGCCGGTGCCGCCGGAGATGGCGGGCTACCCGGCGGGTCCGGGTTATGCCACGGCGGCGTTCCCGGCGCCGGGTTATCCGGGCGGCACGGCGTACGCGCCGATCATCAGTTTCGTCCCGGTGCAGACGTATCCGGGGGGCCAGGTCCAGTACGGCGCGGTCTACCAGGACCCGGCCATGTACGGCCAGGCGGCTCCCGAGCACCAGCAGCCGGCGCCCGTGCAGGAGCCGGTGGTGCTGCAGCCGGACCAGTTCGACACCGTGGACCAGGAGCCGGCCTACCGGGCGCCGTTCGAGCCGCTGGTCCCGCCGGAGCCGCCGCCTTCGGACATCCCGCCCGGCGGCGCGGGCCCGTACGAGGACACGCCCGAGCGCCCGCTGGGTGCGGCGTCGATGGCCGAGCAGGGCGACGCCGAGCCGTGGCAGGCGTTCGCGGCGGACCGGACGGTCGTCCAGCCGCTGCCGGACACGCCGGCGGAGGACACGCCGGCAGACGGCGCGACGGTGGAGGAGCCCCGGCCCGAGCAGGGCAAGCGCAGGCGCGGGCTGCGGCGCAAGAGCAAGTGAGAACGGCGGGGCCCGAAGGCCCCGCCGCCGGTGTCACTTGGACGAGCGCTTGAAGATCTTGTTGCCGAGCCAGACCAGCGGGTCGTACTTGCGGTCGACCACGCGCTCCTTCATCGGGATCAGCGCGTTGTCAGTGATCTTGATGTGCTCGGGGCAGACCTCGGTGCAGCACTTGGTGATGTTGCAGTAGCCGAGGCCGTGGTCCTGCTGGGCCGAGTCCTTGCGGTCGGCCACGTCGTACGGGTGCATGTCCAGCTCGGCGATCCGCATGAGGAAGCGGGGGCCGGAGAAGGCCGGCTTGTTCTCCTCGTGGTCGCGGATGACGTGGCAGACGTTGTTGCACATGAAGCACTCGATGCACTTGCGGAACTCCTGGGACCGCTCGACATCGACCTGCTGCATCCGGTACTCGCCGGGCCGCACGCCCTCCGGGGGCGTGAAGGACGGCACCTCCCGGGCCTTCTGGTAGTTGTACGAGACGTCGGTGACCAGGTCCTTGATGACGGGGAAGGTCCGCATCGGGGTCACCGTGATGGTCTCGTCCTCCGCGAAGGTGGACATCCGGGTCATGCAGCCCAGGCGCGGCTTGCCGTTGATCTCCATCGAGCAGGAGCCGCACTTGCCGGCCTTGCAGTTCCAGCGGACCGCGAGGTCGGGGGCCTGGGTGGCCTGGAGCCTGTGGATGATGTCGAGGACGACCTCGCCCTCGTTCACCTCGACGGTGAAGTCTTCGAGCCTGCCTTCGCCTCCCTCACCGCGCCAGACCTTGAACTTCGCCTTGTAGCTCATTTCGAAATCCCGTCGAACTCGGCCATCTCTTCGTCGGTGAGATACTTCTTCAGCTCGTCGCGGTCGAACAGGGTGATCAGGTCGTCGCGCATCGGAGGCTGGACGCGCTCCTCGACCTGGATCGACCGGCCGTCGCCGGTGGAGCAGACGAGCAGCTTGCGGCGCCACTCGGGGTTCATGCCGGGGAAGTCGTCGCGGGTGTGGCCGCCCCGGCTCTCCTCGCGCTTGAGCGCGGCCCGCGCCACGCACTCCGAGACGAGCACCATGTTGCGCAGGTCGAGCGCCAGGTGCCAGCCGGGGTTGTAGACGCGCGACCCGGCCGCGCCGACGAGCTGGGCGCGCTCCTTGAGCTTCTCCACGACCTCCAGCGCCTCGGCGACCTCGTCGGCCTTGCGGATGATGCCGACCAGGTCGTTCATCGTCCGCTGGAGCTCCTGGTGGACCTCGTACGGGTTCTCGCCCGAGCGCTGGAGCGGCGCCTCGGCCTCGGCGCGGGCGGCGTCCACGTCCGCCTGCGCGGGCCGGGGCCGGGCGGCGAGCGTGTCGACGTAGGCCGCCGCGCCCGCGCCGGCCCGCCGGCCGAAGACCAGCAGGTCCGACAGCGAGTTGCCGCCGAGCCGGTTGGAGCCGTGCATGCCGCCGGACACCTCGCCCGCCGCGAACAGGCCCGGCACGGAGGCAGCGCCGGAGTCGGCGTCGACCTCGACGCCGCCCATGATGTAGTGGCAGGTCGGACCCACCTGCATCGGCTCGGCGGTGATGTCGACGTCGGCCAGCTCCTTGAACTGGTGGTGCATCGACGGCAGCCGGCGCTTGATCTCCTCGGCGGGCAGCCGGGTCGACACGTCCAGGTAGACGCCGCCCTGGGGGGATCCGCGCCCGGCCTTCACCTCGGCGTTGATGGCCCTGGCGACCTCGTCACGCGGCAGCAGCTCCGGGGGGCGGCGGTTGTTGGCCTGGTCGGTGTACCAGCGGTCGCCCTCCTCCTCGGTGGTGGCGTACTTGTCCTTGAACACCTCGGGGATGTACTTGAACATGAAGCGCTCGCCCTCGGAGTTGCGCAGCACGCCGCCGTCGCCGCGCACCGACTCGGTGACGAGGATGCCACGCACGGAGGGCGGCCAGACCATCCCGGTGGGGTGGAACTGGATGAACTCCATGTTGATCAGCTTGGCCCCGGCCAGCAGGGCCAGCGCGTGGCCGTCGCCGGTGTACTCCCAGGAGTTGGAGGTGACCACGTACGACTTGCCGATGCCGCCGGTGGCGAGCACCACGGCGGGGGCGTCGAACAGGACGTAGTTGCCGCTCTCGCGCCAGTAGCCGAACGCGCCGGCGATCCGGTCGTCCTGCTTGAGCAGGCGGGTGACCGTGCACTCCTGGAAGACCTTGATGTAGGCCTCGTGGTCGCCGTGCGTCTCGAAGTCCTCCTGCTGGAGGGCGACGACGCGCTGCTGCAGGGTCCGGATCATCTCCAGGCCGGTGCGGTCGCCGACGTGGGCGAGCCGGGGGTACTCGTGGCCGCCGAAGTTGCGCTGGCTGATCTTGCCGTCCTTGGTGCGGTCGAACAGCGCGCCCCACGCCTCCAGCTCCCAGACCCGGTCCGGGGCCTCCTTGGCGTGCAGCTCGGCCATGCGCCAGTTGTTGAGGAACTTGCCGCCGCGCATGGTGTCGCGGAAGTGCACCATCCAGTTGTCGTCGGAGTTGACGTTGCCCATCGCGGCGGCGGCGCCGCCCTCGGCCATGACCGTGTGGGCCTTGCCGAACAGCGACTTGCACACGATCGCGGTGCGCTTGCCCTGCTGACGGGCCTCGATGGCGGCGCGCAGCCCGGCGCCTCCCGCGCCGATGACGACGACGTCGTATTCGTGACGCTCGATTTCCACTGTGAAACGATTCCTTACGCGAACGGGAAGGCGATGATGCCCTTGGCCACCAGACGGACGTAGAGGTCGGCGCCCATGACGGAGAACATCGAGGCCCAGGCCCACTGCTGGTGCTTGGCGTTGAGCTTGGAGACGAGGGTCCAGGCCTTGTAGCGGAACGGGTGGCGCGAGAAGTGGTTGAGCCGGCCCGCGGTGATGTGCCTGCAGGAGTGGCAGCCCAGCGTGTAGCCGAGGATGAGCACGGCGTTGGCCAGCAGGATGTAGCTGCCGAGGCCGAGCGGCTTGTGGACGAGCGCCAGGATCGCGTCGTAGGTGAGGATCGCGCCGATCAGCAGGGCGAAGTAGAAGAAGTAGCGGTGGATGTTCTGCATGATCAGCGGGAAGCGGGTCTCACCGGTGTACTTCCCGTGCGGCTCCTGCACCGCGCACGCCGCCGGCGACAGCCAGAACGAGCGATAGTACGACTTGCGGTAGTAGTAGCAGGTCAGCCGGAACCCGCCCGGCAGACCGAGGATGAGCAGCCCCGGCGGCAGCGCGTACCAGTCGCCGATCGGAGCCCACCCGAACAGCCGGGCGCCGTCGCACACCGCGGAGGTCGTCAGGCAGGGCGAGGCGAAGGGGGCGATATAGGGCTCGACGAAGTTGCTCGTGTCGATGATCGCCCACACCCCGTAGACCAGGAATGAGCTGAGCCCGAGAAACGTCAGCAGCGGGGTGATCCACCATCGGTCCGTGCGCAGGGTGCGCACCTTGACTTGGGCACGCTGCCTTCTCACTGGAGCGTCGGGCGTCGTCTGGGTCATCGCGGACCTCTCCACCTCCCGCGGACCCCGCACGCCTGGGGTCCGGGTCGTCTGTCTGGCGCGCACATGTGGCGGGCGCTGTGCTCCGCTCCGGCGCGCGTTGGTGTGGGATACGTTACGACGCCCGCATACGGATTTGTGAGAAGCATCACTCACTTTTTCCAGGACGACCTGTGATTCCTGTCACGTCCGCCGTCAGGCGCGCAACCCCTGGTTGGGCAACTTCACCACAGTCACAAAAAAGTTATCGATTTGACGGACAACTCTTATGAACTGCTGAAAATCGACCGGTTTTGCGACATACGCATTCGCGTGCAGCTTGTAGCTGAGCAGGATGTCCTCCTCGGCCTCCGAGGTCGTCAGGACCACCACCGGGATGGTCCGCAGATCCTCGTCGAGCTTGACCTCCTCCAGCACCTCCAGCCCGCTCTTCCTGGGCAGGTTGAGGTCGAGCAGGATCAGGTCGGGCCGGGGCACGCCGGTGTGCTCGCCCTTCTGGCGCAGGAAGTCCATCGCCTGCTCGCCGTCGTTCACCACGTGCAGGCGGTTGCTCACCTTGTTGAGCTCGAACGCCTCCCGCGTCAGCAGGATGTCGCCCTGGTCGTCCTCGACCAGGAGCACCTCGATCGGGCGCCAGTCATTCATCGTCGTCTCCCGCGGCCGGCAGCGTCCATCGGAACGTCGTGCCCGGCCTCTCCGCGTCGCCGTCGAGCCACAGCTGCCCGCCGTGATACTCGACAATCTTGCGGCAGAGCGCGAGCCCGATGCCCGTACCTGGATACACGTCCCGCGGGTGGAGGCGCTGGAAGATGAGGAAGATCCGGTCGGCGTACTTCGGCTCGACGCCGATGCCGTTGTCGGAGCAGCTGAACTCCCACATGCCGCCCTTGCGGGTGACGCCGATGTGGACGCGGGGCGGCTGCTCGCCGCGGAACTTGACGGCGTTCTCGATGAGGTTCTGGAAGAGCTGCGTGAGCTGGACGCGGTTGCCGACGACCTCGGGCAGCTCGTCGGCGGTGACGGTGGCCCCGACGTCCTCGATCATGCCCGAGAGGTTGACCAGCGCCGCGTCCAGCGCGGGCCGCGTCTCCACCACGGTCCGGCCACTGGTCACCCGGCCGACGCGGGAGAAGTCGAGCAGGTCGTTGATGAGGAGCTGCATGCGCTTGGCGCCGTCGACGGCGTAGTGGATGTACTGCTTGGCCCGCTCGTCGAGCTGGTCGCCGTAGCGCTGTTCGAGCATCTGGGTGAAGCTGGCGACCTTGCGCAGCGGCTCCTGCAGGTCGTGGCTGGCCACGTACGCGAACTGCTCCAGCTCCCCGTTGGAGCGGCGCAGCTCGTCGGCCTGGTCCTGGGCGATGCGCCAGTTCGACAGGATGCGCCGGCGCATCGAGTCGACGTGGCTGGACAGCTCGGCCAGCTCGGCGGGCCTGGCCACGCCGAGGCGGTGGTCGAAGTCGCCGCCCGCGACGGCGCGCACCTGGTCGGTGAGCCGCGCGATGGGCTTGAGCACGGTGAAGCGGACGATGAGCACCAGCGCCAGGACCGAGGCCAGCAGCACCGAGCAGAGCACCACGAGCAGCACGGTCAGCCGGTTCACCTGGGCGGCGATCTCGGGCCGGGGCTCCAGCACGCTCAGCTCGGAGATCATCATCATGATCAGCGTGGCCGAGGTCAGGAACGCGACCCCGGTGAGCGCGCCGGTGATGAGGAACCAGCGGGCGAGCGGGATCCGGCCGACTCCGGTGGCGGGCTTGGCCGGAGGCAGCGGGTTGATGCTCATGAGGCGCTCCTGCGGACGAGCACCGCGGCGAGGTCGTCGCTGAGGGTGCCCACGTGTCGGATGAGCCGGTCGAGGTCGATGACGCCGTGCTGCTTGACCAGGCTGACCAGGCCGTCGACGCCGAGCTCGCCGCCCTGCCCGGCGGCGGCCTCGATGAGCCCGTCGGTGTAGAGCATCATCGACCACCGCTCTCCGAGCGGCACGTCGATGACCGCCCACTCGCGGTCGGGGAAGATGCCCAGCGGCGGGCCGGACGGGGTGCCCTCGACGATCTCGACGACGCCGTCGCGCAGGAGCACGGGCGGCGGGTGCCCGGCGACCCGCATCGCGGCGTGGCTCAGGTCCGGGCTGATCCTGGCCGTGCAGAGGGTGGTGTAGATCTCCGGCGCCTTGCGCTCGGCGCGCAGCAGCGTGTCCATGGTCCGCAGCAGCGGGTCGCCGTCCAGCCCGGCGAGCACGAGCGTGCGCCAGGCGATGCGCAGCGAGACGCCGAGCGCCGCCTCGTCGGGGCCGTGCCCGCACACGTCGCCGATGACGACGTGGACCGCGCCGTCGGGGGTCTGCACGGTGTCGAGGAAGTCGCCGGCCAGCCGCTGGCCCTGTGAGCCCGGCAGGTAGCGGGTGACGTGCTCCAGGTCGTGGGTGCGCAGCAGCGGGGCGGGCAGCAGGCCGTTCTCCAGCCGGGCGTTCTCCTCGGCGGTCAGCTCGGCCTTGGTGAGGGCGATGTGGGCCAGGTCGGCGCGCTTGCGTTCCATCGCGTAGCGGACGGCCCTGGCCAGCAGGCGGGCGTCGATGTCCTGCTTGACCAGGTAGTCCTGGGCGCCCGCCTGGACCGCCGCCACGCCGACGTGCGCGTCGCGCAGCCCGGTCAGCACCAGGACGGCCGCGTGCGGGGCCATCGCCAGCACGTGCTCCAGCGCCTCCAGGCCGGTGGCGTCGGGCAGCGACAGGTCGACCAGCACGCACTGGATGTGGGGGGTGAGCTTGGTCCTGGTCTCCGCCAGGCTGCGGGCCCAGGTGATCCGGGGCGGCGCCGCGGCCTGCTTCAGCAGCTCCTCCACGAGGAACGCGTCTCCGTCGTCGTCCTCGATGAGCAGGAGCGTCAGCGTTTCGGATAGGGATGCCGTCACAAACGCCTCTTCGCTGGAGGTAGGCCGTCCGCTCATTCTGCGATGAGCTCGACCCCTTGGGGAAGCGTACCCTCCTGACCAGCTTCGACGACGAATGTGAGCAATGTCGTCCGGAACGCCTGGGCCGCCCGCGTCGGCTCCACGTCGCGCCGGTGCGCCAGCGCTATCGTCCGGCTCAGCCCCGGCGGGGCCAGCGGCGTCCCGGCCAGCCCCGGCCGGCCGTCGAGCACCATCGACGGCACCACCGCCACGCCCAGCCCGGCCTCCACGAACCGCAGCACCGCGTCCATCTCGCCGCCCTGCACCGCGAACCTCGGCTCGAACCCCGCCTGCCGGCACGCCGTCAGCGTCGCCTCCCGCAGGTCGTAGCCGCGCCGGAACATCACCATCGGCCGGCCGCGCAGGTCCTCGATCCGCATGTACGGTTTGCGCAAACGCTCATGGGAGGGCGCCACGACCACCAGGTTCTCGCGCAGGATCTCCTCGGTCAGCAGCGCCGGGTCGTCATGCTGCAACGGCATGATGATCAGCGACAGGTCGAGCTGCCCCCGCGCCAGCGCCCGCACCAGGTCACGCGAGCCGCCCTCCTCCACCAGCAGCTCGATGCCCGGGTAGGCGTGGTTGAAGCGGGCCAGCACGTCGGCCATCAGCCCGGCGCACAGCGACGGCGTCGCCCCCAGCCGCACCCGGCCGCTGCGCAGTCCCGCCAGCTCGGCGACCTCCCGCCGGGCCGTCTCGGCGTCCTCCAGCATCCGGCGCGCCAGCGGCAGCAGCGCCTCACCGGCGGCGGTCAGCGTGACGTTGCCGCGAGCACGGGAGAACAGCGGGGCCCCGAGCTCGGTCTCCAGCGCCTTGATCTGCTTGCTGAGCGACGGCTGGGCGACCCGCATCCGCTCGGCCGCATGGGTGAAGTGCCTGGTCTCGGCCACCGCGACGAAGTACGCCAACTGCTGCAACTGCATGTGATTTTCCTCGCACCGGCGGACTCGCTGGCTTTTATGCCGGCCATACAAACCAGACATCATAGCCTTTGGCTATGGAAACCAGGCCCGCGATGACTTGGACGGATCATCGCTGGTTACCTAGCTTCAGAAGATGTGACAGCCACGATAGAGCGCGGCGCCGCCACCGCGCCCGTTACCTCCCCAGCACCCGTGAAGAAGCCAACGCGCAAGCGGCCCCGCGGGTTCCTCAGCTCGTCCAACGGCAAGAAAGCCGTCATGGCCGTCACCGGCGCCGTGATGGTGCTCTTCCTGATCGGCCACATGCTGGGCAACCTCAAGATCTTCATCAGCAAGGACTCCTTCAACGAGTACGCGCACGCCCTGCGCACGCTGCTGGAGCCGCTGCTGCCCTACCGGACGCTGCTGACGATCGTGGAGATCGCGCTCGTCCTGTCGGTCGTGCTGCACATGTGGGCCGCGATCTCGCTGTCGCGCCGGGCCCGCTCGGCCCGCCCGGTCAAGTACGTCGCCAAGAAGTCGCAGGCCACCGGCTACGCCACGCACATCATGCGGTTCGGCGGCCTGACGATCGCGCTGTTCGTCGTGTGGCACCTGCTCGACCTCACCTTCGGCGTCGTCAACCCCAAGGGCTTCGACTCCACCCCGGCCGACCGCATGATCGCCGGGTTCGACCCGTCCCGCTGGTGGGTCACGCTCATCTACCTCGTGGCCGTCGTCATGGTCGGCCTGCACCTGCGCCACGGCGTGTGGAGCGCCTTCCAGACGCTCGGCTGGGCCAACCGTGACCGCAACAAGGCGCTGCGCCTGAGCGCCGGCCTGCTGTCGGCCGTCCTGGTCGTCGGCTTCCTCGCCCCGCCGCTCGCCATCATGTTCGGAGTCGTGCAATGAAGTACACCGAGGGCCCGGAGATCCGGGACACCAAGGCGCCCGAGGGGCCCATCGAGGAGCGCTGGGAGAAGCGCAAGTTCAGCGCCAGGCTGGTCAACCCGGCCAACAAGCGCAAGCTCAACGTCATCGTGGTCGGCACCGGCCTGGCGGGCGGGTCCGCCGCCGCCACGCTCGGCGAGCTCGGCTACAACGTCAAGTCGTTCTGCTACCAGGACACGCCCCGGCGCGCCCACTCCATCGCGGCGCAGGGCGGCATCAACGCCGCCAAGAACTACCGGGGCGACGGCGACTCGATCTACCGGCTGTTCTACGACACCGTCAAGGGCGGCGACTTCCGCGCCCGCGAGTCGAACGTCTACCGCCTGGCCCAGGTCTCGGTGAACATCATCGACCAGGCCGTGGCCCAGGGCGTGCCGTTCGCCCGCGAGTACGGCGGCCTGCTCGACACCCGCTCGTTCGGCGGCGCGCAGGTGTCGCGTACCTTCTACGCGCGCGGCCAGACGGGCCAGCAGCTCCTGCTCGGCGCCTACCAGGCGCTGGAGCGGCAGATCGCCGCCGGCACCGTCGAGATGTTCACCCGGCACGAGATGCTCGACCTGATCGTCGCCGACGGCCGGGCGCGCGGCATCATCGTGCGCGACATGGTCACCGGCGAGATCGAGCGCCACACCGCCGACGCCGTCGTGCTCGCCACCGGCGGCTACGGCAACGTGTTCTTCCTGTCCACGAACGCCAAGGGCTGCAACACCACCGCCATCTGGCGGGCCCACGAGCGCGGCGCGTACTTCGCCAACCCCTGCTACACGCAGATCCACCCGACCTGCATCCCGGTCTCCGGCGAGTACCAGTCCAAGCTGACGCTCATGTCGGAGTCGCTGCGCAACGACGGCCGCGTCTGGGTGCCGCTGCGCAAGGACGACAAGCGCGCCCCCGGCGACATCCCCGAGGACGAGCGCGACTACTACCTGGAGCGGATCTACCCCGCTTTCGGCAACCTCGTCCCGCGTGACATCGCCTCCCGCGCCGCCAAGAACGTCTGTGACGAGGGCCGCGGCGTCGGCCCCGGCGGCCTCGGCGTCTACCTCGACTTCCGCGACGCGATCAACCGGCTCGGCCGCGACGCCGTCGAGAAGAAGTACGGCAACCTCTTCGAGATGTACGAGCGCATCACCGGCGAGAACCCGTACGACGTGCCGATGCGCATCTACCCGGCCGTCCACTACACGATGGGCGGGCTGTGGGTCGACTACGACCTGCAGTCGACGATCCCCGGCCTGTTCGTGATCGGCGAGGCGAACTTCTCCGACCACGGCGCCAACCGCCTCGGCGCGTCCGCGTTGATGCAGGGCCTGGCCGACGGCTACTTCGTGCTGCCGACCACGCTCGGCGACTACCTGGCGGACGGCCCGTTCGGCGAGGTCGACGAGGCGGCGGTCGCCGAGGCCGAGCTGAAGGTGCGCGACAGGATCGAGCGCCTGCTCGCCGTCAACGGCACCCGCACCCCCGACTCCTTCCACCGCGAGCTCGGCAAGCTCATGTGGGACTACTGCGGCATGGAGCGCACCGAGGAGTCGCTGCGCAAGGCCCTGGACCGCATCCCCGAGCTGCGCAAGGAGTTCTGGGAGAACGTCAAGGTCTCCGGCACCGCCGAGGAGCTCAACCAGGTGCTGGAGAAGGCCGGCCGGGTGGCCGACTTCTTCGACCTGGCCGAGCTCATGTGCCTGGACGCGCTGGTGCGCACCGAGTCGTGCGGCGGCCACTTCCGCGCCGAGTCGCAGGACGCCGACGGCGAGGCCCTGCGTGACGACGAGGCCTTCGCGCACGTGTCGGCCTGGGAGCACTCGCCCGACGGTGAGCCGGTGCTGCACAAGGAACCGCTCGTGTACGAGTACGTCAAGATGACCCAGCGGAGTTACAAGTGAACCTGACCCTTCGCGTCTGGCGGCAGAGCGGCCCTTCCGACGCCGGCCGGATGGTGACATATCGGGTTGAGGAAGTCTCGCCGGACATGTCGTTCCTGGAGATGCTGGACGTCCTCAACGAGCGCCTCATCCTCGAAGGCGACGACCCGATCGCCTTCGACCACGACTGCCGCGAGGGCATCTGCGGCATGTGCGGCATGGTGATCAACGGCGTCGCCCACGGCGAGCAGCGCGCCACCACCACCTGCCAGCTCCACATGCGCCACTTCGAGGACAACGCCACCATCACCATCGAGCCGTGGCGCGCCGCGCCCTTCCCGGTGGTGAAGGACCTCGTCGTCGACCGCAGCGCCTTCGACCGCATCATCCAGGCGGGCGGCTTCGTCTCCGTCCCGGCCGGCTCCGCCCCCGACGCCCACAGCGTCCCGGTGCGCAAGGAGGACGCCGACGCCGCATTCGACGCCGCCACCTGCATCGGCTGCGGCGCCTGCGTCGCCGCCTGCCCCAACGGGTCGGCGTCGCTGTTCACCGCGGCCAAGATCACCCACCTGAGCCTGCTGCCGCAGGGCCAGCCCGAGCGCCTGTCCCGCGCCAAGGCCATGGTGGACCAGATGGACGCCGAAGGCTTCGGCGGCTGCACGAACACCGGCGAGTGCACCGCGGTCTGCCCCAAGGGCATCCCGCTCGACACGATCGCCCAGATGAACACGGACTACCTGAAGGCGAACGCCAAGTAGCCGCAGTTTCCGGCCCACCGTGCGTGCGTGAAGCTCGCGCTACCGTGCGTGCGTGAAGCTCGCGCGGTAGGCCGTCGGCGTGAGCCCCACCCGGTCGACCAGGTGCTTGCGGAGGGAGTCGGCGCTGCCCAGCCCGCTCTTCTCCGCCACCTGGTCCATCGGCAGCTCCGTCGTCTCCAGCAACTCCCTGGCCCGGTCGACCCGGCGGTGCAACAGCCACTGGAGCGGGCTCAACCCGGTCTCCGCGTGAAAACGCCTGGTCAGCGTACGGACACTGGTGCTCGCGTGCGCCGCCAGGTCGGCCAGCGTCAACGGCCGGTCCAGCCGCGCCAGCGCCCACGCCCGCGTCGGCGCCAGCGACGTGCCCCGCTCCGGAGGCAACGGCGTCTCGATGAACTGCGCCTGACCGCCCGGCCGCACCGGCGACACCACCGCCGCCCGCGCCGCCACGTTCGCCACCGCCGCCCCGAAGTCCAGCCTCACCAGGTGCAGGCACAGATCGATGGCGGCCGCCGCGCCCGCCGACGTGAAGATGCCGCCGTCCTCGACGAACAGCAGATCGGGCTGCACCTCCACCGACGGGAACCGGGCCGCCAGATCCCCGGCCAGCCCCCAGTGCGTCGTGGCCCGCCGCCCGTCCAGCAGCCCCGCCTGGGCCAGCACGAACGCGCCCGTACACAGGGACGCGATGCGCGCGCCCGCCCGCTCCGCGTTCCGCAGCGCCGCAAGCACCTCCGGCGGAGCCGGCTCACCGCCGCTGCCCACGGTGATCACCGTGTCGACGCCCGCCACCGCCTCCAGGCCGTCCGTCACCACGATGTCCGGCCCCCCGACGGTCGGCACCGCCCCCGGCCGCGCCGTACAGATCCGCACGTCATAGTCCGGAACGCTGTTGAACACCATCAACGGGATCGACACATCGAAACTCAGCACCGGCGTCACGACCACGACGGCAATCCGGTGCCTGTCCTGAATTTCCGTCATGGCCAGATCCTCCGGATAGTTGGCATTCCGGCCACTAGGCTACGCCGCCGCCACCCGGCAGCGTGGTCGCCATGACTTTTCACGTGATCGTGGGCCGCGGCGCCGCCGCCTCGAAGACCGCACAACTGCTCGCCGAGGACGGCGAACGCGTGCGCATGATCAGCCGCGCCGGAGGCGGCCCCGAACATCCCCTCGTCGAGCGCATCGCCGCCGACGCCACCGACACCGACCGGCTCACCGAACTGGCCACCGGCGCCCGCACCCTCTTCACCACCGCCGCACCGCCCTACCGCGCCTGGCCCGCCCAGTTCCCCGCCCTCGCCGCCTCCCTGCTCACCGCCGTCCGCCGCACCGGCGTCCCGTACGTGATGCTCGGCAACCTCTACGGCTACGGCCCCGTGGACGGCCCCATCCGGCCCGACTTCCCCCTGACGGCGACCGGGCCCAAGGGACGCACCAGGGCACGCATCTGGGAGGAAGCCGTCGCCTCGGGCGTCAAGGTGACCGAGGTGCGCGCCGCCCAGTTCTACGGCGCCGGCGCCTACTCCGTGTTCAGCCTCATGGTGCAGCAGCCCGTCCTCGAAGGCAGGCTCGCCCTCGTCCCCCAGGAACTCGACGTCCCGCACAGCTACTCCGCCATCACCGACACCGCCCGCACGCTCATCGCCGCCGGGCGCGACGAACAGGCGTACGGCCGCGCCTGGCACGTCCCCACCGCGACCCTGTCCGTCCGCGACCTCGCCGGCCGCCTCGCCCACCTCGCCGGCGCTCCGACCCCCCGCCTGGAGCAGTTGACCGAGCGGGACCTCACCCTGCTGGCGCTCACCGACCCCTTCTGGGCCGAACTGCACGAAGTCCTCGCAAAGCCCGGCCACCCCTTCGTCATCGACCACACCGAAACGGAGAAGATCCTCGGCATCACCGCCACTCCCGTCGACACCGTCCTGAGCGACCTGCTCTAAGCCTGATCGAGAACCACCCCCCAACCGCGCCCCACCGGTGGGTGCCCCGCTGGGTCGTGCGCTGCCGGGTCGCGCATCTTCCGGCCGCGGGCAGTCAGTCCGCACGTCGGCAGGCCAGCACCGTCGGGGCACGCATGATCCGGTCGCCCACCGCCGGGCCCCGCATCGTCTGGCCGCAGGCCGTCAGACCGGCACCGTCGGGGCACGGACCGGTCGCGCACCACCCGCTTGAGCGCCGTCCGTGGGCGCACCCTCTGGCGGGCCACCGCTTGGCCACCGCGCCCCGTCCGCCCACGCTCCGTCCATGCCCCGTCCGCCCGTCCGCTCGCCGTCCGCTCGGGCGGCTGTCCGCCCGACGGCCGTCCGTCCGTCCGCCGTCCGTCCGTCCGCCGTCCGTCCGTCCGACGGCCGTCCGTCCGCCGTCCTTCAGATCGCCCCCACCGTTAGACCTCCCGCCGTCAGGGCGCGCGCCGTTCCTCCGCCGTTCACCCGCTCCGCCGGGCCGCCATCCGCGCCAGCTCACCTCAGGTCGGGCGCGGTCAGGTCGGCGTGGTCAGGCGAGGTCAGGTCGGGCGGGGGCAGGTCGGCCGGGGTGGGACGGTCGGGGGCAGGTCGGGCGGAGGCACGGGCGCGGTCAGGGCGGACGCAGTGAGGCCCCACCGTCTGGTGCGGTCGTTCGGCTGGCGGGCTGGCGGGCTGGCGGGCTGGCGGGCTGGCGGGCTGGCAGGGTGGCGGGCTGGCTGGGTGGCTGGGGGTGCGGTGTGTCCCGTGGGTAGGACGGGGCGCCCCGCTCACCCGATCGTCTTGGGCACTGGGCAACCCGCCAGGCCGGACGCCGCTGGATAACCCGCGCCTCCCGCGCGTTTGGGCGGCGGGAGGCGGTGGGTGTCTGCGCCGGTCCGTGGGGTTTCACGTGAGGAAGTCCGACAGGACGGGGGCGAGCTTGTGCGGGGCCATCATGACGGCTCCGTGGTTGAGGCCGGCGAGTTTGCGGTGCTCGGCGTGCGGCAGCACTTCCACCAGTGCCCGGGCCGCGTCGTGGAACCCGGCGGGGCTCTTGCTTCCGGTGAGCACCAGCGTGGGCGCGACGGCTCCCGCCCATGCGGCCGCGTCCAGAGGCCGCCCCTGCTGAGTGTCGCCCATCACCGCGATGTCGTACGGCAGCGTGGGCGCGAGCCTCTTGAGCGTGGACCACACGCCCGGCATCAGCCGCATCATGGCGACCATGAACGACGGCATCCCCTGTGCCCGCGTCATGAAGTGCTTGACGGCATCCCCGGGCCGGTCGGCGGCCAGCAGGGCGTCGATCTCCTGGGCGAACCCGGCCGGTGGCGCGAACCCGTCGCCCGTCACCGCGAACGGCGGCTCGTACAGGGCCAGACGGTCGACGTTGAGGCCCGCGGCGGCGGCACGCAGGGCGAGCACCGCACCGGACGAGCTGCCGAACAGCGACGCCGAGCCGCCCGCATGGTGGATGAGCGCGGCCACGTCCTCGATCTCGCGCTCCACGGTGTAGGCGGACCCGTCGCCGCTCGCGCCCCGCCCCCGCCGGTCGTAGTTGATCACTGTAAAGCGCGGTGCGAGCAGGCGGGCGAGCTTGGCCGCGTCCTTGCGGTCGGCCAGCGCAGAGGCGACCAGGATGACGGCGGGACCGGCGCCGAGCTGCTCGAAGGCGATCGGGGTGCCGTCGCTGGAGATCACGGTCGTGGTTGTGGTGGTGCGCATGGGGGTGTTGCTCCGTTTCTGTCACGTTCTCGACCGTGTGACGGGTGCCGGGACAAAAAGGAATCGGTCCTCCTGGTAAGGGCGTGAGTGGGTACGTTCGAGCGCGTGACCCTCCAAGGCAGGCCGCCCGCGCCGGTCATCACCGCGGCGGTGATGTTCGAGCTGGGCGTGTTGGTCGTGCTCGTCTCCGCGGTGGTCGGGATCTTCCAAGGTTCTGGCCGCTCGTCCTGCTCGCCGCGATGGCCGCCTTCGCCGGTGTCTCTGCGGCGCAGGGGCTGTGGCGCGGCTGGCGGGGCTCACGGATCTTTCTGATGCTGGTGGGCGGGTTGCTGGTGCCGGCGGGGCTGTCCGTGTATGAGTCGTCGTCAGGGCCGTACGTACCGGGATATGGGCTTTTCGGGCTCTTCGTCGCTGCCTATGGGGTGGTGATGGCTGTGTTGCTCGTCGTGCCGGGATCGTCGCGGGCCTGGTTCGCCGTCAGACCAGCCCCGCCTCGTACGCCGCGATGACCAGGTGGATGCGGCTGCGCGCGTCCAGCTTGGTGAGCAGGTGGCTGACGTGCGTCTTCACCGTGCTGAGGCTGAGGTAGAGCTGTTCGGCGATCTCGGCGTTGGACAGCCCCTTCGCGACCAGGACGAGCACCTCGCGCTCCCGTTCGGTGATGGCCAGCGGCGGGGGCGGCGCCGGACGCCGGATCCGCTCGGCGGCACGCGACACCAGGCTCCGGCTCCGCTCCACGGCGGGAGGCGCGGAGCTCACGAACTGCTGGATCAACCGCCGGGTGGCGGTCGGCGCCAGCAGCGACTCGCCTGACGCGATCACCTCGATGGCCTTGAGCAGCTCGGCCGCCGGGGTGTGCTTGAGCATGAACCCCGCGGCTCCGGCTCGCAGCGCTCCGTAGACGTACTCGTCCAGGTCGAACGTGGTCACGATGAGCACGCGGGTCTCCGGACGGGCGGCGCAGATGAGGCGGGTGGCCTCGATCCCGTCCATCACCGGCATGCGTACGTCCATCAGGACCAGATCGGGACGGTCCCGCTCGGCGAGCCGCACCGCCTCCGCACCCGTCGCGGCCTCACCGATCGCCACACATCCGGGCGCGCTGTCGACCAGCAGGCGGAAGCTGCCCCTGATCTGTGGTTGGTCGTCGGCCACCAGCACTCGTGTCACTGAGGCAACCTCGCCATCACCCGGAATCCGCCCGGCGCGTGGGCGCCCGCCGCGAACTCGCCGCCGAAGACGCGCACCCGCTCGCGCAGCCCCGTCAGCCCGTGCCCGTAAGGCCGCACCGGCCTGTGGCGGCCGTCGTCGACGACCTCCACGACCAGCCCGCCCTCCTGCCGCTGGATCCGGACGTCGACGTGCTGGGCGTCGGCATGCCTGACCACGTTGGTCAGCGCCTCCTGCACGATCCGGTAGACCGTCAGCTCCATTTCTCCGTTCACCTTGCCGTCGATCGCCAGGTCCACTTCCAGCCCGGTCGCCTCGGCCCGCCTCACCAGCACGCCGAGATCGGCCAGGCCGGGAACGGGGGCGAGCTCCGCCCCGTCGTCGTCGCGCAGCACGCCGAGCAGCCTTCCGGTCTCGCGCAGCGCGGACCGGCTGGTCTCCTCGATCGAATGCAGCGCCCGGCTCATCTCGCCCTCGATGCCCACGTGGCCCGCCACGCCCGCCTGGACGGCGATCGTGCTGAGGCTGTGGCCGACGACGTCGTGTAACTCCCTGGCGATGCGCAGCCGCTCCTCCGCGGCTTGGGCCCGGGCACGCTGCTCGGCGTGCTGGGTCAGCCGCTCGGTGTAGACCCGGCGCTGGCGCACGGTCGTGCCGACGGCCCAGGAGGCGACCAGGATCGCCGCCACCAGGGCGAGCTGCTCCAGCACCGTGTCGGTCACCGGCAGCTCGGCCACGCCCTGCCAGCCCACTGCGACGGCCGCCACGAGGGGGACCGCGGCCCGGTGGCGTGCCGCCACCGTGTAAAGGGCGAGGGGCAGGCACAGCAGGTCGGCGTGCGGGAGCAGGAACTCGCGCATGCCGAGCCCCGCCGCCAGCACCACCAGGAACACCGCCCGCGGCCAGAGCCGCCGGACCGCGATCGGCAAGGTCGTCGCCAGAGCCGCCGCATAGTCGAACACGTCGGGCGCCACGCTGCCGCGTGACGAGGCGAGCCCCACGAAGGCGGCCGCGAAGAACACGGCGACGCCTGCGTCGAGGCACAGCCAGGCCCGCTCGGGGACCCGGCTCAACAGCGGGGGACGGAGGTCTTCGCGCACGGAACGAAGGTAACCGGGGAGGCGGGGCCGAACATCGGTCTCAGGACCGATGTGGAAAACCCTCGTTCCGGCCGATCGTGGAGCACGTGATCGAAGTGAACGGGCTCACCCGGCGTTTCAAACAGACCCTGGCCGTGGACGACCTCACCTTCGAGGTGCCGTCGGGCAGGATCACCGGCTTCCTCGGCTCCAACGGCGCCGGGAAGACCACGACCATGCGGCTGATCCTCGGCCTCGACCGGCCCACCGCCGGTCAAGCCACCGTCGGCGGCAGACCGTACCGAAGCTTGGAACGGCCGCTCACCCACGTCGGCGCGCTGCTGGACGCGACCGCGGTGCAGGGCGGGCGGCGCGCCGAGCAGCACCTGCGCTGGCTGGCGGCCTCCAACGGGCTCTCCGCGCGGCGCGTGGGAGGGCTGCTCGACCTCGTCGGCCTCGGCGACGCGGCCGGCAAACGGATCGGCGGTTTCTCCCTCGGCATGAAACAGCGGCTGGGCATCGCCGCGGCGCTGCTCGGCGATCCCGGCACGCTCCTGCTCGACGAGCCGGTCAACGGGCTCGACCCCGAGGGCATCCGCTGGACGCGGCAGTTGCTGAAGTCGCTGGCCGCGGAAGGGCGCACGGTCCTCGTGTCGAGCCACCTGATGAGCGAGATGGCGCTGACGGCAGACCATCTGATCGTCATCGGGCGCGGCAGGCTGCTCGCCGACGCGCCGATCGCCGAGCTGGTCCGGCCTGGGACGTCGTTGGAGGACGTGTTCATGGACCTTGTCTCGGAGGGCCGGGAGGCTCCAGAAGGGGACGAGGGGGCTCGGGAGCGACGTGGGGCAGTTCAGGACATGAGGCATTCGGGGGTGCGCGGTGGACACGGTCAACGCTGAGTGGATCAAGTTGCGGACCCTGCGTTCGACCTGGTGGACGATGGGGATCGCGGTGTTCGTCGCGCTCGTGCTCACCGCACTGGGCGCCGGCGCCGTCATCTCGCGCTGGAACCCCGGTCACGCCCCTGACCAGGCCGCCATGGGCATCGTGGTGGCCGTGTACGTGGGCGTCGTCCTGGCCCAGCTCCCGCTCGGGATGCTCGGTGTGATGACGATCAGCGGCGAGCACGCGTCCGGCATGATCGACACCACGCATGTCGCCACGCCCGCAAGATCGCGGGTCCTGCTGGCCAAGGCGGTGGTGCTGGCCGGCGCCGCGGTCGTCGCCTCGCTGCTCATCGCGGTTCCCAGTTATCTGTACGGGCGCGTGGTGGCCGCCGAGTTCAACCCGTCGGCACTGCCGGGGGAGGCGTGGCCGGTGATCGCCGGTGGCACCCTGATGATCGTGGCGACCACCCTCCTCGGGCTGGCGCTGGGCGCCCTCCTGCGTAACGGGGCGGCGGCGATGGCGGCGCTGATGGCGATCATCCTGCTGGTGCCGTTCGTGGCCCGCATGCTGCCCGGGGGCGAGTGGGGCAACTACTTATTGCCGACCTACCCGGCGCTGCAGCTCATCGGGCAGGTGCCGGTCATCATGCCGGGATGGGTGGCTTTCACGGTGCTCGGCTGCTGGGCGGTCATCCCGTTGGGCATCGCGGCCCTTGCCGGACGGCGCTGAACGGAAGGCCCGCCGGGCCCCGTCCCGGGTCAGGGGAAGGGCGTGCGCGTGCGGACCTTGCGGAGGGGCCGGGTGGGCCTGCTGTGGACCTGCTGTGGGCCCGGGGGCCTGCTGTGGACCTGCTGTGGGCCCGGGGGCCTGCTGTGGGCCTGGGGAGTGCCGGTTGCGCTGTGGGAAGGGCCGGTTGTGCTGCGGGAAGGGGCGGTTGTGCTGTGGGGAGTGCCGGTTGTGCTGTGGGAAGGGGCTGCATGGGCCGTCCCGGCCTCCCCTGGGGTTGTGCACGGGAGGCCGGGACTGGGTGGGCGTCAGTGGGGGCAGGTGTCGCGGTATTCCTCGATGGCCGTGCCGCTCGGTGGCGGGCAGAGGAAGCGTTCGTAGCGGGTGTCGTCGTCGACGAACCTCTTCAGCCAGGCGACCATCGACTTGGCCATCGTGGTGTTCGTGGTCTGCGGGAAGAAGTGGCTGGCGTTGTTGAGCTCCAGATACGCCTTCTCCGACGAGGAGGGGATGCTCTCGTAGAACGGCTGGGAGTGGGTGGTGACCGAGGCGATGGAGTCGCTCTCGCCGCCGATGATCAGCGTCGGGACGCGTACGCCTGACCAGTTCTTGGTCAGGTTCCACGGCGCGAGCGGTACCGCGGCCTGCAGTGACGGGCGGTCGTCGGCGGCTTCGAGGGTGCCGCCGCCGCCCATGGAGTGGCCGGCCACGGCCAGTCGGGAGCCGTCGATGCGGCTGCGGATGGCGAGCGGGCTGTCCTCGACCAGCCAGTCGAGGGCGGCCAGGAGCTGGCGGCCACGGCTGGCGGGCTGGTCGTAGCGGGAGTTGGTCTCGATGCCGATGACCACGAAGCCGTGCGAGGCGATGCGCGGGCCGAGCCAGTCGAGGCTGGACCAGGAGGCGGTGTAGCCGGGGGAGATCGCGATCGCGCCGAACGTGCCCTGGCTGGTGTCGTTCGGGTAGTAGACCTCTCCGCCGCCGAACCCGCTCACGCTGAGGGAGGAGACCGACTGGTCGGAGGTGGAGAAGGGGCCGCGGAGCGCTTCGAGGATGGCGTCGGTGGGGTCGGGGCCGCGCTCGTACGGGCCGGCGGCATGCGCGGGCAGCGCGATGGTTCCGCATGCCAGGGTCGCGGCCATGGCGATCTTCGCGATGGTCCTCGCTGGGGATGACGACATGTCGGGAACTCCAGGTTCTCGGGGGGTGCGACGTCGTCATTTTCAAACGGGGGTGAAGGGGACGCATCGGGTGAATCGCCGGTGTCAGGAGAGGAGGCGGGACAGTTCGACGCGTGAGCGTACGCCGAGCTTGGCGAAGACGTTGCGGAGGTGGTGGTCGATCGTGCGCGGGCTGAGGAAGAGTTGTGCGGCGACCTCGCGGTTCGTGGCGCCTTCGGCCACCAGGCGGGCGATGCGCAACTGCTGTGCGGTGAGCAGCCGCTCGGGGCCGTCGGCCGGCGCGATGGGCACGACGGTCTCGCCCGACGCGCGCAGCTCGGTCCTGGCGCGCTCGCTCCACAGGCCCGCGCCGAGGCGCTGGAACGTCTCCAGGGCGCCGTGCAGGTGTTCTCTGGCGGCTCCCGGCCGGCGTTCCCTGCGCAGCGCGACCCCGTACAGCAACTGCGTGCGCGCCGTCTCGAACGGGCACGCGTGCAGCTCCAGCGCCTCCCTGAACAGCTCGCCGGCCTCGCCGCCGGTGGCGAGCAGCGCCCGGCAGCGCGCCACGAGCGCGCGCCGGTCGGGGCTGCGCGTGCTGCCCGCCCAGCGGTCGAGCACCCGCAGCGCGGCCGAGGCGCGCCTGCGGTCGCCGGTACGGGCCGCCGCCTCGATGAAGTGCGGGCTGGCCATGACCCGGATGACGACATGATCGTTGCCGCGATGGCCGCGCAGCTTGGCCGCCGCCTCCGCCGGACGTCCCGTGGCCAGGTCAAGATGAGCCAGCGCCCAGTTGCCGAGGCTGGTGGCGATGCCGAGACCGTGGGATTCGGCCAGGTCCAGCGCGGCGTGGGCGCGTTCGCGGCAGCCTTGCGCGTCGCCCTGTACGGCGGCGGCGTGGGCCAGCCAGCCGAGGTGACGGGCGGCGGAGTTGAGCTGCCCCGATGCCTGGGCCAGTCGCAGCCCGTCGGCGGCGTGCATGGCCACCGACGAGTAGCGGCCCAGCCAGAACTCCGCCTGGATCAGCGACTCCAGCAGCTGGGGCACCACGCTGACCGCGCCGCGCCGGCGTGCGGTGTCGATCGCGCGGGCCGACAGCTCGATGGCCGTGGCGTCCTCGCCGAGCAGCAGGCTCGCTACGCAGGCCCAGACGAGGGTGGTGGGGTTGCGTACGGCCGGGGCCAGCGCGACGACCCGCCGCAGTGGTCCGGCCGCCGCCCGGTGCCTGCCGCTGAACGTCGCCGCGATCCCCTCCAGATACTCGAACATGAGCTGCGTGTCCTGGCAGTCGTCGCTGCGCCGCAGGAGTGCGGCTTGGTGGGCGATTGCATGAAATGTACGGATATCGCCGGACATGTAGCTGGCTTCGGCGGCATGCAGGAGCGCCTTGACCGCGACCAGCCGGTCACGGTCCACCAGCCGGGCGGCGGCGGCCAGCAGCTTGGCGCTGGCGCTGTCGGCATGTCCGCTGAGCAGTTCCAGGCGCCCGTACATGAGCTCGGCCTCGTCGGTGACCACCGGGCGGTGCAGCCCGGCCAGCAGCGACCTGGCCCGGGGGAAGTCGCCGGACATCCACGCGTGCCGGGCCGCCGCTGCCAGCCATGCCGCCTTGCTCGCCTCGTTCCCGCCGAGCTGCGCGGCTCTCTCGTACGCGAGGGAGGGGGTGGGGTGACAGTGACCACCACCCGAGCCGCCCGGCGCGTTCGGTCCGCCTGGCCCCTGCGCCCCGTAGTCCGTGGTGGGCTCGTGGTTTGTGCCCGGTGTGTGGTTATGGCTTGGAGCGTAGGTGGGTGGTGGGCCGGGGATGGGGGCGGGGGCGTACGGGGTGGTGCGGGCGGCGGTGGAGGCGGCGGCGGCCAGGTCGGCGGCGAGTTCGTCCGGCGGGCCGTCGAGTGCGGCGGCGCGGTGCCAGGCGCCGGGCAGGCCGGTGAGCTGCCTCCCGAGCAGCCGGTGCACCTCCCGGCGGCGGGCCAGCGGGGCTTCGGCGTACGCGACGGCCCGCAGCGTCTCGTCGGCGAACACGTACCGGTCCCCGTCCGGCCGGATCACCCCCGCCCGCTCGGCCACCGCCAGCACGGCGAGCGGATCCGTGGACCGGACGGGTGCCGCATCGACGGGAGGATCGTCGGCGCGCCAGGCGGGAGGCGCCGGGATGGCCACGGGATCGCCCGTCCGGACGGCGGGCGGGTCGGCAAGTTCGCGCGGTCCCAGGGGCGCGGCCGTGGGTCGAGCGCAAGGCGGGCCCTCTGCGGCCTGGAGGAGGGCGCTGGTGGGGAGGCCGGGGGCGGCGGCCAGGAGGAGGAGCAGGGCGCGGGTCTCGTCCGGTAAGCCCGCGAGCCGTTCGGCGTGTGCCCGGTGGAGGCGTCCGCCGGGCGGCAGGGTGTCGGGCGGCGGGGCGAGCCCGGCGAGTTGCGCGGCGGTCAGCGACTCGGCGAGTTCGCGCAGCCCCAGGGGGTTGCCGTGGGCGGCCCGTACCAGACAGGCGCACAAGCCCTCCGAGGCCCGGCCGGACAGCAGGTCCCTGGCCAGCGCGTGGCTCGCGGTGTCGTCCAGCGGTCCGACGGCGAGGACCGGGACGTCGTCCGGCACCGGCGGGTCGCCCGGCGTACGGGCTGAGAGGAGGAGAGCGATCCGTTCACCGGCCAGCCGCCTGGCCGCGAAGCAGACCGCCTCGCGGCTGGCCCGGTCGAGCAGGTGCACGTCGTCCACGCACGCCAGCACCGGCTGCTCGGTGGCGAGCTCGCGCAGGAACTCCAGCACCGCCACCGGCAGGGCCACCCCGCCCCCGGCCACCCCGGTGCGCAGCGCCCGACCGAGCACCCCGGACCGCACCCGATCGGCGACCGGCCGCAGCAGCGCGTCCAGCCCGGACAGCGGCAGGTGGGCCTCCTGCCGCACCCCGCGCACCCGCAGCACCGTGAACTCGTTCGCCAGCGAGGCCGCCAGCTCCAGGACGGCGGTCTTGCCGATCCCCGGCGCCCCCAGCACCGCCAGCGCGCCCCCGTCACCGCCCCGTGCCCCGTCGAGCAGCCGCCGCACCGCTTCCTGCTCGGCGGCACGGCCATACAGCGTGGTGGACATGACCAGAGTGTTACTCGGGTGTGTCAAGCGATAAAGGGCCCCCTGTAAGGCAGGCGATTTCACCGATTCGCCCAGAAAAATATAGTCCCAGCTATTATAGATGCAGCTATAATAATCCTATGAGCCTCAAGAAGCCCAAGCGGCTGTACGGCCGGGACTCCGAGTGGGAGGCGCTAACCGACTTCGTCGCGGCGCCGTCCCCTGGTGCCACCTTGGGCCTGGTCTACGGACGTCGCAGGCAAGGAAAGACGCTCATGCTCGAGCTGCTGGCGCGGGAGACGGGCGGCATGCTCTTCGGCGCCACCCAGCAGAGCGAGGCGCAGAACCTCGCCGACCTCGGCGCCGCCTACGCCGAACATCGCAACCTCAGGCAACCGGTCGTCTTCACGAACTGGCGTGAGGCGCTGGACGAGCTCCTTCGCCTCGGGGAAGAGCGGGCGGTGCCCGTGATCATCGACGAGTTCCCCTACCTCGTGTCCGCCACACCGGCCCTGCCCTCCTACCTCCAGCAGGCCCTGAGCCCGCTCGGCCATGCACGGGAGCGCACGTCGACCCGACTGATCCTGTGCGGCAGCGCTCTCACCACCATGGCGCAGCTGCTCGGCGGCGGAGCCCCGCTCCGGGGGCGTGCGGTGCTCGAACTGGTGGTGAAGCCTTTCGGGTTCCGCGACGCGAGCGCGTTCTGGGGGCTCCAACACGACCCGGAGCTGGCGTTCAGGGTGAACGCGCTCGTCGGCGGCACGCCCGCCTATCTGGAGATGTGCGCCGGATCGGGACCTGCCGACCTCGCCGGGTTCGACCAGTGGGTGGGGCGACGGCTGCTGAATCCCGCGTCGGCGATGTTCCGCGAGGGCGGGCTGGTGCTGCGTGAGGAGCCCTCCATCTCGGACCCCACCTCCTACGCCGCCACGCTGGCCGCCATCAGCGCCGGCAACCACCGCCGTGGTGAGATCGCGGCCGCGATGGGCCGACCCGCCGCCGCCATCGCGCATCTGCTGTCCGGGTTGACCGACATCGGGCTGCTGGAACGGATCGATGACGCCCTGCGTGCCAAGCGCAGCGTGTTCCGGATCGCCGAGCCGGTCGTACGGTTGCACAACCTCATCACGCAACGACACGAGGCCCAGCTGGTCATCGGTCAGGCGGAGCGCGTCTGGCAGTCGAACGCCGACACCGTGGCAGCCAAGATCTACGGCCCCCATTTCGAGGACCTGGCCCGGGAATGGTGCTTCCGACATGCGTCGCAGGACACGCTCGGCGGCTTCGCGACAGCGGTGCGCCCCAGCGAGATCGCCTGCCCGCAGCATCGCCGTGGACACGAGCTGGACCTGGTCGTCAGCGAGACGAACTCGTTCGCGTCCGATCGCGTCATCGCCATCGGCGAGGCGAAGAGCACGCTCGCGCCCATGGACGTGCCCCAGCTTCAGCGGCTCGAGCACCTACGCGCCCTGCTCCCTGACGCGCGCGTCGACGGCCCGCCCAAGCTGCTGCTGTTCGCGCGATCCGGTTTCAGCGGCGACCTGCTGCGCGCCGCCGAGGGCCGGCGCGATGTCGAGCTCGTGGACCTCGCCAGGATGTATTCAGGACATTGAGTCAGATACGCAGCGTCAGGCGAACGTCCAGGCGCTGGTGGTCTCGATGCGGTGGCGCCAGAGCTTCTCGCCCTCGCCGCCCGGTTCCCAGCGGGCGGTGAAGTCGAGCAGTGACCGGCAGCGGGCCAGCATGTACGCGTGCCGGTCGGGCCACGGCGGCACCGGTCCGCCGTAGGCGTCGAAGAAGTGACGCAGGTGCGGCACGTGCTCCGGGTGATGCGATCGGACAATCCACTCACACCACGCCAGATCCTCCACCGGGCGGCCGGGATGCGCCCACTCCCAGTCGAGGATCGCCGCCGTCTCGAACGTCGCCGGGTCGAACAGCATGTTCTGCGGCCCGTAGTCGCCGTGCACCAGGCCCAGCCGGTGCAGCCGCGCCAGCGTGCGCCCGCACTCCGCCAGCACCTCCGCCGCCCGGCCCTCGTCGAGCAGGTCCTGGCCGTGCGCGCCCGGCACGAACTGCATGCTCAGGCTCGTCTCGGTGACGGAATGCAGGCGCGGCACCGGCAGCCGCCCGCGCAGCCGCCGCAGGAACCGGCTCTCCGTCCCGAGCCTGATCCGCGCGTCGGGACCCTGGTAACACTTGACGACCAGGGCGCCGTCTCCGACCGTGCTGTTGGTGTAGCCGTGCTCCACAGCCAACGATTCTGGCGCACTCCCGGGCGCGCGTCAGCCCTGGAAAAATGGATTGCTGGAGCGGCAACGACTTTGTCAACCTTGACAGGCTATGCGCTCCCTTCCCGAAGCCGATCCCGGCGTGCCCGACATCCGAAGCCCGCTGCGCTACCTCTGGTGGAACGCCCGTCGCCAGGGCCGTCAGCTGCTGGCCGGCATCGGGTTCGCCACGCTGTGGTGGCTCGTGCAGTCGCTCGTGCCCGCCGTGCTCGGCAAGGGCATCGACGCCGTCACGGCCAAGGACACCCGCGCGCTGCTGACCTGGTCGGGAGTGCTGCTGGCGCTCGGGCTGGTGCAGGCGTTCAGCGGGATCATGCGGCACCGGTTCGCCGTCTACAACTGGCTGGCCGCCGCCTACCGCACCGTCCAGCTCACCACCCGGCAGGCGGCCAGGCTCGGCGCCACCCTGCCCAAGCGGCTGTCGACCGGCGAGGTGGTCAGCGTCGGCAACTCCGACATCGCGCACATCGGCAGCTCGATGGACATCCTGCTGCGCGGCACCGGCGCCGTCGTGGCGATCGTCACCGTGACGGTGATCCTCATCTCCACCTCGCTGCCGCTCGGCCTGCTCGTGCTGGTCGGCGTGCCGGTCATGGCGGGCGCCGTCGCGCCGCTGCTCAAGCCCCTGCACAGGCGGCAGCACCGGCAGCGCGACCTGACCGGCGACCTGTCCACCCGGGCGGCCGACATCGTGGCGGGGCTGCGGGTGCTGCGCGGCATCGGCGGCGAGCGGGTGTTCGCCGAGCGCTACCGCGAGGAGTCACAGCGGGCGCGCCACGCCGGCGTCTCCGTCGCGCGCGTCGAGTCGCTGCTCGAAGGCGCCCAGATCCTGCTGCCCGGCCTGCTCATCGCGCTCGTCACCGGCGTCGGCGCGTCCTTCGCACTGTCCGGCCAGATCTCCGTCGGCCAGCTCGTCGCCTTCTACACCTACGCGGTGTTCCTCATCGGGCCCATGCGCACGCTCACCGAGGCGGCCGACAAGCTGACCAAGGGCCACGTCGCCGCCCGCCGCGTGGTGCGCATCCTGTCGATCGAACCCGAGGTGACCGGCGGCTCCGGCGCCAGCGCCGGCGGCGTGCTGCGCGACTCCTACAGCGGCGTCACCGTACAGCCCGGCAGGCTGACCGCGCTGGCCGCGAGCAGCCCCGAGGACGCCGCCGCCATCGCCGACCGCCTCGGCCGCTACTCCGACGGCGACGTCACCTTCGGCCCCGCCGAGCTCGCCACGCTGCCCCTCGACGAGGTACGTGAGCGCATCCTGGTCGCCGACAACGGCGCTCGCCTGTTCACCGGCCCGCTGCGCGACGAGCTCGACGTACGCGGCGGCGCCTCCGCCGAACGCGTCCGCCAGGCCCTGCACGACGCCTGCGCCGAGGACATCGTCGAGGCGCTGCCCGACGGGCTCGACGCCGAGGTGGCCGAGGCCGGGCGCGAGTTCTCCGGCGGTCAGCAGCAGCGGCTCCGGCTCGCCCGCGCGCTGATCACCGACCCGGAGGTGCTCATCCTCGTCGAGCCGACCAGCGCGGTCGACGCCCACAGCGAGGCCCGCATCGCCCAGCGTCTCGCCGACGCCCGCGCCGGCAAGACCACGCTCATCTGCACCACCAGCCCGCTCGTGCTCGACCGCACCGACCACGTCTTCTACGTCGAGGACGGTCGCGTACGAGCCGAAGGCGCCCACCGCGACCTGCTGGCCACCGCGCCCGCCTACGCCGCGACCGTCACCCGAGGGGAGGACTGACGAGATGGCCCGCGAGATCCTGCCCGTCGCCGATCAGAAACAGGTGCGCGCCTACGCGCGGCGGCTCACGCTCAAGTACCCGCGCCAGCTCGCCGGCGCGCTCGGCCTGCACGGGCTCGCCGCCGTCGCGGGCCTGGCCGTGCCGTGGCTGCTCGGCAATCTCGTACGTGACGTCGAGACGGGCGCCGAGGTCAACGCGTTCCTGGTCGCCGCCGGCATCGCCGGATTCCTGCTGCTGCAGGGGACGCTGGTGCGCTATGCCGTGCTCGCCTCGTCCAAGCTCGGCGAGAAGGTCCTGGCCGAGCTGCGCGAGGAGTTCGTCGACCAGGTGCTCGCGCTGCCGCTCTCCACGGTCGAACGGGCCGGCGCCGGCGACCTGCTCACCCGTACGTCCCGCGACGTCGACTCTCTGTCCAGGACCGTACGGCACGCCGTGCCCGAGACGCTGATCGCGGTCGTCACGTTCACGATCACCATCGGCGCGATGTTGCTCGTCGGGCCGCTGCTCATGCTGCCCATGCTGGTCGCGGCGCCGCTGCTCTACTTCAGCACCCGCTGGTACCTGAAGCGGGCCCGTGACGGCTACCTGCGGGAGAACGCCGCATATGCCGACATGACCGAAGGGCTGGCCGAAACCGTCGAGGGCGCCCGCGCCATCGAAGCCCTCGGCCTCCAGCAGCGCCGCCGCGAACGCACCGACCGCGACATCAGCCGCTCCTTCGCCGCCGAACGCTACACGCTGCGCCTGCGCGTCATCTGGTTCCCCTCCGTCGAGCTCGGCTACGTCGTCCCCGTCGTGGCCGCGCTGCTGTGCGGCGGCCTCTTCTACAGCTCGGGCTGGGTCACGCTCGCCCAGGTCACCGCCGCCACCCTCTACGCCCAGCAGCTCATCGACCCGCTCGACAGGTTCCTCATGTGGATCGACGAGCTCCAGGTCGGCGGGGCCGCCATGGCGCGGCTGCTCGGCGTCGCCAACGTGCCCGACGACCGGCAGCCCAGCGACGCCCGCCCCACCGGCGAACTGCTGGAAGCCGACGACGTCCGCTACGCCTACCGGCCCGGCCGCGACGTGCTCCACGGCGTGTCGCTGACCGTGCGGCCCGGCGAACGGCTGGCGATGGTCGGCCCGTCCGGCGCCGGCAAGTCCACCCTCGGCCGGCTGCTCGCCGGCATCCACGGCCCCCGCATCGGCGCCGTCACCGTCGGCGGCGTGCCACTCGTCGACCTGCCCCTGGACGACCTGCGCGGCCACGTCGCGCTCGTCACCCAGGAGCACCACGTCTTCAAGGGCACGCTGCGCGACAACCTGCTGATCGCCCGGCCCGAGGCCGACGACGACGCCGTACGCGACGCGCTCGCGGCCGTCGACGCGCTCGACTGGGTGCTCGCCCTGCCCGACGGCCTCGACACCGTCGTCGGCTCCGGCGGCCTCGACGTCTCCCCGGCCCACGCCCAGCAGCTCGCGCTGGCCCGCCTCGTGCTCGCCGACCCGCACACGCTCGTCCTGGACGAGGCCACCTCGCTCATCGACCCGCGCGCCGCCCGGCACCTCGAACGCTCCCTCGCGGCCGTCCTCGACGGCCGCACCGTCATCGCCATCGCCCACCGCCTCTACACCGCCCACGACGCCGACCGGGTCGCCGTCGTCGAGGACGGCCGCATCAGCGAGCTCGGCTCCCACGACGAGCTCGTCGCCGAAGGCGGCTCCTACGCGGCGCTGTGGCAGAGCTGGCACGGCACCCCGACCACCACCACCCGCTCCTGACCAGCGATAAAGCGAAACCAAAGCGGCCCTCGCTACCGTCGGCGCCGTCGATCCGACGAATGACGGGGGCAGACATGCGCAAGTGGCTAGTCATCCTGGGGATAGCGGCAACGGCCTTCACCGGGGTCACCGGCCCCGCCGGCATCACCGCCGACGGACCGGTCCCGGACCCGCCTCGCCTGTGCGAGACGAACCCGAAGATCGACTGCGACATCCCGTGGACCATCTGACGGAAGGACGCGGCAGCCGCTGACCGGCGTGCGGCTCTGGAGCAGTCGCCACAGCGCGACACGGGGACCAGAGCTGATGCCACGCCGTACCAGCGGCTGCCACACCCGGCGCGCGGGGGACGCGCCCGGGGTGGCGGTGACGCGGGGCCGGGACCCGGCCCCGCCCGCCACGCAACAGGGGGGTGTGCCTGCTGGCGACAGCGGCACGGTGGGGCACGTAGAGCTCCGCATTCCGCCGCGCCGGCCAGCGGCCACGCCGGGGCACGTAGAGCTCCGCCCCCTACCGCGCTGGCCAGCGGCCACGCCGGCCGGTGGAGTGGGGCGCTCGGAAGAAGCGCCCGCAGGAGACTCCGGGGGCAGCGGGGCAGGCGCGCGGCGAGTGCCCAGGGGGAGTCGCAGGGGGTGCGGCGGCCACCGGGGGTGAGCGCCCAAGGGTGCGCCGTAGGGGTCGTGAGGGGGCGCTGGGCAGCGGTGGGTGCCGAGGAGGCGTCGTAGGGGGTGCGGCGGGCACGAGGGCGGGGTGAGTGCCGAGGGCGCGTCGTAGGGGTGCGGCGGGCACCGGGGGCGAGCGCCCGCGCGTGCGCCGTAGGGGGCGTGGAGGGGCGCTGGGCAGCGGTGGGTGCCGAGGGGGCGTCGCAGGGGGCGGCGGGCACCGGGGGTGAGTGCCCGAGGGGGCGTCGCGAGGGTGGGCGGGGTGGGGCACGCCGTGGGCGGGGCCGCACGCCGCCTGGAGACGGGGAGCCGGGGCGGGGGACAGCGGGGCTCCGGTGGGCATGTGTGAGCTCCGGGGGTGCGTGGGCCCGGGCGTGTGGGCCGGGTGTGTGGGGGTGGGGGTGCGCGGGCCGGGCGTGTGGGTCGGGGTCTGTGGGCCGGGTGGGGGCCGGGTGTGTGGGTCAGTGGCTGCGGGACAAGGCTGCGGCGGCTTTGGCGCGTAAGGGCTCGGCGTGGATCTCGGCGAACAGCGCCTGTGCCCGTTCCAGCTCCAGCGTCGCGCCGGAGCGGCCGCTCTCCAGCAGGAGCGTGCCCAGGGCCAGGCGGGCGCGGCCCTGGATGAGCCGGTCGCCGACCTCGGCGGCGACGTCGAGGGCCTCGCGCAACGTGCGCTCGGCGTCCGCCGCCCGCCCCAGCTTCAGGTGCGCCTCCCCGAGCCCCTGCAGCACGTACGCCTCCCCGATGCGGTCATGCGCCTCACGGACGATCCTCCTGGCCTTCTCGTACGCCTCCAGCGCCGGCTCGGAACGGCCCCGGCGCAGCGACAACTCCGCCAGCCGCATCAGCGCCTGAGCCTCGCCCCGCCGCACGCCCTCCTGGGTGTAGAAGGTCAGCGCCTCCCTGAGCAGCGGATCGGCCTCGTCCAGCCGCCCGCATTCGCCGTGGATGAGGGCCATGTTCGACAGCACGTACGCCTCCGCCGCCCGGTCGCCGACGGCGCGCAGCAGGCGCCGGGCCTCGGTGTAGCGGTGCAGGGCGCCGTCGAGGTCACCGGCGGCCCGGTCGAGCAGTGCGGCGTTGCGCAGGGCCAGCGCCCGGCCGTGATCTTCGCCGATCTTCTCGAAGATGGCCAGCGCCGAGCCGACCAGGGGAGCGGCGTCGTCGTAGCGCTGCTGGAAGATGGCCAGCGAGCTGAGCGAGAACAGCATCGCGCCCTCCCCACGGGCGTTGCCCGCGGCGCGGCAGGCGGCGAGCGCGGTCTCGGAGACGGCCCGCCAGTCGTCGAAGTAGCCGTAGGTCTCGAACAGCGTCACCGCCGTCATGGCCAGGCTCCACGCCAGCTCGGCCAGCCCGTGGTCGGCCGTCTGCCGCACGGCGCGGATCAGCACCGGCAGCTCGGAGTCGAGCCAGGCGAGCGGCTCGTCCCCGAACAGCCGTGACCCGTCGATCGTCGGCAGGTCCACCAGGCCGCGCAGCACGGTGAAGTGGCCGCTGTAGTGGTGCCGGTGCGCCTGCTCCACCAGGGCCAGCAGGGTCGCGCCCGCATGTTCGAGCACCGCGGTGCGGATCTCCCGGGGGTCCTCCGCGAACGCGTGTTCGGCGGCGAACATCCTGACCAGGTCGTGCCACACGTAGTGGTCGCCCCGCCGCCGCAGCAGCGCCGCGTCCACCAGCTCCTGGAACGCCCGTTCCAGCACCGCCGGGGCACCGGACGGTGAGGGCGACGGCGGGGTGAGGGTGCCCGAGATCACGGGATCGTCGCCCACGTCCCGCCTCGGGCTGTCCGTCCGCGCCGATTCGGCCAGGGCGGTGGACGGGGAGTGGATGGGGCGGGGGAAGGTGGAGTGGGGTGCTGTGGTCAGCTTACGCTGGAGGGATCGGGTGGCCGGGGTGGAGATGAGGGCGTGGGCCAGCCAGGTGCCGATCTGCTGGCCGCTGATGAGGCCGAGGCGGCGGAACAGGGCCTGGGCCTGGGGCGAGAGGGCGCGGTAGCCGACGTCGAGGACGGCCTTGACGTCCAGGTCGCCGATCGTCATGACGAGGTCCTGGACGGCGGAGTGCGGCCAGGTGCCCAGGCTCGTGCCCGCGATCCGGAGGGCGAGAGGGTGGCCGCCGCACTGCTCGACCAGCAGGCGGATCGCCGCCGGGTCGGCTGCCGGTCCGCCCGCGGCGATGTCCTGGGTGAGGAGCTCGGCCGCGTCCGGGCCGTCGAGCAGGCCCAGCCGGATCACCTGGCGCTCGGGCAGGCCGACGAGCGTGCGGCGGCTGGTCACTAGGACGGCGCAGGACGCGCCGCCGGGCAGGAGCGGCTCGGTCTGCTGCATCGACTCGGCGTCGTCGAGCAGGACGAGCACCCGGCGTTCGGCCACCGTCGAGCGGAACAGGGCTGAGCGCTCCTCCAGGGTGCGGGGGACGGCGGGCAGGCCCAGGGCGCGCAGGAAGCGGGCCAGCGCGTCCTGAGGCCGCAGCGCGCCGGACTGGAGGTCCACGTAGAGCTGGCCGTCGGGGTAGGCGTCGGCGAGCCGGTGGGCCGCGTGCAGGGCGAGCTCCGACTTGCCGACCCCGGCCTTGCCCAGCACCGCCACCACGGGCAGCGTCGTCCCGTGCCGCTCGGTCAGCAACTCCTCGATCCGGGCCAGCTCCGCTTCCCGGCCCGACAACCGCGACAACACCGGAGGAAGCTGACGCGGCACCGGCCTCGGCGCTGATGCCGGCCGTGAGGCCGATCCGGGCGCTGGTGCCGGTCGTGAGGCCGATCCGGGCGCTGGTGCCGGTCGTGACGTCGACCCGGGCGCCGGTGTGGGCCGGGGCGTCGGCCCGGGCGATGGGTCGGGCGCCGTTGCCGCCCCGGCTGCGTCTGAGGCCGGTCCCGTCGATGGTCCCGCCGCCCCTCCCTGGGCGGTCGCTGCCGGGAAGGAGGCGCTGGGAGCGCCCCGCTCTTGAGAGGCGGGGCCGCCCCGCTCCTTATGGGAGGCGGGGCCGCCCCGCTCCTTATGGGAGGCGGGAGCGCCCCGCTCCCCCTGGGCGGCGGGGCTTCGGCCGCCCTGCTCCTGGGAGGAGGACATGGGGCCGCCTCGCCCCTGGGAGGAGACGGGGCCGCTCCGGGTGGATGCGGCGCCACCTCGCCCCCTCTGGGGAGACAGGGGGCCGCCCCCAGGGCTCTGGGCGGAGGATGCGGGGCCGCCACGCTTCCCCGGGGAGGAGGCGGGGCCGTCTCCGGATGTCTGGGAGGAGAACGGGCCGCCGTCCGGTCTTTTGGAGGAGGGCACGGGGGCCGAACCGTTCGGGACGGTGGGCCGGCCACGGGGATGGTGGCCGTTCAGGGGGCGTCCGGCCGGCTCCTGGGGTGGGGTGTCGGTGCGGGGGGTCGGAGGGGTGGGGGAGGCGTGGTTGAGGATGGCGTGCTCGATGCGGCGTAGCTCCTCGCCCGGTTCGAGGCCGAGGGTGTCGAGCAGGTAGGTGCGGTAGGAGCGGAACACCTCCAGGGCCTCGGCCTGGCGGCCCGCGCCGTAGAGGGCGAGCATGAGGTGGCCGTGGGGGCGTTCGCGCAGCGGCTGGGCCTGGGTGACGGCGCGGAGCTCCTCGATCAGCCGCAGGTGGTGGCCGAGCTCCAGCTCCAGCTCGACACAGCGCTCGAAGGCGAGCAGGCGGCGCTCCTCCAGGCCGTGGGCGATGCTGCGCACCAGGTCGCTGTCGACGTCGGCCAGGGCGGGGGCGCGCCAGAGGGTGAGCGCCTCCCGCAGGGTGCGGGCGGCCTGGTCGCGGGGTTGCGACTGGGCCTGGGTGATGAGGTGTTCGAAGACGGTCAGGTCCAGGTCGGCGGGGGCGACGCGGATGAGGTAGCCCGACGGCTTGGTGATCACGGTCTGGTAGGGCTGAGCGGTGTCGCCGAGGGTGCGGCGGAGCTGGGAGATCCGGATCTGCACCTGGTTGCGCGGGGTGCCGGGCGGGCACTCGCCCCAGATGGCCTCCACGAGCCGGCTGATCGGCACCACCTGGTTGGCCTCAAGGAGCAGCATCGCGAGCACGATGCGCTGCCTGCCCCCGCCGAGCTCAAGCTCTCCCGCGTCGCCCAGGACTTGCAGCGGTCCGAGAATCCTGAATCTCACGGGTCGGATCATGCCCTGGTGCTTTTGCACCAGGATTGTGGACGGGTTGCATTGGCGCAATTTCGTAATATTGCGCCGTTTGCGAGGCTTGCCCGGGAGGGTCGTCAGCACGTCGTGCCCTGGGACGGGAGCCGCCCGTCGGTGAGGTAGCGGTCGATGTGGTCACGGGCGCAGGCGTTGGCGCCGTACAGGGTGTGGCCGGGACCGTCGTGGGCGATCGTGACGCTGCCCGGCACCTGGGCGAGGATGCGCGAGACGGCGTCGGACTCGCCCCACGCGCCGGCGCCCAGCAGCGGCGGGAGGCCCTTGGGGAGCGGGGCGGGCGGGTTGGTGACCGGGGTGGGCCAGCCGATGCAGGCCAGCGACCCGGCGGCGAGGGTGTTGGCGGCGCCGGCGGTGGGGGCGGCGCGGCGCACGCGGGTGACGGTGGCGTCGAGCTCCGCGCGGGAGGCGGGGCGCGGCCAGTCGGTGCACTCGGTCACGCCGGTGCTCTGGTCGGGATAGCGGGCGCCGCGCTCGGGGAGGAAGCCGGAGGCGTCACCGGCGTGGGCCCGGCGGACGGCCTTGGCCAGGGCGGGCCAGCCCGGCTCGCCCTGCCGGGCCCGGCCGATCGCGAAGGAGCGCAGGTCACGGCCGGTGTAGGCGACGCCGGCCGCGGCCCGGACCGGGGTGCGGTCGGCCCGCCTGACGAGGGAACGGAACTTGCCGGGGACGTCGCGGCAGTCGCCGGAGGCGGCGCACCAGGTGAAGAAGCGCCGCAGGTGCCGCTCGTTGTCGGCGGCCATGGCCGCAACCTCCGCGCCCCAGTCGGCGGTGCTGTGGTTGAGGGTGCCGTCGAGGACCATCGTGCGGACCTGGCCGGGGAACAGGCGGGCGTAGGCCTGGCCGTAGATGCCGGAATAGGAGGCGCCGTAGTAGTTGAGCCGGTCGCCGCCGAGCGCCTTGCGGATCGCCTCCATGTCGCGGGCGTGGTCGGCGGAGCTCATGTGGGCGAACAGCTCGGGGTCGTTGTGGCGGCACACCTCGGCCGCCCCGCGGTTGGTGTCGGACAGGCGGCCGAAGCCGGCGTCGTCACGCGGGAACTCGGGGATCGGCAGGCGGGTCCAGGTGCAGTCGAGGCCGGTGGCGAGGCCGCCGAACTGGCGGCCGTAGCCGCGGGTGTCCCAGGTGACGAGGTCCATGCGGGCGCGGAGCTTCGTCCACCACGAGGACAGGCTCTGCGTCAGGCCGATGCCGGGACCGCCGGGGCCGCCGTAGGAGATCAGGACCGAGCCCTCGGACCTGCCGGTGGCCTTGAGGCGGCCCAGTTTGAGCGTGATGCGGCGGCCGTCGGGCTTGCTCCAGTCGACGGGCACCTGGAGGTCGGCGCACTCCATGCCGATCTTGTCGCCGGGGCACGGACTCCAGGCGAGCGAGGGAGCGGGGGACTGTTGCGGGGTGGGCAGGACCAGGGCCAGCGCCAGCAGGAGGGGCTTGAACATGACGTTCACGATCGCGGACGCGGCGCCCCCCGCACATCGGACCACGGTCTGGTTCTGGCGGGTGCCGAATCAGACCGTGGTCTGTCAGACCTGGGTCACAGGTGCAGCGCCTTCTTCAGGAAGTCCACCTGGAGCAGCATCATGTTCTCGGCCACGACCTCCTGCGGCGTCATGTGCGTGACGCCCGACAGCGGCAGCACGCTGTGCTGGCGCCCGGCCGCGAGCAGCGCCGACGACAGGCGCAGCGTGTGGGCCGCGACCACGTTGTCGTCGGCCAGGCCGTGGATGAGCAGCAACGGCCGTTCGAGCTTGGCCGCGTCACCGAAGAGCGAGGACTTGTCGTACACGTCCGGCTGCTCCGCCGGGTCCCCCAGGTAACGCTCGGTGTAGCAGGTGTCGTACAGCCGCCAGTCGGTCACCGGCGCGCCCGCCACGGCGGCGTGGAACACGTCGGGCCTGCGCAGCACCGCCAGCGCCGCCAGGAACCCGCCGAACGACCAGCCCCGGATCGCCACCTTCGTCAGGTCGAGGTCGTCGGGATACTGCTCGGCCACGCCCTGGAGGGCGTCGATCTGGTCGTCGAGCGCGGGCGTGGCCAGGTCGTTCAGCACCGCCCGTTCGAACGCCGGACCGCGGCCCGGCGTGCCCCGCCCGTCGGCCACCACCACGGCGAACCCCTGCTCGGCGAACCACTGGCTCTCCAGGTAGCCGCCGCGCCGGTTGAGGACGCGCTGCGCGTGCGGACCCCCGTACGGATCCATGAGGACGGGCAGCGCCCGCGAGCCGGGCTCGTGCCACGAGGGCAGCACCACGGCGGTGGACAGCTCGCGGCGGCCGGAACGGCCGAGCGAGACGCGCAGGTCGAGGCCGGGACGCTCGGCGTGGGAGGGGATCGGGATCGCCACGCCGTCGCGCCGGACGACGGTGGTGGCCACGCCCTCGGTGTCGAGGCTCTGCTCCGACAGCACGCCGACGCCGCCCGCCATCCGGCCGGAGAACACGCCGGAGCGGGTGGAGACGGGCAGCAGCGAGTGGCCGTCCCAGGTCCAGAGCTGGATCTCGGTGGGGTCGCCGCTCGCGCTGAACAGCACGCTGTCGTGGTCGACGTCGAGCACGGCGCGCACCTGGAGCGTGGGCGGGGTGACGGCGCGGTCGCCGACGAACAGCCGGTGACCGCCGTCGGCGGACGCGACCCAGACCAGCGTGCCGTCGTCGAGGTGGGCGGGCACGCCGGTGACGATGTCGACCCAGGCCGGGTCGGTGTCCTCGCGCACCAGCGTGGACGCGCCGGTCGCGGGGTCGACGGAGAGCAGGCGCATGGTCTTCTGGTCGCGCGACAGCGTCACGATCGACAGCGCGTGGGAGTCCCAGGAGGCGGTGGTCAGGTATTCGTGCTCGAACGGCACCGCGACCCGGGAGCCGTCGAGGCCCAGGACGAACAGCTCGGTGACGGCGTTGGGCGTGCCCGCGGCGGGGTAGCGCTGGACGGTCGCGGGCCGGTCGGGGTTGGCCGGGTCGGCGATGTACCAGGTCCGGACCGGCGCGTCGTCGGCCCGCTCGACCAGGAGCGCGTCGCTCGACGGCGACCACCAGTGGCCGCGCATCCGGTCCATCTCCTCGGCGGCGACGAACTCGGCCAGGCCGTAGGTGACGGTCGGGGACTCGGGCGTCGCCAGGACGCGGTCGGCGCCGGACGTCAGGTCGTGCACGTGGAAGGCGCCGCCGGTGACGTACGCGACATGCCGCCCGTCGGGCGAGATGCGGGGATCGATCACCAGACCGGGCGTGTCGAGCCTGCGCGTGCTCCCGTCGGCCAGCTCGGTCACGTACAGCCCGCCGGCCAGCGCGAACGCCGCCCTGGTCACCGCGGAGTCGGTCGAGTAGGCGACGACGCCGCCGGCCTGCTCGCGGCTGCGCTCACGCCGGGCGCGCTCCTCGGCAGGCAGGTCGCCCTCGTCGGCGTCGAGCGTGCGCGGATCGACCACCAGCCGCTCGACGTGCGTCTCGGTGTCGAGCTCCCACAGGCAGGTCACCGGGTCGGTGCCGGACCTGGTCCGCAGGAACACCACCCTGCCGCCGTCAGGGGAGATCGTGAAGCCCCTGGGCACTCCGAGGGTGAAGCGGCGGGTCCTGGCGGCCAGGCGCGGGAAGCTCTCACTCATGGGCCCAATCCTGCCAGCAACCAGGCGCCCGTTACGCTTCGGACCATGATGGACCGACGTCTGCTGCTGGTGCACGCACACCCCGACGACGAGTCGATCGGCACCGGCGCGACCATGGCGCGCTACGCCGCCGAAGGCGCCCACGTCACGCTCGTGACCTGCACGCTGGGGGAGGAGGGCGAGGTCATCCCGGAGGAGCTCGCGCACCTGGCCGCCGACCGCGACGACGCGCTCGGGCCGCACCGCATCGGCGAGCTGGCGGCCGCCTGCGCCGCGCTCGGCGTCGAGGACCACCGCTTCCTCGGCGGGGCGGGCCGCTGGCGCGACTCCGGCATGATGGGCGTGGCCTCCAACGACCGTCCCACCGCGTTCTGGCAGGCCGACCTGGACGAGGCCGCCGGCGCGCTGGTCGAGGTGATCCGCGAGGTCAGGCCGCAGGTGCTGGTCACGTACGACGAGAACGGCCATTACGGGCATCCCGACCACATCCAGGCGCACCGGGTGTCGCGCCGGGCGTGGGAGCTGGCCGCAGATCCGGCGTTCGGCGGGGGCGAGCCGTGGCGGATCGCCAAGCTCTACTACACGGCCAGCGCCAGGTCCGTGATGCGCCGGAGCAACGAGGCGCTGCGGGAGGCCGGGTCCGGGTTCATCGTCGAGGACGTGGACGAGATGCCGTTCGGCAGCCCCGACGACGTGATCACCACCGAGATCGACGCGCGCCCCTGGATCGGTCACAAGGCCGCCGCCATGCGCGCCCACGCCACGCAGATCACGGTCAGGGAGCCGTGGTACGCGCTGTCCAACGACATCGGCCAGGAAGTGCTCGGCGTGGAGCACTTCGTGCTGGCCGAGGGCGTACGCGGACCCGCCGTGGCAGGTCCGCCGATCGAGGCCGGGGGGCTCGGCGAGCCGCATGTCCGCGAGAACGATCTGTTCGCCGGCATCCACTAACCTCTCGATATGGAGCAACGCAGCCAGGCCGAGTCGGCGCTGGGCGGAGCCGCCTACGGGATGCTCTTCGTCCTGGGCGTCGTCATGGGCGTGGTGGGCGGCTTCACCCATGCCCACGACGGCGTGCGCCAGCCTGTCACGGCGATCGCCTGGCTGGTCATCCTGTTCGGCGTCAGCCTGGGGGCGGGCAGGCTGATGGGGACCCGCCTGGGCTCCGCGGTGACCTCGGCGGGGTGGCTGCTGGTGTCGATGGCGTTCTCGTTCAAGCTGGGCGCGGGCGATCTGGTCATCTCGGGAAACACGCCCGGGTACGTGTACCTCTACGGGGGGATCGCGGCCGTGGTCGCGGCGTTCCTGCTGTCGCCCTCATCAGGGGGTTCGTGGTTGATGCACGGCCACCCGGAGAGCAGCCGGTCGTAGCGGCATAAAGTAACCTTCGTGCACCATGCGTCCATAGAGCGGCACGGAGATCGGCAAACGTACCGGAAAGTCGTCGGGCGTTTCGCCACCGGTGTGACGGTCGTCACGACCCGGCTCGGAGACGTCGACTACGCGATGACCGTCAACTCCTTCACGTCCGTGTCGCTGGAGCCGCTGCTGGTGCTCTTCTGCGCCGAGAAGGTCGCGCGCTTCCATGACGCGGTGCTGGAGGCGGGGGTGTGGGCGGTCTCGGTGCTGCCGGCCTCGATGGAGGACGCCTCGCGCTTCTTCGCCCATCGCGGGCGGCCGTTGAACGGGCAGCTCGCCCGGTGGGGGCACCATCGGGGGGAGACGGGGGTCGCGCTGTTCGACGCGGCGCTGGCGACGGTGGAGTGCCGGACCGACGCGGTGCACCCGGGCGGCGACCATTCGATCATCGTGGGGGCGGTGACAGCGCTGGGGATGCCGGGTGAGGGCGAGGCGCTGACGTACCACGAGGGGCGCTACAAGAAGCTCTGACGGTCCCACCGGCCCCCTGGATCGGGAGCCGGTGGGACGCCGCGTCACTGGACCGGGGGCTCAGGGACGGTCGGCTCGCCCGTCGGCTCGCTCGTGGGAGAGACGGTCGGCGGTGGCGGCTCGGTCGGGGTGTGACAGCCCGGCCCCGGGTCCGTCGGAAGGGTGGGCGGGGGTCCGGTCGGGGTCGGGGTCGGCAGAGGGCCGGTCGGGACGTCCGTCGGGACGTCCGTCGGATCAGGCGGAGGCGGCACGTCGGTGGGCTGGTCCGTCGGCGGGATCAGCGTGGATGTGGGCGTCGGAGTGATCGTCGGGGGCGGGGTGGAGGTCACCGTGGGCGGCATCGGGCCCGTCACCGTCGCCGTCGGGGTGACGGGCGGCACCGGGACCGGCTGACAGGTGATCGTCACCGTGGGGCCTGGCTCCGTGACGGTGACGGTCGGCCCTGGCTCGGTGACCGTGACGGTGACGGTTGCCGTCTCCGTGACCGTCTCCGTGGGGACCTCCGGGGGCGGCGCCGACGCGGTGACGGTGGCCGTGGGCGTGGCCGTGACCGTCCTGGTGGGCCACGGCAGCGGCTTGACCTTGATCTTCGGCTTGCCGCGCAGCTTGTACGCGCCCTTGCCCACCTTCTTCTGGACCTGGCCCGCGCCGGTGGTCACGGCGAGCTCGGCCGTGGTGGTCCGGCACGACTTGCCCTTGCAGGCGCGTTGCTTGACGCTGAACCTGGCGGCGCCGCCGTACTTGATGGAGACGTCCAGGTACGAGACGCCCTTCTTCTTGACGATCTTCGTCTTGGCGGTGTAGCGCCCGACCTCGGGTTTCGGGGTGGCGGTGCTGGGGAGCAACGCCAGTCGCGCGCCGGGAGGGGTTTCGATGAGGCGTAGGGGATCGGTGGTCGACGTCTGCGTGATCGCGATTCCGCCCGCACCGGCCAGTGCCGCGGTGCCCAGCAGAGCGCCCAGGATGGCTAATCTCATAATCCTGCTCTTGTGGGAGATTTCAGGACGCAGGCCATTATCCCGACCTGTCAAGATTGGTCAAGACTGAGACGTATGGACAGGCGCTATCGGTTCCGGCGCGTGGCGAACTATGTCAATCTCACCACGCCGCTCGGCCTGCTGATCGCCGCCGCGGGCGGGGCGCGCCGGCAGCCCGGCCCCGACGGGCTCGTGCTCGCGTACGGCTACCGCTACCGGTTCCCCGTCGCGGGCGCGTTCACGGTCGGGAACGTGGTGCTGACCAGGCGCGACGCGCTCAGCGACCGGCTGGTGCGACACGAGGGCAGGCACGCCACCCAGTGGGCGTGGTGCGCGGGGCTGCCCATGCTGCCGCTCTACCTGCTGGCCATGCTGGTCTCGCTGGCCGTCTGCGGCGACCAGGCGTCCTACAACCCGTTCGAACGCCTGGCCGACCTCGACGACGGCGGCTACCCGCGCAACGCCGCGCGCTGGCGCAGGCGGGCGTAGCCGCGTCAGGGAGTCAGCTTGAGCGTGTGCGCCGCCGCCTTCTTGACCGACTCCGGCTTCGAGCGCATCGGCAGCAGCTCGCCCCTGGCCCAGACGGCGGCCTGGTCCCAGTAGTTGTCGTGGAAGGCGTGCCCCGAGGCCCCGGTGAGGTTGATCCACTGCGACTTGTCCAGGTCGGACAGGTCGAGGACCATCCGCATCGACGGCACCGAGGTGATCGCGTAGTCCTCCAGGACGTTCCAGCCGGTGGCGTTGACCGCGTCCTTGTTGCCCGCGACCGCCAGCGGCCCCCGGTTGAACAGGGACTCGATCGGGCCGATCCCGGACGTGCCGAGCGTCTGGTGGGTGAGCGTGAGCCGGTGCAGGTCGCCCCAGCGCCACGCCTTGACGTCGTCGCCGAGCAGCTCGGTGAGCTCCCGGTAGGCGGAGGCGAGCGCCTGACGCAGGATGTCGTCGCGCTCCTCGACGCGCTCCTCGGTGGTGACGTCGTCCCAGAACGGGTCGCCGGGGGAGTTCAGCAGTTGCCCGACCACCTCGTACCAGCGGTCGCCGCCGCTCGGCCTGGCCGCCTCCGGCAGCTCGTCGTGGAAGGTCAGCCTGAGCAGGTGCCGCCAGACCGCGTTGAAGTACGCCGCCGGGGCCGAGTCGAGCCCCTGGGAGCCGTCCCAGCCGTCGAGGAGCTGCCTGGCCTGGGCGCTCGGCCCCGCCAGGCTCACCTCCATCAGCGCCGGGACGAGCGTCGCGGCCAGCCCGTTGTGGTCGTCCTGCTGGATGCGCGACATGGCGGCGGCGTCCAGCTTGCCCTTGCCGATCTCCTCCTTGAGCCGGTCGAGGATGCGCTGGGAGCGGAACCCGTACGACCAGTCCTTGGTCAGCAGCGGCGCGTAGCGGGAGGGGTCGATGACGGCGTTGTTGGCGGTGACGATGTAGCCCTCGGCGGGGTTGCGCACCGACGGGAGCTGGTCGTACGGGATCGGCGCGGTCTTCCAGTCGTACTCGCCGGTCCAGCCGGGCACGGGCACGGTGCCGTCGCCGTTCTCGCGTACGGGGATGCGGCCGGGGGCCTGGTAGCCGATGGTGCCGCTGGTGTCGGCGTAGACCAGGTTCTGCGCCGGGACGTCGAACAGCGCGGCCGCCGCCCGGAACTCGTTCCAGTCGCCCGCCTCGTTCAGCGCGAAGATCGCGTCGGCGGTCCTGCCGGGGGTCAGCGCCGTCCACGACAGGGCGACGGCGTTGGCCTCGCCGCTCGGCTTGACGGCGCCCATCACCTCGTTGACCAGCGGCCCGTGCCGGGTGGCGCGCACGGTGATGGTCACCGGCCGCCCGCCCGCGACCTCGATCTTCTCCTGCCGAACCTCCAGCGGGACCCGCTCGCCCCGGTAGAGGTAGGTGTCGCCGTCGACCTTCTCCAGGAACAGGTCGGCCACGTCCGGCCCCAGGTTGGTGAATCCCCAGGCGATCTTGTCCGTGTGCCCGATGACCACGCCGGGGACGCCGGAGAAGGAGAACCCGGTCACGTCGTAGGAGCACGCGTCGCTGAGCTCGCGGCAGTGCAGCCCGGTCTGGTACCAGACGGAGGGCATCTGGGCCGACAGGTGCGGGTCGTTGGCCAGCAGCGGCTTGCCGCTGACGGTGTGGTCGCCGGAGACGACCCACGAGTTCGAGCCGATCCCGTCGCGCTCGGCGGTGCTCATCGTGCTCGGCACCGCCTTCAGCGCCTGCGCGGCCTGGGCGAGCACCCGCGCGCCGGTGCGCTCCTCGCGCGGCGGCCGGGGGTCGGCCCGCTGGTCGTAGACCTCCTTGACGACCGCGCCCACGGTGACGATCGGGTCGTGCCTGTCGTACGGGTAGCCGGGGTAGAGCTGCTCGACCCGCTCGGGCGGCAGCTTGGTGAGGGCGAGCGCGCGGTCGATCTCGTCCTCGAGGTTGGAGCGCAGGTCCCACGCCATGGCCTTGAGCCAGGAGACGGAGTCGAGCGGCGTCCACGGCTCGGGGGTGTAGCCGCCGTTCTGAACCTTCAGGACGGAGTATTCGAGGCTGCGGTCGGAGGCGTTGGGGTTGGCCGCGAGCCAGGCGTTCACGCCCTTGGCGTAGGCGTCGAGGTAGCGCTTGGTGCGCTCGGTGAGCTCGGCCAGCTCCTGCTCGGCGACCCGGCGCCAGCCCATGGTCCTGATGGCCTTGTCGTTGTCGAGCGTCGCCGTGCCGAACAGCTCGGACAGCCGCCCGGCGGTCACGTGCCGCCGGAAGTCCATCTCCCAGAACCGGTCCTGCGCGTGCACGAAGCCCTGGGCCATGAACAGGTCCTCGGAGGTGCCGGCGTAGATGTGTGGGATTCCGTTTTTATCGCGATAAATCTCTACATTTCCGGTTAGCCCTGGCAACCGGAGCGTGCCTTCCAACTGCGGGAACGACTGGCGTACCGTGTGGACGAGCACCCCCGCCAGCACCAGCGCCAGTGCCAGCAGAACGGTCAAGATCCGCGCGGACCAGCGCAGTGGCCACGGCATCCACGCGTACGGCCTGAACCTCACGAATACCTCCATCCATCCCGCGCTGGACTAAGTCTGGCAGCCCTCGCTCACTCCTTCCGCCGCCCGTCACGGGGGGTTTCCGAGCCTGTACCGCGTGACATGACGCAACCCCGATGCAACCCACGATCTGCGTATCGTGCGCATGGCGCGTACCGTCCACCACCGCATCAGGACGGCGCCACGCGGGCGGACGGTCCCTGCCATGCCGTCCGCCCGACCTCTCGATAGGTGCTGTTTCCGCGCAGCGATCAGCCGCCCCGCCGCACTGCGTACGGCGGGGCGGCTGGGCAGCGGACCAGGCGGACCCTCAGGCGGGTCAGGCGGACCCTCAGGCGGGTCAGGCGGGTCAGGCGGCCGGGCTCAGCCCCAGCTCTGGCCGTCCGGGGTGTCCGACACCCTGACCCCCAGCTCGGCCAGCTCGTCGCGCAGCCGGTCGGCCGCCGCCCAGTCGCGCGCCTCGCGCGCCCGCGAGCGCTGCTCCAGCAGCTCGGCCGCGCCCCCGGGCAGCGCCGCGGGGCCCCTGCCGATCTGCGTCGACAGGTCCAGCGCCAGCACCTGGTCCAGGTGCAGGAACGACTCGAACTTGGCCCCGGGAGCCACCTCGGGGTCGCGCTCCAGCTCGCGCATCAGCCGCAGCGCCGACGGCGTGTCGAGGTCGTCGTCGAAGGCCGCCTCGACCCGCTGCACGTAGTGCGCGGCCATGGGCGAGCTGGGCGACTCCGACCACTCGGCCACCCGGGTCCGCCAGCGGCGCAGCGTGCGGTCGGCGGCCCGCAGGGTGTCCCAGGTGAGGTTCATCTGCTGGCGGTAGCGGTGCTCCAGGAACGCCAGCCGCACCGCCAGCGGGTCGAGCCCGGCCTCGGTCACGTCGGACAGCAGCACCACGTTGCCGCTCGACTTGGCCATCTTGCGCCCGTCGAACAGCAGGTGCTCGCCGTGCACCCAGTGCTTGACCACCTCGTGCCCGGTCGCCGCGCCGGACTGGGCGCGCTCGTCCTCGTGATGCGGGAAGCGCAGGTCGATGCCGCCGGTGTGGAGGTCGACGCGCTCGCCGAGGAACCGCAGCGACATGGCCGAGCACTCCAGGTGCCAGCCCGGGAACCCGGCCCCCCAGGGCGCCTCCCACGACAGGTCGCCCTCGGCGGGCTTCCACAGCGCCCAGTCGGCGTGGAAGCGCTTGCGCGGGTCGACGGCCTCGATGCGGTGGGCGGGCTGCAGATCCTCCAGCCGGTTGCCCGAGATCTCCCCGTAGGAGGGGAAGGTCCGTACGTCGAAGAACACCGATCCGTCCGGGACCGTGTACGCGTGTCCCCGCTCGATCAGCTTGGCCACCAGCTCGACCATCAGCTCGATCGTCTCGGAGGCGCGCGGCGTGTGCTCCGGCGGGCGCAGGTTGAGCGCCAGCGTGTCGCGGCGGAACTCCTCCTCGTACGCGCGCGCCAGCTCGGCGGGGGAGCGCCCCTCGGCCCGCGCCTGCATGCGGACCTTGTCCTCACCGGTGTCGGCGGCGCTGTCGTCCGTCACGTGGCCGACGTCGGTGATGTTCTGGCAGACGACCATGCGCACCCGCTGCCGCTCCAGCACCCGCCTGATCAGGTCGGACAGCAGGTAGGAGCGCAGGTTGCCGACGTGGGCCGACCGGTAGACGGTCGGCCCGCAGGTGTACATGCGCAGGGCGCGGGATCGCTCGATCTCCTCGACCTGCCTGGCACGCGTGTCGTAGATCCGCAGCATTCCCCGATGCTAGCCGCCCAGGTAGCCGAGGATGTCGCGGTCGCCGCGCTCCCGCAGCCTGGCGAGCACCTCCTCGCGTGTCGCCGTCTCCGGCAGGCCGATGCGCGCGCCGATCAGGCGCAGCCCCTCGGCCTCGGAGCTGACGGGCGCGGTGTAGCCGATCAGGTAGAGGGCCCGGTTCAGCGGCGGCATCGCGGTGGCCGCCGCCGGCAGGTGACGGGTCAGCAGCTCGCCGCCGTCGGAGACGGTCAGGAAGACGTGGTCGCCCTCGCTCGCCTTGAAGTCGGCCAGCACGTTGCGGATCGACCCCATCGTCGGCTGGTTGTGCCAGCTGATCACCACGTCGCCGGTCGCCGTGGACGCGGTGAGCTGCCCGCCGGGCGCCATCCCCAGGTAGGCGGCGAACCCGGTCGGCAGCGGCGATCCCGAGCCGCGCAGGTGCTCGGCGTTCACGTCCACCCGGTGCCACCAGCGGCCGTCGCGGCTGCGGAAGCTGCGCCGCGTCTCGGAGACGTCCTTGCGCGGCTGGTACGGCTCCGACTCCCCGGTGGGCGAGGTGCCCGCGACGCGGATCCAGCCGCGCTGGGTCCGCTCGAACCCCGGGCCGCCCGAGTAGGCGCGCACCGAGCTCTCGCTGACGTCGTAGCGGGAGGTGAGGTTGGTGACGATCGTGCTGACCGACGCCTCGCCGCCGGCCCGCTCGATCTCCCGGGCGATCATCTCCCTGATGCCCAGGTACTCGTCGCCGCCCCAGCGGGTCAGGCCGTACTTGTTCCTGTCGACGCGGCGGAAGCGCTCGTCGGCGGTGAGCTGGTTGCGGATGCCGACCAGGCTGTAGTCCTCGCCGATGCGCTCCTGGATCTCCTCCGGCGTCAGCGGGCGCCCGGCCACCGCCAGCACCGCCTCGGCCTTCTCGTTGATGCTGCGCGGCCACGGCACCACGTGCTGGTCGAGCACGCGCAGTTGCGGCACGGCGAGGATCCAGCGCTCGGCCACGTCCTCGCGGACGCCGAGCTGGGTGACCATGGCCACGGCCTCGCCCAGCGGGTGCGGGCCGTCGGCGAACAGCTGCCTGGTCTTCTCGCGCAGCTCGTCCGCGCCGCCCGCGACCAGCCACCCGTCGGCCTGCTCGTAGCCGGTCAGCAGCGTGCGCACGAACCGCCAGGCGGGGATGCCCAGCGTGCGCAGGTCGCCGCGGTGCCACGGCACGGCGGCGGCCAAGTCGTCGGCGGGCACGGCCGAGCCGAGCCGGCCGCGCAGCCAGGCGACGTGGGCGACCAGCGCGGCGGCGTCCGGCCCGGCCAGCCAGGCTTCGACGTGGTCGCGCAGGTCGCGTTCGATCTGCCGGATCCGCTCCCTGGTGACCGAGAAGCGCTGCGCCAGCTCGTCCAGCGTGGCCCGGTCGGCCGCGTACAGCCGGTCGCGCGCGATCGCCCGCTGGCGGTCGTCCAGCGCGCCGAACAGGGCGTCGATCAGCTCGGGCAGCGGCTTGTCCTGGCGGACCGGCACGGGCGCGACGGCGGCGGGTTCGAGCAGCCGGTCGAAGACGCCCCCGTACAGCTTCTGCACCACGTCCTTGCCGAGCATCTCGGGGGTCCGCTCGGCCTCGGCCGGGTCGGAGAAGCGCAGCAGGGGAAGGATGTCGCCCAGGAGCAGGTGTCCCCAGAAGGCCACGGACAGGTCGGCGAGCCGGGACGCGACGGCCTGCGTGCCGACGATGGCGCACACGCGGTCGAGCGGGATCGCCTGCCACCACGCCTCGGGCAGCTGGGGCTCTTCCGCGATCGGCGCGATCTGGCCAGGGGAGGTCCAGCGCAGGGGTGGCGCGAGGTCACTCAGGCTGAGGTTCATTGGGGTCCAACCGGCAAAGGGAAGATATCCGCAGTTCAGACTATGTGATCAGAAGGACAGAAAGGGGCTACCTCTTCCGGAATGGGATATGTAGAGCAATGATCGAGCACGCGTGCACGCGACGAACAGCATGCTCCGCTCCCGCTGCAACGCCCTGGCCCGGGCCCCCGGATCGTCGGGCGGCCGCTCGGGGACGACCCCCTCGGCCACCCCGATCAGCGCCACCCGGTCGAACTCCAGGCCCTTCAGATGCGCGAACGCCGACACCCGCACCGGCACGTCCCGCAACGCCCGCCGGGCCGCGCGCACCTGCTCCGGGCCGCGCGCGCCCACGGCGATCCGGTCCGCCGGCACGCCGTCATCCAGCCAGGCAGCGATCACGCTCTCCAATCCGGACAGCTCCGCCTCGGGCGACTCGAAGGCCCGCACCACCGGCCGCGCACCGAAGTGCGAGCCGCGGAAACCGTACATCGCCGACATGCCCTTGACCAGCCCATCGGCCGGACCGCCGCCACGCACCCGCACCGCGAACGCCAGCGTCTCGCGCGAGAGCCGGTGCGACAGCCGCAGCTCGTGCGACTCGGCCGGGATGCCCACCGCGCCCAGCGCCACCCGCGTGTCGGTCACCCGCTGGTGCGGGTCCCCGACGACGAACAGGTCGTCGTGCGCGCGCGGCGCCGCCGCGCGCAGCAGCCGCCACTGCGCCGGGCTCACGTCCTGCCCCTCGTCCACCACGATGTGACGGTACGGTTTGCGCCCCGGCTCCAGCTCGTCGAGCACGTCGCCCGTCGTCCTGGCCAGCAGCCGCAGCGCCTCCTCGGTCAGCTCGGCCATGCTCCGCGCCCCCGGCCCGACCAGCGCCGGACGCCGCCCCTCCGCCAGGCCCACGATGCGCATCGCCAGCCGTTCCGGATTGTCCACGTCGATCCGCTTGCGCAACGCCACGTCCCGCACGAGCAGGTCCAGCCGCGTCGCCAGGTCCTCCGCCAGCCCCTGCGAGAACGTCACCAGCAGCACCGGCCCGCGCCCGTGCGCCGCCAGATGCGCCGCCCGGTGCAGCGCCACCACCGTCTTGCCGGTGCCCGCCCCGCCCACCACCAGCACCGGACGCTCGTAACGCGCCGCCCTGGCCAGCCGGTGCTGCGGCGGATGCACGTACGTGCACCACTCCGGCGCCGTCAGCACCTGGTCCAGCTCCGACTTGTCCGACGCGAACGCCGCCCGGTCCGGGCTGCGCAGCAGCGCCGCGTGCAGATCCTCCGGATCGACCGGCTCCTCCGGCTCCGCCAGCGCGCGGCAGCCGTCCAGCTCCCGCCAAGCCTCCGTCAGCGTGCCGCCCCTGGCCAGCACTGCCAGCGGCAGATACTGCGTCGGCGGAAGCAGCGGCTCCAGCGCCTCCAGGTCCGCCTCGGTCGTCACGAGCCGCACCAGAGGCAGCGCCCGCGCGTCGATGCCCAGCGCCAGCAGATCACCATCACAGATCCGCTCGAACAGCCGCGAAGCCCCCGCCGACCGGCGTAACGCCGGCTCCACCCGCTCCAGCGCCTGCGCGTCCCACTCCTCGACCACGCCGATCACCGGGTTGACGCCGTAACGATGCCGCTGCGCGAACGACCAGGCGTCCGCGTCCGGCAGCACCGTGCGCAGCCAGTAGACGTCCCGCTGCCGCACCACCACCCCGCGCAGCCCCTCGGCCAGCCGCAGCGTCGCCACCCGCGCGTCCCGGCCGCCCCGCACCCGCTCGGGATGCGGCGCGCCCGCCACGTTCAGCAGGAACCGCCGCAACGCGACCACGGCGTCCCTGCGCACCGGCTGGGCCAGTGCGCTGAGCTCCCTGGGGGACTCAGGGCCGATCGCGAGCCGCGGCACGGCTCAGTCCAGAAGGCCGAGCAGGTCGCGGTCCCCGCGCTCACGGAGCCTGGTGAGCAGCTCGGGCAGCCCCACCGGGCCCGTCATCCCGATCCGCGTCGCGATCACCCGGGCCGCCTGCTCCCGCGTGCCGCCCGGAGCCGTGTAACCGACCAGGCGCAACGCCTTGGTGATCTTCTCGGCGCCCTGCGCGGCCACCGGCAGGTGCCGGGCCCGCAGCACGCCCTCGTCCGACAGCGTCAGGAACAGGTGGCCGCCCTCCTTGGCGCCCACGTCCACCAGCAGCCGCTCGATCGACTCCAGCACCGGCCTGCCGTGCCAGGTCATCGTCAGCTCACCCGCCGCGCTCCTGACCGTCCTGCTCTCACCCGGCGACAGCCCCAGGTAGGAGGCGAACCCGGTCGGCAGCGCGCACTCGCCTCCGGCGAGCTGCTCGGCCGTCACGTCGATCCGCAGCCACCAGCGTCCGTCCGGCTGGCGGAAACAGCGGCGGGTCTGCGACACGTCCTTCAACGGCTGGTACGGCTTGCCGTGCTCGCCCGAGTTCCCGTTGCCGTCCCCCGGCACCGGCACGGCCGGGGCGAACGCCTGGAACTGCGACGGCACCGGATCCGGCGGCACGAACCCCGGCGGCAGCGCCCCCAGCGGCCCGAGAGACCCGAGCGGTGTCGGCGGCTGCAACGGCGCCGGCGGCTTGGCCGGCTTCGGCGTGAACGCCGACGGGGCCGGGGGCGCCGGAGGCGCCTGAGGGACGGGCGGCACCGGCGTCCCGGGTGGCGGAGCCGGCGGGCGCGGCGGCAGCGTCGCGAGCACGAACTGCCACGCGGGCACCTCCAGCGCGCGGATCTCCACCCCGTGCCAGTCGGCCGCGTCGATCAGCCGCTCCTTCGGCGCCGCCGGGCCGATCGTCCTGCGCAGCTCGTCCAGATGCGCCCGGTACGGGGCCGCCTCCTCGCTGGCCAGCCAGCTGTCCAGCTTCGCCCAGAGCCGCTCCTCCGTGGCGGAGATCTCCGCCGGCGGCACCGCGAACAGCTTCGCCAGCTGGTCCACGGCCGACGGCTGGTCGGTGAACACCCGGTTCTGCGCGACGGCCCAGCTCTTGTCGTCCAGCCCGGCGAACGCCGCCTCGATCAGCTCAGGCAGCTCACCCGCCTGCGCCGGCCCTTCCCCGGCGGAGTCCTGGCGGCCCTCCTCCTCGGCCCGCTCACCCCAGCCGGCCTGCGCAGCGAGGGCCCCAGCGGGCTCCTCGGCCGCGTCCTCGCGCTCCTCGGCAAAGGCGGCGTGCTCGTGCCCGTGCCCCTCGGAGGCGGCGTGCTCGTGCTCGTCGTCGTCGGCGTCCTCACGCTCCCCAGCGGCGGCGCCGTCCTCACGATCCTCGGCGGGGGCCGCGTCCCCGTGCTCCTCCGAGAGGGCCGCGTCTCCGGCCTCTTCGGCGGAGGCGGCGTCCTGGCGTTCGTCCTCTTCGGAACGGTCACCCTCGGCGGCGGGTTGCGGGGCTTCCTGGGGCGCGCTATCTGCGGCGAAAAGCGCGGCCGCGCGCTCCTCCACGGGAGCCGCGTCCTCCTGCTCTTCGACGGAAGCCGCGTCCTCGTGCTCCTCGGCGTCGGCGGCGTCCTCACGCTCCTCGGTGGAGGCGGCCTCTGCGCGCTCCTCCTCCCCATCCGGACGCCCGCCCTCGGCGGCGGGGTGCGGGGGCTCCTGGGGCGCGCTGTCCGCGGCGAGGGGCGCGGCCGCGGCCTCCACGGCGGGCGCCGCGTCCTCGGCGGGGGCGGCGTCCTCGGGCTCATCGTCCTCGGGACGTTCGCTCGCGACGGCGGGGAGGGGCGTGGCGGGGAGTTCGCGCTCGTCGTCGAGGGTGACCGCGCCGTACCCGGACCCGGCCCAGGAACCGGGCCCCGGGGCCAGCCGGTGGAGTGCGGCCGAGAAGAGGGTGCCGAGCACGGGCCGGGCCTGGATGAACGGCTGGTCGGCCAGTTCGCGCCCGGTGAGCGCCAGCAGCCCCGGCCACGACCCCGCGCGGTCGAGCGCGATCGCGACGTGCGGTTCGTCCGCCTCGTCGGGGTCGAGCACGTGCAGCGCGGGCAGGATGTCGCCCACGGCGGCGGCGGGCCAGTGCTCCAGGGCGATCTCGGTGAGGAGTTCGCCGAGCGATTCCGGTCCGATGGCGGCGAGCACCCGGGGCATGGGCAGGCTGCGCCACCAGGCGTCCGGCAGGTCCGGCTGCCCGGTGAGCAGCGTGATCGTGGACGAGTCGCTCCACCTCAACGGTGGTACGAGGTCGCTCAGGCAGAAGTTCATCCCGTTCCGTTCACCAGCCCCTCACGCCGCCGTCTTGTAGCGGTGCCATCGTCGTCGCCCACGGAACAGACCATAGTCCGGCAAAACAGCCCTACGCATCATGCACTACGCATCAGCGTCGAACGGCGGCAAACCGTAGGCGCACGTAGTCGGCCATCCAGCCGCTCTCCCTGCGAAGGGCGGGCGCGGCGAGCTCGTTCACCCGCTGGAGCAGGGGTTCCACGAGGTCCTGGGGCAGCCCGTCGAGCGCCGAGGCGGCGAACATGCGCACCCAGTCGGCGGCCCCGCGCGGGCACTCGTCGAGCGGGGTGGGCCGGTCGAAGTACTCCAGCAGCCGCACGACGAAGCCTTCTTGCTCCAGGCGGCGGGCGTACTCGGCGGGGGTGGGGAAGTACCACGGCAGTTCGGGCTCGCGCAAGCCGTGCTCGCGCCAGGCGGTGAGCATCGCGGCGGTGAGCTCGGCGCAGTTGCCGGAGCCGCCCATCTCGGCGACGAAGCGCCCGCCGGGGGTGAGGGCTTCGCGCACGCTGGCGATGACGGCGGAGGGCTCGCGGCTCATCCAGTGGAGCGCGGCGTTGGAGAAGACGGCGTCGTACGGCCTGGCCACGGTGAAGTCGTGGCCGTCGCCGACGATGAAGTTCATGCCGGGGTACTGCGCGATGGCCTTCTCGATCATGGCGGCGGAGCCGTCGATGCCGAGCACCTCGGCGCCGCGGAAGGCGATCTGCGCGGTCAGCACCCCGGTGCCGCAGCCGAGGTCGAGAACCCGTTCGCCCGGTTGGGGGTCGAGCAGGTCCACGAGCGGCGCGCCCTGGGTGGACACGTAGCCGAAGCTGCTGTCGTAGGCGCGACTGTTCCACCGCTCCACGCTCGGTGTGTCGTATCGCAAGCCGATCAGCTCTCATTCGTCAGACATCGGGCCCCCGTGGCCGTGCTGTCCGTTCACTTTAGAGCCAATTGTCGCTACGACATATCAGGTCACTTCAGGCTCATCCCACGCTGCGCGCCCACTCCTTCCTCAGGTACGCCTTGGCGGCGTCCGTCTGCGGGATCGTCAGCAGCACGGGCGGCCCGGGGGCGACCGGCAGCTTGGCCGCCTGCTCGGTGTCGAGCGTGCCCTTCATCAGCATGGCCTCGCCGCGCGCCGGCCTGGCGTACCCCTTCTGGAACAGGTTCTGGCCCTCGTCGGAGAAGAGGAACTCCTGCCACAGCCGGGCGGTGGCCGGGTGCGGCGCGTCCTTGTTGATCGCCTGTACGTGGTAGGCGCCCAGTTCGGCGCCGCGCGGGATCGTCACCTTCCAGGAGGTGGCGTCCTGGGCGGCTCGGGCGGCGTTGAGGTGGTCCCAGTCGACGATCACGTTCGCGTGGGCCGGGTCGGTGAGCTGCCCGGCCTGCTTGAGCCTGCCGAACAGGTCGACGGCGCGCTTGGGCTGCGGCATGCCGCCCTGCAGCGACGCGGCCATCACGCCCTTGAACGCCGCGGCCGAGCGCAGCGGGTCGCCGTCGAGCGCCACCTTGTAGCCGGGCTTCAGCAGGTCGCTGAAGGACGCGGGGGCGGGCACGGCACGCGGGTCGTACCCGAGCGACATGTAGCCCCCGTAGGCGGCGTACCAGGCGCCGCGCGGGTCCTTCACGTGGTCGGGCAGGTCGAGCCAGCCCTGCACCTTGTACGGCGCGAACCGGTGCGCGTTGGCCACGGCCACGTCCATCGTCAGGTCGAACACGTCGGGCTTGAGCTGCGCGGCGGCGTCCAGCGAGCGCTTGCTGCTGGCCCCGGGCTCCAGTTCCTTGACCTCGATGCCGTACTTGTCGGCGAACGTGTCGATGATCTCGCCGTAGTTGACCCAGTCGCGGGGCAGCGCGATCACGTGCAGCGTGCCCTCCTGCTTGGCGGCCTGGGCCAGGCGCTCCATGCTGGTGAAGCCCTCCTTCATGGACGCGGCCTTGGCGTTGACCGGCGGCCCCGTCGGGGCGGCTTCGTGGGTGGACGACGCGCCGCATCCGGCGCTGGCGAGGATGGCTACTGCGGCGGCGCAGGTACGTACGGTCACAAGCTGAATACTTACGGTTACTTCCGCCCGGGTCGAGGAGGCGCGGCGGGAACGACGCGCCCGGCCACCAGCGTTTCCTCGGAAATTTCCACCAGGGTGCCGTCGCGCTTGCGGACGCGCAGCACGCCGCCCTCCCACGATTCGAGGATTCCCACGGCGTCGCGGAACCCTCCGGGCACCTTCCGGCGTGTGGTGATCCGTGCGCCGATGTCCGCGGCTGAGATAGTGATGACGAGGCGAGCGGCCACGAGTTTGCCACCCTCCGTTTCAGCCGGGGTCCGGGCACGGCAATACTAGGGCCTAGCAAACCGCGGTCAGAGTCATGCCATGGTGCGGAATGGTGCGGAGAAGAAGGAGCTCGAGGTGACCTACGTCATCGCGCAGCCTTGCGTGGACGTCCTGGACAAGGCGTGCATCGAGGAGTGCCCCGTCGATTGCATCTACGAGGGCGAGCGCATGCTTTACATCCACCCCGACGAGTGCGTGGACTGCGGCGCGTGTGAGCCTGTGTGCCCGGTCGAGGCGATTTTCTACGAGGACGACCTTCCCGAGCAGTGGAAGGACTTCTACAAGGCCAACGTCGACTTCTTCGAGGACCTGGGCTCGCCCGGCGGCGCCTCCAAGGTCGGCAAGATCGAGAAGGACCACCCGGTGGTGGCGGCCCTGCCGCCGCAGGCCGAGGGATAACGGGCGCAGGCACGCCCGCGGGTGCTCTGCCCGCGGGTCGTTCCCGCATGTACGGCGCCCGACCAAGGAGAAACGTGAACAACCTGCCCGACTTTCCCTGGGACCGGCTGGAGCCGTACAAGGAACGCGCCCGTGCCCATCCCGACGGCATCGTCGACCTGTCGGTCGGCACGCCCGTCGACCCGGTGCCCGCGCTCGTCCGTGACGCGCTCGCCGGGGCGGCGAACAGCCCCGGCTATCCCTTCACGCACGGCACGAAGGCGCTGCGCGAGGCCGCGGCCGGCTGGCTGCGCCGCAGGCACGGCGTCAGCGTGGGCGAGCAGGACGTGCTGCCGCTGATCGGCTCCAAGGAGTTCGTGGCCTGGCTGCCGACCTACCTGGGCGCCAGTCGGGTGGTCTTCCCCGAGCTTGCCTACCCCACCTACGACGTGGGCGCGCGGCTGGCCGGGGCCGAGGCGACGGCCGCCGACGGGCTGCTGAAGCTCGGGCCGGAGCGCGCCGACCTGGTCTGGGTCAACTCGCCCGGCAACCCCACCGGCAAGGTGCTGCCCGTCGAGCACCTGCGCAAGGTGGTGGCGTGGGCGCGCGAGCGCGGCGCGGTCGTGGCGTCCGACGAGTGCTACATCGAGCTGGGCTGGGAGGACCGGCCGGTCTCGATCCTGCACCCCGACGTCTGCGGCGGCTCGCACGAGGGGCTGCTGGCGGTGCACTCGCTGTCCAAGCGCTCCAACCTGGCCGGCTACCGCGCCGGGTTCGTGACGGGCGATCCCGTCCTGGTCAAGAGGCTGCTGGAGATCCGCAAGCACGCCGGCATGCTGATGCCCCAGCCGGTGCAGGCGGCGATGACGGTGGCGCTCGGCGACGACGCGCACGCCGACGCGCAGCGCGAGCTCTACGCGGCCCGGCGGGCGGCGCTGCGGCCCGCGCTGGAGGCGGCCGGATGGCGGATCGACCATTCGACGGCAGGGCTGTACTTCTGGGCCACTAACGGGCAGAACTCCTGGGACCAGGTAAGCAAGCTTTCCGAAATCGGCATATTGGTCGCGCCGGGCGAATTCTATGGATCAGCAGGTGAGCGGCACGTGCGCATCGCGCTCACGGCCACTGACGAACGGATCGGTGCGGCGGTGCGCCGCCTCCAGTAGGATCGCCCCGCAAGCGCCCCTTCCCGGGGGGTGACATCCGCGAGCACAAATAGATATCGGTCGTTTGCCTAGGCGAACCGCGAGTGGAGCGAGCCGAACGATGAGCATGACCTCCGTGGTCGTCCTCGGGCTGAGCATCGCCACCGTCCTCCTCCTTCTGGGGGCCTTCCTGGCCACCCTCCGCCAGGACAGGAAAGGCCGCACGACAGCGCCACCGGTCGAGGCCGCTCCCGTCGAGCCCCCGCTGCCGGCGCCGGTCAGCGAGCCCGCGCATGCCGGTGCCGACTACACCGACCCGCGCACCATCAAGGTCGGCGACAAGATCGAGGTGTACGGGGCTCCCGCCCGCGTGCTCGGCGCGATGCACCTGTCCTGGCAGGGCCAGCAGTGGATCGAATACCGGCTGCGCGACGCCGCCCGGCGCGTCCAGTGGCTGTCCGTCGAGATGCGCCAGGGCCCGGCCGCCGGCGACCCGCCCTTCCTGGAAGTGCTGCTCTGGACCGGAGTGCCGACCCAGGGCATGGTCCCCGCCCGCAGCTCGCTGGTCATGGACGACGTCGAGTTCCACCCGCTGGAGCGCGGCACCGCCGCCTTCCGCTCCGAGGGCAACACCGGCGCCCCCGACCGGGGCCTGCTCGACTTCGCCGACTACCGCGCCACCGACGGCCGCCTGCTCTCCTTCGAGCGCATCCAGGGCCAGGCGTGGACCGCCTCCTACGCCCAGCCGCTCCCGCCCGGCTCCATCTCGATCGTCAGCCGCGCCACCTAGGCGAGCTCGACCTGCCTGGCCCCCGCCTTGCCGCCTTCCTTCCAGCCGGTCGTCTCGACGTCGTTGACCCAGGTGGCCCCGCTGTAGGCGACCTGGCTCAGGCCGTACTCCTGCGCGTGGGCCACCGACCAGGCGGCGATCAGCCACCCGCGCTTCTCGCTGGTGACGGCGGCGCTGCCGAGCGCCCGGGTGAGCTGGCGGCGCGCCTCCCGGGTCCGCGCCTTGCGGGCCGCCTGCGTGACGCCGGGGTCCGACGGATAGACGCAGTGCACGGCCCTGGGGAGCCTGCCGGTGAACGCCGCGGCGAGGATGCGGGCGTCGTGCTCGTGCTGGGCGTAGGCGTAGCCGGCGGCCGAGCGCTGCACCGCCTGGGCCGCGTCGGCGATCGGCATCTTGCGGTAGCCCTTGACCTTGGCCAGCGCGGCGAAGAACTTGTTGGCCGAGTAAACAGGGTCCATGATCTGCTTCTTGGTGCCCCAGCCCTGCGACTCGCGTTGCTGGAAGACGCCCACCGAGTCGCGGTCGCCGTAGTTGACGTTGAACAGCTTCGACTCCTGCAGCGCGGTCGCGTAGGCGATCACCACCGCCCGCTCGGGCAGCTTGCGCCGCGCCGCGACGGCCGCGATCGTGGCCGCGATCTGCGCCTGCTCGACGTCCAGGCTGAGGGCGACCTTGTCCTTGGTGAGCGCGACGCAGCCCGGCTCCGTGACGGCCAGCGGCTTGGCCCGCTTGAGCAGCTGGTAGAGGCCGAACGAGATGGCCACGGCCAGGACGACGACGATCACCGCGATGGTGACGACGCCGCGGGAGAAGCGCAGGTGCACGCAGAAGAACCTACCCGGCCAGATAGGCTCCGTGGCCATGACAGACGTGAGCACCATGTCACCGTTGCCGGCGGTGATCGACGAGCTGTGGGAGCGTCGTGCGGAGTTGTCGGCTGCTGACGCGGAGGCGCGCCACGCGGTGGTCGCCGCCGTGGACCTGCTCGACACCGGCAAGGCCCGCGTCGCCCAGGTGACCGGCGACGGCCTGGTGGCGGTCGACGAGCGGGCCAAACGGGCGATCCTGCTGAGCTTCAAGGTGCTCGGCATGGCCAGGTCCCAGGTGGGCGACTTCCAGCACCACGACCGGGTGCCGCTCAAGAGCACCTTCGACGGCGTGCGGGTGGTGCCGGGCGCGATCGCGCGCTGGGGCTCCTACCTGGCTCCGGGCGTGGTGCTCATGCCGTCGTTCACCAACATCGGCGCATACGTGGGCTCCGGCACCATGGTCGACACCTGGGCCACGGTCGGCTCGTGCGCGCAGATCGGCCGCGACGTCCACCTGTCGGGCGGCGTCGGCATCGGCGGCGTGCTGGAGCCCCCGAACGCCGTCCCGGTCGTGGTCGAGGACGAGGCGCTGATCGGCAGCCGCGCGATGATCGTCGAAGGGGCCCGGGTGGGCCGCGGCGCGGTCGTCGGAGCCGGCACGATCCTGTCGGCCTCCATGCCCGTCATCGACGTCCACACCGGCGAGGAGCTCGGCCGCGGCCGCATCCCCGACTGGTGCGTGGCCGTGGGCGGCACCCGTCAGAAGGAGTTCCCCGGTGGCACGTTCGGCCTGCCGTGCGTGCTCGTGCTCAAGCGTCTGGAGCCGGGGCAGCGGCACGACAAGGCAGCGCTCAACGACGTGCTGCGCGAACACGGAGTGAACACCTGATGCTCGACCTCACCCAGGACGTACGCACACTGACCGCCCGCATCGTCGACGTCGAGTCGGTGAGCGGCGCCGAACAGGCCCTCGCGGCCCAGGTCGAGCAGGCGCTGACCGCGCTGCCCCACCTGAAGGTCGACCGGTCCGGGCAGACCGTCGTCGCCCGCACCGAGCTCGGGCACGCCGAGCGGGTGCTGATCGCCGGCCACCTCGACACCGTCCCCGTCGCCGCCAACCTGCCCAGCCGCGTCGACGGCGACCTCCTGTACGGGTGCGGCACGTCCGACATGAAGGCCGGGGTGGCCGTCGCGCTCAAGCTGGCCGCCACGGTGCCCGCCCCCGTGCGCGACGTCACGTACGTCTTCTACGACTGCGAGGAGATCGAGGCCGACCGCAACGGCCTCACCCGCGTCGCCCGCGACCACCCCGACTGGCTCGCCGCCGACTTCGCGGTGCTGATGGAGCCCACCGACGGCGTCATCGAGGGCGGCTGCCAGGGCACCCTGCGCGCCGACGTCGTCGTGCCAGGCAAGCGCTCCCACAGCGCCAGGTCGTGGTACGGCATCAACGCCATCCACCGCGCCGAGCCGATCCTGGCCAGGCTCAACGCGTACGAGGCGCGGCTGCCGGTGGTCGACGGGCTGGAGTACCACGAGGGGCTCAACGCCGTCGGCGTCCGCGGCGGCGTCGCCGGCAACGTGATCCCCGACGAGTGCGTGGTCACCGTCAACTACCGCTTCGCCCCCGACCTCACGATCGAGCAGGCGCAGGAGCACGTGCGCGACGTCTTCGACGGGTACGAGGTCCGCTTCGTCGACGCGGCGCCCGGGGCGCGGCCCGGCCTGACGCACCCGGTGGCCGCCGCGTTCACCGCCGCCGTGGGCGGCACCCCGCGGGCCAAGCTCGGCTGGACGGACGTGGCGCGCTTCTCCGCGCTCGGCGTGCCGGCCGTCAACTACGGCCCCGGCGACCCCAACCTGGCGCACCAGCAGGGCGAATACGTGTCGCTGACGCGGATCGTGGAGAGCGAGCAGGCGATGCGCACCTGGCTGACGACCTGACACCCGGCAGACAACATGAAAGTGGCTCTCCTCGCCGGCCATTTGGCGGGGAGAGCCACTTTCAGTCCCGAGCAGCACCCTCGCCGGTTAGACGCAGGGTCCGCGAAATTCGGTTCCAGGTTTCCCGGGAAGTTTTTCAAGATTCTTCCGAGCCGGGTAGACGTGGAGTTCGGGCACGATCCGCACCACACGAAGGGCTAGCGTGAACTCATGAAATCAACCCGCCGGGAAAGGCGTCAGGGGCAGGCTGTCGTACGCGGCGACATGGTCCCCTCCTCCACCCACGACCAGCGGCTGCTCGCCCGGCAGGGCCCGGCCGACTGGGTGCACATGGACCCGTGGCGGGTGCTGCGCATCCAGTCGGAGTTCGTCGAGGGCTTCGGCCAGCTCGCCGAGCTGCCCAGGGCCGTCACCGTGTTCGGCTCCGCCAGGACCCCCGGCGACTCGCCCGAATACGCGGCCGGCCGCGCCCTCGGCAGCGCGCTGGCCAAGGCCGGCTACGCCGTCATCACCGGCGGCGGGCCCGGCGTCATGGAGGCGGCCAACCGCGGCGCCTCCGAGGTCGACGGCGGCGTGTCGGTCGGGCTCGGCATCGAGCTGCCCTTCGAACAGCGCATGAACGACTATGTGGACCTCGGCATCGAGTTCCGCTACTTCTTCGTGCGCAAGACCATGTTCGTCAAGTACTCCTGCGGCTTCATCGCCCTGCCCGGCGGCTTCGGCACGCTCGACGAGCTGTTCGAGGCGCTGACGCTGGTCCAGACGCACAAGGTCACCTCCTTCCCCGTCGTGCTCATGGGCAGCGAATACTGGGGCGGCCTGATCGAGTGGATCAAGGGAACGCTGCTCGGCACCGGCAAGATCGCGCCGCAGGACCTCGACCTGATCACCGTCACCGACGACGTGGACGAGGCCGTCAGCATCATCGTCGAGGCCGACCGGGCCCGCTCCCAGCAACGCGAGGAGGAGATCCGGGCCACCGAGTCGCAGGTCGCCGAGCCGCAATAGGCTGGCTCCTCGTGAACATCTGCGTCTACTGCTCCTCCAGCCAGAACATCGACGGCAAGTACCTCCGCCTCGCCTCCGACGTGGGCACCGAGCTCGCCAAGCGCGGCCACACGCTGGTGAGCGGAGGCGCCACCGTGTCCTGCATGGGCGCCGTCACCACCGCCGCCCGCGCCGCCGGCGGCCACACCGTCGGCGTCATCCCCCAGGTGCTCGTCGACATCGAGGTCGCCGACCGCGACTCCGACGAGCTGATCATCACCGCCGACATGCGCGAGCGCAAAGGCGTCATGGACGCCAGGTCCGACGCCTTCCTCGTCCTCCCCGGCGGCATCGGCACGCTGGAGGAGCTGTTCGAGATCTGGACCGCGCGGGTGCTCGGCATCCACGACCGGCCGCTGGTCATCCTCGACCCGTGGGGCCTGTACGAGCCGCTCAAGGAGCTGATCGTCGGCATGCACGACGCCGGGTTCACCCGCGCCGGGGTTTTCGACGCCATCGCCTGGACCACCACCCTGGAAGAGGCGTTCGACCAGCTCGAAGGCCGTGCCACCCCTGTCAGGCCGAGCGTCGCCGAGCTCGGAGAGGCCGTCGGCTGAGCGGGATGCGGCAAGTGCGGGACTCATGCCTCCGTGGTATGAGTACGATGCCAATGTGCTGGTCATACTCGCCATTGCCGCGCTCGCCATCCTGGCCTGCGTGGTGCTGGTCTCCCTCGGCAGGGGCGGTGAGCTGACCGAGTTCCCGCCGGACGTGCCGCCGCTCAACCTTCCCGAAGCCGGCAAGCTCACCGCCGTCGACTTCATGGCGCTGCGGCTGCCCGTCAACCTCGTCGGCTACCACACGCAGTCCGTCGACGAGACCCTGCGCCGGGCCGCCAACGCGATCAGCGCCCGCGACACGCGGATCGCGGTGCTGGAGCAGCGGGTGTCGGAGCTGCTGTCGAGCCGGTTGCACGCGCGCCAGGAGGTCTACGCGGCCCCCGGCGCCGGCCTCCGCACCGACCACGAGCCCCCCGCCGCCCCCCACACCCTGCCCGACCCGGACCCCACACCCCCGCCCGCCGCCGCGACGGCCTCCGAGGAGCCCGCCGGGCCCGGCGAGGTCGCCGCCCCGGGCGTGACCGCTCCCGCAGGGGAGGAGGTCGCGCCCGCCGCCGAGCCATCCGCGCCCGCCGAAGCGGCGAGCGTCCCCGTGGAGTCCCGTGCCTCCGGTGAGGCGGCCCCCACGGAGACCACCGGGCCCGGTGAGGCCGCCGTCCCGGAAGAGACCACTTCCGCAGGGGAGGGCGTCGCCCTCGCCGCCGAGCCGCCCGCGCCCGCCGAAGCCGCGAGCGCCCCCGTGGAGGCCGCCGACGAGACTTCCGGTGAGGTCGCCGCCCCTAGTGAGGGGGCCACCGCGTCCGGCGAGGTCACGTACGTCGACAGGGTGGACGGCGCGGAGCGGGCCGGAGGCGGTCCGGGGCAGAACGGCGAGGGGGAGACGGTGCGGGTGGCGCGGGACGGGGACGAGCGGGCGTGAGCGAGGTGATCCGCTGCTCGTGGACGGGGATGACGGACCCGGTCTACATCGCCTACCACGACGAGGAGTGGGGCCGCCCGGTGCGCGGCGACGACGGGGTGTTCGAGCGCGTGACGCTGGAGGCGTTCCAGTCGGGCCTGTCGTGGCTGACGATCCTGCGCAAGCGGGAGAACTTCCGCCGGGCCTTCGACGGGTTCTCGATCCCGAAGGTCGCGGGCTACACGGACAAGGACGTGGAGCGGCTGCTGGGCGATCCGGGGATCGTGCGCAACCGGGCCAAGGTGGAGGCGGCGATCGGCAACGCGCGGGCGGCGCTGGAGCTGCCGGACGGCATTTCCGAGCTGGTCTGGAAGTATGCCGATCCCGACTCGCCGGTGCCCGCGTCGATGGCCGACGTGCCCGCCGTCACCCCGGCGTCCAAGGCGCTGGCCAAGGAGCTGAAGGGGCGCGGATTCAGGTTCGTCGGGCCGACCACCGCCTATGCGTTGATGCAGGCGATCGGCCTGGTCAACGATCACATCGAGGGCTGTGTGGCGAGGAGTCAGGCGGGCCGGTGAAAGGCGGGGCGTTCCTTGTTGAGGAACGCCTTGGTGGCGGCCAGGTGGTCGTCGGTGGCGACGCATTCGTCCTGGAGGTCGGCTTCCAGGGCGAGCGATTCGGGCAGTGAGTGCGTCGCGGCGTGGGCGAGTGCGCGCTTGGTGGCGGCGTACGCCTGAATGGGTCCTTGCGCGAGGCGGGCGGCCAGGCCGGCGGCGGCCTCGGCCAGCGTGTCGGCGGGGACGACGCGGTTGACCAGGCCGAGCTCCAGGGCGCGGGCGGCGTCGATCGGCTCGCCGAGCAGCATGATCTCGGTGGCGCGGCCGAGGCCGACCAGGCGTTGCAGCGTCCAGGAGGCGCCGGAGTCGGGCGCGAGCGCGATGCCGGCGAAGGCGAGCGCGAACTTCGCCTTGTCGGAGGCGACGCGCAGGTCGCAGGCGAAGGCGAGGGAGGCTCCGGCCCCGGCGGCGACGCCGTTGACGGCGGCGACGACGGGCTTGGGCATGGTGGTGATGAGCTCGACGATCGGGTTGTAGTGCCGGCGCACGGTGTCGGCGAGGCCGCGGCCGGCGTCGAGGTTGTCGGCGTGCTCGCGCAGGTCCTGGCCGGCGCAGAAGGCGCGGCCGGAGCCGGTGAGCAGGACGGCGCGGACGCCGGGGTCGGCGGCGGCCTTCCGGAGCGCGTCGAGGAGCGCGTCCTTGAGGCCGGCGGTCAGCGAGTTCATGGCGTCGGGGCGGTCGAGCGTGATGGCGGCGACGGCGTCGCGCACGTCATAGCGGATCAAGGCGTCTCCCTCAGCGGCGGTCAATGCATCTCCCTGTCGACGAACGCGGCGGCCGTGGGCAGCAGCCGGGCGGCCTCCTGCTCGAAGTAGGCGCGGGCCTTCTCGCCCGGCCAGCCGGCCGGCAGCAGTTCGGGCGGCAGGCCGGGGTCGCGGAACAGGAAGTTGCGCCATCCGTGCACGAGCCTGCTCCTGGTCGCGAACACCCGGTCGGGCGGGGCCCCGTCGGGCAGGGCGCTGATCAGCGTGACAGCCTCGGCGTGCCATTGCTCGTACGCCTCGCCGATGGCGGTCAGATCCCAGGCGCGGGAGACCAGCTCGCACGGGTCGCCTTCGAGCGCGGCGTCGAACCGGTCGGCGCGCACGCCCTCGGCGTCCAGCAGGTTGTCCAGTTCGGCGGAGGAGTGCGGGCCGATCCACGTCGTCTCGGACAGCGCGGCGTAGCCGAGGAACGTCAGCTCGGCCCTGATCCGCTCGCGGCGCGCCCGGTCTCTCACGGAGCCGAAAACGATCACGTGCCAGCGGCCGTGCCAGGTCACCGTCCCGGCTCGGTAAATTCTCAGCGCCGCCTCGTCCAGCCGTCTGACGCACTTCGGAGTGAGCCCGTACCCGGGTCCCTGGGGCAGTTTGACCGGCCGCAGCCAGCCCTGCCTGACCATGCGCGAAACGGCGGTACGCACGGCGGGAGCGGCGATTTCCAGCGGTCGCATGAGGCGGACGAGAGCGGCCACGGACGCCTGCCCACCGCGTGAGCGCAGGTGGTCTCCATACAGGTCGAACAGGGCGGCGCGTGCATGCACGAAGTCCAGTTTGGCCGCCTTCGCCCCCCTGGACAACGCATTCTGGGAGGAGATCGTTACCCATGAGGGCTCTCGATGCGGGAGAATAGGACATCACAGAAGACGTGAATGCGCCGACCACCCCCCACGGGCGGTCGGAAATCGCGGGCCGCGGGAGCCCAAGGCAGGAAGGGATGCACGCATGGCGGCGATGAAGCCGCGGACCGGCGATGGTCCGCTCGAGGTCACCAAGGAAGGGCGCGGCATTGTCATGCGGGTCCCCCTGGAGGGCGGCGGCCGGCTCGTCGTGGAGATCTCCGCCGACGAGGCGAAGGCCCTCGGCGAGGCGTTGAAGAACGTCGTCGGCTGAGAGATCCCGGGACAGGTTTGACCCACGACCCTGGCGTACGCCCGTCGCCAGGGTCGCTGACGTTGGAGGAGAGCGAACGTGCCCATTGAGACCGCTGCGTCGGTGGTCGCCGAGGTTCCCGCGGACGCCGCGCTGCTGGCCGTCCCGTACTCGGCGGACCTGGACCCGCCGGCCGTGGTCGACCTGCGCGTGCCGGTCGCGGGGCTGTTCGCCCACTACGAGGCCAAGGGCGAGGCCGGCGAGATCGTCGAGGTTCCCGTAGCGCGCGGCGACGGCGTCGGCCGCGTGCTCCTCTACGGCGTGGGCGACGGTTCGCCGCGCGCCCTGAGCAAGGCCGCGGCCACGCTGACCCGCCGCGTGCGCGGCCAGGACGAGCTCGTGGTGCTGACGCCCGAGGGCGACGTGACGGCGTTCGCCGAGGCCGCGCTGCTGGCGGCCTACTCCTTCAAGATCGGCGCGCCGGGCAGGCAGCCGGTGGCGGCGCTGACGTTCGCGGGCGCCGACGAGGGCCAGGTGCGGCGCGGCGAGAGCGTGGCGCGGGCCGTGGCGCTCGCCCGCGACCTGGCCAACACGCCGTCGTCGGTGAAGAACCCGGCCTGGCTCGCCGACCGCGCCGCCGAGCAGGGCCTGCCGGTGCGCGTGTGGGACGAGGAGGCGCTGCGGGCCGAGGGGTTCGGCGGCATCCTGGGGGTCGGCCAGGGCTCGGCCAGCCCGCCGCGGCTCATCCAGCTCTCCTACACGCCCGCCGAGCCGGCCGCGCGGCACGTCGTGCTGGTGGGCAAGGGCATCACGTTCGACTCGGGCGGCCTGTCGCTGAAGCCGACCGACAACATGAAGACGCAGAAGACCGACATGGCGGGCGGCGCCGTGGTGATCGCCGTCCTCGGCGCGCTGGCCCGGCTGGGCGCGCCCGTGCGCGTCACCGGCCTGATCGCCGCCGCCGAGAACATGCCGTCCGGCACCGCCCAGCGGCCCAGCGACGTCATCAGGCAGTACGGCGGCCGCACGGTCGAGGTGCTCAACACCGACGCCGAGGGCAGGCTGGTGCTGGCCGACGCGCTCGCCTACGCCGACGCCGAGCTCGACCCCGACGTGGTCGTCGACATCGCCACGCTGACCGGTGCGATGAGCGTGGCGCTCGGGCGCAACGTCGGCGGCCTCTACGCCACCGACGACGAGCTGGCCGGCCAGCTCGTGGCGGCCGGGCGGGAGAGCGACGACAGGCTGTGGCGGCTGCCGCTGATCGACGACTACGCCGACGGGCTGCGCTCGTCGGTGGCGGACCTGGCCAACATCGAGGTCGGCTCCACCTACGGGGCCGGGTCGATCACGGCGGCGCTGTTCCTGCGGGAGTTCGCCGGGAAGCGGCCGTGGGCCCACCTGGACATCGCGGGCGTGGGGCGCAGCACGGTCGACGAGGGCGTGCTGACCAAGGGCGCCACGGGCTTCGGCGTGCGGGTGCTCCTGGAGTGGCTGACCCGCTCCTGACGGCCCGTACGGAGCGCGTACGGGCTAGTCGGCGATCTTGATGGCGGCGAGCAGGCCGTCGCCGAGCGGCATGAGCACCGAGCGCAGCCGGTCGTCGGTCTGCACCAGCTTGCCCAGCTCGCGCAGTGAGACCGTGTCGGGGTCACGCTGGGCGGGGTCGGCGACCCGGTTGTGCCACAGCACGTTGTCGAAGGCGACGATGCCGCCCACGCGTAGCAGGCGCACCGCCTCGGCCAGGTAGTCGGCGTACTCCTGCTTGGCGGCGTCGGCGAAGACCAGGTCGTAGCCGCCGTCGGACAGGCGGGGCAGCACGTCGAGCGCGCGGCCGGCGATCAGCCGCACCCGGCCGCCGGAGAACCCGGCCTCGGCGAACGCCTGCCGGGCCAGCCGCTGGTGCTCGGGCTCGACGTCGACGCTGGTCAGCGTGCCGTCGGAGCGCATGCCGCGCAGCAGCCAGAGCCCCGAGACGCCGCAGCCGGTGCCGACCTCGACGACCGACTTGGCGTTGACCGCCGTGGCGAGGAAGCACAACGCCGCGCCGCCGCCGGGAAGGATGGGCGTGGCGCCCATCTCCAGCCCGCGCTGCCGCGCCGCGTGCAAGATCTCATCTTCCTGATGGAACTGCTCCGCATAGGCCAGAGTGGCCTCTACCGGACTGGTCATCGGCCTCCTCCCCCCACTTTCGTGCGATTGGTCACCGATCGCAGCCTAGGGGAGACACGCCGGGACGGGAACTCAGGAGGCCCCCGAGGCGTTGCAGGTTTAAACGGGCTTTGCCGGTCCTGAAGGCAGCCAGTGCGCATGAAGGGACAAAACCAGGCACTATGGCGGTAGCGGTGGTCCCAAAGAGAGGAGTTCTGGTGGACGAAAGTGACCACCAGGCCGAGACTCCGACGAGCATGTCCGAATCCGACTGGACTCCCCCCACATGGGAGGAAGTAGTGCGGACGCATTCCGCACGCGTCTATCGCCTGGCTTACCGCCTGACCGGCAACGTCCACGACGCCGAGGACCTCACCCAGGAGGTCTTCGTCCGCGTCTTCAGGTCGCTGTCGAGTTACACCCCGGGCACGTTCGAAGGCTGGCTGCACCGGATCACGACCAACCTGTTCCTCGACATGGCGCGGCGCAAGCAGCGCATCAGGTTCGAGGGGCTGGCCGACGACGCGGCGGAGCGACTCCGTGGCCGCGAGCCGTCGCCGGCGCAGGCGTTCGACGACGCGCACCTCGAGCCGGACATCCAGGCCGCGCTCGACGCGCTCGCCCCGGAGTTCCGGGCCGCGATCGTGCTGTGTGACATCGAAGGCCTGTCGTATGAGGAGATCGCGGCCACGCTCAGCGTCAAGCTGGGCACGGTCCGGAGCCGCATTCATCGTGGCCGGGCGCAGTTGCGGGAGGCGCTCGACCATCGGGCTCCCCGTAATTCCCAACTCCCCCCGACCGTTACCCGTGGGGAGGAAGTCTGATATGGCTCATCTTGGAGAACGCGTATCCGCGCTGGTCGACGGAGAACTCGGCCACGCCGATCGTGAGCGCGCGCTCGCGCATCTGACATTCTGTGCTGACTGCAGGCGGGAGGTCGAGTCGGTGCGGGCGCTGAAGTCGCGCCTGCGCTCGCTCGACGGCCCGTCGATGCCGGCCGACCTCACCATGTCGCTGCTGCGCATGGCCGAGCCGGGCGGCCCGTTGCCGCCCCGCGAGCGGCCGTTCCCGGCCCGGACGTTCGGAGGTGTGCCGATCCCGGGCCCGCACAGCATCGCCCCTTTGGACAACAGGCCCCGCAGGGGCGCCAGTGGTGGCGCTTCTTCGGGGCCGGGCCGAGGCGGTAGGCGGCGCACCGCGTACGTGGCCGTCAGCGTGGTCTCGGCGGCCGTGGCGCTCGGCACGTTCTTCGCCGTGTCGGGTGGCGGCCAGACCACCGCGCCTCCGGTCGAGCTCGTCAAGCGGGTGCAGAACTCGCCCTCGACCGCGCAGACGAGCGCGCCCACGCCTTGACCGGTTCGCTCCTGGGATACTCGGGATGGCGTAGTCCATGGCGTGGTGGGCATACGATCTGAGATCGGGATTTGTCGGGCGATTTTGCTGACAATTGCTTTACGACTCTCGTATGCCGATCACGCCATGATTGCGGTGTCCGAGCAAGGAGTGGTGAGTAGTAGATGACCGACGAGACGCGCCCCGACGATGGACGCACGCCGTCGGACAACCCTGATCCACAGGGGCGGCCGGAGTTCCTGCCCGCCGGCGAGCAGCCGGAGCGGCGGCCCGAGCCGGGCTGGGGCGCACCGTCGGGCGAGCCCGGCGACACCACGATCTACGGCTCCCCGCCGCACACGTTCGGCTCTCCGGAGTCCGGTTCACCGGAGTTCGGCTCGCCTGAGGGGGTCAGGGGCGACACACGCGCCTACGAGACCCCCTCCTTCGGTTTCGGCAACCCCGGCGGCGAAGGCCCCTCCTACGCCCCTCCGGGCCCCGAGAGGCCGCCCTACGGGTTCAGCAGCCCCAGCGGCGAAAGCCCCTCCTACGGCTTCGCCAGCCCCGGCGGCGAGGGTCCCTCGTTCGGCTTCGGCAACCCCGGCGGCGAAGGCCCGGCGTTCGGCCGGCACGGCACGCCGCCCCCGCCCCAGCGCGCGCTCGGCATGGGCGCCGGATGGGCGCCGCCTCCCGGCGGGTTCGGCGGCGGCGCGATGGCGCTGCCCCGGCGCGGGCCCAGCACCTCGTTCCTGGTCGTGCTCGCCGTCGTCATCGCGCTGGTGGCCTCCCTGCTCGGCAGTGTCGGCACGTACCTGCTGACCAGGCCGGGCAGCGGCACCGACCCGAGCTTCAACCTCGGAGCCGCGCCCACCGGCAACACCAACAGGCCGCCCGAGTCGGTGGCCGGGGTGGCCTCGCGGGTGCTGCCCAGCGTGGTGTCGCTGGAGGTCGGCAACGTCGGCAACACCGAGGGCGCCTCGGGCTCCGGCTTTCTGATCAAGGACGGCTACGTGGTGACCAACAACCACGTGGTCGCGCTCGCGGCCAAGGGCGGCGAGATCAAGATCCAGTTCAACAACCGCAAGACCACCACGGCCCGCATCGTCGGCCGTGACCCCGGCTCCGACCTGGCCGTGGTCAAGCCGGAGGAGACGTTCGGCACCCCGGAGATCCGGCTGGGCAACTCCGACGAGGTCGTCGTGGGCGACCCGGTCATCGCGATCGGCTCGCCGCTGGGCCTGACCGGCACGGTCACCACCGGCATCGTCAGCTCGCTCAACCGGCCCGTCATCGCGGGCGACGAGAGCGGCGCCACGGGCGAGGAGCCCGCCTACATCAGCGCCATCCAGACCGACGCCGCCATCAACCCGGGCAACTCCGGCGGCCCGCTGGTCAACGCCAGGGGCGAGGTGGTCGGCGTCAACTCGGCGATCGCCACGCTGAGCCGGTCGGTCACCAGCCAGAGCGGCAGCATCGGCCTCGGCTTCGCCATCCCGGTCAACCAGGCCCGCCGCGTCGCGCAGGAGCTCGTCACCACCGGCAAGGCCAAGCGGCCCAAGATCGGCATCGTGCTCGACCCCGAGTGGCGGGGCGAGGGCGTCCGCATCGCCTCCGGCAACCGCAGCGGCCGCCCGCCGGTCGACGCCGGCGGCCCCGCCGAGAAGGCCGGCCTCAAGGCGGGCGACGTGATCCTGGAGGTCGACGGCCTGCGCCTGCAGGACGGCAACGAGCTCATCGCGCTGATCCGCAGCAAGGCCCCCGGCTCCAAGATCGAGATCAAGTACGAGCGCGACGACCAGGAGCACATCGCGACCCTCGTGGTCAGCGCCGACGAGGAACCCGTGCCCACCCCGTCCTGACGCGGGTGCCGACCGCTTCGCAGGAGCCCGTACTCTGTGGATAGGCCGGGGGTTTTGTCCTCGGAGCGGATGGACCGGTAGGAGCTCAGGTGTTCGGACTTGGCTGGTTGGAGATCGGCGCGCTGATCGTCATCGCGCTGCTGGTCTTCGGTCCGGAGAAGCTGCCCCAGGCGGCCGCACAGGCCGGCAAGACGCTGCGCAACCTGCGGCAGATGGCCAACAACGCGCGTGACGACCTGCGGGCCGGGCTGGGGCCGGAGTTCAAGGACTTCGACCCGGCCGACCTCAACCCGCGCAACTTCGTGCGCAAGCACCTGCTCGACGACCTCGAGGACGACTGGAACGCCAAGCCCGCGCTGGACCCCGCCCCCGCCTACGCCGCGCCGATGGCGGAGGAGCTGGGCGTGGGGGAGATCCCCCCGTACGACACCGAGGCGACCTGACGGGCCCACCCGCGTGGTGGGCCCGCCGTGATCGCGAATCGTGTCAGCCCCGGTTGGGTGACAGGCCGAGCTGCATGCCCTTGAGGCTGGAGCCGCGCTTGCTCAGGCCCGCGGCGATCGAGCGGAGCTCGGCGGCGGCGGGCGAGTCGGGGTCGGTGAGGACGAGCGGCTTGCCCTCGTCGCCGCCCTCGCGCAGCCGCAGGTCGATCGGCACCTGGCCGAGCAGCGGCACCCGGGCGCCGAGCGTGCGGGTCAGCGCGTCGGCGACCGTCTGGCCGCCGCCCTCGCCGAAGACCGCGATGCGCTCGTCGCAGTGGGGGCAGGGCAGCCAGGCCATGTTCTCGATGACGCCGGCGATCTGCTGGTGGGTCTGGGCCGCGATGGACCCGGCCCGCTCGGCCACCTCGGCGGCGGCCATCTGCGGCGTGGTGACGACCAGGATCTCGGCCCCCGGCAGGCGCTGGGCCACCGAGATGGCGATGTCGCCGGTGCCGGGCGGCAGGTCGAGGAGCAGGACGTCGAGGTCGCCCCAGTAGACGTCGGCGAGGAACTGGTGCAGCGCCCGGTCGAGCATCGGCCCACGCCACACGACCGGCGTGTTGCCCTCGGGCTTGAACATGCCGACCGAGATGACCTTGATGTCATGCGCCACCGGCGGCATGATCATGTCTTCGACCTTGGTGGGCCGCTCGGCGGCGCCCAGCATGCGCGGGACGCTGTGGCCGTAGATGTCGGCGTCGACGATGCCGACCTTGAGGCCGCTGGAGGCCATGGCGGCGGCCAGGTTGACGGTCACGGACGACTTGCCGACGCCGCCCTTGCCGCTGGCCACCGCGAACACGCGGGTCAGCGAGCCGGGCTGGTTGAAGGGGATCTCCTTCTCCGGCCCCCGGTCGCCGCGCAGCGTGGTCTGCAACGCCTTGCGCTGCTCGGCGCTCATCACGTCGAGCTCGATCTCGACGCCGGTGACGCCGTCGAGCTTGGCGACGGACGTGGTGACGTCGCGCCGGATGGTGTCCTTCATCGGACACCCGGCCACCGTGAGGTAGACGCCGACCCGCACCTTGCCGTCTGCGGCGATGTCGATGCCCTTGACCATGCCGAGGTCGGTGATCGGGCGGCGGATCTCGGGGTCGATGACGGTGGCGAGGGCGGCCGTCACCTGTTCCTGGGTTGGTGCCATCGAAGTCTCGGCACGCCCGCGAACGAGGGTGCCGTCCCTCCTTTGCCGGTATATGTGTGACAGGCGCCTGCACGCCAGTGAGGATGCCCCTCCATGGTATGAACCAGGCGGGCCGTCCCGTTAATCCAGCGCGGTTTTAGGTGTTTGTGCAACGTTCTAAGGTTACTCCGTGACTGTTCTGCCCGACGAGGGGCTCACCGCCGGGGAGCTGGCGGTCTGGCGCGGTCTGCAGCGCGCCCAGGTGGGCATCACCCGTCACCTGGAGGCCGAGCTGCTCGACGGCCACGACCTGCCGCTGGCCTCGTTCGACGTGCTGACGCACTTGGCCGAGGCGCCGGGGCGGCGGCTGCGGATGAACGACCTGGCGGGCCGGGTGCTGCTGTCGCGCAGCGGGCTGACCCGGTTGATCGACCGGTTGCAGCGTGACGGGCTGGTGACGCGCGAGGCGTGCGCCGACGACGCGCGCGGGCTGTTCGCGGTGCTGACGCAGGCCGGCGTGGAGCGGCTGGCGGAGGCCACGCCCACCTACCGGCGGGGCGTGCGGGCGATGTTCCTGGACCGGCTCACGCCCGGCGACCTGGCCCAGGTGCGCGGCCTGCTCGACCGGCTCACGGGCGCTCCCTGAGGTCCTCGGCCAGCCGCTGGAGCTCCGAGCGCAGGTAGTCGCGGGTGGTCACCTCGCCCAGCGCCATCCGCAGCCCGGCGATCTCCCGGGTCAGATACTCGATCTCGGCCTGGTTGCGCTCGGCGGTCTCGCGGTCCTGCTCGTACTGGACGCGGTCGCGGTCGTCCTGGCGGTTCTGCGCCAGCAGGATCAGCGGCGCCGCGTACGAGGCCTGCAGCGACAGCATGAGCGTCAGGAAGATGAACGGGTACGGGTCGAACTGCAGGCGGTCCGGGGCGGCGACGTTCCAGAGGATCCACACCGTCACGAACACGGTCATGTAGACCAGGAACCGCGCGGTGCCGAGGAAGCGCGCGATCCGCTCCGACAGCCGCCCGAACGCCTCGGGGTCGTAGTGCGGGCGCAGCGAGCGGCGCAGCTCCCTGGGCTGGTCGAGGCGCTCGCTCGTCACGGCTCCGGCCTCTCGCGCCAGTCCTCCGGCAGCAGGTGGTCCAGCACGTCGTCCACGGTGACGGCGCCGACGAGCCGGTTCAGCTCGTCGACCACCGGGGCCGCGACCAGGTTGTAGTTGGCCAGGTAGAAGGCCACCTCCGGCAGCGTGAACTCGGGCCTGATCGGGTCGATCGACGGGTCGATGACGGCGCCGAGCAGCGTGGACGGCGGGTCGCGCAGCAGCCGCTGGAAGTGCGTCACCCCCAGGTACGGGCCCGTCGGCGTCTCGTTCGGCGGCCGGGTGATGTAGACCTGGGCGGCCACGGCGGGCGTCAGGTCGTGCTGCCGGATGTGCGCCAGCGCCTCGGCCACGGTGCCGCTCGGCGGCAGGATCACCGGCTCGCTGGTCATCATGCCACCCGCGGTGTCCTGCGGGTAGGTGAGCAGCCGCCGCACCGGGGCGGCCTCCTTGGGCTCCATCAGCGCCAGCAGCTCGGCCGCCTGCTGGTCGGGCAGGTCGCCGAGCAGGTCGGCGGCGTCGTCCGGGTTCATCTCCTCCAGCACGTCGGCGGCCCGCTCGGGCTCCAGCATGCCGAGGATGCCGATCTGGTCGCCGGGCGGCAGCTCCTCCAGCACGTCGGCCAGCCGGTCGTCGTCGAGCGCGCGGGCGATCTCGATGCGCCGCTTGCCGGGCAGGTCGTGCAGGGCGCTGGCCATGTCGGCGGCCCGCATCTCCTCGAACGAGGCGATCAGCCCGGCCGCCCCCTGGTCCTTCTGCAGGATGTCGAACCCGGACACCTCGTCCCAGCCGACGACCTTCGGCTCGCGCCTGCGCCTGCCCTTGTAGACGGCGACCTTGGTGATCTCCCAGGTGGACGGCTTGATCTCGGCCATGGCCACGTCGTAGACGGTCATCTGCTCGTCGCGCACCCGGACGGTCAGGTCCAGCATCTCGCCGATCACCAGGGTCTCCGTGACGCGCTGCTCGAACCGGCGCATGTTGATCCGCCCGGTGAAGATCACCGCGCCGGCCTCGATGCCGCGCACGCGGGTGATGGGCAGGAAGACGCGGCGGCGCGGCTGGACCTCCACGACCATGCCGTGCGCGCTCGGCGGCCGGCTGCCCCGCAGGGTGGTCACCACGTCGCGGATGCGGCCGATCTGGTCGCCGGCGGGGTCGAAGACCGGGGTGCCGGCCAGTCGTGCCACGAAGATCTGCACGTCAGCCACGTTAACAGGGGCCCGGCGTTGCGCCGGGGACCCCGGGCGTGTCAGTATCAAACGTTTCGAACGGTGATTACTCCTCCCTGGTGGTGCGCCCATGCGGTATGCGGGACTCGCGATCGCTTTCGTGTCCTCGGTGTGCTTCGCGTTCTCCGGACCGATGGCGAAATATCTCATCGCGGCCGGGCTCGCCCCCATCGAGGCCGTATGGGCGCGCATGGCCGGCGCCGGGCTGCTCCTGCTCGCCGTGCTCGCGCTGGTCAAACCGGCCGCGCTGCGCATCCCGCGCTCGCGCCTGCCGTTCTTCGGGGCGTACGCGATCGTCGCGGTCGCGGGCGTGCAGGCGCTCTACTTCGTGGCGATCACCCGGCTGCCGGTCGGCATCGCGCTGCTGCTGGAGTTCATGGCGCCGGTGATGGTCGTGCTCTGGGTGCGGTTCGTGCGGAAGGTACGGCTCGCCAGGGCCGCGTTCGTGGGCGCGGTGACGGCCGTGCTGGGGCTGGGCATCGTGGTCGAGTTCTGGGACGGGCTGCGGCTCGACGCGCTGGGGCTGTTGCTGGGGCTGGCCGCGGGGGCGTGCTGCGCCGGATATTTCCTGATGAGCGATAGCTTCGGCGACGACGTGGACCCGCTCGGCCTGATCGCCTGGGGCATGACCGGAGCCGCCGTCGTGCTGCTGCCGTTCGCCCGGCCCTGGGACATCCCGTGGAGCGCCTTCGCCACCGCCGCCACCCCGGCCGCCGGGGCGTCGGAGCTGCCGGTGCTCGGCGCGTATCTGTGGATGGTGCTCGTCGCCACCGTGACGGCCTACATCCTGGGCGTCAACGCGGTGCGCCGGCTGTCGGCCGCCGTGGGCGCCACCGTGGCCTCGCTGGAGGTCATCGGCGGCGCCGTCGTGGCCTGGGTGCTGCTCGGGGAGGCGCTGGGCGTCTTCCAGATCATCGGCGGCCTCCTCGTGCTGTCGGGCGCGCTGCTCGCCCAGACCGCCACCGCGGGCGCTCAGCCCTCGCCCGCCACCGGCCTCGCCGAACCGGTGCGCACCTGACGCCTCAGCAGGTGCACACCGGCTTGGGCGTCAGCCGCAGCACCGAGGAGCCGGCCGCCCACCGCTCGGCCAGATGCTCGCTGTCGGTCGTGTTGAGCCGCTCCTTGACCAGCGCCGCGACGGCCTCGGGCTCGGCGGCCTGATCGACCAGCTCGATCCTGGCCTGGAACTCGGCGAGCCTGGCGCCGTTGTCCTTGCTGCGCAGCGTCACCCAGACACTGCCCAGCCCCTCCAGGCCGGGCAGATACTGCTCCTCGCCGCCCGTCACCACGTAGATGGCGCCGTCGTGCCAGGTGTGCCAGGCCAGCCGGGCACGGTCGAGAGAGAGCCAGAGGACGCCGGACTTCTTGGCGCCCTCGATGATGGCCCCGTTGATGTCGGTCACGGCTCGACCTTAGCCGGGGGGCCGATTCCGGGAGGGCCGAACGGGCCACTAGCGTGGGCGCATGCGTTCACGTCGCTCGGTCCTCGCGGTGCCCGGCAGCAATCCCCGGTTCCTGGAGAAGGCGCAGGGCCTGCCCGCCGACGAGGTGTTCCTCGACCTGGAGGACGCCGTCGCGCCCCTGGCCAAGGAGGAGGCGCGCCGCAACATCGTGGCCGCGCTGCGCGAGGGCGACTGGACCGGCAAGACCCGGGTCGTGCGGGTCAACGACCTGACGACGCAGTGGACGTACCGGGACGTCATCGAGATCGTCGAAGGCGCCGGAGACAAGCTCGACTGCCTGATGCTGCCCAAGGTCCAGGACCCCACCGAGATCGTCTGGCTCGACACGCTGCTCACCCAGATCGAGAAGACGATGGGCTTCGAGGTGGGCCGCATCGGCATCGAGGCGCAGATCGAGAACGCCCGCGGGCTGGTCAACGCCGACTCCATCGCCGGGTCGTCCAAGCGGCTGGAGACGCTGGTGTTCGGGCCGGCCGACTTCATGGCCTCGATCAACATGCGCACCCTCGTCGTGGGCGAGCAGCCGCCCGGCTACGAGGAGGGCGACGCCTACCACTACATCCTGATGCGGCTGCTGATGGCCGCCCGGATGCACGACCTCCAGGTGATCGACGGGCCCTACCTGCAGATCAGGGACGTCGACGGCTACCGGCGGGTCGCGCGGCGGGCCGCGGCGCTCGGCTTCGACGGCAAGTGGGTGCTGCACCCGTCGCAGATCGAGGCGGCCAACGAGGTGTTCTCGCCGTCGCAGGATGACTACGACCACGCCGAGCTCATCCTGGAGGCGTACGAGCACTACACCACCGTGGAGCGGCGCGGCGCCGTCATGCTCGGCGACGAGATGATCGACGAGGCGTCGCGCAAGATGGCGCTGGTCGTGGCCGCCAAGGGCCGGGCCGCCGGGCTGACCAGGACGACCCGGTTCGAGCCCTAGACCTTCAGCCCGATCGTCGTGAAGAACCAGAACGACGAGGTCAGCCAGAGCCCCACCAGCGCGGTGAACGCCAGCCCGCCCAGCATCGGCAGCGTCCAGCCCGGCGCGTCGGCCCTGCGCAGCGACAGCATCTTGGCCACGAACACGCCGTAGAAGAAGCAGCCGAGCAGCGAGTGGACGGCGACCCTGGCCACGTCGTACTGCAGCCCGAGCGCGTACAGGCAGTGGAACGCGACCGGGATCGTGAGCAGGAACGCCAGCCTGCCCGACCAGCGGTGCACGCCCGCCGGGATGTCGACGCCGAGCCGGCCCCACAGCGACAGGGCGGAGACGACCTGCACCAGCGCCAGCACGGTGGCGCCCGTCGTCAGCCACACCTTCATCGGCAGCGCGGCCGAGAAGCCCGCGACGCCCACGGCGAAGCCCGTCGGGGTGTGCGCGCGGCCGTACACGCCGAGCGCGACCATGATCAGGCCGCCGGCGAGCAGCGGCAGGAGCAGCGCGGCGGCACGGGCCGGGCGGTGCTGGATGGCGGTCATCGCATCTCCTCGATGAAGCCGTCGACGTCCTCCGGGTAGACGGTGGTCCCGCCGACGGTGACGGGGCCGGTCGGCTCGTCGCCGTCCAGCCGGGGGACCGGCACCTGCTCGTCGCCCGCGAACGCGGTGCCGACCTGGGTGAACCCGCCCTGCGGATCGCGCAGCACGATCCAGCCGGCGCGGATCCTGGCCCCTCTGACGATGGCGCTGGCCCGGTACAGGCCGGACGGCTTCTTCGCCACCGGGGCCACGAAGGTCCAGCTCTTGCCGCCTATCGACACCCGGCCGGTGGCCCTGCCGTCGCCGAGCTCGGCCTCGACCTTGGCCCCGCCGGAGCCCTTCAGCACGAGCTCGTCGCCGGTCGCGTCGCCCTTGAACCAGACCTCGGTCCTGCCGTCGCAGAAGTAGGCGATGGCCTTGCCGTCGCGGACGGAGATCGCGATCAGGCCGCCGTTGCCCTTGACGCGGCCCGCGTAGTCGGCCCTCCTCGGCGCGGCGGGCACGGACTCCTCGAACGTGGGGGTGGCGCTCGGCTCGGGCGTGTTCTCCGCCACCGGCGCGTTGGTCCCGGTGGTGTTCCTGGCGGCGTTGTCGCCGGTTACGGCGGGGGTGTCCGCCGCGGGTGTCGCCGTGATGCTGGCGACACCCAGCCCCACGGCGAGCACGGCGCCCGCCGTCAGGGTGATGACTGGTCCCAGCCTTGACATGGATGCGCTCCCAGGGTCGACATGACCTACGTCCCTGAGCATCCGCCGAAATCGCCGCGCCGTCTGTGAACTATTGCGTACAGGCTGGGAAGATTCTGTAGATGCAGGAGAATCCTGGGCCACCGCATTCCTACGGCACGTACCCGTACCCGCCGCCGCAGCCGTCCTGGTACGTGCCGACACCGCGCGGCGCCCGCTACGACCATCTGGCTCGCACGCCCGCCGCGCAGCTCTGGCGGCAGGTCGTCGGCACGCTCGTGGTCGCCGCCGGGTTCTTCGCGGTCGGGTTCGTCGTGCTGCTCGCCGGGATGATGCTCGGCACGATCCTCGGCATCCCGCCGCCCGCCAACCCCGAGCAGATCTCCAGCGACCCGGTGTTCGGCATGGCCCAGCTCCTGCTGTCGCTGGCGGTGGTGCTGCCGGTGGTGTTCGGCACGGTGGCGCTCGTGCAGCGGCGGCGGCCGGGCACGATCTCCTCCGTCGCCGGGCGGCTGCGGTGGGGCTGGATGCTGCGCTGCGCCGCGCTGGCCGTGCTGGCGCTGGTGCTCGGGCAGGCCGCCCAGCTCGTCACCCTCGCGATCACGGGGGAGCCGGTCGACGACTTCTTCGGCTGGGTCGGGTGGACGTACTTCCTGCCGGCGCTCGTCGTCATCGTGCTGCTGGTGCCGTTCCAGGCGGCCGCCGAGGAGTACGTGTTCCGCGGCTGGTTCCTCCAGGCGTTCGGGGCGCACGTGCGCAATCCGGTGTGGAGCATCCTGATCAGCTCGGCGGTGTTCGCGGGGATGCACGGCTACTCGTCGGCGGGGCTGGTGGACGTGTTCCTGTTCGGGGCGGTCATGGGGTTCCTGGCGGTGCGGACCGGCGGGCTGGAGGCGCCGATCGGGCTGCACGTGGTGAACAACATGGTGGCGTTCGGGCTGAGCGCGGCCTCGGGGCAGCTCGACGACGCGCTGTTGCAGGACCAGGTGCCGTGGCAGTCGCTCGCGGGGTCGCTGGTGCAGCTCGCGGTGTACGCCATCGGCGTGCTCTATCTCGCTAAAAAGCGGTCAATCAGCGCTTATTCCGGATAAATCGCCGCGCGGTGCCGGGAATCTCGCTAGAGAGGTCTCGCCATTCCGGCTCCGGCATGCTGGTCTGGATGTCGTGGGTTGCGAGCGTCATTCGGAAGTGATCATCGGCGCCCCCCGGGGTAGAAGCAGTTGGAACGGTCCGCCTCCCCGCGGCCCGATCCACCCGCCGACCAGGCCAGACCTGACACGTGGAGGAGGTACGGCACGTGGCCTCCGGCGCCAGTGACGAGCCTCGGCTACCGCCGGGCGACGACGACCCGGGTTCCGGGAGCGGATCCGGCGAACCCCGGATCCGGCACACCCCGCCGGGTCCCAGCGACGACCGTGCCCGCGGCTTACCGGTGACATCGCCCTGGGGCATGCCGCCGTTCGCCGCCCCCACCCCCGAGGACGACGACGAGGCCGGTGACGACCCGCCCAAGGGCCGGCGCCCCTACAGCTCCCCGACGGCCGACCCCGAGACCGAGCCGCGCCGCCGTCCCCGCCGCACGGTCAACCGGCCCGACAAGCTCGTCGCCTCCGGACCGCCCCGTCCCACGCCGGAGGCCGCCAAGCCCAAGGAACTCCCCTACCACCTGCCCCTCCCGCAGACCGACGACGAGCCGCGCCCCGTCCGCATCCCCCCGTATCTCCTCATCCACCACCCCCCGGCCCCCGCGCAACCCGACGCCCCCGTACGGCCTCCCGCCCCGGAAGAAGCGGACCGCGTACGGCCTCCTGCCCCGGAAACCACGGATCCCGTACGGTCCTCCGATCCTGACGAAGCGGACCCCGTACGGCCCCTCGCTCCTGAGGAGGCGCGGGCCGAGGGCGGCGAGGGGGACGAGGAGACCGTGCGGCGGGTGGGGAGGCCGCCGGCGGGCCGGCCGACGCGGCCGGACCTGCTCGTGGCGGCCGGCCCGGAACGCCCCGGCAACGGGGGCAGGCACGAGCGGACCCTGGCCCCGTCGGCGGTGCGCCGGGCGAGCCCGATGCGGCGGCGCCGGCGCGGCACGGTGCCGATGGCCGTCGCGCTCGTCGTCGCCCTGCTCGTGGCGGGCGGCGTGCTGCTGTGGCAGTGGGTCACCCCCGACGACCCCGGCCTGAGGCTGGCGGCGGGCGTCGGCAGGCCGGGAGACAGCCTGTTCACCGTGCCGGCCTCCACCGGTCTGGGCTCCAACCAGAAGCTCAACGACATGGCCTCCGTCGGCGGCGCGGTCGTGGCGGTGGGCAGCGACATGACGAGCCCGACGCCGCGCCCGCTGTTCCTGTTCTCGCCCGACGGCGAGCGGTGGCGGCTGGGCCGGGTGACCGGCGCGGCGGCGCCCACGGTTCAGCGGGTCGTCGGCGGCGGCGGACGCTGGCTGGCGAGCGGCGGCGACGAGCTGACCGGGCGCGCCATGTGGACGAGCGCCGACGGCCTGACCTGGGAGGCGGTGGAGCCGGCCGGGCTGGCCGCGTTCCGCGACGGCGACGTGGTGCACGACATCGCCAGGACCGGGTCCGGGTTCGTGGCCGTGGGCCGCTCGACGCTGCAGAACGGCGGCGCGGGCCCGGCCGCCTGGCACTCCGCCGACGGCCGCTCGTGGGACCGCGTCGACACGCGCGGCCTGGACGTGGGCGAGCTGCGCGCGGTGGTGGCCAAGGGCGACACGGCGGTGGCGCTGGCCCAGCCGGGGCAGGGCGACGGCTCGCGGGTGCTGCGCTCGGCCGACGGCGGCCGGAGCTGGGCGGCGACCGGGTTCCAGCTTCCTGAGGCGATGCCGAGGGCGGGCTCGCTGGCGGTGGCGCCGAAGCGGTTCGTGCTGGTGCCGGTCCGGCACCGCACGGCCTCGGGCGACGTGCGCGTCTACTGCTCGCCGACGGGCGCGGAGTGGTCGCAGTGCGGCACGATCGACGAGCTGGGCGGGCAGAGCCCGGGCGTGGAGTCGCTGATCTCGCACGCGTCGGGCGTCGCGGCCGTCAGCCAGGCGAACCTGGGCGGCTATTCGGTGCTGACCAGCGCCGACGGCGGGTCGTGGAAGGAACGGGCCGAGCTGGGCGACCTGGCGGGGGCGACGCTGCGCGGGTTCACGATCTCCGGCGACGGCACCCTGTTCGCGGGCGGCGACCAGGCGGCGGCCGACGTGGACAACCAGCTCGTGCTGATGGCGGCGCCCGAGCGCGGCAAGCCCGCCCGGGTGCGGCTGGCGGGCGTGGACGGCCTGTCGCGGGCCGCCCGCGAGACCTCACGGGTGGCCGGGCACGACGGCCGCTACGTCGCGGTGGGCTCGGCGTCCGGCGACGCCGGCATCTGGACCAGCCTCAACTGGCAGGACTGGACGTCCATCAGCCTGGGAGGCCCGCGCCAGCAGCGGCTCAGCGACGTGGCCCACGGCCGCAGGGGCTGGCTCGCGGTCGGCGCCACCCAGACGGACGTGCAGGTCACCGAGCCGCTGCTGGTGGCCTCGGAGGACGGCCGGGCCTGGCGCAAGGTGGCCGCCGACGGCGACCTGGCCCGGCCGGGCGACCACCCGTACCTGGACGCGCGCGTCCTGGCCGCCGGGCCCGACGGCTACGTGCTCGCGGGCGAGGACCGGGGGCCGACGGGCACGGTGTCGGCCGCGCTGTGGTTCACGCCGGACCTGCGCCGGTTCACCCGTTCGGACAAGCTGCCGCAGGGCGGCTCCGACGTGCGGATCCACGACCTGGCGGCCACCTCCGACGGCTATGTCGCGGTCGGCGGCGCGGGCGTGGGCGCCGGCGAGAGCGGCGTCGTGTGGGTCTCCGGCGACGGCGTCAACTGGAAGGCGCGCAAGCGCGTCGCCCCGCCGGGCACGTCCTCGGCCGGGCTGCGCCAGGTGGCCGCCTACCAGGACCGGCTCGTCGCCATCGGCGCCGCCGTGACGGACCAGGGCGCCCGCCGCGCCTTCTCCGCCGTCTCCGAGGACGACGGCGCGACCTGGCGTACGGCCTGGCTGCCCGCCGAACGGGCGGCGGCGGTGTACGACCTCGCGGCGGCCGGCCCGGGGCTCGTCGCGGTCGGCTGGCACGGCACGCCCGGCGACGGCGACAGCGCCGCCTGGACCTCCGAGGACGGGATCGGCTGGAGCCGCCTGGACCTGACCGAGGACAGCCTGGCGGGGCCGGGGGCGCAGTGGCTGACGGCGGTGACGGTGGCGGGCGAGGAGGTCGTGGCGCTGGGCCGCTCCACCACCTACAGCGACGACCACCTGATCCTGTGGACCTCCACCCTCACGTCCAGCCGCTGATCAGGGCGGGAGCGCGTCCCACTCCCGCAGCGCCTCCAGCAGGCCGGGCGAGAGGGCCAGGCGGGTCAGCTCGGCGCGGGCGCACCAGCGGGCGTCGGCGGCGTCGTCCGACGCGCCGAGCACGCCGCCGGTGACCGTGGCGAAGTAGTCGCGGATCTCGTACGTGACGCCGGCCGGGCCGGGACGGTCGACGGCGCCGGCGAGCGGGCCGACGGCGACGCGCAGGCCGGTCTCCTCCATGACCTCGCGGCGGACCGCGGCCTCGTCGCTCTCGCCGGGCTCCACACGCCCGCCGGGAAGCGACCACAGCCCGGCCGACGGAGCATGGCCGCGCCGTACGAGAAGCAGCCGCCCGGCGTCGAAGATGATCGCTCCCACACAATTTACGCGCACATGACCAAGATTACGACGGGATAACGATGAGCGGCCTTGACGGGGCCGGGCCCGAGGAAGCACCGTGGGTAGCTGTGAGAGCGGCTCCAACGTGCCCACGGTGTTTTGGCCCGCTTCACGGGCCCGGTGCGTGGTCCAGCGCATGGCGTTGCGACGCGCACGGAGACGTCCTGCCGTATCAGCCGCCCCGGCCGCCGTCCGCGACGGCCCTGGAGGCGATGCGGAAGAACTCCATGGTGCCCGTGTGGCTGCCATGGCCGTTGCCGTCCAAATGGATGGTGACCGGCTTCGCGGAGGTGGGCGACGAGCACAGAGGCGTCCGGGCCAGCGTGGTGGCGCTGAGCGGGCCGTCGTTCATGCACGGGCCGGCCGACCTGCTGATCGTCGCCGAGGAGCCCGGGGTGGGGTTGGGCGCGGCGTTCGCCGGGCTCGACGGGCCCGACCCGGGCGAGGGGTTCGACCACGGGCCGCCGAACGCGAAGATCGAGGTGCTCGGGCATCCGACGCCGTTGTGGTGCGTGGGCGCGGCGGCCGACCGGGCCGTCTACGCGGGCGAGGCGCTGGGCAACTGGCTGTGGACGATCGCCTGGCCGTCGGAGGCCGGCTGCCTCATCGCGCTCGCCGAGCTCAGCCTGCTCGATCTGCGTGACCTCGACCTCGACGTGCCTTACGGGGCGTTCTCTCCGAGACTGGAAGACTGACAGGCGTTCCCCCTCGTACGGCGTGCTGGGGGAGCGGTGCTGAGGTTCTTCGTCGAGGCGTTCGTGACGATGTTCGTCATCATGGACCCGCCGGGAGTCATCCCGCTCTTCCTCGCCTACACCTTCGGGCGCACCGCCCAGGAGCGCAAACGGGTCGCCTGGCAGGCGTCGGTGACCGCGTTCTGCCTGATCGTGGTGTTCGCGGTGTTCGGCCAGGCGATCCTCGGCTACCTGCACGTCGAGGTGGCCGCCATGCAGATCGCGGGCGGGCTGCTGCTCCTGCTGGTCGCGCTGGAGCTGCTGCGCGGGGCGGCCGAGCCGCGCGCCGACACCGTCCGCTCCAACGTGAACGTCGCCCTGGTGCCGCTCGGCACGCCCCTGCTCGCCGGGCCCGGCGCGATCGTGGCGACCATCGTCTTCGCCCAGCAGGCCGCCGGGGTGCCCGGCGGCATCCTGGCGCTCGGGCTGGCGATCGCGGCCGTGCACATCCTGCTGTGGCTGTTCATGCGCTTCTCCGTGAGCATCATCCGCCTCATCAAGGAGAACGGCGTCGAACTCGTCACCAGGATCGCCGGTCTGCTCCTGTCGGCGCTGGCCGTGCAACTCATCATCAACGCGATTCGCTCACTCACGCAGACGGGCTAGAGTTCGGAGGCGTGACAGCGCGTATCGAGCGAGTGGTGACCGAGGGCGTCGTCGAGATCGACGACGTCGAGCACAAGGTCGAGAACAACACGTGGATCATCGGCGATGACGACGAAGTGATCGTCATCGACCCGGCGCGTGACGCCGACAAGATCCTTGAGCAGGTCGGCGAGCGCGAGGTGCTCGCCGTCATCTGCACCCACGGCCTGCCCGACCATGTCGGCGCGGCCATCGAGGTGGCCAGCCGCGACGAGGCGGTCATCGCCCTGCACCCCAAGGACAAGCCGCACTGGCGCGAGACCTGGACCGAGACCTGGCCCGACATCGACATGGAGGACGACGGCATCTTCGGCGTCGCCGACGTGCAGCTCGACGTCATGGAGACGCCCGGGGTGACGCCGGGCGGCGTCTCGCTCTACTGCGAGGCGCTGGAGGCGGTCTTCACCGGCAAGACCCTCCAGGCCGACGGCCCGGGCAAGCTCGGCGGCGAGTACCCCCGCCTGGCCGACCAGCTCACCGCGATCGGCGGGCGGCTGTTCACGCTGCCGGCCGCGACGCGGGTGCTGCCCTCGCACGGCGAGGAGGTCACCGTCGGCGACCTGGAGCCGCACTTCGACGACTGGATCTCCGGCTCGCTGACCCGTGAGCCCGCCCCCGAGGGCCCGCTCTCCGACGGCACCCGGGTGTCGGGCATCAAGCTCAACCCGGGCGACGAATAGGGTGCAGGGCCAGCTTCCGCTGGAAGGGATGCCGCGGCGGCTCTATTCGTGCACGCCGTCGCGGTTGAACGCCTGGCTCGACTGCCGGCGCCGTTACCGGTTCACCTACCTGGACCGGCCGCAGCCGTCCAAGGGCCCGGCCTGGGCGCACAACAGCGTCGGGGCGAGCGTGCACAACGCGCTGGCGGCCTGGTGGCGGGAGCCGTACGAGCGGCGCACCCCGCTCACGGCGGCCACCCTGCTCACGAGCGGGTGGATCACCGAGGGGTTCAGGGACGGGGAGCAGTCGGCGCGGTGGCTCGCGCGTGCCCGCGACCTCGTGTCCGGATATGTCGCGACTTTAGACCCCAGTGATGATCCGGTCGGCGTCGAACGCACCGTCGCCACCCGCACCAAGGTCATCGCGCTGTCCGGCCGCATCGACCGGCTCGACCGGCGCGGCGACGAGCTGGTGGTCGTCGACTACAAGACCGGGCGGCGGCCCCTCACCCAGGACGACGCGCGCTCCTCGCTCGCGCTGGCGGTCTACGCGATCGCGGCGTCCCGGATGATGCGCACCCCCGCCCGCGCCGTCGAGCTGCACCACCTGCCGACCGGCGAGATCGTCGAGTGGCGGCACACCGACGAGTCCCTCGGCCGCCACCTGAGCCGCGCCGAGGAGATCGCCCTGGAGGCGGCCGACGCCGACGACCGCTATCGCGCGGCGGTGTCCTCCGACGCCTCCAGCGCCCCGAGCCGCCGCTCCCGGCCCGCCCCGGCCCGGGACACCGGACCCGGCGGCCCGGCTCTCCACGCGCCGCCTCAGCCGCACCCAGCGGAACCTGCTCCGCGGTCCTCGGCGGATCCGGGCAACGCGGGGGCCGCCTGGCCGTCCAGGGACGACGTGCGGCGCGAGCGGGCGTCCGTGGGACCGGCCGCCGTGCCCGCCGAGATCGACGCGCTGTTCGCGCCCAGCCCGGGGCCGATCTGCGGATGGTGCGACTTCCGCCGCCACTGCCCGGAGGGGCTGGCCGCCGCCCCCGAACGCCGCCCGTGGGACGGCCTGGCCGAATAGCGCACCCCTGACCGGCCCGGTCAGGGGTCGGGCCAATGGCGCGGGCCGACGGCGCCGGTCAGGGGCTGGGCCAGTGGCGAGGGTCGACGGCGTCGGTCAGGCGCCGGGCCAGTGGCGCGGGTCCACGGCGCCGTGCAGCCCCTTGCGGACGTCGTAGCCGGCCGCCGCCAGCCGCTGCCGGGAGTGGCGCAGCATCCGCCGCGTCGCGGGCAGGAACGCCCGGTCGTGCAGCGGCTCCGGCAGCGCGTTCATGGCCAGCCTGAACGCCGCCAGTCCGGCTGTCACCGCGCCCCGCGGCACCTCGGGCAGCATCCCGTACATCCGCCTGGCCCAGTCCGGCAGCGTGTAGTAGCACAGCGCCCCGAACGGGAAGTAGACCGGCTTCCCGGCCGACAGCAGCCGCAGCCGCGGCGGCATCTTTGGCCACAGCAGGAACCGCACGGCCGCCCTGGCCTCCTCCGTGACCCGCAGCGCGGGTCTGGCCGCCTTGAAGTAGGCCGCCATCTCGGCGCGCGAGCCGGGCACGTCCTCGGGGTGCAGCCCCACGTAGGCGGCGCTGCGCCGCTGCTCGGCGAGGTAGCGGTCGGCCTGCGGCCCGGTGAGCGCGAGCCCGCCGCGCCGGGCGACCTCCAGGTAGGACGAGACCTCGGCGCAGTGCACCCACAGCAGAAGCTCCGGGTCGTCGACCCGGTGCACCCGGCCGCCGGGCTCGACCACGCGCAGGCTCCGGTGGATGCCGCGCACCCGCCTGCCGATCGCTCCGGCCTCCTCCGGGGTGCCGAACGTGACCCGCCCCACGAAGTCGGCGGTACGGCGTAGCCGTCCGAACGGGTCGGTGCGGAAGTCGGAGTTCTGCCAGACGCCGAGCATGGCCAGCGGGTGCAGAGCCTGGAGCATCAGCCCCCGGACGCCGCCGACCCACATCGTGCGGTCGAGGTGCACCCGCCAGGTCGCGCTGCGCGGTGACTGGACGGCGAGGGGCGACGGGGCGGCGAGCTCTTCGGACATGGTGGACGCATGGTTACACAGCGCCCGATCGAGTGTCCAAAAAGTGGCTTTCGGCGTCGTTCCAGAAGCGGACCAGCGCGGCCGCCGTCGTCTCGGGCGCCTCCACGGCGGGTGAGTGCACGGCGCCCGGCACCACCACGCACTCCGCCTCCAGCGTGGCCGCCATCTCCGCCTGCGTCTCGGCCGGCCACCCGTCGTCGTGCTCGCCGTACAGGACCAGCGTGGGCACCTCGATCTGCCGCAGCTCGGGCGTGCGGTCGTGCATGGTGAGCACCTGCTCGGCCATGCACGCCAGTCCGGTCGGGGAGTTGGCCAGCAGCCGCTTGCGCAGGAACGCCATGATGTCGTCGGGCACCCCGGCGGCCACGGCCTCCGGCTCGAACCTGGCGTGCCACACGTGCTCCAGGCCCAGCTCGGGGATCTCGCGCAGCATCTTGCGGCCGTGGTGGGCGCGCTTGCCGGCGATCGCCGACGGGCCGGAGCTCATCAGCGTGAACGAGGCGAACTTGGTGCGCCCGTCGATGACGGCCTCCCGCGAGACCAGGCCGCCGAAGGAGTGGCCCACCAGGTGCACCGGCTCGCCGCCGCCGAGGGTCTGCGCGAGCTGGTCGACGTCGGCGCCGAGCGCCGCGCAGGTGTAGGCGCCGGGGTCGTCGGGGCCCGGCGACTCGTACTGGCCGCGCAGGTCGATGGCCAGCACCCGGCGGCCCGACTGGGCCAGGGTCTGCAGGACCGCGATGAAGTCTTCCTTGCTCCCCGTCAGGCCGGGCACCAGGAGTGCGGGCCAGCGCTCCACCACGCCGCTCACCGGCGACGCCTCCAGGGCCGCGAACGTGCCCTCGGGGGTGTCGATCTTGCGTGGTGCAACGCCGGGAGGCAGCTGCAGGAATCGCGGCGTACTCACGTGGGGCAACAATACCCAGAGGTCAGCGCGTCAACACCGGCTAACCTCCTACGCTGGTGCCGGATTTCGGGGGAGTTGCCAGCTTATGGGGGTGCCGGACGCCGGGTCCGGGACACGCGGCGCGTACCTGGAAGGCCGGTGCGCGGGGTTCCGGCCGGAGCGCTCGCCCGCCCGTCACGGAACCCGCTGACACGCGGAAGGGCGCGCACCCGGGTGGGTGCGCGCCCTTCACGCTGAGCTCTTCACACTCAGCTCTTCACGCTGAGCTCTTCACACTCAGCTCTTCACACTGCGGTCGTCAGCCCGCGCGGCGGCGGTTGCCGCCGCCACCGCCGCCACGAGCCTGGCGGCGCTGCTGCTTGCGCTCGGTGGCGGCGGACGGGGCGATGTCGTCGTCGTCCGTCGCCAGGTCGGGCGACTGGAAGATCACCGTGAACGGGCTCGGCGGGATGATCCGCTCCGGCTCCCTGGACGCCGCGGGCGGCGGCGGGGTGGTCAGGAAGCTGGGCACCGGCTCGGCCGGCGACGGCTCGACGGCAGGCGCCACCCGGACCGGCTCCGCGGCCCGCGCCGGCTCCGGCGCCCGCGTGGGCTCCGGCGCCCTGGCGGGCTCGGGAGCGCGTACGGGCTCGGCGGCCTTGACGGGCTCGGGCGCCTTGACGGGCTCGGCGGCCTTGACCGGCTCGGCGCTCACCACGGGCTCAGCGGCCTTGACAGGCTCTGTGGCCTTGGCGGGCTCTGTGGCCTTGGCCGATCCGGCGGACCCCCGCTCCGCCGACGAACGGCGGGTGCGGCGGCGCGGCTCGGCGGCCACGGCCTCCACCTCGTCAGCAGAAATGATCGCGGGCGTCTCCTCCGGCTTGCGGGAGCGACCGTTCACGAGCTCGACCTCCGGCGTCTCGACGGGAGTGCCCTCTTCGGCGGACTTGCCACCACGGGTGCGGCGGCGCTGGCGAGGCGTGCGGGCCGGACGGCGTTCGTCACGCTCCTCACGCTCGTCACGGCGTCGGCCGCCGCGGTTGCGGGGACGGCCCGTCTCGCCGAGGTCCTCGATCCGCTCCGCCGACAGCCCCGCCCGGGAGCGGTTGGCGTGCGGCAGCACGCCCTTGGTGCCCTCGGGGATGTTGAGCTCGGTGTAGACGTGCGGCGAGGTGGAGTAGGTCTCGACGGGCTCGGCGAAGTCCAGGCCGAGCATCTGGTTGATCATCTTCCAGCGGGTCAGCTCCTCCCACTCCACGAACGTGACCGCGATGCCCGTGCGCCCGGCCCGGCCGGTGCGGCCGATGCGGTGCACGTAGGTCTTGTCGTCGGTGGGAGCGTCGTAGTTGACCACGTGGGTGACGTCGTCGATGTCGATGCCTCGGGCCGCCACGTCGGTGGCCACCAGCACGTCGATCTTGCCGTTGCGGAAGGCGCGCAGAGCCTGCTCGCGCTGGCCCTGGCCGAGGTCGCCGTGGACCGCCGCGACCGCGAAGCCGCGGGTGTCGAGCTGCTCGGCGACCATGTCGCAGGCCCGCTTGGTCTCGCAGAAGACCATGGTGAGCCCGCGGCCCTCGGCCTGGAGCAGCCGGGCGACGATCTCGATCTTGTCCATCCGGTGGGTGCGCCAGACGATCTGGCGGACCTGTGGAGTGGCCTCGCCCTCGCCGCTCTCGTGCTCGGCGCGCACGTGAGTGGGCCGGTTGAGGTATTTGCGCGAGAGCGAGACGATCTCACCCGGCATGGTGGCCGAGAACAGCATCGTCTGCCGCTGCGCCGGGATCAGCTTGAAGATCCGTTCGATGTCGGGCAGGAAGCCCAGGTCGAGCATGCGGTCGGCCTCGTCGAGCACCAGGCTGGTGATCTGGCTGAGGTCGAGGTGCTTCTGCTTGACCAGGTCGAGCAGGCGTCCGGGGGTGCCGACGATGACGTCGACGCCGGCCTTCAGCGCCTCGATCTGCGGCTCGTACGCGCGACCGCCGTAAACGGTCAGGACACGCGAGCCGAGCTTGCCCGCGGCGGTGACGAGGTCCTCGCTCACCTGGTGGGCCAGCTCGCGGGTCGGCACGACGACCAGCCCGCGGGGCTTCTTGCGGTTCTTGCGCGGCTTGCCGATGCTCTGGAGCATCGCGATGCCGAACGCGTAGGTCTTGCCCGTGCCCGTGCGTGCCTGTCCGATGAGGTCCTGGCCGCCCAGTGCGAGCGGGAGAGCCATCTCCTGGATCGGGAACGGTGTGGTGATGCCCTCGGTCTCGAGGGCATCGGCGATTTCTGGTGTGACTCCGAGGTCTCGGAAAGTCGTCAGCGTGGCCTGCCTCAGTCTCAAATGAAGGCGGGCCTGCCGGGACCGATCGGGCGGAAAAATACCCCCGTGCCTGGGTCCTCGCGGTAGAGCCAGCCCTCTCATGTCATCAGCGACCGCGCACCCGGGGAGCGGGGGCATCCGGGAGAGATTCCCCCGAATTTACACAGTGCGGTCGCACTTTCACAGAGCAGTGTACTCGATACCACAACGCTGGCCGAGCTCACGTATGTTCCCGAAGATTGACCGAAGTACGCTGCGACGTATGAACGAGTCCCCTGCGGTCGTCGATTTGCTCGGCGTCCTGGCCTATGCCGAGCTCAGCGCCTTCACGCGGATGACCGACGACGCGGCGCGGCTGGCGCCCACGCTGGCCGACCGGGCCGCGCTCAGCGAGCTGGCCGTGGCGGAGTACGCGCACTTCCGGCTGCTGCGCGACCGGCTCACCGAGCTGGGCGCCGATCCGGACGCGGCGATGCAGCCGTTCGCCGAGGCGCTCGACGCCTGGCACCGCCAGACCACGCCGACCGACTGGCTGGAGGCGCTGGTCAAAGCCTATGTCGGGGTCGGCATCGCGCTCGACTTCTATCGGGAGGCGGCCCGGCGGCTGGAGCCCGCGATCGCCAAGCTCGTGGACGAGGTGCTGGCGGACGAGGGGCGGGCCGGGTTCGCGGTCGAGCGGGTCAGGGCGGGCATCGCCGCCGACCCGGTCGTCGGCGGGCGGCTGGCGCTGTGGGCCAGGAGGATGGTCGGCGAGGCGCTCAGCCAGGGGCAGCGGGTGGCCGCGGCCCGGCCGGAGCTGGCGATGATGCTGGTCGAGTCGGGGGCCGACGACCAGGCCGAGATCTCCCGGATGTTCGCCCGCCTCACCGAGGAGCACAACAAGCGCATGGCGGCGCTCGGCATCTGAACCCGGTGCAGGGCTGTCGAGGGGATCGCACGGCGCGGCGCGGCGAACGGCTGTAGCGTGCCAGGCATGAGGGCCTCGCGCCGCTACGGCAGTTCCTTGACCAGATGTGGGCCGAATCGCTGGCCGTCGCGGGCCGTGCTGCGCAGGGGAGGCGCCTGGTGCCCCGCCCGGGGACCGGAGATCACCCCCCGGCGCCGCCGCCCACGCGGCTGCCGCCTCGCCTGACCTGATCCGGCCTGACCTTGATCGGGCGCTGATCAGGCCCGGCCTGGTCCGGCCCGCCAGACCCGCGACCCCCGGGGCCGGTGGAACGCGGTCCCGGGAGTCAGGTCGTGCGGGCCGGAAAGGTCAGAGGGTGCCGCCGAAGCCCACCGGGCGGGATTCGTCCTCGCCGATCTCGATGAAGCCGAGCGCCGCCACCGGCACGACCACGCGCCTGCCCTTCACGTCAGTGATGGCGAACACGCCCCGCTCGGCTGCCAGCGCCTGCCTGATCTCCTCCTCGACCTGCTCCGACGACAGGTCGGTCTCCACCACGAGCTCGCGGTGTACGGAACGTACCCCGATCTTGACTTCCATCGTGCTCCCTTTCGACGGGGCTGTGCTGGTCCCATCGTGGCCGCTGCGTGCCGGAAACACGCCGATTGATCGCGCCCAGCGAACGGGTTATGCCGTACGCGGAAAACCGCTGATGCCCCGCCAGGCCAGCCGGGCCATGAGCTGCTCGGCCGCGTCCTTCGGGATGGAGCCGTGCTGGGTCACCCAGTAGCGGGCGCTGACCTCGGCCATGCCGACCAGCCCGACCCCGAGCAGGTGCGCCTCGTCGCTGGTGCAGCCGGTGTCCTCCTGGATCACCGCGCTGACCATCTCGGCGCACTCGCTCAGCGACCGCTCCACCCGCTGCCGCACCGGCGCCACGTTGCGCAGGTCGGACTCGAAGACCAGGCGGAACGCCTCGCCCTGGGTGGAGACGAAGTCGAAGAACGCGCTGAACGTCGCCTGGACCCGCAGCTTGTTCTCGCTGGTGGAGGCGAGGGCGTCGCGGCAGCGGTTGACCATGTCGTCGACGTGCAGGTCGAGCAGCGCCAGATAGAGCTCCAGCTTGCCGGGGAAGTGCTGGTAGAGCACCGGCTTGCTGACCCCGGCCCGCTCGGCGATCTCGTCCATGGCGGCCGCGTGGTAGCCGTTCTCGACGAACACTTCCTGCGCGGCGCTGAGCAGCTGCCGGCGGCGGGCGAGTCGGGGCAGCCGGGTGCCCCGGGGCTTGGCGTCCGGGGTAGCGGTCACGCGGGTCTCCAACGTCTTCGTGCGGATCGTGCCGACATCCTACGCGCGGGTAGCCGCCGCCTCAGCGATAGTCGTCATCGTCGAGCTCGACCACGCGGTCCTGGTCGGCCGCGTCGGCGGGGTCGACGTCGAACGGGACCTCCCGGCGCGGCCGGGACTCGTCCTCGCTCAGCCTGCGCCGCTGCTCGACGGCGTCGGCCTCCGGCGCCTCCAGCGGCCGCTCCTCGTCGTCGGCGAAATTCGCCTCGTCCCCGCGTACGTCCATCTCCGACATGTCGTTCCCCTTCACATGTGGCCCCGTTGCGTGCGGACGCACCCAGCCTACGCCGCGTCGAAAAGGTCGCCGTGCTTCTCCACCCTGGCGAGCACGTCGGCCGTGGTGAACACCAGGTCGTCGGCGTGTTCGCAGCTCTCGACCTCCTTCCACAGCAGTGGCGTGGAGACCGTCGGCCTGGCCCTGGCGCGCAGCGAGTAGGGGGCCACGGTGGTCTTGGCCGGGTTGTTCTGGCTCCAGTCGATGAACACCTTGCCGGGCCGCAGCTTCCTCGTCATGACGCTGACCACCTCACCCGGATGCTCCTTGGCCAGCGCCTGGGCCAGCCGTTTGGCGTACGCGGACGGCTCCTCGCGGCCGTCCCAGGCGGCGTAGAGCTGCATGCCCTTGCTGCCGCTGGTCTTGGGCCTGGCGGTGAGCCCGTCGGCGGCCAGCACCTCGCGCAGCATGAGCGCCACCCGGCAGCACTCGACGATCGTGGCGGGCGGCCCCGGGTCCAGGTCGAACACGAGCGTGTCGGGCGGCAGCGCCTCGCCGTCGTCCGAGACGCGCCACTGCGGGACGTGGAGCTCCAGGGCGGCCAGGTTGGCGTAGTAGACGAGGGTCGGCAGGTCGTCGACGACGGCGAAGTCGATGCTCTCGCGGTCCTTGGTGCTGCCCGGCACCGGCAGCCGGACGCGCCGGACCCAGCCGGGGGTGTGGTCGGGGGCGTTCTTCTCGAAGAACGAGGCCCCCTCGACCCCGTTGGGGTAGCGCTTGACGGTCAGCGGGCGGCCCGCCAGATGGGGCAGCAGCACCGGGGCGACGCGGCTGTAGTAGTCGATGACCTCGGCCTTGGCGAATCCCTCCTCCGGGTAGAGCACCTTGTCCAGGTTGCTCAGCGTGAGCTCGCGCCCGTCCACCTTGACGGGGACCTTCACCGCGTCACCTCCGCAGGGAGCTTGTCCGCCCGCAGCCCGCGCCACACGGGATGGCGCAGCCGTTGGTCGTCGGTCCACATCGTGTAGGCCACCTCCCCGACCAGATCGGGTCTAACCCATCGATTACGCCACGGGACCGCGTTGCTGAACGGGCTCCGCGCGATCTCCAGCGGCGCCAGCATCCCGTACAGGAGATCCAGGGCCTCCTCGGTGAAGCCGGTCCCGACGTGGCCGACGTACGTGAGGCCGGCGGGCGTGAACACGCCCATGACGAGCGAGCCGACGCCGCCCGCCCGGCGGCCCTTGCCGGGCTTCCAGCCGCCGATCACCACCTCCGTGATGCTCAGGTTCTTGACCTTGATCCAGGCGGGGGAGCGCACGCCGGGCTGGTAAGGAGAATCGAGCCGTTTGGCCACCACGCCTTCGAGGCCCTGCTCCGAGGTGGCCGCCAGCAGGCCGGAGTCGCCGGGGAAGTAGGGAGGGGCGCCGATGTCGAGCTCGTCCAGGAGGCTGCGCCTGGTCCGGTACGGCAGGTCGCACAGGGACATGCCGTCGAGATAGAGCAGGTCGAAGGGCAGGTACGTGACGGGGTAGCGCTCCAGGATCAGCGGCTCGGGGTCGGTCAGGTGCATGCGCCGCTGCAGCCGGACGAAGTTCGGCCGGCCGTGGCGGTCCAGCGCCACCACCTCGCCGTCGATGACCGCACTTTTCATGCCGAAGTCCGAAATTTCGGGGTAGCGGCGGGTGTAGTCCGCCCCGTGCCTTCCCGTCACCCGGAGGCCACCGTCCACGTGCACGATGGCGCGAATGCCGTCCCACTTGACCTCGAGGCCGTACCGGTCGTGATCGGAGGGTAGTTCCCCTGGTACAGCCAGCATTGGTTCAATCGAGTGTGGCATTGGTTGCACCATGACGGGTATGTGCCCATTGGTGGACCGCCCGCTACTGCTGAGGAGTGCCCATGCGCAGCATCTGGAAAGGTGCGATCTCCTTCGGGCTGGTCACCATCCCCGTCAAGCTCTACTCGGCCACCGAGCAGAAGGACGTCAGCTTCCACCAGGTGCACCGCGAGGACGGCGGCCGCATCCGCTACAAGAGGGTGTGCACCGTCGACGGCGAAGAGGTCGCCTACGCCGACATCGCCAAGGGCTACGAGCTCGGCACCGGCGAGATGGTCGTGCTGACCGACGAGGACTTCGAAGGACTGCCCCTCAGCACCTCCCGGCGCATCGACGTGCTGCAGTTCGCCCCGGCCGAGCAGATCGACCCCATCTACTTCGCCAAGTCCTACTACCTCGAACCCGACGCCCAGGGCGCCAAGCCGTACGTGCTCCTGCGCAACGCCCTGGAGAGCTCCGGGCAGGTCGCCGTGGTCAAGGTGGCGCTGCGCCAGCGTGAGTCGCTCGCCACGCTGCGGGTACGCGACGGCGTGTTCGTCCTGGAGACCATGCTGTGGCCGGACGAGATCCGCAAGCCCGACTTCGAGTTCCTGGACGAGGACATCGAGGTACGGGCCCAGGAGCTCAAGATGGCCGAATCGCTCATCACCACGATGGAGGCCGACTTCGACCCCACCGAGTACCACGACACCTACCGCGAGGCGCTGCAACAGGTGATCGAGGCCAAGGTGGCGGGCAAGGAGGTCGTCGCGGCCCCCGAAGAGGAGGAGGCCGGGCCGGCCGTCGACCTCATGGCCGCGCTGCGCGCCAGCGTCGACGCCGCCAAGCGCGAGCGCACCGGCGGGGGCGCCGCCAAACCCAAGAGGGCCGCCAAGGAGTCCAAGGAGTCCAAGGAGTCGAAGGAGTCCAAGGAGAAGGAGGCGGCCCCCAAGCGCAAGGCGCGCAAGTCCGCGTGACTCAGACGGACAGCCACTTCTTCGGGCCGAGGTTCTTCAGCCTGTCGGTGCGCGCATAGCCGATCTTGCCGCGTTCCGGGGCCAGGACCTTCGTCCACTTCTCACCGGGGCGCGACGCGCACGCGCCCAGCGTGCGGCCCTGGGAGCCGAAGTGCTCCAGCTCCTTCGCGCCCCGTTCCGGCTTCACGTAGACCCGCGTCCCGGCCTTCACCCGGTAGGCGCACGTGGTCAGCCGCGCCTGCGCGGTGGCGTCCCCGCGATCCCGGGTCTCCGGCCTCGGGCCCTGCGGTCCCCGCGCCTCCCTCTCGACGCGCCCCTCCGTCATGCCGGGCTCCTGCCGGGCGTCACGCCGGTCACCCGCTCGGCGGTCGCGCAGGTCGCCGGGGGCGCGGCGGTCCTGGAGCGCGCGGGTGTCCTGGAGGGCGCGGGTACGGGCCTCGCGGGCCTCACGGGCCTCACGGGCCTCGCGGTGGTCGCGGGCCGGGTGGCGGTCGTTCGCCCAGTGGTCCGGGTGGGTGGGGAGGTTGTCGGCCCAGTGGCCGCGCCGGTCACGCCGGTCGTACCGGTCGCGGTGGTCGGCGGACCAGCGGTGGCGGGCTTCCTGGAGGTCGCGGGCCCGGGCGTGGCGGGACTCGTGGAGCTCCTGCCGCAGCTCGCGCAGGTCGCGGTGGGCGTTCGGGCCGGGCGGTGCTGGGTCGGCGAGCACGGGTGGGGCGGTCGCCAGGGCGGCGCCGGAGGCGGCCAGCAGGACGGCCGCGATGCGGGTGAATGCCATGGAAGCAGCTCCTATGTCGATGAAACTCCTCCTTGCATCGCATTTCCGACCCCGGACGGGAATGCGCCGCACAGCCGTATGACCGAATGCGGGTCCACGGCTTACCCGCACACATGAAAGCGAGGACACCGGAGATGATCCGGCGCCCCCGCGTTAGCTCTGCCCGGAACCCCGGGCCGAGATGATCGGTTTACCAGTGGCCACCGTGGTTGTGGCGGATCTTCAGGCAGCCGCGACGGTGCACGGAGCGGACCTTGTCCTCGGCCAGGTTGAGGAACACCTTGACACGGTTGACGTAACGGCCGTGGCCGTGACGGTGGCCGTGGTGGCCCCAGCCCCAGCCGTGGCCGTGGCCGCGACCCCAGCCGTGGCCGTGGCCCCAGCCGTGGCTGCGGTGCCAGCGGCACCAGCGCGGGTGAGCGACGAAGTTGGAGACGTTGGTGGCCGCGCCGACGCTGGTGGAGGCGTTGGCGGTGGTGGTGGCGGAGGCCGCCTCGCCGACACCCACCATGCCGCCGGTGAGGGCGGTGGTCAGCGTGGCGGCAGCCATCATGGTCTTGAGCTTGGACATTGTGCTTCCCCCTGAACGGTTCCTTGCACTTGCGGCAATTTCCGTGATGACGGAGAGTGCCTGAGATGTCACGCTGGGTGTCATCTGGTTGTCATACTTTCCGGGGGTTGCAGGCCATAAACGGCGATCAAGTCCTTTTGCCGCACGCTTGGCCTGTCGTTAGATCAATTAGAGATGTATGAAGCGATATAAGCTGAAATGTCCAGAAACCCGTGTGTGAGGAGGAGGCATGGCAGAGCCGGTCCCGCACTGGCCGGGGCGCATGGTCGGTGACGTCCACGTCAGGTCCACCCCGCTCGGCGCCCCCGAGCAGGCGGTCTTCGTACACGGTCTGGCAGGGGCGGCCACCAACTGGACCGACCTCATGGACGAGCTGAAGGACGACGTCACCGGGCACGCGATCGACCTGCCGGGCGCCGGGCACTCGCCCGCGCCCGCCGACGGCGACTACAGCGTGGCCGCGCACGCGGCCGCGGTCGTCCGGCTGCTGGAGCAGGTCGGCCCGGCGCACCTGTTCGGCAACTCGATGGGCGGGGCGGTCTGCGTGCGCGTCGCCGCCGGACGCCCCGAGCTGGTGCGCTCGCTCACGCTCATCTCGCCGGCGCTGCCGGACCTGCTGCCCCGCTCCGGCCCGGTGCGGGTGGCCGCCGCCGCGACGCCCCGGCTGGGCGAGTGGGTGGCGAGCCGGCTGAAGCTGATCCCCGCCGAACAGCGGATCAACGCCTCGTTCGCGGTGGTCTGGGCGGACATGGCCGCCGTGCATCCGGTACGGCTGCGCGAGGCGATCGAGGAGCAGCGGCGCCGCGACGAACTGCCGTACTCCACGGCCGCCATGATCGGCTCGGCCCGGGGCATCGTGGCGGAGTACTTCCGGCGCGGCGCGGACAACCTGTGGCGCCAGGCCGAGAAGGTCCAGGCCCCCACGCTGATCATCCACGGCCGCCACGACCGGCTCGTCCGGCCCGCGATGGCCGCCAGGGCGGCGCGCGCGTTCCGTGATCTGAGACTGGTGCTGCTGCCCAGGGCCGGGCACGTGGCGATGATGGAGGTGCCGCGCGTGGTGGCCGCCGAGGCGCGCCGTCTGATCCGTGAGACGCGATTGGGGAATGCCCCACTGCCCGGCTAGGTTTCACATGGAGATAGAGACCCCCTGAAACGGGAGCGTAGAAAGTGTCGTTGCCACCGCTGGTAGAGCCGGCCGCCGAGCTCACCGTCGACGAAGTGCGCCGTTACTCGCGTCACCTGATCATTCCCGACGTGGGGATGGCCGGGCAGAAGCGGCTCAAGAACGCCAAGGTGCTGTGTGTCGGCGCCGGCGGTCTCGGGTCGCCGGCGCTGCTCTATCTCGCCGCGGCGGGTGTGGGCACGCTCGGCGTCGTCGACTTCGACGTCGTGGACGAGTCCAACCTGCAGCGCCAGGTCATCCACGGCCAGTCCGACGTGGGCCGGCTGAAGGCCGAGAGCGCCGCGGCGTCCGTCCGGGAGATCAACCCGCTGATCGACGTCGTGATCCACAACACGGCGCTGACCACCGAGAACGTCATGGAGATCTTCTCCGGCTACGACCTGATCCTCGACGGCACCGACAACTTCGCCACCCGCTACATGGTGAACGACGCCGCGGTGCTGCTGGGCAAGCCGTACGTCTGGGGCTCGATCTACCGCTTCGACGGCCAGGCGAGCGTGTTCTGGGCCGAGCACGGCCCCTGCTACCGCTGCCTCTACCCGGAGCCCCCGCCTCCCGGCATGGTGCCGTCGTGCGCCGAGGGCGGCGTGCTCGGCGTGCTGTGCGCGTCGATCGGCTCCATCCAGGTCAACGAGGCGATCAAGCTGCTCACCGGCATCGGCGACCCGCTCGTCGGCCGCCTGATGATCTACGACGCCCTGGAGATGAAGTACCGCGACGTCAAGGTCCGCAAGGACCCCGAGTGCGTGCTGTGCGGCAAGAACCCGACGGTCACCCAGCTCCTGGAGGACTACGAGGCGTTCTGCGGCGCGATCTCCGACGAGGCGGCCGAGGCGGTCAGCGGCTCCACGATCACCGCCCAGGAGCTCAAGGCCATGCAGGACAACGGCGAGAACATCTTCCTCGTCGACGTCCGCGAGCCGAACGAGTACGAGATCGTCTCCATCCCGGGCGCCACGCTGATCCCCAAGGGTGAGTTCCTCAACGGCTCGGCCCTGGAGAAGCTGCCGCAGGACAAGCGGATCGTGCTCCACTGCAAGTCCGGCGCCCGTTCGGCGGAGGCGCTCGCGGTCGTCAAGAACGCGGGCTTCGCCGACGCCGTCCACGTCGGCGGTGGCGTGCTGAGCTGGGTCAAGACCGTCGACCCGAGCCTGCCGTCTTACTGAGTCTGCTTTCCGACGGATGACACGGGGTCGCCCGCATTAAGGTCGATCCCGTGGACAACGCCCGCCTCTGGCCTTCCCTGCTGGTGGCCTCCGCGCTGACTCTGGTCTGCGCGGTGGCCGCCGGGGTCGCGGCCGGTTCGGCGAGCGGCGAGCTGACCCGGGGTCCCACCGCGGCCGAGCTCAGGGCCGCCGCCGAGCGCGAGGTCGCCGAGCGCTGGCGCACCTGGGCGGCCGGGCGCGTCTTCCCGTCCAGCCTCGCCTACTCGGCCGAGCAGGGCGGCCGCGAGCGGGCCCGCCGGATCGGGATCTCGCCGCGCACCGCCTGCCACGACGCCGTCGACGCCGAGGCCGCCGCCGCGCTGGCCGCCGCGGGCTGCCGCGCCGTGCTGCGCGCCACCTACATCGACGCCCTGCGCGGCGTGCTCGTCACCGTGGGCGTGGTCGCGCTGCCCGACGAGCCGCGCGCCGCCCGCGCCAGGTCCGCCTTCCCGGGCAGCGGCGCGCCCGTTCCCGGCCTGCGCCCGCTGGCCTTCCGCGGCACGGTGTCCGACCGGTTCACCCCCGCCGTGCGGCAGTCGGGCTCGGTACGGCAGGCGGGCCCGTACCTGGTGCTGACCACGGCGGGCCAGGTCGACGGCCGGCCGGCGAGCAAGTCGGGCGAGCAGCGGCCGGCGGTCTTCGCCTTCGCGACCGAGATCTCCGAGCGCGTCCTGGCCGACCTGAGCAGGCCCCGGATGCCCAACTGCGCGGCCGAGGAGTGGCGGTGCTGAGCCGCGGGCCGCTCGTGCGGGCGGCGCTCCTCGCCGGGCTGCTGCCGGCGGTCACCGCCCCGGCGTGGGCGGACGAGGTACGGTCCGGGCAGGAGCGGGTCATCAGGACGCTGGACCTGACCAAGGCGTGGCGGATCAGCGAGGGCGACGGCGTCACCGTGGCCGTGCTCGACTCGGGCGTCGACCCGGGCCACCGCGACCTGGCGGGCTCGGTCACCGTCGGCCGCGACTTCACCGCGGGGGCGAACCCGCCGGGCGTCGCGCCCCGCCGCCTGCACGGCACGTACATGGCCTCGCTGATCGCCGGGCACGGGCACGGCCCGGACCGGAAGCGGGGCGTCATCGGGGTCGCGCCGCGCGCCCGGGTGCTGTCGGTGCGGGTGATCCTGGAGGACGAGGAGCCGGGGTTCCGCACGTTCAACACCGACGAGCGGTTCGAGAACGTGGTCGCGCGCGGCATCCGCTACGCCGTCGACCGCGGGGCCGACGTGATCAACCTGTCGATCTCCAAGGAGCTGGCGACCCGCCAGGACCGGGCGGCCGTGCGTTACGCGGTGTCCAAGGGGGTCGTGGTGGTCGCGGCGGCGGGCAACGAGGGCACCCGCGAGGTCGAGGGCGGCGGCGCGGCGCCGTACTCCTACCCGGCGGCCTTCCCCGGCGTGGTGTCGGTGGGGGCGACCGACGGGAGGCTGCGGCGGGCGACGTTCTCCAACTGGAACTCCTCGGTGGTGGTGGCCGCGCCGGGCGTCGACATCATGGGCGCGGGGCCGGGCGACGCCTACTGGGTGGGCCGGGGGACGTCGCAGGCGACCGCGCTGGTGTCGGGGGTGGCCGCCCTGATCAAGGCCGAGTATCCGGACCTGTCGCCGCCGCTCGTCGTGCGGGCGCTCGCCGCCAGCGCCGACGACCGGCCGCCGGGCGGCTACGACACCGGCACCGGGTTCGGCGTCGTCAACGCCGCCAGGGCGCTGGCCGAGGCGGAGCGGCTGGCCGGGCACACCGAGACCGCGGCGGGCGCGCAGGCGGCCGACCCGGACAGGCCGCTGGGCCAGGCGCCGCCCGCCCCGATCCAGGTCGTGCACCGCGACGGCGCGCACATCCTGCTGCACGGGAGCCTCGCGGCGGCGCTGGCCGTGGTGGCGCTGGGATCGCTGGGAGCCATCGTCGCCCTGGTCAGAAGGGGCCGACGCCCACACAATGACCAAGAGGCATGATCCGCCCCGTTAGGGGGACGAAATAGACACGAAGCCGAGCTGGGAACGAGGCGGTGGTGAAGGCACGTAGGCCCACCTCAGGACTACCGCGCGTCGGGGGACGATCCACGCCGGGACGGAGCAATCCGCTCGGCGCCACCACCGGCCGCCGGTCGCGCGTGCGCGACTGGCCCACGGCGGGCATGCGGAGCAGGCGGGCGGCGGCCGAACGCGCCGAGACCGACTCCCTCCAGCAGGGCGTCCGCTACCGCCGCATGTTCGTCGCGCTCCTCACCGTCATCGTGGCCGTCTCGGCCGTCGTCGTGCTGCTCGGCACCGCCGGCCTGTTCAAGGAGACCCGGTCGCGCCCGCTGACCGCCGAGGAGCAGAACCGCTACAAGCAGGAGGAGATCGCCCGCCGCTGGCAGGCGTGGCCCACCACCGGCGTCTTCCCCGAAGAGGTCAAGTACCTCGGCCTCGACCGCGCCCAGCAGTACGCCAGGCGCGTCGGCATCGCCCCCGAGACCGCCTGCCGCGACGCCGTCGACCCGTCCGTGGCCGGCATCCTCGACGAGTACGGCTGCGTCTCCATGCTGCGCGCCACCTACGTCGACCAGACCTCCACGTTCGTCATGACCGTCGGCGTGGCCGTGCTCAAGGACGAGGCGGCCAGGGCGTCCGTCACCGACCAGCTCAGCCAGGACGACCGGGTCGGCGTGCTGCCCGTCGCCTTCCCCGGCACCGTGACCGAACGGTTCGGCGTGCAGCAGCGCCAGCGCACCGGCTGGGTGGGCGCCGGGCCGTACATCGTGTTCTCGACCGCCGGCTACGCCGACGGCCGCACCCGGGCCGCGGTCCCGCCCGAGGAGATCCTGCACCCCGAGCTCTGGCCCGCCGCCAAGTCCGTCGGCAACCAGATCGCCTACTTCCTGGCGGACCCGCCCAAGGTCCCGCCCTGCACCCAGGGGAACGTGTGCTGACCGTCGTCCGCGTCCTCACCGCCGCGATGCTGGCCCTGCACGCCCCCGCCGACCCGCCCATCCGCGAGCAGCAGCAGTGGGTGCTCGACGCGCTCAACGTCGAGCAGGCGTGGAACGTCACCAAGGGCGCCGGCGTCACCGTCGCCGTGATCGACAGCGCCGTCGACACCCGGGTCAAGGAGCTGCGCGGGCGCGTCACCGTGGGTCCCGACATGAGCTCGGGCGCGGCCCGCCCGCGCGAGGTCGAGCCCGGCGAGCACGGCACCGCCATGGCCGCGCTGATCGCCGGGTCGGGAGCCGGGGACGGGTTCGTCGGCGTCGCCCCGGAGGCCCGGGTGCTGTCGCTGCCGCTGGCCCTGGACGAGAACCCCGAGGACCAGATCGCCCCGCCGCTGCTCACCGACCCCGGCGCCACCGAGAGCCCGCTCGCCCGCGCCCTGCGCTACGCCACCAACCACGGCGCCAAGGTCATCAGCATGTCGATCGGCAACTACGGGCCGCACAAGTCCGAGCGCGAGGCCGTCTCCTACGCGCTCGGCAAGGGCGTCGTCCTCGTCGCCGCCGCGGGCAACGACGGGCAGACCACCTACACCAAGGACAACGAGACCTCCTACTGGAGCTTCCCCGCGGGCTACCCGGGCGTCATCGGCGTCGCGGCCGTGGACAAGACGAGCAAGCCCGCCCCGTACAGCAGCGACAACCTGTCCGTGCTCGTCGCCGCGCCCGGCTCCGGGGTGCCCGTGGTCCAGCGCGGCAGCGGCTACGCGCTGTCCGACGGCACCAGCTCGGCGGCGGCGCTGGTGGCCGGGGTGGCCGCGCTCGTCAAGGCGCGCTACCCCGACCTGCGGCCCGAGCAGGTCGCGCAGGCGCTCGCCACCGGGGCGCGGGGCCGTCCCGCCGCCGGGTACGACGACAGGACCGGGTTCGGCGTGGTCGACGCGGGCGCTGCGCTGAACGCCGCCGAACGGCTCACCGGCCACAAACGCCAGGTCCCCGTACCTGCTGACCAGCACTTCGGGCAGGGCGAGGACACCCCGCAGCCGTCGGCCCCCGGACCCGACCCGTGGCGGCTCTGGCTGTACGGGATCGGCGTCCTGGTGGCCCTCGTCATGTTCTGCGGGGCCATCGTGCTCCTCAATCAGCGGAGGGAGTAAAGATCCGCTATGGTCCCCCGTCATGGGATACGAGCTACGCGTGGTTCGTGAGGCGCCGCTGGCCTTCGCGGAGGTCGCGAAGGCGATCGCGCCGGCGGGTTTCGAGCTGCGCGGATCGCACGAGATCGTCGCCAGGCACGGCGACGGCACGCACGCCGTGGGAGCATGGCGTGAGCAGGTGATCGGGGCGCCCGGCTCCGACTGGCAGGTGGCCCAGCTCGTCCGGCTGGCGGGCGTGCTCGGCGCCCGGCTCATCGGCGAGGACGGCGAGGTCTACGGGCTGCGTGAGGGCGTGGTCGAGGTGGTCGCCGACGGGTCGGTGATCGAGCTCGGCAAGCTGGACGAGATGATCGACGCGGGACCGGCGGCGTGGAGCCGCTGAAGCCGTTCGCCGAGCGCGTGCTCGACCTCGTCGAGCGCATCCCGCCCGGCAAGGTCATGTCCTACGGCGACATCGCCGAATACCTCGGCGAGGGCGGCCCCCGGCAGGTGGGACGCGTGATGTCCGTGTGGGGCGGCGGCGTCCCGTGGTGGCGCGTGGTGCACGCCGACGGCAGCGGTGTGGCCCCTGACCACCTGCAACGCTGCCTGGCGCACTGGCGCGAGGAGGGCACCCCGTTGCGGGGGGAGCGCGTGGACATGCGCGGCGCCCGCTGGGACGGGCGTTCAGCCGATTCTCAGGAAGGCCGCTGACCTGCCGGTTCCCTGAATGGGCGATTTGGTAGTAGGTGACTCCTATTACCATGGGCAGAACACTGACGGCAGCCTGAAAGGCGGTGCCTCCCCGATGGCTACCGGCGTAACTGCCCAGAGCCCGGGCGGCGATGCGGTCCCCGACCGACTCAAGGCCGTCCAGGACCTCTGCGACCGTGGCGAGCCACTCGACGCGGTCATGCGCGCCGTCGGGCCGGGCGGCCGCGACGCGGCGTTCGACGCCGAGGTGCTCAGCGGGCCGCTCGGCGCGCGGATGGACCTCGCGGTCAAGCGCGGCGCCGCCCGCAGGCGCGAGCTCGTCGACCTCGTGCGCCCCTACCTGGCGGGCGTCGCCGCGGGGGTCAAGCGTGAGCTGCCCGTGGCCCGCCGCCTCATCTGCCACCTGATCGAGCACCGCCCCGACGACGAGCTCGTCGAGGGCGAGACCCTCGCCAAGGTCGTGGCGGCCGCCGCCGAGCCGTCCAAGCGCATCCGCAAGGGCCTGCGCTGGTACGCCGACCTGCCGTTCCGCGACGAGCTGCCCGCCGAGCTGTTCCGGCTGCGCCGCGCCGACCTGGTGCCCGTCACGCACATCGACGACATCGTGTGGGTCGACGGCAAGCTGCGCATCACCGGCTTCGCCTACCTGGCCGGCCTGTCGGTGCGCAGCCGCCGCTTCAACCGCGCGAGCGTGGTGCTGCGCGGCCCGCGCTGGCTGCCGCCGGTGCGGCTGCGCACCCGCCGCGTGCTCGCCCCCGAGGCCACCCACGGGGCCCGCGAGCCCGGCTGCAACTACGACTGGTCGGGCTTCCACGCCGAGCTGAGCCCGTGGGCGCTGCGCTGGCGCGGCGCCGTCCGCGGCCTGGTCTCCGGCGTTCGCCGCCGCCTGCGCCGCCGTCCCGCCGTGCGCGACACCACCACGTGGCGGGCCGAGATCGTGTTCTGGAGCCGGGGCGCCCGCGCCACCGGCCTGCTGCGCGGCGCGTCCATCGGCCGCAGCGAGCGCCCCGCCGGCCGCCAGCTCAAGCCCGGCTGGTGGGCCCGGCCCGTCTGGACCTCCGACCGCGCCCTCCAGGTGGTGCTCCAGCCCAACCGGGCCGAGCTCACCGGCGTCACCGTCGACGACGAGCGCCTCCAGCTCAAGATCCACCTGCCCGACCGCGTCGTCACCAAGGGCCATGCCCGGCTGGGCGGCCACCGCATCGCCGCCGACTTCAGCCCGGCGGGCAAGGGCACCGACGTGCTGCTCACGCTCGCCGTGCCCGCGCTGCTGCAGGAGAAGGACGGGCGGCGGCTGTGGGTCGAGCCCAAGGGCGACCCGGCGGCCTCCGTCATGCTCGGCGACCTCAAGGGCACCAGGGCCGTGGCCGGCGACCGCGAGATCACCGTGCTCGGCGACCGCCGCGACCGCGTGGTCGTCTCCGCCCACCGCATCCGCCCGGTGATCTCCTCGGCCGTCTGGGACGGGCCCACGCTCGTCCTGCGCGGCCACTACCCCGACGCCGAAGGGCCGCGCTCGCTCACCCTGCGCCACCGCTCCGGCCTGGCCTACCAGGTTCCGATGGAGCGCGCGGGCGAGGAGTTCACCGTGCGCGTCCAGCCGGGGTTCATGGACCGCTTCGGCGAGGCGGTGCCGCTGTCGTCCGGCACCTGGCAGATGTCCGTACGGCACCCGTCCGGCGAGATCGTGCCCGTGCGCATGGACCACGCCGCGCTGGAGACCCTCGACGAGGACCCGCGCGTGCTCGGCGGCCACTCCTTCCGCATGGTCTCCACCCGCTTCGACGTGCCGGTGGTCGTCTCGGAGGAGGAGCGGCCCGCCGCCGAGAAGGGCGTCGCCGGCACCCACGTGCTGCGCCGCGTCTTCTACCCGGCCCAGCGCACCGAGCCGCTCGACGAGGCCACCGTCTACGTGGTCAACGACGGCCGCCTGTACGCCGACAGCGTCCGCGCCATCTACGAGGAGCGGGTGCGGCGCGGCGACGACCGCCCGCACATCTGGATCGTCAAGGACGGCGCGTTCACCCCGCCCGACGGCGCCACCTCGGTGCGCGCGGGCAGCCGCGAGCACCACGCCGCGCTGGCCCGCTCGCGCTACATCGTCACCAACGCGTTCCTGCCCGTCTGGTTCCGCTCCCGCGAGGGCCAGGTCGTCGTGCAGACCTGGCACGGCACCCCGGTCAAGCACATCGGCAACGACCAGGCCCACATGCGGCGCGACCCCAAGCCGCCGGTCTGGCACCGCCAGGCCGCCGAGGTGCGCGGCTGGGACGTGCTGCTGTCGCAGTCGCCGTGGGCCACGCCGGTGCTGCGCAAGGCGTTCGGCTACCAGGGCGAGGTGCTGGAGAGCGGGCTGCCGCGCAACGACGTGCTCACCTCGCCCGACCGTGACGAGCTCGCCGCCGCCGTGCGCGAGCGGCTCGGGCTCGCCGAGGGCAAGCGCGTGGTCCTGTACGCGCCCACGTGGCGCGATTACGACCGCAAGAACGCGATGGTCAAGCTCGACCTGGCCAAGGCGCGTGAGGCGCTGGGCGCCGACCACGAGCTGCTGGTACGGGCGCATCCCATGCAGGCCATGCCCGCCGTTCCCGACATCGCGCGTGACGTCACGACTTATCCGGATATCGCGGATCTGCTGCTCGTGGCCGACGTCCTGGTGACCGACTACTCGTCCGTCATGTTCGACTTCGCGGTCACCGGGCGGCCGATCGTCCTGTACGGCTACGACCTGGCCAAATACTCCGCCAAGCGCGGCATCTACGTGGACCTGCCCGAGGTCGCCCCCGGGCCGGTGCTGTCGACCTCCGGCGAGGTCATCGAGGCGCTGCGCTCCATCGACGAGGTCGCGGCCGCCCACGCCGACCGCTACGACGCCTTCCGGGCCACGTTCGCGCCGCGCGACGACGGCAAGGCGACGGCCCGCGTGGTCGACCACGTTTTCTGAGCGCGTACTGACGACGGCGTGTCGGGGCAAATCCTCTAATTTGCCCCGATTGGCCCCGATAACGTGGGCGTCCGCGCGGGGAGACCGGGCAACTCGGCACGATCTACCCCTGTGGTCTGGTGGAATCTAGTGCTGTGAGTGGTCAGACCTGGCGATTGGTGCGCCGCGGCAGCGGGAGGCCTGTTGAGGCCCCTGTGCTTGATGAACATCAGCGCGCCGTGGTCGAGCACCCCGGCGGCCCCCTGCTCGTCCTCGCCGGGCCCGGCACCGGCAAGACGACCACGATCGTCGAGAGCGTCGTCGACCGCATCGAACGACGCGGCGCCGACCCCGAACGCGTCCTCATCCTCACTTACAGCCGCAAGGCCGCCGGCGAGCTGCGCGAACGCGTCACCGGCCGGCTCCGCCGCACCACCCGCACCCCGCTGGCGCTCACCTTCCACTCCTACGCCTACGCGCTGCTGCGCCGCGAGGCCGTCCTCGCCGGCGAGCCGCCGCCCCGCCTCCTCACCGGCCCCGAACAACTCCTCGAAGTCCGCCGCCTCCTCCACGGCGAACTGGAGGACGGCGCCCTCGACTGGCCCGAAGACCTGCGCGAACCGCTCAAGACCCGCGGCTTCGCCGAAGAGCTGCGCGACTTCCTGTCCCGCGCCGCCGAACGCGGCCTCGACGGCGAGCGCGTACAGGAGCTCGGACGGCAGCACGGCCGCGCCGACTGGGTCGCCGCCGGCCGCTTCGCCCAGCGCTACCAGCTCCGCTTCGACCTCGACCCCGACCCGGCCATGGACTACGCCGAGCTGATCCGCACCGCCGCCGGACTGCTCGCCGACCCCGACGTACGCCGCCGCGAACGCGCCGCCCACGACGCGCTGTTCGTCGACGAGTACCAGGACACCGACCCCGCCCAGGAGTTCCTCCTCCAGCAGCTCGCCGGCGACGGCCGCGACCTGGTGGCCGTCGGCGACCCCGACCAGTCCATCTACGGCTTCCGCGGCGCCGACGTACGCGGCATCCTCGCCTTCCCCCAGCGCTTCCGCACCCGGTCCGGCCACGACGCGCCCATCGTCGCCCTGCGCGTCTGCCGCCGCAGCGGCGCCGACCTCCTGGAGGCCTCCCGCCGCGTCGCCGACCGCCTCCCCGCCACCCCCGCCCCCTCGGCCGGCCCTCCCGCCGACGGCATCCCCCGGGCGCGCGGCCACCGCGACCTCGTCCCGCTGCCCGACACACCCTCCGGCGAGGTACGGGTGCTGCTCGCCGACAGCACCAGCCAGGAAGCCGCCGTCGTCGCCGACACCCTGCGCCGGGCCCACCTCATCGACGGCGTGCCCTGGCACCGCATGGCCGTCCTGGTCCGCTCCGCCACCCGACAGGTGCCGCTGCTGCGCCGCGCCCTCGTCACCGCCGGGGTCCCCACGATGATCGCCGGAGACGAGGTGCCCATCGCCCAGGAGCCCGGCGTCCGCCCCCTCCTCACGCTGCTGCGCGTCGCCCTCGACCCCGCCGCCCTGGACGAGGGCGTCGCCGAGGAGCTCCTCACCGGCCCGCTCGGCGGCACCGACATGATCGGCGTCCGCCGCCTCCGCCGCGCCCTGAAGATCGCCGAAAACGAAGCCCACACCGCCCTCACCCCGCACCCGGCAGACCCTCCGGCCTCCGCAACCCCGGAAGGTGACGCCCCCCAACCTGGCGCCCAGGCCGGCGCGCCCCAGGGCGACCCGCAGCCCGGCACCCTGGCGGACTCCAAGGCGGCACCGGGCCGCGAGCCCACCGCGCCGCCACCGGGTGAGCCGCAGGACGGCCCTCTGGCTCCGGAGGCCGGTGCGCCACAGGACGGCGTCCCGGCCGCCCCCGAAGCCGCGCCGGCGCGCGCGTCTGGTGCGGCGCAGGACGGCCCTCTGGCTCCGGAGGAGGAGCCGCTGCCCACGGACGCCCCCCGTGCCGCCGTGGCGGAGGTCGCGCCGCAGGGCGGCCCGGGCGGGCCCGGAGCGGCGGCGGACTCTGGGGAGGGGGTGCGGTCGTCGGGCGAGTTGCTGGTGGCGGCCGTGAACGACCCGCGGGAGCTGGTGCGGGTGGAGCCGCACGTGGCCGTTCCGGCGGAGCGGGTGGCGAGGCTGCTGGCCACGGCGAGGGAGGCGCTGCGGGAGGGCGCGACGGCCGAGGAGGTGCTGTGGGCCGTGTGGCAGGCCAGCGGCCTGGCGGAGCGGTGGACGGACCTGAGCCTGAGCGGCGGCCAGCGGGGCGCGCAGGCGGACCGGGACCTGGACGCGGTCGTGGCGCTGTTCGACCATGCGGCGAAGTTCGTGGACCGGATGCCGAAGGCGGGCCCGGAGGTGTTCCTGGACGATCTGGCGTCGCAGGAGATCCCGGGTGACACGCTGGCGGAGCGGGCGCCGGACGGTGACGCGGTGCGGGTGTTGACGGCGCACCGTTCGAAGGGCCTGGAGTGGGACGTGGTGGTCGTGGCGGGCGTCCAGGAGGGCGTCTGGCCGGATCTGCGGCTGCGGGGCACGATGCTGGGCGTGGAGGACCTGGCGGAGGTGGCCGAGGGGGGCAGGCCGAGTGCGGCGTCGCTGGCGTCGAAGCTGCTGGCGGAGGAGCGGCGGCTGTTCTACGTGGCGGCGACGCGGGCGCGGCATCGGCTGGTGGTGACGGCGGTGGGCGGTGAGGACACCGACGAGCGGCCGTCGCGGTTCCTGTCGGAGCTGATGCCGGGCGCGGTGGACGAGGCGACGGTGGAGGACCGGTCGCGCTGGCTGAGCATGCCGTCGCTGGTGGCCGATCTGCGGAGCGCGGTGACGGATCCGACGAAGCCGGCGTCGATGCGGCGCAGGGCGGCCAGGCAGCTGGCGAGGCTGGCGGCGGCGGGGGTGCAGGGCGCGCATCCGAACGACTGGTACGCGTTGACGACGATGACCGATGACCGGCCGTTGAGCTGGCCGGACGACGTGGTGAGCATCTCCCCGTCGGCGGTGGAGAGCTTCACCAAGTGCGGCCTGCGCTGGCTGCTGGAGACGGCGGTGGGCGCGGCCGGGACGAGCACGGCGCAGGGGCTGGGCACGGTCATCCACGCGCTGGCGGTGCTGGGCGCCACGGATCTGTCGGACGAGAACGCGCTCGGCGACCGCCTGGACGGCATCTGGAACGAGCTCGACTTCGGTGGCGTATGGTTCAACCGCAAGCAGCGCCGGGTGGCCGAGCAGATGATCGGCCGGTTCCTCCGCTGGCAGCAGGACAACCCGCGGGAGCTCGTCGCCCTGGAGGAGGCGTTCGTCGCCATGGTGGGCGACGGCGTCCAGATCAAGGGCCGGGTCGACCGCGTGGAGAAGGATGCGGAGGGCCGGGCGGTGATCATCGACCTCAAGACGGGCGGCTCGAAGCCCAAGCCGGGTGAGCTCGATCGCCATCCGCAGCTCGGTGTCTATCAGTTGGCGGCGCTGCTGGGCGCGTTCGCCCGGCACGGCATGGCGGAGCCCGGCGGGGCGGCGCTGGTGCAGCTCGGCAAGGCGGCGGGCAAGACGGCGGCGGTGGAGCAGAAGCAGGGTGCGCTGGCCGACGACGCGAACCCGGGCTGGGCGCGGGATCTGGTCGACACGGTGGCGATCGGCATGTCGGGCCCGTTCTTCCAGGCGAAGGTCAACGACGGCTGCCGTACGTGCGCGGCCAGGGCGAGCTGCCCGGTCAACGACAGCGGGGGACAGGTGTGCTGACCCCGGTCGAGCTGGCCGGCAAGCTCGGCATCCTGCCGCCCACCCGGGAGCAAGCCGCCGTCATCGAAGCGCCGCTGGAGCCGATGGTCGTCATGGCCGGGGCGGGTTCGGGCAAGAGCGAGACCATGGCCGGGCGGGTGGTCTGGCTGGTGGCCAACGGTCTGGTGAAGCCGTCGAACGTGCTGGGTCTGACGTTCACCCGCAAGGCGGCGGCGGAGCTGGCGACGCGGGTGCGGGAGCGGCTGGCGGGGCTGGCGGAGGCGGGCCTGGTGGAGCCGTCGATGCTGGACGAGGAGCCGACGGTCTCCACCTATCATGCGTACGCGGCCCGCCTGGTCACCGATCACGCGCTGCGTGAGGCGCTGGAGCCGACGATGCGGCTGGTGACGCCGGCGGTGTCGTGGCAGCTCGCGTCGCGGGTGGTGGCGATGTACGACGGGCCGATGGACCGGGTGGAGCTGGGCCCGCCTTCGGTGACGGCGGCGGTGCTGGAGCTGGCGGGTGAGCTGTCGGAGCATCTGCGCGCCCCGGGTGACGTGCGGCGGGTGGGGGAGTGGCTGGACGAGCGTCTGGCCGAGCTGCCGGGCCGCACGGTGCAGGCGCAGCGCAAGCCGATCGCCGTGCAGGCGGCCAGGGAGCAGTTGCTGCCGCTGGTGGAGGCGTACGAGAGGTTGAAGCGGCGGCGGGAGGTCATCGACTACGGCGACCAGATGTCGCTGGCGGCGAGGATCGCCGCCAATCACCGCGAGGTCGGTCAGATCGAGCGGGAGCGGTTCGCGGTGGTGCTGCTGGACGAGTATCAGGACACCAGCCATGCGCAGCTGGTGTTGCTGCGTTCGCTGTACGGGGGCGGCCATCCGGTGACGGCGGTGGGCGACCCGTGCCAGTCGATCTACGGCTGGCGGGGGGCGTCGGCGGGCAACCTGCGCCGGTTCGCCGAGGACTTCCGGACGGGGGCGGGCGATCCGGCTCCGGTGCGGCAGCTCAGCGTCAGCTTCCGCAACGGTGACCGGGTGCTCGACGTGGCCGCCCGGGTGCAGCTTCCGCTGCGGATGGAGGCGCGTGAGGTGCCGGTGCTGGTCCCGGGCCCGAACCGGGTCGACCGGGGCCGTGTCACCTGTGCCTTCCACGAGACGGCCGAGGACGAGGCGAAGTGGGTCGCCGACTGCGTCGCCCGGCTGCTCGGCCAGGAGGTCGCCCCGGACGGCCTGCCGTGGGGGGACAAGGAGCGCAAGAAGACTCTTTCGCTGCAGCCGCAGGACGTGGCGATCCTGGCGCGCAAGCGGTCGCAGTTCCCGGCGTTGCGCAGGGCGCTGGAGGATCGTGACATCCCGGTCGAGGTGGTCGGGCTGGGCGGGCTGCTGACGGTGCCCGAGGTGACCGACATCGTGGCCACGTTGCGCGTGCTCTACGACGCGACGGCGGGTGACGCGCTGGCCAGGCTGCTGGCGGGGCCGCGCTGGCGGATCGGCCCGGCGGACCTGCGGGCGCTGGGGGAGTGCGCCCGCGAGCTCAACCGGGAGATGCGTGACGGGCAGCGCGTGCAGGACCCGCTCGACCAGGTGGTGGCCGATCTGGCGGAGGAGCGCGGCAGCCTGGTCGACGCGCTCGACGAGCTGCCCGACCGGGAGGAGTGGCTGGAGGCGTTCTCGCCGCTGGCCGCGACCCGGCTGGTGGCGCTGGCCCACGAGCTGCGCCAGCTCAGGGCGCACACGGCGCAGCCGCTGCCCGACCTGATCAGCGAGGTGGAGCGCAAGCTCGGCCTGGACGTCGAGGTGGCTGCGCGGGGCGGCACGGTGAGCGCGTTCGCGGCCAGGGCCGATCTCGACGCGTTCCTCGACGCGGCGTCCCGGTTCGCGGGCGACGCCGAGGATCCGACGCTGGGCGCGTTCCTGGCCTATCTCCAGGCGGCGGAGAGCGAGGAGTTCGGGCTGGAGGCGGGCCGGGTCGGCGACAGCAACAGCGTCAAGCTGATGACCGTGCACGCGTCCAAGGGCCTGGAGTGGCCGGTCGTGGTGGTGCCGGGCCTGTCGCAGCTCCTCAACACGAAGGGCGCGGTCGCGACGGGCAGCGTGTTCCCGGCCACGCCGGTCATGAACAGCCGCTGGACCGACAACCCGCGCAAGCTGCCCTACCCGCTGCGCGGCGACGCCGCCGACCTGCCCCGGCTGACGGGGTTGAGCAAGGACGAGCTGGCCGCGTTCGACGAGCGGTGCCGCGAGCGCGACCTGATGGAGGAGCGGCGGCTGGCGTACGTGGCGGTGACGCGCGCCCACTACCACCTGATCGCCTCCGGCTACCGGTGGGGCAGCGCGTCCAAGCCGCTGGAGCCGTCCGACTTCCTGCGGGAGATCGCGCAGAGCGCCGACCGGATCGCGGTCTGGGCGCCGGAGCTCGCCGAGGGCGCCACCAACCCGCTGCTGGCCGAGCCGGCCGCCGCGGTGTGGCCGGTCACGCCCGAGGGGCTGCGGTACGAGTCCGTCCTCGACGGCGCCCGCCTGGTGGAGGACGCGCTGGCGGGCACCCTGGAGGACGACGAGGAGGAGCAGCCGCTGCGCGCCTTCGAGGAGGAGCGGGTGCGCGCCTGGGACCGCGACACCGAGCTGCTGCTGCGCGAGCGGGAGCTGCACCGGCGGCGCGGCTCCACGACCGTAGAGCTGCCGTCCAAGCTGACCGTGTCGTCGCTGGTCACGCTGGCCACCGATGCCCGCGAGCTGGCGCGCAGGATCCGCCGCCCGGTGCCGGTCAAGCCCGCGCCGCTGGCCCGCCGGGGCACCTCCTTCCACAAGTGGCTGGAGACGCGCTGGGACCAGCAGCGGCTCATCGACGACTTCGACCTGGACCTGGAGCACGAGCCGGAGGAGGCGGACGTGCGGCTGGCGGAGCTGCAGGAGCGCTTCGAGGAGAGCGAGTGGGCCGAGCGGCGTCCGGTGGACCTGGAGGTGCCGTTCGAGACCATGATCGCCGACCGGCTGGTGCGCGGCCGCATGGACGCGGTGTTCGAGCTGCCCGGCGGACGTTACGAGGTCGTCGACTGGAAGACCGGCGACCCGCCGACCGGCAAGAAGGCCAGGGCCGCCTCGGTGCAGCTCGCCGCCTACCGGCTGGCCTGGTCGCACCTGGCGGGCGTGCCGCTGGAGCGGGTGAGCGCGGCCTTCCACTACGTGCGCGCCAACCGCACCGTGCGCCCGGTGGACCTGCTCGACGCCGACGGCCTGGTGGCGCTCATCGAGGCGGTGCCGGAGGTCAGTCGCGCAGATGGTGGAAGCCGGGCTTCGGGTGCATGAGGAAGTCGTGGTGTGAGATGTTCCAGGCGTAGGCCCCGGCCATCCCGAACACCACCGTGTCCCCCACCCGTACCGTTGTCACGATTTTTCGTGCGAAGACGTCTTTCGGCGTGCAGAGCTGCCCGACGAGCGTGACCGGCTCGTCCGCCACGCCCGGCCCGTCGCCCGTGGGCAGCACGGTGAAGGGCTGGTCGTGGCCCTTGGTCACCGGGGTCCGCAGGTGGTGGGTGCCGCCCAGCAGGACGGCGTACGCCTCCCCGCGCACCCGTTTCACGTCTACGACCCGGGTCACGTAGAAGCCGCAGTAGGCGGTCAGCGCCCGCCCCGGCTCGATCCTGACGAGCTGCCCCGGCCGCCGCAGCCGCGCCAGCCCCGCGCCGTAGGCGGCCCAGTCGAAGCGCTCCGGCGAGCCGTAGGAGACCGCCATGCCGCCGCCCAGGTTCACCTCGGGCTGGCCGGTGTCCAGCAGCACCGCCGCCAGCCGCAGCAGCTCTGGCGCGGCCAGCCCGCTCGCCAGGTGCGTGTGCCTGCCGCGCAGCCGCACCCGGTCCGTGAACAGCGGCAGGCACTCCTCGACCCCCGCCTCGTCCATCCCGAACGGGCCGCTCATGGTCAGCGCCGCGCCCTCCACCGCCAGGTCCGGGCTGACGCGCAGCAGCACGTCCGCCTCCAGCCCGGTCGCCACCAGCCGCCGCAGCTCGTACGGGGACTCCACGTGGATGCGGTGATGCGGCAGCCGCAGCTCGGCGTCGGTCTTGCCGGGGCCGCCCAGGGCCAGCGGCCTGCCCGGCAGCAGCGCCGACACGTGCGCGTGCTCGCCGCCGGACGACACCTCGAACCCGTCGACGTGCGCGTCGAGCACCCGCAGCAGCTCGGCGTCCGGATTGGCCTTGACCGCGTAGTACAGCTCGACGCCGGGCAGCGCGGCCCGTACCGCGGCCGCGTGCTCGTCCAGGGCGGGCAGGTCGTACAGGTAGGCCGGGGCGGCCAGGCGGGGGGCGGCCTCCAGGACCCTCGCGGTGATCATGCGAGCGGGTTCGCGATCGGGACGTAACCGGCGGACCGGTCGGCGGCCCTGGCCCAGCGGACGCCCAGGTTGGCCTTGGCCGGCAGCGGCGCCCCCGCGAGCAGGTCCGACAGCGGCACCGGCCCGCCCAGCTCGGCGGCCTGCTTGGCGAGCACCTCGCGGGCGGCCCGCCACAGCTCGCGCAGCAGCCCGTCGTCGCCGTCCGAGACGGTCGCCGCGATCTCCACCAGGTGGTTGACCAGCAGGCAGTAGACCACCCGGGCCCAGCCGCGCTCGGCGTCGTAGGACATGGCCTCCGCGACCCGGGCCGGCACGCCGCCGAGGTCGTGGCGGCCGGTGACGAGCTTGGCGCCCTCCAGGTCGCGGAAGACGGCCTCCACGGGCAGGCCGGAGCCGTCGAGGCCGACGAGCACGTTCTGCAGGTGCGGCTCCAGGATGACGCCGTGCGTGAAGTACAGCTCCAGCACCGGTGGCGCCACGGCCGTCACGTACGCCGTCCACCAGGCGAGCGGGTCGGGCGGCGGCGGCCCGGCGGCCAGCGCCCCGGCCAGGATCGGGGTGACGCCGGGCGAGCAGGCCGCCCAGGGGCTCTCGCGGACGATCACGCCCAGCCCCTCCAGCAGCGGCGTCGCGGAGCGGTAGCCGGGCTCGGGCAGCCACCGGGCGCCGGGATGCTTGGCGGCCACCTCGGCGAACACCGGCGCGAGCCGAGAGGTCAGCTCCACCGCCCCGGCCAGCTCGTACCAGGCGTTCTTGCGCACGCAGTTGGTGATCCGCACGTCGAGGCTGAACTTCAGGCACGCCCCGGCCGCCGGGGCGTACACGGTGCGCACCGACGAGGTCGGCATCACGACCGGCCCCGGCCCCAGGTCGATCAGCTCGCCGCCCAGCCGGGGCCGCAGCAGGCCGAGCTGCCACGGGTGCGCCGGCAGCAGCCGGTGGCCGGGCGGCGCCTCGCCCAGCGCGTCGAGCGCGCGCACGTCGCCCTCCTCGGCGACCGCGTCGTCCCGCACGCCGAGCAGCCGCAGCGGGAACTCGGCGTGCGCCTCGGGCGCGTAGGCCAGCCAGCCGTCGCCGCCGCGCGCCTTCGGGCTCGGATGGAACGGGTGCCCGTACACCAGCGCCTGCTCCGAGGCCAGCCACGGATCGGCGGGCGGCACGGCCTCCGCCCTGGCCCGCAGGATCGCGGCCACCGCCTCCCGGCTGGCGGCCACCTGCCCGGCGAACTCGTCGTTGCGCCCCGCGCCCAGCTCCGCCTCGGCCAGCCGGACCAGCTCCGCGGACGTCAGCGGATGCCAGGCGCCCGCGTCGAGCCGTTCGGGACGGCCGTCGAAGCGCAGCGCGGCCCCGCCGTGGGTGCGCACCCGCAGCAGCGTGCCCCCCACGCGCAGCAGCAGCAACGGCGGCGCCGGCCAGACCAGGCCGCGCGGCCCGGCCACCTCCCGCACGCAGCAGCGCAGCAGCGCGGCGAGCGTCGCCTCCTCGGCCGGCCCGGCAGACGAGGTGAGGGCCAGACCGTGCATTCAAGCTCTCCTCAGGTAGTTGGGCCCGCTGGTGCCGTAGAACTTGTTGATGTCACGCGCGCCCGACCGCTGCTTGGCCACGAGGGTCCCGGCGGTGACCATCGACTTGCCGGTGAGCCTGGCCGCCTCCAGCGTCCGGGCGCGCAGCAGCCTGGCCATCGGGTCGTCGCCGTAGGGCTCGAGCGCCGCGGCCAGCGTGTCGCGCAGCAGCGCGGACGCCTCGGCGTGGGGCAGCGCGCCGAACGTGATCGCGGCCGCCGCCAGGTGCAGCGTGATCGTCACGAACACGTCGGCCAGCGCGTGCGGGTCGTCGGTCAGCATCCGCGCGTCGCCGAACGCGGGCACCGCCACCCCGGCCGCCGCCAGCCTGGCGGGGGAGGCGAGCAGCCCGTCGTTGTCCTTGACCAGCAGCTTCATGGCGCCGTCGGCGAAGACCAGGGCCAGGTTCTGCTGGTGGGCCTCCAGCGCGACGCCGTACTCGACGAACAGCCGCACGTTCCAGCCGAACAGCAGCCGCAGGTAGGCGGGCAGCACGTCGCCCAGCTCGGCCAGCACCCCGGGCACGGCCAGCGCCGCCACCGGGACGATCTTGCCGGGCGGCAGCCTGCGGACCATCCAGGCCAGGTACTCGTGCCCGGCGTGCGCGTACGCCTGCTCGTCGGCGATCAGCACGTCCGGGCCGGCGAGCTCGCGGAGCAGCAGCTCGGCCCGCGCGCCGTCGCGCAGCGTGCCCGGCCTGATCGAGCGCCGGTTGCGGGTGCCCAGCGTGGCCGTGGGCAGCGGCAGCTTGAGGTGGACGCGCGGCCCGACCTCCACCGTCCGCATCGACAGCGTCGGGCGTACGGTCACGCGCGGCTCGTCCAGCACCCGCACCCCGTCGATCTTGGCGACCTCGGCGACGGTCAGCGGGTGCACCGGGAACAGCCCCTCGCCGTCCGGCAGCACGTCGGCGGGCAGCGGCGACGACCCCGCCATCAGCAGCTCGCCGGGCACCCGCGCCCACCGCAGCGGGAACGACGGCGCGAACTCCGGCGCGTACGCCAGCAGGTCCGCCTCCGACAGCCCCGTCCGCGCCCGCGCCGTCGGGTAGACCGGGTGGTCGGTGAAGGCGGCCAGCGACTCGTACGACGGCTTCCTGGCCAGCACGCCGGGCAGATGGGCGTCGTGCAGCTCCAGGGCGGCCAGCGCGGCCAGGCACTCGTCGAAGAACGCGGCCACGCCCTCGGCGTCCGCCGGGTCGGCGATCTCCGCCAGCGTCTCCAGCACCTGTTCGAGGCCCAGCAGCTCGCCCGGCGCCACCACGAAGTCCTGGAAGAGCGATCCGGGAGCCAGCCGCACCAGCCGCCCGTCGGCCATCGTCAGCGCGACGCCGTCGCGGTCGCGGGTGACGCGGGAGGAGAGCCTGCCGTAGTCCTCGCGCAGCAGCGCGTTGAGCACCCGGGCGGCCAGGTAGGAGTCGCGGGAGCTCATCCGACGACCCACGGCCTGGACGCCCGGTAGCCCTCGACGGCGGCCTCGACGCGGGCCCGGTCCGGCCCGACGGCCCTGATCACGCCCAGGTAGTCGCGGTTGGTGTGAGTCAGCTCCACCCGCTCGCCGGCCTGGCGCAGCGGCCGGTGCCACAGCGTGACGCCGTCGTGCTCGGTCTCCTCGGCCCCGGGCGCGGTCAGGATCGTGCCCGGCCGGTCGGCCACCAGGCTGACCGCCGTCCCATACCTGGAGGATTCGGGCATCGAGGGCATGGGTTCGCCCAGGTGCACGCGCAGGATCCACTCGAACAGCGGCACCCCCAGCACGTCGGCCAGCAGGAAGTCGCAGTGGTCGCCGATCACCCGGTAGTTCACCTCGACGATCCGGGGCCCGGCCGGCGTGACGACGTACTCGGTGTGGCACGCGCCGAACCCCGCCCCGATCGCCCGCAGCGCCGCCAGCACGTGATCGTGCGGCCCCTCGGGCGCCCAGTCGAGACGCTCCTCGACGAAGTGCGGCAGCGGCCCGAGCGTCGTCGCGAACCCGCCCAGCACGCCGATCCGCGAGCCGTCGCCCAGCGTCTCCAGCGTGCGCAGCGGCCCTTCCAGGTACTCCTCGACCACCACCGCCTCGCCGGGCCGCCGCGCCCGGACCGCCTCCACGGCCTTGGCCAGGTCCGACTCGACCAGCAGCACGTCCTCGCTGGCCACCCCCTCGCGCGGCTTGACCACCAGTGGGTACGGCAGGTCGTCGGGCACCGGGTCGCCCGGGGCCAGCCGCGCCGAGAACACCCGCTCCACGCCCGCCTCCGCCAGCCTGCGCCGGGTCAGGAACTTGTTCTTGGCCGTCAGGCAGGCCCGCCAGTCCTTGCCGGGCAGCCCGAAGTAGCCGGCGGCCAGCGCGGTCTCCGCCTGGAGGTGGTCGGAGTTGGAGAAGATCGCGTCCGGCCTGCCGAGGTGCTCGATCGCGTCGATCAACGCGCGCGGGTCACGCACGTCACAACCGACGGCGTACGGATGCCGCTCCGGCCGGTCGGTGAGGATCGTCACCTCGCACCCCAGCGCCCGGGCGGCGGGCAGGAACCCGTCGGTCACCGAATCGGTCGGTTTGAGCGCGGTCAGGTAGAGCCGCAACGCGAAGGCACCCCCGGATGATCAGGTAAGGCTAACCTAACCCGAAAGATCCTAGCCCCTCCAAGATCCCACCGCTGCAGGGAAACCGTAATCGGCGGCTAACCCTGAGGTCATAGGATGACATGGGATTTGGGAAGGGTGGGGCCTTGGATACGAGGGCGGAAGACCAACTCATCGGACCGCTGCTCCTCGCACGCGGCACCATCGACAGATCGGCGGCGCTCAGGGCCGACCGCGCCTGGTTGGAACGTGCCTGGGCCGACCCATCGACCCGGGTGCTGGTCATCGACAACGGCCACACGCTCGTCCGCCGCGACGGCGACGAGGTCCACGCCGTCCTCTACCCCACCGCCGACGCCCCCGACGGCGAGCGCTACCTGCTCGGCGTCGAGGACGACGTCGCCTACTTCGCCGTCGCCGCGCCGCTGCCCGGCACGCCCGCCGGCGACGTCAACGGCCGCGTCACCGTCCCCATGAGCCTGCGCGACACCCCCGACGGCCAGCCGGTCCCGGCCGGCCTGCGCCAGGCCGGCGGCCTGCTCGGCGACCGCGACGCCGGCCTGCTCGTCTACGCCGTCGCCCTGGAGGCCTGGCATGCCACCCACGAGTTCTGCCCCCGCTGCGGCACCCGCACCGCCGTCCAGGCGGGCGGCCACATCCGCGTCTGCCCGCACGACTCCAGCCAGCACTTCCCCCGCGTCGACCCGGCCGTCATCATGCTCGTCCGCGACGCCGACGACCGCTGCCTGCTCGCCCGCGGCCCCCAGTGGCCCGAAGGCCGCCTGTCGATCCTCGCCGGCTTCGTCGAGCCCGGCGAGTCCCTGGAGGCGGCCGTCGCCCGCGAGGTCGCCGAAGAGGTCGGCGTCACCGTCACCCGGCCCCGCTACCTCGGCAGCCAGCCCTGGCCGTTCCCGCGCAGCCTCATGCTCGGCTTCTTCGCCGACGCCCTCACCACGGAGCTCACCCTCGACCCCGAGGAGATCGCCGAGGCCCACTGGTTCTCCCGCGCCGACCTGGCCAGGGCCATCGAGAAGGGCGACGTGCGCCTCCCGCCCCCGGTCTCCATCGCCCGCCGCCTCATCGAAACCTGGTACGGCGAACCCCTCACCGGAGACTGGTGACGTATCGTAAAACCCGTTCGAGCCCCCGGCCAGTGGTCCGGGGGCTCGTGGTGTGTCAGGTGTGTCAGGAGACGCCCAGGAGGTCCTTGACCTCGCGGGCCGACGGGTTGGTGCGCACGACACGCCCCTTCGGCGTGTCGATGACGACAGTCGGCACCGTCTGGTTGCCGTCGTTGACGCTCATCACGAACGCGGCCGCCTCCGGGTCACGTTCGATGTCGATCTCGGCGTAAGCGATGCCCTCGCGGGCCAGCTGGGACTTCAGCCGCTTGCAGGGGCCGCACCAGGTGGTGCTGTAGACCGTGAGCGCCATGTCAGCGATTCCCTCCAAGGTCAAGGAAACAGGCGCTCCGTGCAACAACCCCGGTGCCCCGGTTAATCCCTACCCGACGCGCGAGGTGATCCACTCGTGGACGCGCTCGGCCACGCCGGGGGTGCGGTAGAGGGCGCTGCTGTGGGCGATGCCCGGCACGCTCCAGGTCGTGACGGCCACCCCGGCCTTGCCGAGCATCTGCTTGAGCAGCTGGCTCTGCACCGGCGGCACGAACTCGTCCTGCGAGTGGACGGTCAGCATCGGCGCGTCCTTGGCGCTGGCGTGCCAGGCGACCTCCATGCTGGCCCACACGCGCGAGCACTTGCCCTTGGGGGCGCAGCCGCCGGCGAGCCGGACGGCGGCCGAGCGCAGCTTGCGCTTGTAGGGGTCGAGCGACTTCTCGCCGTCCTTGAACGCGCGCAGCGGCGAGATGATCGGCGACAGCCCGACGACGCCCTTGAGCCCTGCCATCCCGTTGCCGTAGGTGCCGACCGAGGCGGCGATGTGGCCGCCGGCCGAGAAGCCGACCACGACGTAGTTGTCGGGGTCGAGCGCCCAGCGCTCGGCGTGCTTCTTGGCCTTGGCGATGGCGGCGAGCGCGTCGGTGCGCTGCGCGGGCCAGGCCGCTTCGGTGGAGAGCCGGTAGTTGAGGTTGAAGACGGTGTAGCCGCGGTCGGCGTACTCGCGGGTGATGGCCGTCATCTGCCGTTTGTCGCCGCTGGACCACCAGCCGCCGTGGATCAGGAAGATCCCCGGCCGCTTCATCCCGTCGGGGGTCCACCACACGTCCATCTGCTGGTGGCGATGCCTTCCGTACGCGATCGTCTCGCTGGAAAGGCCGCCGATGCCGTCGGGGTCGGTGATCGTGGTCGGCCCCGGTGCGGGGTCACCCGACGCGTGCGCGGCCACGGGAGTCAGCGCGACTAAAGCGAGCGCGACAGCGCTCAGGGAAACCGCGGTTCGCACAGCCTGCCCTTCTCTCCCATGCTCAGGTCGGCCCCATTGTGATGGAAGAGACCACTTCTTTGCATCTCAGCGACATTGAAACGATTGACTGCCGCATGTTGCCAGAGTGGCGCCCGGAGCGCCACCTGCTGGGAGGATGGTGGGGTGAACGGCGTGGATGACGTGCTGGCCGGGCTCGATCCGGAGCAGCGGGAGGTGGCGGAGACCCTGCGTGGGCCCGTGTGCGTGCTGGCGGGCGCGGGCACCGGCAAGACCAGGGCGATCACCCATCGCATCGCCCACGCGGTGCGGTCGGGGGTGGTCGACGCGCGCAGCGTGCTGGCCGTGACGTTCACCACACGGGCGGCGGGGGAGCTGCGGCAGCGGTTGCGGGCGCTGGGCGCGCCGGGGGTGCAGGCGCGTACGTTCCACGCGGCGGCGCTGCGGCAGCTGACGTACTTCTGGCCGAGGGTGATCGGCGGCGAGGCGCCGTCGGTGATCGAGTCGAAGCTGCCGGTGCTCGTGGAAGCCTGCCGCCAGATCCGGAAAAATCCGGACCGGTCCGAGCTGCGCGACATCGCCGCCGAGGTCGAATGGGCCAAGGTCACCCAGATCGGCCCCGACGACTACGTGGCCGCCGCCGCGAAGCACAACCGCACCCCGCCGGTGCCCGCCGACGAGGTGGCCCGGCTGTACGAGGCGTACGAGCGGATCCGGCGCGAGCGCCACCTGGTCGACTTCGAGACCATCCTGGAGCTCACCGCCGCGGTGATGACCGAGCACCAGGAGGTCGCGAGCCAGATCCGCCAGCAATACCGCTACTTCGTCGTCGACGAGTACCAGGACGTCAACCCGCTGCAGAAGCTCCTGCTCGACACCTGGCTCGGCGGGCGCGACGACGTGTGCGTGGTCGGCGACCCCAACCAGACCATCTACTCCTTCACCGGCGCCAGCCCCCGCTACCTGACCGGCTTCGCCGTCGAGCATCCCGGCGCCGCCGTCATCAAACTGGTCCGCGACTACCGCTCCACGCCGCAGGTCGTCGACCTGGCCAACCTGGTGATCGCCAAGGGCCGCTCGCCGCACCGCCTGGAGCTGGTCGCCCAGCGCCCCGACGGCCCCCGCCCGGTGTTCGCCGACTACGACGACGAGCCCGCCGAGGCCGCCGGGGTCGCCCGCGCCATCAGGAAGCTCCTCGACCGGGGCGTCCCGTCCCGCGAGATCGCCGTCCTGTTCCGGACGAACTCCCAGTCGGAGTCCTACGAGGAGGCGCTGTCCAAGGCCGAGATCCCGTACGTGCTGCGCGGCGCCGAGCGCTTCTTCGAACGCCCCGAGGTGCGCCAGGCGGTCGTGCTGCTGCGCGGCGCGGCCCGCTCGGCCGCGCACGAGCCGCTGGCCTCGGAGGTCCACCAGATCCTCACCGGCATCGGCCTGACCCCGTCGCCGCCCGGCGGCGGCAAGGCGCGCGAGAAGTGGGAGTCGCTCAAGGCCCTGGCCGACCTGGCGGAGGACATGGCGGCCGAGGGCGCCGACCTGCCCGCGTTCGTGGCCGAGCTGGAGCGCCGCGCCTCCGAGCAGCACGCGCCGCCCGTCGAGGGCGTCACACTGGCCTCGCTGCATGCCGCCAAGGGCCTGGAGTGGGACGCGGTCTTCCTGGTCGGGGTGACCGACGGGATGATGCCGATCATCTACGCCGAGACGCCCGAGCAGATCGAGGAGGAGCGCCGCCTGCTCTACGTGGGCATCACGCGGGCGCGCGAGCACCTGACGATCTCCTGGGCGCTGGCGCGCGCCCCGGGGGGCCGCAAGGGCCGCCGCCCGTCGCGGTTCCTCGACGGGCTCACCGGCCGTTCCGCCGCCGCGTCCCGCCCGGCGGCCACGCCCGCCCGCGAACGCCGGGCCGTCGCCGCGCCGGTGAGCTGCCGGATCTGCGCCAAGACGCTGAGCGCGGCGGCCGAGCAGAAGCTGGGCCGGTGCGCGACCTGTCCGGCCGACTACGACGAGGGCCTGCTGGAGAGCCTCAAGGCGTGGCGCACCGCGACCGCCAAGGAGGCGAAGATCCCCCCGTACGTGGTCTTCACGGACGTGACGCTCCAGGCGATCGCCGAACGGGTGCCTACCAGCGAGGCGGAGCTGCTGTCGATTACCGGCATCGGCCGCGTCAAGGTCGACCGCTACGGGGAGGCGGTCCTTGACCTGTGCCGCTCGGCCGTCGCGTAGGCTGTGCTGCCGCCTCCGCAACGGGCGTGCGACCATATACCTGGTCATACCCGAGGGGGATAGGTGAACGAGGCGCTGAAGGAGCTCCTCGACCTGCTCGACCTGGAGCAGATCGAGCTGGACATGTTCCGGGGCCGCAGCCCCGAGGAGCGCATCCAGCGCGTCTTCGGCGGGCAGGTCGCCGCGCAGGCGCTGGTCGCGGCCGGCCGCACGGTGCCCGCCGACCGCAACGTGCACTCGCTGCACGCCTACTTCATCCGGCCCGGCGACCCCTCGGTGCCGATCGTCTACAACGTCGAACGGGTCCGCGACGGCAGGTCGTTCACCACCCGCCGGGTGCTGGCCATCCAGCACGGCAAGGCGATCTTCTCGATGTCGGCCTCGTTCCACCTGTTCGAGGAGGGCGTGGAGCACCAGGCGTCCGTCATGCCGGTGGTGCCCGACCCGGCGACGCTGCCCACGTTCCAGGACCGGATGGTCGAGCTGGTCGGCGAGCACCACGAGCTGCGCGAGTGGCTGTCGCGTCCGCGTCCCGTCGACGCCCGCTACGCCTCGCCGCTCACGTGGGAGGCGTACGAGAACCCGGAGCTGCGCAGCGCCACGACCAACGTGTGGTTCCGCTACGACGCCGACCTGCCCGACGATCCGCTGCTGCACGTCGTGCTGGCCGCCTACGCCTCCGACTTCACGCTCGTCGACACGATCCTGCTGGCCCACGGCATGGCCTGGGGCGCCTCCAACGTCATGGGCGCCTCGCTCGACCACGCCATGTGGTTCCACCGGCCGTTCCGGGCCGACGACTGGCTGCTGTACGCCCAGGAGTCGCCCTGGTCGGGAGGGGCCCGCGGGCTCGCCCGTGGCGAGATGTTCACCGCCTCCGGCGAACTCGTGGTGTCCGTGGTGCAGGAGGCCATGATCCGCGTGACAAAGTAACAAAATCGCAGGTAGAAAATAAGTTGCCCAGTCCCGGGCTACCGGTTTAGGGTCATGGTCAAGCGAGTCGGGCAATCAGCTCGACGATCTTCAGACGGAGGTGAGTCCCAGTGATCAGCAGCAACATGATGTCGGCCACGCAGTGGCTCGCTTCCGCATGCCGTGACGCGGTCAGGCTCGCCGATGGGCCGGCCAAGCTGCGGCAGCCGAAGTCTGCCCGCCGCCAGGAGATGGCTTTCTACGCGCACGCCCACTCGGGCGCCGCCGCCATGAGCGCTCCTGTCCGCATCGCAGGCGCCGAAGTGCCGACCCAGCCGAACACCAAGGGTGGAGTGCGCGGTCCGCAACCCTGGAGGGATGTGCCGGTCATAACCTGACCGGCACATAGCAGCCCCCAGGCCGCGGATCCGCACACAGGATCCGCGGCCTCTTTGTTTGTCCGTGATCCCCCCAACACCCACGAGGTGCCCGAACCAGAGCAAACAGCCCGATCAAAAGGAGAAACCAGATGGGGGCGAAGACGATCATGGACCTGATCGACGAAGCCGAGATCCCCTGTCGTACCGACCCTGACCTGTGGTTCGCCGAGTCGCCGGACGACGTCGAGTTCGCCAAGGCGCTCTGCGGTGGCTGCCCGATCCAGAAGGCCTGCCTGGCCCGCGCGCTGGAGCGCGAGGAGCCCTGGGGCGTCTGGGGCGGGGAGCTGATCCTCCGCGGGACCGTCGTTCCTCGCAAGCGTCCGCGCGGCCGTCCGCGCAAGCACCCGGTCGCTGCCTGACCTTCCGCACGTCCGCTACACACAGAAAGAAGACTGAGATGAACACCTTCCCGACGACCGACCTGACCGCGCCGTATCTTTACCAAGAACTGGTCAACGACCGAATACAAACCCTTCACCGCGAGGCGCGCGAGTACCGCCTCGCCGCCCGCATCAGCCGAGTACAGCGGGCGCGGCGCGGGGTCCGGAAGGCGAACGAGCGCCTTCTGCGCGCCCTGAGCCTGGAGGGCTGATCCGGGAGGTCCTGCCGCCGGCGCAGGATCTCCCGGGATCCCTCCCCTGACCCATCAGCCGCCCCGGGCACCCGCCCGGGGCGGCTTCCGCCTTTCCGGCCTCCCGGCCCTCCGACCGGTCCTCCGATTCGCAGCGGGCCGGTACGGTTTCTCCAGGTCAGCGGGCCGGTACGGTGCTCCGGGGCCAGCGGGCCGGTACGGTTTCTCAGGGTCAGCGGGCCGGTACGGGCCGCGGCTCCTCGGCGGCGCTCCACAGCCGGCCGGCCATCCACGCGACACCCGCCGACGCCACGACCAGCCCGCCCAGGTAGACGGACTCCGGCACGAGGTTGCGCAGCGAGCCCGGGACCATCCCCGCGGCATACAGCCCCACCGCCGCGTACGGCAGCGCCCCGCTCCTGACCGCGGCCGCCGCGAACACCAGCACCCCGGCCACCAGCACCGCCGACGTGACCAGGAACGCCATGCCCGTCCCGCCCGCGAGCAGCCCCATCACCGTGGCGCCGCCCAGCCCCGGGAAGACGAAGTGCAGCGTGTACTCGATGGCGAAGGCCCCGGCCAGCCCCGCCGCGTTGAGCAGGTAGCCGGCCAGCCCGAGCCCGCCGGCCGCGTCACGGATGAGCAGATAGAGCCCGGTGATCGCGAACAGCCCGGTCAGCGCGGCGAACGGCGCGATGGCGTGCGTGACGGCGTTCTCCGGCAGGACGCCGCCCCGCCGCAGCACGTTCACGACCAGCAGCGCCGCGCAGACGAACCCGGCGGCGGCACTCGTACGAAACAGAAGCACGATCTTTCACCCTTTCCTGGAGAGGTCCTTGGAGAGGCCCCTGGGGAGCTCCCGGGAGAGTTCCCGGGAGAGCGGGAGGACTGGGGACCAGCGGGAGGACTGGGGGACTGCCCGCTATCATCCGCGCCCGCAGCGCCCGGGCCGAGAGCTCATGCCCCTCCGTAAGCACCCCGAAAGGACTCCCTACGGCCGTCCCGCCCAGCGTTGGAACCGCCGCATATCGGGGTAGGTCACCGCTCGGTCCCCCCGCCCGAACCCGCGCCGGCCGGGGACCCGTGCCGTGCGCGACGCTGCCCGCAGCCGTCGACCCGTCACGAGGAGAGCACCATGACCAGCACCATCAGCAGGCGCGTGGTGTTGGAGAAGGCCGCCCAGGACTTCGCCGACGCCAACGCCAAGCCGCCGTTCATCTACGAGCTGCCGCCGGAGCAGGGGCGGGAGATCCTGGAGAAGCTCCAGTCCGACCCCGCCGTGCCGCGCCCCGACATCGACGAGGAATGGATCCAGATCCAGGGCGGCCCCACCGGCGTCGTCCCCGTGCGCATCGTCAAGCCCAGAGGCAGCACCGGCACGCTCCCCGTGATCTTCTACATCCACGGCGCCGGCTGGGTGTTCGGCTCCGCCCGCACCCACGACCGGCTCGTCCGCGAGCTCGCCACCCGGGTCAACGCCGCCGTCGTCTTCCCCGAGTACGACCGCGCGCCCGAGGCCAAATACCCCACCCAGATCGAACAGAACTACGCCGCCGCCCGCTGGGTCATGGAACACGGCAAGGAGAAGGACCTCGACGCCTCTCGCATGGCCGTCGCCGGCGACTCGGTCGGCGGCAACATGTCGGCCGTGCTGGCGATCATGGCCAAGGAACGCGGCGACGTGCACCTGCGCGCCCAGGTGCTGTGGTACCCGGTCACCGACGCGAACTTCGACACCGAGTCCTACCAGCAGTTCGCCACCGGCTACTTCCTCAACCGCGACGGCATGAAGTGGTTCTGGGACCAGTACACGACTGACCCCGCCCAGCGCGCCGAGATCCACGCCTCACCCATGCGCGCCACCCCCGACCAGCTCCGCGACCTCCCGCCCGCCCTCGTGCTCACCGGCGAGGCCGACGTCCTGCGCGACGAGGGCGAAGCCTACGCGGCCAAGCTCCGCGAGGCCGGCGTCGAGGTCACCGCCGTACGCCTCGGCGGCATCATCCACGACTTCGCCATGATCGACCTGCTCCGCGACACGACGCCAACCAGACGGCCCTGGACCTCGCCACCACCACCCTCCGCACCGCCCTCCACCCATCAGGCGAAGTAGCCACCCCCCACTGACCGCCCACCACCGCCAAGGACCTCGGCGGCGACCAGCCCACACGCCCCGGAGGTCTCCTCCAACTGGCCCGCCACCAACTGGCCCGCCACTGACCGGCCTACGGCTCAAGGGGCGGGCCGCTGACCGCCCGCCATCATCGGCCGTTACCGAGGCGATCGCGGGGCCCTCGTCTCGCGGCCCTCCGCCGTACGTGAGCGCCTGCAACCGGCTGGCCCGCCACAGGCTGGCCCGGCTGCCAACCGGCCTACGGCTGGTCGGCCGTCCAGGGCGGGGCCGCTGGCCGCCCGCCACCATCGGGCGGCCCGTTGCCGACGCGGTCGCGGGGCCCGCCGCGGCCCTCAGCCGTGCGTGAGCGCTCGCCGCCGCCCCCGGCCGCGCCACGCGGCGATCACCGACTCGGCCATGCCAGCATCCACCCCACCCGTGGTGTCGACCTCGAAGTCATAGGGCCCGAACCCGTGAATGCCGTCCTCCTCGACATGAGACCGCCCTTCCCCGACGCGCCGATCCCCACGGGCCAGCTCCCGCCGATCGATCTCGTCGAGCGAGCAGTGCACCCCCACCAGGAACACATCGAACCCGCCCAGCAACTCCGCCAGCTCCCTGCGCCAGGCCGCGAACTCGATGACATGCTCCACGATCAGGTCGTTCCCGGCCCCGGCCAGCGCCGGCAGGCACCGATGGAAGCCCTTGAAGAACCGTGGCCGCATCTCCTCCCACCACGCGAACGGCCCCTCCGGCTCCCGCCGATCCGGCAACATCCCGGCCGCCACCAGCTGATCGGCCGACACGTACAGGAACGGCTCGTCCATCGCCCGCCGCACCATCCTGGCGAGCGTCGTCTTCCCCGAGCTGGACGCGCCGTTGAGCACGATGATCCGCCCAGCCCCCCGCTCCACCGGCCGAGGCTCCTCCATGCCCCCCACCCCCGTACGTCGCCGCTCCACCAAGCACCCAGACCCCAACGCACCACCATGCAAGCACGCAGGCCGTCACGCATACGAACGATTTATCGCGCCCACCCCCACGCAAGGCATCGCCCTGATCCCGCGCACTCCATAGCCGCCGCCCCACCAGGGGCAGCCTCATGCCACGCGGCCTCCCCGCCCGAGCGCCGCCCCCTGCTCAAGCGCTGCCGCAAGTGCCCGGGCGCCGCCGCTGAAGGCATCACCCCGCCGCGTCAGGACGGGCGGGACGCTCGGGTTGGGTGGCAACGCGAGCGCCCGAACGCCGCCCCCTGCTCAAGCGCTGCCGCAAGTGCCCGGGCACCGCTGCTGAAGGCATCACCCCGCCACATCAGGACGGGCCGGGGTCAGGTGGCAAGGCGAGTGCCCGAGCGCCGCCGCAGGTGGACGCACCACCGCGGCATGGACGGGCCGGATTGCCCAGGTCAGGTGGTGACGAGGGCTTCCTTGTCGTCCGTGTCCGTGTCGTCGTCGGTGAAGCCCGGGACCCAGCGGACGACCTCGTCGCGGAAGCGGGCCGTGGCGCCGAGCTGGCAGAGGACGCCGACGCCCGCCGCGTGCACCCGGTGGATGAGCACGTACGAGACCGGCAGGTTGAGCTGGCGCACCACGTTGGTGGGACGCAGGTCGGTGACGCTGGCGAACTGGTCCTGCAGCCACTCCCGGCTGAACGTGAACTCCTCGACGGCCGTCGGCTCGACGTAGGGCGACAGGAAGGCGCGCAGGGCGTCGTGGTCGACCTCGATGCCGGGCCGGATGAAGCCCTCGTCGCGCAGCCCCTGGACCACGGTGGCCATGTCGCCCTGGTTGAAGATGCGGGTGAGCTGGCCGAACACCATGGGATAGCCGTCGGGCATGCGGTTGACGGCGCCGAAGTCGAGGATGCCGAGCTTGCCGTTGGGGAGCATGCGGAAGTTGCCCGGGTGGGGGTCGGCGTGCAGCATGCCGACACGGGCGGGGGAGCAGAAGAGGAAGCGGACGAACAGCAGGCCCGCCCGGTCGCGCTCCTCCTGGGTGCCGCCGGTGATGATGCGGGACAGCGGGGTGCCGTCCATCCACTCGGTGACCAGGACCATCTCGTTGGCGGCGATCACGTCGGGGACGTGGAAGTCGGGGTCGTTGTGGAACTCCAGGGCGAAGGCGTGCTGCGCCTCGGCCTCGCGCAGGTAGTCGAGCTCTTCGGCGATGCGCTCGCGCAGCTCGGCCAGCACCGCCTTGATGTCGAGGCCGGGCAGCAGCGCGCCGAACAGCTTGCCGAGGCGGGCGAGCTGGGCGAAGTCGCCCAGCAGGGCCTTGCCCGCGCCCGGGTACTGGATCTTGACGGCGGCCTCGCGCCCGTCGTGCCACACGGCCCGGTGCACCTGGCCGATCGAGGCGGCGGCGGTGGGCTGGTCGTCGAAGGAGAGGAAGTGGTCACGCCAGTCGTCGCCGAGCTGCTGGGCGAGCACCTTGTGGACCGTCGAGGCGGGCAGCGGGGGCGCGGCGTCCTGGAGCTTGGTGAGGGTCGCCCGGTAGGGGCCGACGATCTCGGCGGGCAGGGCCGCCTCGAAGATGGACAGCGCCTGGCCGAGCTTCATCGCCCCGCCCTTGAGCTCGCCGAGGACCTTGAAGATCTGCTCGGCGGTGCGCTGCTGGATCTCCTCGGCGACGATCTCGGCCGGTTTGCCGCCGATGCGCTTGCCGAGCCCCAGAGCCGCACGCCCGGCGAACCCGAGCGGAAGGGAGGCCAGCTTCGCCGAGCGCGTGACGGCGCGACGCGGAAGATCGCTCACACTGATGCGCGGTATCCCTGGTAGGGATGCCACTTCCCCCCTTCGTGGTTGGCAGCTCTGCACGTCAGCCGCTTGAAGCCGACATGACCATTGTTAGCGGATATGGATTGTTTCGCATACAACGACATTGCGGGTGCCTGTCCCATGCTTGCCTTTTCCACTGCCAATCAGGCAAGACGTGCACTGTGCCGTTGGTCACAACGGGCTCCCGGCCGTCCAGATACGCCAGGGCGTGACCGGTCACCGCCGCCGCCACCAGGCCGGCAAGAGGGGTGTCGCAGGCGATCTCGCCTGGCGGATAGCCGCCGAGCCGGGCGGTGACGATCGGCCAGTCGGGGTCGCGGTCGCGACGCGCCAAGTCTAGGCAGTGCAAGCAAGCGCTTTGTCCGGGCAGGACCAGCGGCCCCACGCTCCCGTGCCCCTCGAACGCCGAGCCCAGCAGGTGAGGCAGGCCCAGCTCGTACAGCTCGTTGACCAGCACGCCGTCGAGCGGTCGCACCGGGGTGAGGATCACCAGGTCGGGCCGGTGCGACCGATCGCTCAACGGCGGCCCGCCCGCCCGCACATCGACCCCCGGCTCGTACCGCCGCCCGGCATCCCGGCCCGCCCGGCGCGCCCGCTTGCCGTCCCTTCCGCCCGGCACGCCGGACCTCTCGCCTGGCATGCCGGACCGGTCAGGCACACCAGCGGCGCCGGGCCGCTTCACCACACCAGAGTGGCTGCGGGCCTCCAGGCCCCTGCGCCCTGCGGGGCTTGCACGCCGCTCAGGGGCATGGGCGCTGTCGCGTCCCGGGGTGGCGACGGCGGGGTGCGGCCGGTGCTCGGGGCCTTCGTCCGCCTGGCCGCCTTCCGACCAGGTCAGTCGGCGGGCGGCGCGTACGGCGCCTCCCTCGCGCGAGCTTCCCACCTCCTCCCAGCTCAGCCCGCCGGGGGTGAGGTCCTGGGGCCGGGCGGTGCCGGGGTCGATCACCCGGATCGTGCCGACGCCCGCCGCGGCGAGCAGGCCGACGACCTGGGCGCCCACTCGTCCGGCGCCGTAGACGCGGACGTGCGCACGTCGTCGGCGGCGCAGGGCCTCTACGCCGCCGCCTGGCGCATGGGAGGCCAGGTCCAGGGCGTCGAGGTCCGGTCGCAGCCGGTCGAGCTCGGCCAGCGGCAACGACGGCGGCGTCACCGAGGCGTCGTGCAGCACCCCCGTACGCGTGAGCGAGTCGAGGAAGGCGGCAGGCTCCGGCACGCCGGCGGCGACGCCCTCCCGGAGGGCCTGGTCAAGGTCGCGGGTGCCGTCGAGGCTGTCGATCCACCTGCGGACCCGCCGGGTGAGGTCGCGCAGGACGACGGCCCGGCCGGGATGCGCGCCGAGCTGGAGGGTGCGCTCGTCGTGGTCGATGCGGAGGAGGGCGGGTTTCACTCGTGGCCTCATGCCGCGAAGATTCGCACGCCACGCCAAGATCCCGAGCGGCTTTCCCGCCGCCTGTGGACAACCCCGCACCCGCCCCTACCCCCTGTGGACAACCCCGCACCGGGCCCGCCCCCTGGGGGCCACCGCTACGCACCCGACCCCCGAGATCTCTGACAGCCGACCCCCCGCCGCCCCGGGTTACGCTCTCCCGCATGAGCGAGCTCTTGATCGACCGCCACGACGACGGCGTGGTGCTGGTCACCCTCAACCGCCCCGACGTGCGCAACGCCATGACCGACGGCATGACCGCCGCCTGGCGTGACGCCATGACCGCACTCGCCGCCGACCGTGACGTCCGCTGCGTCGTGGTGACGGGCGCGGGGACGGCGTTCTGCGCCGGGGGAGACCTGTCCTGGCTCGGCGAGCGCGGCGTGGAGCCGGTCCCCGAGCTGCGCGACAGGATGCTCGCCTTCTACCGCTCCTGGCTGTCCATCACGGAGCTGGAGGTGCCGACGATCGCCGCCGTCAACGGCGCGGCGGTCGGCGCGGGGCTGTGCGTGGCGCTGGCGTGCGATCTCGTGTACGCGGCGGACGAGGCCAAGCTGCTGGCCCCGTTCACCTCGCTGGGCCTGCACCCGGGGATGGCCGCCACCTACCTGCTGCCCCGTCGCGCGGGCACGGCGCTGGCGCGGGAGATGCTGCTGACCGGCCGTACCCTGCGCGGAACCGAGGCCGCAGATAAAGGTCTGGTAAATCAAGCTTTCCCAAGAAATGATCTGCTGGCGCAAGTGATGACCATCGCCCGGCAGGTCGCGGCGAACGCCCCCATTGCCACCAGGCTCACCAAAGCCGCGCTCAAACAGGATCACCAACACCTGGAAGCCGCGCTCAGTTGGGAGTCCCTGGCCCAGCCCGTGACCATGACCTCGGCGGACATGATCGAGGGCCTGGCGGCGCATCGGGAAAGGCGTGTGCCCAAATTCACCGGCTCTTAATCATCTGACCAGCGAAAACAACGCCCGCCCTCTGTGGAATTCCGCCAGTCTCGGCTAACGTGCATATGTGCCCCCCGAGACAGTCGAGGTCCGTCGCAGTTCTCGTCGCCGGCGTACGGTCTCCGCCTACCGCGACGGCGACAAGACGATCGTGCTCCTGCCCGCCTGGCTGAGCGGCGAAGACGCGGATGAATGGGTGAGCCGGATGCTCGATCGGCTTGCGGCGAAGGAACGCCGGCGACGTCCGACCGACGAGGCCCTGCTGGAGCGGGCCAAGGAGCTGTCGGCGAAATATCTCGACGGCCGGGCCGTCCCCGCGAGCGTGCGCTGGGTCGACAACCAGCAGCACCGGTGGGGCTCCTGCACGCCGGAGAACGGCACGATCCGGATCTCGACCCGCATCAAGGGCCTGCCCGAGTGGGTCATCAACTATGTGATCATCCACGAGCTGGTGCACCTGATGGTGCCGAGCCACGGCCCGCGCTTCTGGGCGCTCGTCGAACAGTATCCCAAGGCGGAGCGGGCCCGTGGGTTCCTCGAAGGATTCTCCGCCGCCGCCAATTCCGCACCGGAGGAATGTTGACCCGTCTCGCCGCCGTCCTGGTACGTCAGCGCATGGCCGGGGCGGCGCCGCCGGGCGTCGACGGCCGGGCGTGGCTGGAGGCCGTGGCCGAGGACACGTACGAGATGGTCGCCGGGCTGGAGCTGGTCACGCCGGTCCTGCTGACCAGCGTGCCGGAGCTGTCGGAGATCGTCTGGCCGGGCACGGAGGTGATCGCGATCGGCGAGGACGAGCCGCTGCGGGACATCCTCAAGAGGCTCGACGGCGAGCAGGCCGCGGTGATCTCGGGCGACGCGCCGGATCTGCCGCCGCTGCTGGTGGGCAAGCTCTTCCGCGAGCTGGGCCGCGCCCGGATCACCGTGTGCCCGGCCGAGCGGGGCGGCGCGGTCGCGCTGGCCTGCGGGCTGCCCGCGCCGGGCTGGGCCGATCCCGACCTCGACGCCGCCGACCCGGTGGCGGCGCTGCGCGCGCAGGCCCCCGGCCCCCGCATGGTGGCCGCCACCCCGGGCTGGCACCGGCTGCGCGCCCCGGACGACGCCGCCCGCCTGGACCCCGGCCTGGAAGGCTGGGACAACACCCGCGCCCTCCTCGCCGCCCGCTGAGCCTTACGCGGGCCCGTACGGCACGCTGAGCTCCGCGAACACCGCCCGATGGTCGGTCCCCGGCACGTCGTGCACGCTGACCGCCCGGACCCCGACCCGCTCGTCCACCAGCACGTGGTCGATCGTGATGATCGGCGGCATCCGCCTGTTCGCCGGCCAGGTCGGGATCAGCCCGGCCCCCACCTGGTCGGCCGCGTCCTTGTAGCCGCGGGCGAGCAGCCGCCGCATCGGCGCGTGGTCGAGCGAGGCGTTGAAGTCGCCCGCCAGGATGCGCACGGTGTCGGCCGAGGCGGCGGGCAGGGCGTCGAAGACCGCGTGCCAGTCGGCCAGCTTGGCGCCCAGCGGCGGCACGGGATGCACGTCGTAGAACTCGACGGGCGCGGCCCCGGGGAGCGCCAGCGCGGCCACGGGCATGTGGTGCCCGGGCAGCGGCGGCAGCGCGTCAGGCAGGGGCCGGAGCGGATATCTGGAGAACAGGCCGCTCCCGCTGGCGTTCCACTCGGCCTGGAGCACCCGGTGCGGCATGAGCTCCTTGAGCCCGGCCAGGTCGAGCTCCTCGACCGCGCCCGGCGTCAGCTCCTGCGTGTTGAGCACGTCGGCGTCGTACGCGCGCACCAGCTCCATGACCGACCGCGTGTCGGCCTTGCCGAACAGCAGGTTGACCGACAGCACCCGCAGCGGCCGGCCCGCCGTCGCCTCCGCCGTGCCGAACCACCGGGGCAGCACGCTGAACCCGAGCGCCGCGGTGGTGAGCAGCGCGACCGCGGCGGCGGCCCGCCTGCGTCCGAGCGCGGCGATGAGCAGCGGCACCAGCGAGCCCGCCGCCGCGTAGGGCGTGGCGGTCATGAGCTGGGTGGGGATCGAGCCGCGTTCGAGGCCGGCCAGCCGGGTCACGGCCCACGCTGCGAACGGCGTCACGGCCAGCCAGGTGAGCGTGGTCCCCGTACGCCCGCGGCGCCGGGGACGGGCAGGCGTGACGATCGTGCCGCCGATCGGGCTCTCCGCCGATACGCCCACGGGTCAGCCCAGCGTGGCCAGTGTCGCGCGCCCGCGTGCCGCCAGCCGGCGGGTCGCCTCGTCGGACGGCTCGGGGATCTCCTCGACGGGGAACCAGCGCAGGTCCAGCGACTCGTCGCTGATCACGGCCTCCGCCCCGGCGGGGGCCACGGCCGCGTACTCCACGTCCAGGTGCCAGCTGTGCGGCGGATGGCACCAGACCTGGTGCCTGTCGAGCGCCAGCGGCCCGGGCAGCAGCTCCAGGCCGGGGATGCCGGACTCCTCCACGGCCTCGCGCAGCGCCACCTCGGCCAGCGTGCGGTCACCCGGCTCGCAGTGGCCGCCCATCGGCAGCCACATCCCGGCCTTGGGGTGGAGCGTGAGCAGCACCCGCCGGCCGTCGTGCGAGAGCACCGCCGTGGTCGCCGTCAGGTGGCCGGGCGCGCACGCCCGCAGCATCGCGTCGTCGTGCGCCCGCAGGTGCTCGACGAAGCTCTCCCGCAGCGCCTCCTCCTCGGCGGACGGGGCCGTCCAGGAGGAGAGCACCGCCAGCGCGTCGCCGTGCAGGCTCAACTCCTGCCGTCCTCGCCCTGCTCGTCGTCGGGCTTGCTGTCGAGCTGCGAGATGTCCCAGGCCGTCTCGCCCGCCACGAACACCTCGGGGTGCGCCAGGTCGTCGGCCGTCGGCATGAGGTCGGGATGGCCCCACAGCGCGTCGCGGCCGTCGACCCCGCGGGCGCTCTCCAGCGCCTGCCACAGCGCCGCCGCCTCGCGCAGCCTGCGCGGGCGCAGCTCCAGGCCGACGAGCGTGCCGAAGGTCAGCTCGGCGGGCCCGCCGGTCGCGCGGCGGCGGCGTACGTTCTCCGCCAGGGCGGCGGCGGAGGGCAGCTTGCCCGCGGCGGCCTGGTCGACCACCGTGGACACCCAGCCCTCGACCAGGGCGAGCATCGTCTCCAGCCGGGCCAGCGCGGCCTTCTGCCGCTCGGTCTCCTCGGGCTTGAGCAGCGCGCCGCCGCTCAGCGCCTCCTGGAGCGCCTCGGGGTTGTTGATGTCGAGGCCGCGGATCTGCTCCTCCAGCGCGGAGGTGTCGACCGTGATGCCCCTGGCGTACTCCTCGACGGCGCCGAGCAGGTGCCCGCGCAGCCACGGCACGTGCTGGAACAGCCGGTGGTGCGCGGCCTCGCGCAGAGCCAGGTAGAGCCGGATCTCCTCGGCGGGGTGCTCCAACCCTTCGCTGAAGGAGGCGATGCCGCCGGGCAGCAGTGCCGCGGTGCCGGACAGGGGCAGCCCGATGTCGGTGGTGCCGATGACCTCGCGCGCCAGCGAGCCGAGCGCCTGCCCGATCTGCTGGCCGACCATCATGCCGCCCATCTGCTTGAGCATGCCCATGAGCGGCCCGGCCATCTGCTGGGCCTCGGGAGGCAGCCCCGAGCCGCCGAGCGCGCCGCCCATGGTCTCGACCATGCGCTCGGCGATCGGCTCGGCCAGCTTGCGCCAGACGGGGATCGTGTTCTCGATCCACTCCGAACGGCTCCACGCCTGCGGATTGGACACGCCGCTGGGCAGCGTCGTGGCCTCGTTGAGCCACAGGTCGGCCAGCTCCAGCGCCTCGACGATCTGGCGCCGCTCGCCTTCCATGACGCTGGGATCGCCCTGGGCGACCACGGCGTGCCGGGCGATGTTCTTGGCCATGTCCCAGTTGACAGGGCCGGAGCCCTGGGGCGCCGACAGCATGTCGGCGAACTGGCGCATCGCCTGAGCCATCTGCTCAGGGTTGCCGAACATGGCGAACGGGTTCTCGTTGGGGTCGTTTTCGCGACCTGGCAGGTCAGTCACCGCTCTACCTCGTGCAGGATGGAGGAGTCCACATCCGCCACGTTAGTCGTCCTACGGCGGATCAGTGCAAAGTGAGGACCTGGTGCCTACCTCGAAACGCCCGCGCCAACCCGTCGTAGCCGTCACCGGCGCCGCCTCCGGTCTGGGCCGCGAGCTGCTCGCCAAGCTCGTGTCCGCCCCGGATTTCCGCAGGGTGGTGGCCATTGACGAAGAACGCGGCGACATCCAGGAGGCCACCTGGAGAGTGATCGACGTACGCGATCCGCTCTTGGCGAACCGGATCTCCGACATCGACGTCCTGGTGCACCTGGCGGGTGACTACGCCGTCGACTCCGACCCGAAGGAACGCAGGGCCTACAACCTGCGCGCCGCCCAGACCGTGCTCACGGCGAGCGCGGCCGCGCGCGTCCGCCGTGTGGTGCTCGTCACCAGCGCGATGGTGTACGGGGCCGCGCCCGACAACGAGGTGCCCTTGGCCGAGGACGGGCCGGTGGCGGCCGAGCCCGACACGGGCGTGGTCGGTGACTTCCTGGAGATCGAGGCGCTGGTGCGCCGGTCGCTGCGCAGCCATCCGGGCCTGGAGGTCACCGTGGTGCGGCCGGCGGCCGTGGTCGGTCCCGGCGTCGACACTGTGATCACCCGTCACTTCGAGTCGCCCCGGCTGCTGACGGTCAAGGGCTGTGAGCAGCGCTGGCAGTTCTGTCACATCGAGGACCTGCTCTCGGCGCTGGAGCTGGCCGCGCGCGGGCAGGTCACGGGCGTGGTGGCGGTGGGCTCCGACGGCTGGCTGGAGCAGGAGCAGGTCGAGGAGCTGTCCGGGATCCGCCGGTTCGAGCTGCCGGCGGGGCTCACGTTCGGCACCGCGCAGCGCCTGCACCGGCTGGGCATCACCCCGGCGCCCGCCACCGACCTGCACTACGTGGTCTACCCGTGGGTCGTCGACTGCACGGCGCTGCGCGAGGCGGGCTGGAAGCCGGCGTGGACGAACGAGGCGGCCTTCGCCCAGCTCCTGGAGCTGCGCGAGAACCGTACGACGGTGGTCGGCAGGCGACTGCCCGTCAAGGAGGCGACGCTCACGGCGGCGGGCGCCACCGTGGCGGTCATCGGCACCGCGGCGATCGTCAGGCAGGTGCGCAAGAAGCGTCGCGGGTGAAGACTCTGTAGTCTCTTTTCGTGGACGTCATCCGGTTGCTGGCCATTCGTGACAGCGCGCTGTCCGTCGACGAGGTGATGGCCGCGGTGGGCGACCACGCGGCGGGCGGCACCTCGCTGTTCGTGGGCACCGTCCGCGAGGAGGATCACGGCAAGGCCGTGACCAGGCTCTCCTACTCCGCGCACCCCTCCGCCGAGAGCGAACTGCGCTCGGTGGCGGAGAAGGTGGCCTCCGACTTCCCGGTGACCGCGCTGGCCGCCGTCCACCGCGTCGGCGACCTGGAGCTCGGCGACGTCGCCGTGATCGTGGCCGTGGCGTGCCCGCACCGCGACGAGGCGTTCCGGGCCGCGCGCAGGCTGATCGACGATCTCAAGTCCCAGGTGCCGATCTGGAAACATCAGGTGTTCGCCGACGGGTCGACCGAGTGGGTCGGCGCCTGCGAATAAGCTCGATCCATGTCACGACGCGCCCTGACCCTGCTCGTATCGGGCTTCCTGGTGCTCGCGCTCGGCATCGTGGGGGCGTTCGTGGACGTGCCGTACGTCGTGCTGAGCCCCGGCCCGACGGAGAACACGCTGGGTGAGGTCGACAAGAAGCCCGTGATCACGATCAGCGGGCGGGAGACCTACCCGACCAGCGGGTCGCTGAGGCTCGTGACCGTCGCCTACCAGGGCGGCCCCAACTCCAAGATCGACCTGCTGACCGCGCTGCGAGGCTGGATCGACCCGTCGGTCGCCGTCGTGCCGCAGGAGACCATCTTCGCCCCCGACCGCACGCAGAAGCAGGTCGAGGAGGAGAACGTGGCGGAGATGACCAGCTCGCAGGACAACGCGACCGCCGCCGCGCTCAACGAGCTCAAGATCCCCTACTCGACCGTCATCTCGGTGCGCACGGTCCAGAAGGGACAGCCGGCCGACGGCAAGCTGAAGGTCGGCGACAAGATCACCGCTGTCGACGGCAGGCCGATGGTCGACGTGGAGGAGGTCGGCAAGGCCGTCCGCGAGCACAAGCCCGGCGAACCGGTGACGTTCACCGTGACCAGAGGCGACGACCAGCTGGACGTGACCCTCCAGACCGCCAAGGGCGAGCAGGGGCAGAGCCGGGTCGGCGTGACCATGCAGCGGGAGTACAAGTTCCCGTTCGACGTCGACATCAACGTGGGCGACGTGGGCGGGCCGAGCGCGGGGCTGATGTTCTCGCTCGGCATCCTGGACAAGCTCACCAAGGGCGAGCTGACGGGCGGCAAGCAGATCGCCGGCACCGGCACCATCACGCCCGAGGGGCAGGTGGGGCCGATCGGCGGCATCGCGCAGAAGATGGTCGGCGCGAAAAAGGCCGGCGCGACCGTCTTCCTGACGCCCGCCGGCAACTGCGCCGAGGCCGTGAAGGGCGCGCCGGACGGGCTGCGCCTGGTCAAGGCCGAAACGCTGCACAGCGCGGTGCAGGCGCTCGACGCGCTGCGCACCGGCAAGGGAAAAGTGCCGTCATGCGACGCGGGATGAAACTTCTTGTGATGGTCGTGCGTTAGCCGTACGGATGGCCCTGCGGTGTAGGTTGCCAGACACGGACCGTTTCTTCATCACGACGAGGGGTTGGCCTTGAGCTTCCGGACCCCAGGAGCCGGTAGGGCGATGCGCTTGCCCCGCCGACCGCGACTGCTTCTGCCTGTCGCGATCGCACTAGTTGCGATTGTGGCGCTTTTCTTCCTTTTTTCGGGGATTTATACCGACTATCTATGGTTCAACGCGATCGACTTCATGCCGGTGTTCTCCGGCGTGCTGCTGACGGAGATCGTGCTGTTCGTCATCGGCGCGGTGCTCATGGTGGGCATCGTCGGCGGCAACATGCTGCTGGCCTTCCGGACCAAGCCGATGTTCGGGCCCGCGATGTTCGGCGGCGCTAGCGGGGCCGACCGCTACCGCATGGCGCTCGACCCGCACCGTAAGCTGATCTTCCTCGTCGGCATGGCGATGCTCGCACTCTTCGCGGGCTCGTCCTTCGCCGGGCAGTGGCAGACCTGGATGAAGTTCGCCAACGGCGAGACGTTCGGCAAGACCGATCCGATGTTCAAGATCGACCTGTCGTTCTTCATGTTCGACCTGGCGTTCATCCGGATGGTGCTGAACTTCCTGTTCGCCGCGGTGATCATCTCGACCGTGCTGGCGGCGATCACGCACTACCTCTACGGCGGCTTCCGGCTGCAGTCGCCGGGCGTGCACGCCTCGCGCGCGGCCCGGGTCCACCTGTCCGTGCTGCTGGGCGTGTTTGTGCTGCTCAAGGCCGTCGCCTACTGGATCGACCGCTACGAGCTGGTCTTCTCCGAGCGCGGCTTCGTGCACGGCGCCTCCTACACCGACGTCAACGCGGTGCTGCCCGCCAAGACCATCCTCGCGATCATTGCGCTGATCTGCGCCGCGCTCTTCTTCGCCGGCATCTTCCGCCCCGGCGGCATGCTGCCCGGCGTCTCCTTCGGCCTGCTCGTGCTGTCGGCCGTGCTGATCGGCGGCGTCTACCCGCTGCTCGTCGAGCAGTTCCAGGTCAAGCCCAACCAGCAGGGCAAGGAAGCCGCCTACATCGCGCGCAACATCGAGGCCACGCGGCAGGCGTACGGGATCGACGACGTGAAGGTCGAGCAATACTCGGCCGAGGCCGACCCCGCCAAGGTGCAGCAGGCAGGCGACACGTCCGTGACGGGCGTGCGGCTGCTCGACCCCGCGCTCGTGTCCGCCACCTACGAGCAGACGCAGCGCATCAGGGGCTTCTACGAGTTCGCCGACCAGCTCGACGTCGACCGCTACCCCGACGCCAACGGCAAGCCCGTCGACCACATCGTCGGCGTCCGCGAGCTGAGCGGCCCGCCGGAGGGCCAGAACAACTGGATCAACCGGCACCTCGTCTACACCCACGGCTACGGCATCGTGGCCGCGCCGGGCAACAAGGTCGACTCCGGCGGCCTGCCCGACTACGACGCCAAGGACATGCCCGTCACCGGCCCGCTGACGCAGACCACCGGGCTCAAGGAATCGCGCATCTACTTCGGCGAGCACCCCAACAACAACGAGTACGCGATCGCCGGCGGCAACCCCCAGCGGCCGCAGGAGCTCGACTACCCGGAGACGGGCGGCACCGGCCAGGCGAACACCACCTACACCGGCAAGGGCGGCGTGCCCGTCGGCTCGTTCATCAACCGGCTGTTCTACGCCGCCAAGTACGGCGAGGTGAACATCCTGCTGTCGGGCGACATCAACGACAACTCCAAGATCCTGTACGAGCGCAACCCGCGCGCCAGGATCCAGAAGGTCGCCCCGTTCCTGACGCTCGACTCCAACCCCTACCCGGCGATCGTCGACGGGCGGGTCACGTGGATCGTCGACGCCTACACCACGTCCAACGCCTACCCCTACTCGCAGAGCGAGAGCCTCGGCGAGATGACCCGCGACACGGCCACCGACCGCTCGCGCGTCATCGCCCAGCAGCCGCAGGACCAGGTCAACTACATGCGCAACTCCGTCAAGGCCACGGTCGACGCCTACGACGGCACGGTCACGCTGTACGCCTGGGAGCCTGACGACCCGGTGCTGAAGACGTGGAGCAACGCGTTCCCCGGCGTCATCCAGCCCAAGGAGCGGATGTCCGCCGACCTCAGGGCGCACGTCCGCTACCCCGAAGACCTGTTCAAGGTGCAGCGCTACACCCTGTCGCGCTACCACATCACCGACGCCGCGGCCTTCTACAGCGGCCAGGACTTCTGGAACGTCCCCAACGACCCGTCGCAGGGCGACCGCAACATCAAGCAGCCGCCCTACTACCTGACGGCCACGATGCCGGGCGGCCAGCCGACGTTCTCGCTGACGACCACGTTCGTCCCGAGACAGGGGCCCAACCTGGCCGCCTTCATGGCGGTCGACTCCACCGACGGCCCCAACTACGGCCAGCTCCGCGTCCTGCGGATGCCGTCCAACGCCCCGATCCCCGGCCCCGGCCAGGCGCAGAACGCCTTCCAGAGCCGCTTCGCGGGTGAGCTCAACCTGCTCGGCGTCGGCGCCTCCTCGGTCCGCTACGGCAACCTGCTGACGCTGCCGTACGCGGGCGGGCTGGTCTACATCGAGCCCGTGTACGTCCAGGTCGCCGCGGGCGGTGGCCAGGAGCCGTACCCGATCCTGCAGCGCGTCCTGGTCTCGTTCGGCAGCAAGATCGGCGTCGGTCGCACGCTGGAGGAGGGCCTGGCCGAGGTCTTCGGCGGCGAACAGCAGGAAACCACCGAAAACAAGCCCGCCGAGGAGAACCAGCAACAGCAGCCGGCCCAGACCACCGCTCTGGCGACGGCCATCTCCGAGGCCCAGACGGCCTACGAAGACGCCCAGAAGGCCCTGCAGGCCAGCCCGCCCGACTGGGACGCGTACGGCAAGGCTCAGGAGCGGCTCGACGCGGCGCTGGAGAAGCTGAAGTCGCTCGGCGCCCAGCCGGCGCCGAACGCCTCACCCACGGCCTCGCCCACGGCGTCACCGTCGGCCACGCCCACCGGTTCGCCCCCGGCCACGCCGACGGCCTCACCCACGGCGACGGCCACCGGGGGGACGTAGGTCAGTCAGTTTGCGTAAGCCCCGTGTCAGGGATAGTCTTTAGACACACACCGACGCGGGGTGGAGCAGTTCGGTAGCTCGCTGGGCTCATAACCCAGAGGTCGCAGGTTCAAATCCTGCCCCCGCTACCAAAAGAAAAAGTCCTCCGGGAGTTTCTCCTGGGGGACTTTTTCGTATGCGCAATTCCGCGACTTAATCACCTGAAAGCCTTCAGCGCCGGGTCCGCCGGAAGACGCCGAACTCCACCGCCAGCCCCGCCAGCGCGCCCCCGCCGAAGGCGACGAGCTCGTCCAGCCCGAGCCCCTCGTCCCTGGTCGTCAGCAGCGCGAGTGCCACGTTGGCGACGACGACGCCCGCGAGCATGAGGATGACGAGCCGCACCGCCGGCCAGGCGGATTCCCGGGCCTCACTCATGATCAAGCCTCCTCCATATGTAGACCACCTACATGTAGCCAGCCTACTCTAACGGCCGGCCGGGCGCGCTGGCATGGTGCGTGCGCGCCTTCCGCCGTACGGGTTCCGCGCGACCCGGCATCATCTGGTGCTCACCGCCCGCCGCTGTGGCTGTCGCACGTCGCCGCCCAGGCCGAACGGCGCCGCCGGGAGAAGGCACGGGTCGTCCGGGGCCCGGTCGTGGGACGACGACCGCTGGCGACAGGTCCGCGAAAGAACGTGGAGGACCCCCGAGGGTTGGCACCCCTGGGAACGGCGGATCCGCCCATTGTCCTTCGACTCCGGTGACTAATCAGGCAAGATCGGTGTATGAGTGCATTAGTCAGGGCCGCGCTCGTGGGCGCCGTGGTCGGAATCGCCGAAGCCATGCTGTACGTGTTCGGCGACGCCGACGAGATACCGGTCGTCCTCGCGATGGCCCTGCTGCCGTTCCCGCTGGGCATGTTCCTGAGCTGGTTCGGCAGGCTGCCGCTGTCCTGGGCGGTGTCGACGCTGGCGTCCTTCCTGCTGTACGTGCTCATGCTGGCGTTCGCCGCCTTCGGGCTCACGCTCTCGACGGCCATGGACTTCGGCGCCGTCATCGGCACCGCCGCCTTCATGGCGCTCGGCGTCATCGGGTACGTGGCCGCCGCCGCGATCGTCATGCCGGAACCGGCCAAGGCCAGGTCGCTGGCCGCCGGCTTCGTCGCCGTGACTTGCCTCGGGCTCGGCCTGCCGCACGACCTGATCGCCGCCGGCGCCCAGGCCGAACGGCTGCACCGCGCCGGCGTGCCCCTGGTCGGGCCGGGCCTCGACGGCTTCCGCCTGTTTCACGCCGACGACGACTACACGGGCCATCCCGACGAGCCGGAGCTGCACCTCACGTACGAGGGCGAGGGGACGGTGATCCGGGTCAGGGTGCTGCGTCCCGACCTGACCGGCCCGTACCTGGCCTGCGAGTACGACAGCGGCGCGGACTGCCGGCAGGTGCGGGACGGCGTCTGGATGGACGACTACAGGGGCATGTACGCGAGCCGCGGCGGCACCACGGTGCGGCTGGAGGGCGAGACAGCCTCCTATGACACCCTGCTGGCCATGCTGGACACCTTCCGCCCGATCTCCCTGACGGAACTGGCAGCAGCCGACCGCCCATGACTCCGGCATAGCCGCGGAGATATCGAAATATCAACTTTTGAAACGGCGTCTTGTCGGCGCGGGACCACAGCGGCATAGTGGTGCAGATCACAGCGCGCATCCGTCGCGGCGTGCACTTCAGGCACTGCCGCCCCCAGGCAGACCGACTATGCGCAGGAAAGCGCGGATTGGACGAAGCGCATGAGATCCGCCCCGCCGATCCGCCGCAAGATCCTGCGGATTCTCCTGGTGCCTCTGGTGTCGCTCGTCGGCCTGTGGGGCTACATCGCGTACAGCATGGTGTCGGAGACGACGGGGTTCGCGCAGAGCCGGGGCGAGTGGGACGCGGTCGGCGCGCCGTCGCGTGAGCTGATCATCGCGCTCCAGCGGGAGCGGCTGCTCACCGCCGAGCTGGCGGGCCGGGCGGCGGGTGACACGCAGCTCGCGACGCAGCGGCACGTCACCGACCAGGCGGTGGCGCGGGTGCGGGACGTGGCGGCCGGGCTGGCCGAGCAGCCGCAGGCCGGCACCGCGCCCGAGACCGTGCGGGCGCTGCTCAAGGCGCTGGACGGGCTGGCGGGGCTGCGCGCGGCGGCCGATCTCGGCGACGAGGCGGCGCTGACCACGACCGAGAAGTACAACGTGATGATCGGCGTCGCCAACCAGCAGTTCGGCGGCGCCGAGCGGCTCACCGAGGTCTACTCCTACCGGGTGCTGCGCGGCCTGTCGGCCTACAGCTCGGCCGCCGAGTACGCCTCCAGGGAGGCCGCGGTGCTGGCCCCGGCGCTGGAGCGCGGGCAGATGACCTCGACCGAGCACGCGGCGTTCGTGGCGGCGATGACGGCGCGGCGGGTGCAGCTCGCCGACGCGCTGCGCGACATCGGCCCGGAGCTGCGCGCCCTGCACGAACGGCTCGTCGCGACCCCGTCCTACCAGCGGTTCGAGCAGGCCGAGGACGCCGTCTACGCCTGGAACGCGCGCGGCATGCCGCCCGTGACCGCCACGGCCTGGCGGCTCGACGCGGCCGAGGCGTTCGCCGGGCTGAGCGGCAACTCCAGCCAGGAGGTGCGGCGGGCCACGCTGAAGGGCGAGACCCGCGTCATGGAGGGCCTGGTGCGCATCGGCGTGGTGCTGGGCCTGGGCCTGCTGGCGGTGCTGCTGTCGATCGTGCTGTCGTACCGGTTCGGCCGATCCATGATCGACGAGCTGAGGAAGCTGCAGGCGTCGGCGGTCGAGCTGGCCGAGGTCCGGCTGCCCAAGCTGGTCGAGCGGCTGCGCAGGGGCGAGGACGTCGACCCGGCCGAGACGACCGCCGAGCTGGAGAAGGCCAGGACCGCCGAGGTCGAGCGGGTCGTGCAGGCGTTCTCGGCCGTGCAGCGCACCGCCGTCGAGGCCGCGGTCGGCCAGGCCACGCTGCGCAAGGGCGTCGGCCAGGTCTTCCTCAACCTGGCCAGGCGCAACCAGGCGCTGCTGCACCGCCAGCTCACGCTGCTCGACGCGATGGAGCGCAAGGCGGAGGACCCCGACACGCTGGAAGGGCTGTTCAAGCTCGACCACTTCACCACCCGCATGCGCCGCCACGCGGAGAACCTGATCATCCTGTCCGACGCGGCGCCCGGCAGGCGCTGGCGTGACCCGGTGCCGATCCACGACGTGATCCGCAGCGCCGCGCTGGAGGTCGAGGACTACACGCGGGTCACCATCCAGCCGATGCCGCAGGCGCCGATGCTCGCGGGCGCCGCCGTCACCGACGTCATCCACCTGATCGCCGAGCTGATCGAGAACGCCACCTCCTTCTCCCCGCCCAACACCAGCGTCCAGGTGCGCGGCCTGGCCGCGGCCAACGGCTTCGCCATCGAGGTCGAGGACCGCGGCCTGGGCATGAACACCGCCACGATGGCCGAGCTCAACGCCCAGCTCGCCACGCCGCCCGAGTTCGACCTGGCGGGCAGCGACCGGATGGGCATCTTCGTGGTCTCCCGGCTGGCCGCCCGCCACGGGATCAAGGTCACGCTGCGCCAGTCGCCCTACGACGGCACCACGGCGATCCTGATGGTCCCGGTGAGCGTGCTCACCGAGCCCGTGCAGGCCCGCCCGCACACCACGGTCTCGCTGTTCGAGCCGGCCTCGGCGCCGCCGGTCCGGCAGGTCCCGACGCCCTCCGCCGTGCGAACCCTGCCCCCGCCGCCCTCGCCGGCGCGCTACGAGACCGACGACGACCTGGACGGACTGCCGGTACGGGTACGGCAGGCCAGCCTCGCACCACAACTCCGCAAGACGCGCCCACGGCAGGAACCCGACATCTCCACCCGCTCCCCGCAGGAGCTCCACGACCTGATGACCTCCATGCAGGAGGGCTGGCGGCAGGGGCGCAGGGAGGCGGAGGAGAGCCGTGACATGCGCGATGAAAGGGATGACCATGGCCGACGCGAGATCTGAGCTGAGCTGGCTGCTGGACGACCTGACCCACCGGGTCCCGGGCGTACGGCACGCCGTGCTGCTGTCGGCCGACGGCCTGACGATGGGCGGCTCCCAGGGCATGACCCGGGAGGACCACGAGCATCTGGCGGCCATCGCGGCGGGCAGTCACAGCCTGGCCGTGGGCGCCGGGCGGCACTTCGGGCTCGGCGGCGTACGCCAGACGATCATCGAGCTGGAGGGCGGCTTCCTGTTCGTCTCGGCCGCCGGACAGGGTGCCAGGCTGGCCGTGCTGACGGCGGCCGACGCCGAGCTGGGCCTGATCACGTACGAGATGGCGCTGCTCGTCAAGCGCGTCGGCGAGCACCTCTCCACCCAGCCGAGAGGAGCCGCGCCCGCGCCTGTCTGGAACGGGACGGCACCGTGACCGACGACGATCCGGGGCCGCTGATCAGGCTGTACGGGCTCACCGGCGGCCGGGCGCGGCCCTCGGGGGAGGCGTTCGACCTGGTCGCGATCGTCACGACGATCAGGACGCCCTTCGAGCTGCCGGGGCTGAACCCCGAGCACCACGCCATGCTGGCCATCTGCCGCCGGCCGACGCCGGTGGCGGACGTGGCGGCGCAGCTCGGCCTGCCGCTCAACATCACCCGTGTGCTCCTCGGCGACCTGCGGCGCGAGGGCCTGGTGAACATCGACCCGCCGCAGCCTCCCGACCAGACGATCGACGAACGCACTTACAGGGATGTACTGCATGGAATTCGCAGGCTTTGACCGCCCCCGGCCCTCCGGCGGGACGCTCACCGCGACGGCCCTGAAGATCCTGATCGCGGGTGGATTCGGCGTCGGCAAGACGACGATGGTCGGCACCATCAGCGAGATCCGCCCGCTGCACACCGAGGAGCTGCTCAGCGACCGCGGCGTCGGCGTGGACGACCTGTCGGGCGTGGAGACCAAGGTCGCCACGACGGTGGCGCTCGACTTCGGGCGCATCACCATCCGCGAGGACCTGTGGCTCTACCTGTTCGGCACGCCGGGCCAGGACCGGTTCTGGTTCATGTGGGACGAGCTGGCGCTCGGCGCGCTGGGCGCCGTCGTCCTCGCCGACACCCGCCGCCTGCAGGACTGCTTCCCGGCGGTGGACTACTTCGAGCAGCTCAAGCTGCCGTTCGTGGTCGCGGTCAACTGCTTCGACGGGGCCCGCCGTCACGATCCTGCGAAGGTACGGCGGGCCGTCGGGCTGGACGAGGGCACCCCGGTCGTCCTGTGCGACGCGCGCAACCGCGCCTCGGTCAAGGACGTGCTCACCACGCTCGTCACCCACGCGGTGAGCCGGAGGTAGCCGTCAGGACGTCGTGCAGCTGATCGGCGACGGCGTGCTCGTGCCGTCCCCGTTGGCCAGGAAGCCGAACGTGGTGGTCGCGTCGGGGCCGACCGAGCCGTTCCAGCCCAGGTTGGAGACGGTCACGCTGCCGCCGCTGCCGGACACCGAGCCGTTCCAGAGCTGCGAGATCGACTGACCGCCGGCGAACGTCCAGCCGACCCGCCATCCGCTGATCGGCGCCGTGCCGGTGTTGCGCACGGTCACCTCGGCCTGGAACCCGCCCTGCCACTTGTTGACCAGCTTGTACGTGGCGGTGCAGCCGGGCGTGCCCGTGGGGGTGACTGTGGGGGAGACGGTGACCGTCGGCGTGACGGTGACGGTCGGGGACACGGTCGGCTGCGGCGCGGCCATGGCCAGGTCGTACGCCCGCTGCGGCACGAACTGTCCCGCCGAGGCGATGCAGCCGTCGGCCTCGCCGGGCGGCTTCACCCACAGGTACGCGTCGATCGCCGGGTCGCCGGTGTCCGTCGTGCTCCAGGTGCCGGTGGCGCGGCCCGCCGGGTCACACCATTCGCTGCCCGCCGGGCCGTTGCCGTTGCGGCTGGTGTCGATCACCGCGCCGAGCCCGGAGACGCCGGTCGCGGCGATGACGCTCTTGGCGTAGGACACCAGGCCGGGCGTCGAGCGGTAGTTGGAGGTGTTGACCGCGATGCCGTCGGCGCTGGTGCCGACCTGGGCGCCGTTCAGCCGCGAGGCGGCCTCCGACGGCGACAGCCAGGCGTCGTGCCCGATGTCGAAGTACACCTTGACCTGCGAGGACGTCGCCTTGAACCGCTGCCCGGCGTAGGCCATCGAGGCCTTGACCTCGGCCTGCTCGGCGGAGTTCATGCAGTTGGACATGATGGCCAGCGCGTCGGGCTCCAGCACGATCGTGGCCGGGCGGCCGCCCAGACCGGCGGCGATCTGGTCGATCCAGCCTCGGTAGGCCGCGTGGTCAGGGGCGCCGCCGGCGCTCGGGCCGCCGCAGTCGCGGTTCGGCATCGCGTACACGGCCATGATCGGGATCTTGCCGGCCGCCGCGGCGGCGCCCACGTACGCGTCCACCTGACCGCGCACGACCGACGGGTTGTAGCTGGCGAACCAGCGGCCCTGCGGCACGGCCGCGATCCGGTCCCTGATCACGGCGGCGCGGCTGTCGCCGGGGTTGGCGGCCACCCACTTGGCGGCGTTGGTCTGCGGGTCGACGTAGAACGCGGAGTCGGCGGCCTGGACGGCGGAGGAGGTGAAGACGGCCGCCCCCGCCACCGCCGTGACGGCCGCGGCGACGATGGCGGCCACCAAGGGCCTGCTGCGAGACATGGATACTCCGTCCGGTGATGTGGGAGCGCTCCCACGGGGTTCACTCGGATGGTAGGGAGCCGGTCGCCGTTCCCAGAAGGGTCCGCACCGGCCGCGACGAGGGCGTCCGGTGAAAGCCACAGGCGGGACAGGCTGTTCGGCTGTGCGGAAGGGTGAAACTTTCAGCAGCCGCCTTGCTATGGTCCCTGGTGTGCATGGGCCAGGGGGACCGGTCAGGCGTAGGGATATGCGGTGGTTGTGGCTGGTGGTGCCACCGAGCATCGCGGCCACGGCGAGCGTGATCGGGGCGATATTTCCCGGCGGCAGCCTATATATCTGGTCCTATGCGCTGATGTTCTGGATCTTGGCGGCCGTCGCCTGGGGCGTGCTGTTCTTCCTGCGCCGCTACCGCAAGCTGTCCGCCGTCGGCCCGCTGCTCGCCGTCGCCACCTTCGCCGTCGTGGCCGCCGACCTGCCGATCCGGTTCGCGTTCGCCGTCTCCGAGCACGCCCTGTCGACCTATGTACGGTCCCTGCCCATGCATCCGGAGAGCGTCACCGTGGGCGACGTCGAGGCCGGGCTGGGCGTCGAATGGGTCGGCCTCTTCCCCGTCGGCCGTGCCGTACGCCATGTCGGCAGCACCGACCTGGGCGTCGTCGGCTCCGGGGGATGGCTGGAGTTCTGCGGGCTCACCTACTCCACCGGGACCATCCGCGCCACGTCGGCCGACCATCTCTCGGGCCGCTGGTACGTCACGTGCGAGGCTTTCTGAAGACCAGCAGATACCGCCAGAAGAGCAGACGGCGGATCCGGGCCCCGGGCAGGAGCTCGGCGGCCCGCTCCCTGATCTCCGGCAGCGTCATCGCGGGCGGCCTGACCGGCGCCCGCACCGGCGAGTGCGCCGCCCTGCCTGCCAGGGCCAGCCTGATGGCGGCGTTCGCCGGGACGGCCGCCCCGCTGATCAGGCGGTCGGACCAGGTGCTCTCGCGATAACAGCCCAGCACCGCGAGCACCCCGCCGGGAGCCAGCGCCTCCCGCAGCCGGCTCACCGTGCCGAACGGCACGTGATGCAGGCTCGCCAGGCAGGACACGAAGTCGTAGCGTCCGCCCGGCAGCTCCATCGCGGTGATGTCGCCGGGCGTGAACGTCACCCCGGGAGCCTGACCGGCGGCCCGGATGACCGCCTCGTCCGGATCGACGGCGTCCACCGCCGGCCCGCGCGCGGCCAGGGCCCGCGCGAACGCCCCCGTCCCGCACCCCACGTCGAGCGCGTGCCGGGCACCCGGCGGAAGCTGTTTCAGCAGCAGGCCGTGGTAGTGGTCGTTATGGTCGAACATCTCGGAATTATGGGCTTGTCCGCCATTGTTGATCAATGATTACATGATTACATGACTGAAGAGAACGTGCCCACGCTCTACGAATGGGCCGGCGGCATCGAGGCGTTGGAACGGCTCACCGAGGTCTTCTACGGACACGTCGTCAAGGACGAACTCATCGGGCCGCTGTTCGCGCACATGGACCCGGGGCACCCCAAGCACGTCGCCATGTGGCTGGCCGAGGTGTTCGGCGGCCCGTCGCGCTACACCGACGAACGCGGCGGATACGCGCACATGCTCTCCTACCACCTGGGCAAGGCCATCACCGAGCCGCAGCGCCGGCGCTGGGTCAGCCTGCTCATGGACGCCGCCGACGAGGTCGCGCTGCCCGACGACCCCGAGTTCAGGGCCGCGTTCTTCGGCTACATCGAATGGGGCACCCGCATCGCCCGGCACAACTCCCAGCCCGGCGCCACGCCTCCGCCCCAGGCGCCCGTGCCCCACTGGGGCTGGGGAGTCGCGCCGCCGTACACGCCGTAGTCACTCGAAGTAGCACTCCGGCTCGGCGAGCGGGTCGACGTGCGCGTCGGACTCGCGCACGTCCTCCTCGCGCGTCCACCGGGAGATCCCGCGGGCGGCCGCGTCGTCGATCCGGTGCCGCTGCGGGAGCCGGTCCAGGTACATCGCCGCGAACGACGCCTGCGGGTCGTCCCCCAGGTCCTGACTGACCTCGTACGGTTGCTCGCTCATCGAACTCACGCCTTGCCGATCATGATGGCCGCTTTCCACCCGGCCCATCCGAGCAGGAACAGGGCGAACACCACCTGACCGGCGCGCATCCAAAAGGCAGAGGCCACGTCCGCGTACACCACGACACCCAGCCACATAACGCTGAATGTCCCGACAAAGGCGATTGCCGCCCAGTTCATCCCGCGTTGCCACATATGCGCAGTCTCCCAGGCCGTCCGCCAAGCGCGGGTATGTCCCAGGTCGTCATCCGGTGATACACGCGCGCTCTATCCCGCGCCGCTTCTACGGGCCGCCGCTGTAGGGGCCGGGTCGCACGCCTCTCGTCCGGTGCGGCCCAGCAGTGGGCCCCTTCTTCTGACCGGCGCAGCAGCGGCACCCATTCCCGGCCGCCCGGGTGTGGCGCCTCTCCCTTGGCCGACCCCGGCGTGGTGCCCCTCCCCGACCGGCCCGGAAAGGGGCGCGTCGGGGTCAGCGCGGCAGAGTGCGGACGGAGCCGACGCAGCGGCGCAGCCGGATGCCGGCGCGGGGCCTCGGCCGGGCGTGCTGCTCCAGGCAGGCCAGCAGCGCCGCCGCCGTGCGGGCGTCGGAGAGGATGCGCTGCACGGCCTCGCCGTTCGCCGGAAGCTGGCCGTGCTCACCCAGCTCGTGCGTGAGGAACGCCATCGGCTCGGGCGCCCCCACCGAGTCGGCCGCCACCGTGGCGCGGGCGGCGGTCAGCAGCCGCAGATAGTGGGTGCGCATGACGGCCTCGCGCATCCGGGCGTGCTCAAGGTCGTCGACGAGCGTCCGCGCGATGCGCAGGAGATCTTCCGGCTGCGTGGCGTCGTCGGCGAGGAAGGCGCGGATGTCGTCGAACTCCGAGCGGGTCATGGCGGATACCTCCGAGAGCGCAGTCTGCTCGTACGTACTTCGTACCTGGGAGCGATTGCGGATGACTTGCCGGGCACTTGCGCGTTCCGCCGGATCGGGGGGTGCGCTCCCGGGCCGGCCCTTGCCATGCGCGTGGAGAGGTTTGGCGGTTGCCTGGGGAGGGAAGAACGTCATGATTACCCGAGACGGGCCACGGTGGTCTTGGGGGCTGCTAGAGTTGCTGAGGCGCGGGCGACGAGGGGCTGATCAAGCTCCGGAGGTGCCCGGCGAATCCCACTCTCTGGCGAGACATCCGGACGGTTCGAAGCTGTCCGAATGGCTGGTAAGTTAGCGGGGCGTCGAAATTCCAGCAGGTCGAGCGAGTCCGGTCAATTTGACAGAGACTTGAACGGCTGAAAGAATTAAGACACAACGAAATGAGCGCCTCTCGCAGGACTGGGGAGCAAGCGTCCGTTT